>CAZSYL010000061.1:0-23260 GCA_964610745.1 uncultured Acidimicrobiales bacterium
ACCGCTGCACTCGAAGATCGGTCTCAAACAACCGAAGAGCGCCTCGACCAACTCATCGAAGAACAAGCAAACACTCCCGCCACAACCGTCGCAGAGATCCCCCACGAAGAACTCAACACGCTCACCAGCCGCATCGACGAAACAACTCCTCGACTCGACGGCCACGACCAACAAATCGACGCCGTCAACAACCGAGCCAACACCCTCGACGAACGCGCCGACGAGACCGAAGCCCACGCCGCAAAAACGCGGGAGCAGGTCGAAGCCGTCAACAACCGGGTCAACGCTGTGGAGGGACGCACCCAGCTTCTCGAAGGCCGATCCCGCGAACAGGTCGAGGCCGTCAACGATCGGGTCAACGCCCTCGACGAGCGGACTGGGGCGCTCGAAGGCCAAACCAACGAACAGAACGACGCCGTCAACAACCGCGTCAACGAAGTCCACGAACGCATCAACGAAACCCACGAACGAACCAATCATCTCGAAGAACGAACCCGCGATATTGAGTCCCGGGCTGCCGAGACGGCGGCTCAACTTGAAGAACTCGCCCAGCAGAGAGCCGAAGTCGATCCGGCCGCGCTGGCGGCGTTCGATGCTTCTGTCAACAGCGGCGATCAGGTAACGCCCCGGGTCGATACACACCACCGTCAGATCGAAGCGATCAACGACTGGGTGACCGAAGTGGATGGCCGGGTCGGCGAGATCCTCGAACGCGGCGATTCATCTGTTGAACAGTTCGACGCGTTGAACGATTGGTCGATCACCCTGGACCAGCGGATCCTCGAAATTCAGAATCGCGCCGACAACACCGGCCGGAAAGTAACTCAGTTCCAGGAATGGGCAGAGAACGCAACTACCGGCATGGAGCGGGTAAACGCCCGCGTCGACGCGTCGAATAACGAAATCAAGGCGACAGAAGAGCGACTGGCCGTTGCCGAAAACGCGGTCACCGAAATCCGGGGCGAAGGCGAAGCGTTCCAGGAGCAACTTGACGCGGTGAACGGCTGGGCCACCAACCTCGAGATCCGCACGTACGAGATGAACACCAGCCTCGAGCAGGCACAGCAGACAATCGTCGAGATGACGACTCAATTGGCGGCCCTTCACGAAAAGGGTCTCGAAGACGCTGGTCTCGGTGAGCAGGTCAATGCACTCGCTGCGGCCATTGCGGAGATCGAGACTCGAGTGGAAGCCCGAGAGCGCTCGGTCGATCCAACCACCCTGCAAGCTCAAATCGCTGCCAGCGAGCGGGCGGTGAAAGACACCCAACAGTCGATTCAGGGTTGGGTGAAGAATGTTGAATCAACCACCCAGAAGGCCAACAATGAAGTACGGGACTTCATGGTGTACCGAATCGATACGGCGGAGGACCGAATCGATCGCCGCCTCTCCGAGATCGAGTCGATGAGTGCTGGAGCCGAACGACTCGAGGCGCTCGAGCAGTCCGTGGCTGAGGCGAACCAGCAAGCGCAAAACGCCCATGCCTTCTCCGAAAACCTCCGCCTGCTCCAGACCGACCTGGTGCAAGCCATCCAGGCCGAACTCGTTGTGCAGTCTGAGCAGATCGCACGTCACAATCAGCTACTCATGAACAGCGGGGCACCCGCCAACCAGGTTGCCGCGTCCGAGCCCGCTACCCGCGAGACTCCCATGAACGCTGTCGCGCTTCGCAGCGATCTCGACATTGCGCTGAACCGTATTTCCCAGCTTGAGGCGAAGCTCGCCAAAGAGCGCGCCGAGCAGACCACCGCTCCGTCCACGCAAGTCACGCACCCAAGCTCACCAGAGCCAAGCCAGCAAGACCAGGCCTGGTTCAATAACAGCGACGAGTAGACGAACCGAATAGCGGACTACGAGGTTGCGGCGAACCCTTTGTCGAGGTCAGCAATGATGTCTTCGATGCTCTCCAACCCGACCGACAATCGAACCAGTCCAGCTCGAACGCCTGATGCAGCCTGTTCATCCTCGGTGAGCTGACTATGGGTCGTGCTCGCTGGGTGGATAACGAGTGACTTCGCATCGCCGATATTTGCCACGTGGCTGTGGAGCTCGAGGTTATTGACGAACGAGACCCCAGCATCGAGACCACCGACGATGTCGAATGCGACGATCGAGCCGTAACCTTTGCCGCCACCAAGCTCGGTTGCACGATCATGCCATTGCGAGCTGGGTAGGCCGGCGAAGGACACGCGCTCAACCTGCGGATGGCCATCGAGGTACTCTGCGACCCTTTGTGCGTTTGAGAAATGACGCTCCATGCGCAAGCTCAGCGTTTCAAGGCCTTGAAGGAAGAGGAACGCATTCATCGGAGCGACTGCAGATCCGAGGTCGCGAAGCAGCTGAACCCGTGCCTTGATGATGTACGAGCCTGGACCCAGCGCTGACCAATATGGGAGGCCGTGATAGCTCGGGTCGGGTTCGGTGAGCATCGGGTGTTTGCCGCTTGCACCGAAGTCGAACGAACCGCCGTCGACGATCAGCCCGCCGATCGAGTTGCCGTGACCGCCGATGAACTTGGTCGCCGAGTGAACAACGATGTCAGCGCCGTGTTCGAATGGGCGAATGAGGTATGGCGTTGCCACCGTATTATCGACGATGAGCGGCACGTTATTGGCGTGTGCGACCTCGCTGATTCCAGCGATGTCGAGCACGTTGGCACGAGGGTTGCCAATCGATTCGCCATAGAAGGCCTTGGTGTTGTCCTGGACTGCGGCACCCCAAGCATCGAGGTCGTCAGGATCATCGATGAAGGTGGTCGTGATGCCCATCTTTGGCAGGGTGTGATGGAGCAGGTTGTACGTGCCTCCGTAGAGCGATGAGGACGCGACGATGTGGTCGCCTGACTCAGCGAGGTTCAGAATCGCGATCACCTCGGCGGCCTGACCCGATGACACTGCGAGGGCGCCGGGAAGCCCAACCGCGGTCTCGGTCGCTCCTTCAAGCGCTGCGATGCGACCTTCGAGCACACCTTGGGTGGGGTTCATGATGCGGGTGTAGATATTGCCGATCTCGGCCAGTGCGAAGAGGTTCTTCGCATGCTCAGCATCGTTGAAGACAAACGAGGTCGTCTGATAGATCGGCACTGCTCGCGACCCCGTCGTTGGGTCGGCTACCTGCCCCGCATGCAGCTGCTGTGTCTCGAAGCCCCACTCTGTGCTCATCAATGTTCTCCCGTCGATTCAAATGAATGCGGGGTCCTTGAACCCGCTGAACAAGGACCCCGCGTGCGATTGAACCTAAAGCTAACGGCCAAGCGAAGGCGAAACTTCAGAACGGACAAATGCACTTATTTGTCCGTTCAAACGGACATCGCGTTCAGTCTTCTCGCGGAATCCGAACGAGGGTGAACCGTGTTTACAGCGACATGGCCACCACAAAACCCAAAGTACTTACGCGCTCGACTTTCGATGATGCCCTTGCTGAGCATCGCGTGGTCATGGTCGATTTCTGGGCCACATGGTGCGGCCCGTGCAAGACAATGGCACCCGATCTCCAGCAATTGGCGACCGAGGTCGGAGACGATGTCTTGGTAGCGAAGGTCGATGTCGACAAAGAGAAGAAGCTGGCCGAACGCTTCGGTATCCAGTCCATGCCGACGATCATGACGTTCGTCGACGGCGCACACCACAGCACCTACGTAGGAGCAACCCCCATCGCTGGCCTCCGCGCAGCACTCGCCGACGCCGAAAAACCAAAGCGCAAGGGCTTCCTCCAAAAAATGCTAGGCGGCTAACATTTGTGATGACTTTCCGACCTATGCGGTAGGAAAGTCATCACAAATCTTTTTGGGTTAGTAGTCCTAGGCATTCGCGGACGAGCTTGGCGCCGACCATCGCGGTCATGTCGTGGATGTCGCGGTCGGGGTTGATCTCCACGATGTCGGCGCCAACTAGCTCAGCGCCCTGGTGAGCAATGTCGTGGACGATGTTGAGCACTTGTCGCATGGTGAGCCCACCGGGTTCGTGGTGGCTCACGCCCGGGGCGAAGGCCGGATCGAGGCCGTCAACGTCAATCGTGAGATAGACCGGACCCTCCAACGGAGCAAACGAGCCGTCCCAGGTGCTGATCTCGAACATCTCTACGCCAAACCGTTCGACCTGCTCGCGCTGATGGGTCGTGGCGGTCCGAATGCCGTACTGGACGAGACGCTCCGCGAGATCCGCCTCCATGATCCGGGCGAATGGACAGGCATGGCTGAAGCGGTCGCCGTCTAGTTCGTCATACAAATCTGGGTGGGCGTCGATGTGGACGATCGTCAGGCCCTTGTGACGTTCGGAGAGAGCTTCGACGATCGGCCAGGTTACGAAGTGGTCGCCGCCGATAGAAACGACCGGCGACCCGTCGTCTGTGGCTTCGACAATCGCTGCAACGATCTGTCCATGCGCTATTGACGCATCTTCTGCCAGCTCAACGTTGCCGAGGTCGACCCAGCCGTCAACGCCGCCGTTCGTCGCAGGCCGAACTTCGACACCGAGTTCGGTAAACCAATTGGCCGATCCAGCGTGCAGCACACGACGAACCTCATCGGGCGCCTTGGCTGAACCCTGCAGAAACGAAGATGCTCCGTCGAAGGGCAATCCAATCAGTCCGGGTCTGGTGCGAATCGTCATGGCGAGGACGTTACAGGTCAGAAGAACTGTGTCGCTCAAGCTTCGTGTGTGGTGTTCCGATATCTCTCGGATGCAGATTTGGTGCCCTGGTTGCGAATGGAAGCCCCTTCCGTCGAGCACATGGTTCTGCGCACCATCGGGCTGTCATCACTCGTGGAACACCTTTGACACTGGCGGCGTTTGCCCGTCGTGTTCGAAGATGTGGAAGACGACGCAGTGCCACTCGTGCCATAACCACTACCCACACGAGGATTGGTACCACGATGAGGGTGGTGTTGCCCTGAATGCACAGATCGACCTGACGATGGTCGAAGAAGCTGAGGCGCCGGTGCCCCTTGGTCGGGGAATCTCATCACCTTCTACCGAGGACCGGTAGCCCTCAGACATCCAACTTCTTTTTGTCGAAATCGAACACTTGATCGATTGCGTGCGTCATGATGATCAGATGGCATTCGGACAAGCAGCAGGGCCGCCTGCGACACACAAACAACTCGATGAACTCCTCGACCTCCTGATGGGCGCTGGATTCGAGAGCTTCAAGGAAGCTCGCTATCCCATGGACTTCACACAGCGTCAGGCTGGCGGAAAGTTCACTCGCGACGAAGCTGACGAGTTCATCGAGAAGATGCAGGAACGTTCCGAGATCGAAGCCGACAGCATCGCGCCCGCCGCGAGTTTCCAGAAGACAAAGAAGTCACCTGCAAGCCAGGCTCTGAGCAAGTACCCAGCTGAAGAACTCGCTGCCGAACTACAACGTCGCGGCTGGATCGTCGCCGAGCCGTAGCGAGTCATCACGCGTGCGGGTCCTGGCTACCGTCAGGTCGCTATGGAGCGCGTGGTCAAGGCCAGCGGTGACCGCAGCGACCTGTGCGTCGATGCAGATAGCGTCGGTTGCCTTTGGGCTGTCGGGATAGACCTCGGTCGTGCTCGTCAGCGGAGCGTTGGTTATGCCAGCGCACAATCCCCAGTTGCGCAGGTCATAGTTGATGACGCCACGCTGGACCATGTCCGATCCAATCAGTTGTCCCTTTTCGTCAGCGGGCGCAATGTGGGTTACCGGCTCAACCCCGGCGATGATCGCGGCCTGGAAATCCGGCTGCGGGTTCGCTGTATCACCGACCGTGTAGAAGCCGTCCGGGATGGTTCCGGGTACGAATGGTTCGCCGTCACGAGCAGCGACAGCTGGCCGAAACTCGCTCTCGTCAGTGTCGGTCGTCTCGTGTAGGTCCATGTGCATGATGAAGTCGACGCCACTGTTCTCCACCTTTTGAACCATGGCCATGAGTTGCGTTGCTTCTTCGGATCCACCGCCGTCTCGGAACGATCGGTTTGGGTCGACCGCGTTCGGGTTCCACCGATTGATGACCTCATATCCCCACGGGCTCACACACGGGGCAACGACCATGTTGACCCGCTCGCTGTACGACGCGGCAGTTGTCTCTAGGAACCTGAGCGCACCCTGCACCCCACTCGTTTCATAGCCGTGCACCCCGCCCGTTATGAGAACCCAAGGAGCCTGGGCGTTAGGAGACCGAACGGTGACGGCCATGAGCGGATAGCGCTCGGAATCAATGGGCAGCGAACCGTACTGCGACAGGCCGAAACCGACCGTCGAAGCGTCAGCTTTCAGAGCGTCGAGCTTCGCGAGCACCTCGTCGCGGTAGCTCCGTTCGATCGTCCGCTCGTCGAACCACTGTTGCTTTTCGGCTTCGCCCCAGGGCTTGCCCGGAGTTCCGATGCGGTAGGTACGTTCCATATCAATACAAACCTACGTAGTGCCGTGACTGCTTCCCTACCCTGTTCGCTCGAACGTTTTCCTGTAGCGAGTGGGCGTTGTCTGAACGACCTGACCAAAGTGATGCCGCAAGTTCGCTGCGCTACCAAGCCCCGACTGCGACGCGACCTGTTCGATGCTCAGCGTCGTTGTTTCGAGAAGGTCACGAGCTCGTCTCACCCGGTTGAGCGTGATCCAGCGATGCGGCGTGGCACCAGTGGCATCAGCGAAGCGTCGAGCGAACGTTCGCTCGCTCATTTGAGCGTGCCGCGCGAGCGCCTTGGTGGTGAGAGGACTCTCGAGCGCACCGAGCGCCCACTCGAGGGTCCGGCTGATCGATACGTCATCCTCGTAAGCGACTGGTTGTGGGATGTACTGGGCCTGGCCGCCATCTCGATGCGTCGGAACGACCATTCGTCGAGCGACCTCGTTGGCAATATCGGGCCCGTAGTCGAGTCGGATGAGGTGCAGCCCAAGATCGATTCCCGCGGCACTTCCCGCCGACGTCAACACGTTTCCGTTGTCGACGTACAGAACATCGGGTCGAACATCGATCGCTGGAAAACGGGTCCGCAGTTCGTCGACATAGCGCCAATGCGTGGTCGCTGCTGCTCCGTCGAGGAGGCCAGTCGCCGCCAGCGCGAACACTCCAGAGCAGATCGAGACGAGACGGGCGCCCCGTTCATGGGCCGCGACCAACGCATTGGTCAATTCTGATGGCGGGACTTCAGCGCGGACGCTCCAGCCAGGGATGACGATCGTGCCCGCCTCCTCGAGCAGCTCGAGTCCGGCGTCCGCATTGACCTGCACGCCACCGATGGCCTGGAGGGGGCCGTCGGTGACAGATACAACTCGATAGTCGTACCAGTCGACGTCGAGCTCGGGACGCTCGAGCCCGAAGAGCTCGCTCACAACCGCGAACTCGAACATGCACACGGAGTCATAAGCCACGGAGACGACGAGCCGATTCGATGGAGCCATAATGGCAAGATATTATCGAAGCTTGTCATATCTGCCACTTTCGCGGTCGGCCGCCCTCGTTGATGCTGTTCGAAGACAAACCACGAGGAGACCCTGACGTGACTCACCCCCTGCCGGCACTACTGGACGCAGTGCAGCTGTACTTTGACTCGCTCTATCACTGCGATACCAACATGCTCAGCGAGGTGTTCCACCCATCGTCGAGCCTCTTCGATGCCGATCAGGGAAAGCTCTTCGTCGAGCCGATCGAGAGTTTCGAACGAGACGTTGGTACACGGACTTCGCCAGCGAGCACTGGACAAGAACGGGAGGACGAGATCTTGTCGATCGACTTCCTCTCACCGGTGAGCGCCACGGTGAAGATCCGACTCCGAGCCCATCAAAACGTCTTCGTTGACCACCTGGGCTTCGTTCTGACCGAAGATGGCTGGCGAATCGTGTCCAAGATCTGGCACCTCGAAAAGGAGATTGCGAATGTCGGCTAGCAGCGAGACCTCGACAGCTACCCACCGGGTCGCCATCATCATGTTCGAAGACTGCGACCTCCTGGACACAGGTGGACCGTACGAGGTCTTCCTCACCGCCTCACGGATCGCCGAGCGAGACGGAAGGCCACGCCCTTTCGATGTTGACATGGTGACCATCGACGGCCAACCCGTGAAGGCCTACGGAGGGCTGGGCCTCGTGCCGACCGCTTCTCCGGAGGCGCTCGACAAGGCGGACATGGTAATCGTGCCGGGCGCAATCGACCTCGACTCCGCTCTCGCCGATTCGGACCTCGCCGCTGCACTGAAACGAAGTGCCGAACGCCCAGATGCGATTGTTGCAAGCGTCTGTACCGGAGCCTTCCTGCTGGGCTCGGTCGGAGCACTAGATGGCGCGGACTGGACAACACACTGGGAAGACATTGACCTACTCACCGAGATGGTTCCCAACGGAGCTACGCGCGGAGTTCGCTGGGTCGACAACGGCCACATCGTCACGGGCGGGGCGTTGTCGTCGGGCATTGCAATGTCACTACATCTCGTGGCTCGGACGGCAAGCCCGGAACTCGCCGAACGGACCGCACGGCAACTCGACTACGAGTGGAACAACACGTCGCTCGTCAGCTGACTCAACAGCGTTGATCAACTCGCCCGGTCAAGAGGAATATCGGTCGGTTGCTCAGCCCAATAGCTCGCCGTGTTGGGCTTGCCGATCAGGTATCCCTGACCCTGCAGGCAACCTTGTGTCGCAAGATATTCGAGCGTCTCCTGACGTTCGACGCCCTCGGCAACAACGACGAGTCCGAGACGGGAGGCCACACCAAAGACGGACTCGAGAATGGCCTTCGCACGGCTCGAACGAGGAACCTGTGAGACGAGCGATCGGTCAAGTTTCATCTCGCGTATGGGCAGACGCGTGAGGTATGCCAACGACGAGAATCCGCTACCGAAGTCATCGATGCTGAGGGTCACGCCCGCTTCGTCGAGCTCGGTTAGCGCTTGGGTCAGGGCGGGATCTTCACCTACCAATACCTCTTCGGTTAGCTCAAGAATGAGATCCTTGGGCTCGAGCCCATACATCTCGACCAATGCCAGAGTTCGAGAGGCAAGATCGGGCTCGCGGAGGTTGCGGGCATCGACGTTGACTGAGACGGTCACGTCTGCCCCAGAAGTCCTCAGTGTCGCCAGGTCGAACAGCGCCTGCTCGAGAACGACCCGATACAGCTCGGTATGAAGACCGCTCAGTGCAATCAAGTCCATGAAGACGCTGGGTTCGAGCAAGCCTTGTTCGCTATGTTGCCAGCGAGCGAGCGCCTCGTACCCAATGACCCTTCTGGTCGACAGATCAAGCTTTGGCTGGAAGTGGACAATGATGTCGCCGCGTTGCAGCGCAGCGGGTAGGTCGATCGCCAACGCCTTCTGCTTCGCCGACTGTTCTTCGAGCTGTTCGTCGTACTCCAAGGCCGTGTTGCCCGAGGTTTTGGCCTCCCTGAGCGCGACTCCCGCACGGCGACGTATTTCGTCAGCAGGCTCGCCGGGGACGAACTCTGCGAACCCGGCACAAGCTCCTGAGTAGACAACGATCGAATCGATGGAGAACGGTTCGATCAGCCGAGTGATCAGCTCGTTGGCCACCTGTTGCACACCGTCGGGATCGCCGTCGATGAGACACGCGAACTCGTCACCTCCGAGCCGAGCAACGTGGATGCCGGGGCCTGCCGCCGCCAAACGCTCGGCAGCCTCACGAAGCACGCGGTCACCACTTGAATGACCAAGAGTGTCATTGATGTGTTTGAAATCATCGAGGTCCACGATGATCAGGGATCCAGTTCCCTGTTCCGCCCACTCCTCGGCGATCTGGATGTGACTTGCACGGTTCGGTTGACCGGTGAGTTCGTCACGGTTCGCACGCAACCGGTCCAACTCTTGCGACATCTTTTCGTCGGTGATGTCAACAACAACGCTGCGCTGGGCGGTCCGCGAACTTGGCGCGGTGTCCACGCTTTCTCGAATCCAGCGCCAGCCACCATCACCGTCCCCCAAACGGTACTCGAGCGTGGCCCCTGGCTTCGGATTCCGCGGCCGCTCGTCGTCGTCGTGAATCAGGTCGCTGAGGGCTTTGTCGACCTCCACTCCCCGGAACCCGATTCCGAGAATCGAGCGGATTTTTCCTTCGTCGCACACGTCCCACGCAGTACCACCGCTGGAGACCAGTACGGAATCGAGGAGCCGCTCTCGGTGGTCTTTCTCAGCTACGGCGAACGAGATTGCGGAGTAGGTCATCGGCAACCCGAGCAAGGCAAAGATCAACCAGGCTCTCAGCGTCAACGCGTCGGTCCCGACCAGTGAGAAGCCGGCAGCGTAGACGCAGACCGACTGAAAGAGCTGATGCCACCTCCCGCCGTTAGCGATACCGAGCGCAATGCCCATGAGGCCGAAGCCGACGAACAAGGGCCCGGCCTCGGGAGCAAACAGCGTGGAGGCAGAGACGGTTGCGGTCGCGATGCTCTGAGCGCTGCCCGCCGGTGGGTGTTCGTTACGGCGCATGTGCGGCGCCCACCAGATGTTGAACGAGACCGCTCCCGCAACAAAGGTCAGCGCTGCAGGTAGCACTGTTCCAGAGTCCGCTGCCAGCCAGATCGTCGTTGGGATCAGAACTGGTAGAGGCAGGGTCTGGCTGATCCAAGTCGCGCGCGGGTCACCAGCCCTCACCGCGGCAAGGAAGTCGCGGAACCGTTGAAAAAGACGTCGTGTCACCACCCTTCCTATCGGCGGCGAGCCACCGGCCCATGAGTGAGCGACTCGACCCTTTTTGGTGGACTTTGCATCGGTCGTCACCGCTGTCGCGAAGTTCGTCGTCGCGGTTGGCATTCCTATATCGTGCAGAATCTAGGGGCTGAGGAGAGAACGATGTCCAACGTTGCATGGTCGTTTGACGACCGAGTTGTTGCAATCACCGGCTCGGCGATCGGGATGGGTGAAGGCGCCGTGGCAACGTTCGCGGAAGCTGGAGCGACCGTGTACGGACTCGATATCGACGTCGAACGAGGGACCGCGGTCGCGGAACGAACCGGCACGACGTTCATCGACTGTGACATCACTTCGTCGGGGCACGTGGCTGAAGCCTTCCGTACCATCGAGACCAACCATGGTCGACTCGACGTCTTGATCAACAACGCCGGTGGATTCTGGGAGCAGAACACGACCGAAACGCTTTCGGAAGAGGAGTGGGACCGGGTGATCGCGTTAAACCTCAAGGCGGTCTTCCTGGCCGCAAAGAGCGCGATTCCGCTCCTCCGCAAGTCGACTGCAGGGCGCATCATCACGATTGCTTCGCTCGCTGGCCAGACCGCAATGTACCGATCCTCTCCCCCGTATGCGGCAGCTAAGGCCGGCGTCCTGTCGCTCGCGCGGGTCCTTGCCTATGAGCTGGCCGATGCTGGCATCACGTCGAATGCGATTTCGCCGAGTGCGGTTTTGACCGACCGAATCAAGGTCGTGCGCTCAGAGGCGGAACGGTCGCAGACCGAGACGACCATCCCGCTTGGTCGCTATGGACAAGTCGAGGATCTGGTCTCGTGGATGATGTTTCTCGCCTCCGAAGAGAGCGGCTACATGACCGGCGAAACAATCAACGTCAACGGCGGACGCTTCATGGTCTGAGCCCAGCTTCGTTTCAGGCACCGCCCCTAGGTCTTGAGTGGCATTCCCCCGTCCAAGACGTAGCGGTACCGTTCGGCAAGTAGGGGCGACAACGGCTGTCGCATTTCAGCTGGGTACGAGATCCACATGCGCAGGAGATGACGCTGGTGCTCTGGAGTCGGGCCGTCCTCATACGCCTCGCGAGCGTGCAACATCACGTGGTTGTTGAGAAACTGCATGTCCCCTGGCTCAAAGTTCATGCTCATTGCCATACCCGGTCGATTGGCGATGGCCTGAACGAACTCCATGGCCTCGGCCTGGATCGGTGTCATGCCCAGTCCTTCACCAAAGCGATCGACGCTGCGGAAGTAGGCCAACGACGCGAAGCGTGATGCCAATTTGCCTCCAGCCACGCTGAACATCGGCATCTGGTACCACGGCTGGTCGCCGTTCGCTTCTTCGCCCCGCCAGTCGACGTTGAACGGTTGGTAGAGCACCTCGAGCAGATCGGGACGCTCCGCGGCAACGACGTTGTGAATTGCGCTGGCGCTCGCCACTTTGCTTGCACCGCCGCGCCATGCTGTCCGAAGGCAGAAGAGCCCAAGGACATCCACTGGCAACTGATCGGCGTGGTAGTCGAGCTTGATATTCGTTTGGTAGACGCGGACGTTCGGATCGTCCATCGTCCTTCCGGTATCACGAACGTGACCGAGTCGATCACCGGCAGAGTTTTGACGCACCGGGGTCCCGAGGTGCACGCCGAAGGCCCAATAGATCCGCTCACATTCGGCATCGGTGAACCGGTCGCGCGGTAGACCGCGGACCAACGCCAGACCAGGACCTGTTGCCAATCGGGAGACGACATCGTCAACGAGCGATCTGCACTCATCGAACGGAAATTCGTCCGCACCGAAGGGGACGGTCAGGTGCGCGGTCGCCCGAACCAAGCGTTCGAGTTCGTCGGCCATCGACGAGGTGAGTTCAATGATCCAGCTGGAATCGCCTTCCATCTCGTCGCCGCGCCAAACGCTGTTGTCAGTCCGCAGTCCTCGCTCCATCTAGAACCCCATGATCGAAGGATCATATATTATGTCATGTTCATCCGAGCAGGATCTAGGAGACACGGGGCGAACGAATGCTGATTAGGCAGGTCGAGGCAATTCCGATCGAAGTGCCGGTGCTTCGACCGTTGAAGATGGCCGTGGCAACCGTGACCGTCCGAACGTGCATTGTTGTCCGTGTTCACACAGACGATGACATAACCGGAATCGGCGAGAGCGTGGTGACGCGATACTTCACTGGAGAGAGTCTCGCTTCGGCCTACGACCTCATCACGAACGCCTTTGCTGACGTGCTCGTTGGACGCTCCGCCAGCGACATCGAGGAAATCGCCACCTTGATGCGCAGGATTAGCGTGTACAACCCCGGTGCCCGAGCAGCGGTCGAAATGGCCCTGCACGACATCGTCGCCCAAGCAGCCGGCCAACCCCTCTATGAATATTACGGCGGCAAGCAACGACCGTCGGTCCCAACGGTGTGGCACACCTCAGGAGATTCGCCAGAGGCCATGGCAGAAGAAGCCGCCGGCGCAGTCGCTGACGGTTTCCCGTTCGTGAAGCTAAAGGTGGGCGGCGATGTCGATCGCAACCTTGAGAGCACCTACGCCGTACGCGCAGCCATCGGCGACGACGTAACGCTGATGCCCGACGCGAACCAAGGATGGAATGTGCAGGACGCGCTCCGCTACCTCGAAGGCGTCGCTGATGCTCGACCTGGCTTTGTCGAACAACCAGTCCACCGCGACGACATCGTGGGAATGAGTGAGCTCGTTAAACGCAGCCCGGTCCTGGTGGCTGGCGATGAGAGCATCTTCAATGCCGAGGACTTACGGAACTACATCGCCTTCAACGCGGTTGGTGCTGTCGTCACCAAACTGATGAAGTCGGCCGGGCCGATCGGGATGCGCAAGGTGATTGAGCTCGCCGATCAGGCCGACCTCGGTGTGCACTTTGCCGGGATGGCCGGACAGACCAGCATCAGCGCGGCCCACGCTGCTCATCAGGCCATGGCCACTCCGCGCCTTCGATTCGGTGCGGGTATCTCACCGCACTACCTCGCGGACGACATCTGCGCTGAACGATTCCTTCCGATCGACGGTCACCTGCATCCAAGCAATGCACCGGGAGTGGGGGTCGTCATCGACGAAGGGAAGCTCGCCCACTTTCGCGTAGACGTGTAGATCGCGCTGCTGAGATTGCCTTGTTTGGATGGTCGGTTCACATACGCAGTACTAGGTTGATCGCACACACGACGCCGCGGCTTAGCCGTGTGCGTCCCCGCGGGAAAGAGAAACATGGGTGAAGGTTCCAACACGGTACGTCTTGGTTCGGTGGGGCTTGGTTGGTGGGGTGGAGTTCTCGCCGACGGTGTCGCGGCCGGGAGCAACGCTGAGGTGGTCTCGGCCTTTGCGCGCACACCTGAGACTCGTGAGAAGTTCGCCAACGAGCGCGGCATCCGCGCGGCTTCGAGCTTCGAAGACATGCTCGCCGACGACGAGGTCGAAGGTATTCTTCTGGCCACGTCACACCTCAGCCATGCCGACATGATCGAGCAAGCGGCCGAGGCGGGGAAACACATCTTCGTCGAGAAGCCGTTCACACTGTCCGTCGAAGAAGGAAAGCGAGCCATAGCTGCTGCAGAGAAGGCCGGAGTCGTTCTTCAGGTCGGCCACAACAAGCGCCGCCAGACTGCCAACCGGCGCATCAAGGAGATGATCGATGGTGGCGACCTCGGAACCGTGCTCCTCGTGGAGACTCATCAGAACGTGCCCATCGGCCTGAAGATGGATCCCGCGTACTGGCGAGCCAGCCGCGAGGAGAGTCCACTCGGATCGATGACCGCCCTCGGCGTGCACATGTTCGACACGATGAATTATCTGCTCGGACCGGTGGAGAGCCTCTTCGCCTTTTCTCGTTCCGGTGTGGTCGCCGACGCAGTGCCGCTCGACCACGTGACATCCATCGTCCTGCAGTTCGCCTCCGGCGCTCAGGGATATCTCGGCACGTCTTTCATGACCTCACCAACGGTTTCGCTCAACGTACGCGGAACAGGTGGGACGGTCTGGAACGAACAGGACGGCGCCAAGTTTTTCGAACAACAGCCCAATGGAATGGGTCGTGATTCAGTAGATATCGACGCGAACGATACGGTCGCCGATCAGCTCGAAGAGTTCGCCTCTGCAATTCGAGGTGGTCCGGCTCCTGAAACCGGAGGCGCTGAGGGGCTGGAGGTGGTCTCGATGCTCAACGCAGCGATCGTTTCAGCCGAGTCGGGCAAAGCGGAGTCGGTCGCCGATTTCCGTTGATCGAGTCTGTTCGTCGCTGATCAACCGCTAAGGGGACCTTCAGATCTGGACCTTCTTTAGGGCGTCGGGAGGATAACGATCACCGGCCACCGTTGCGAAAGCTGTCCGAAGGCGACCGAGTTGATCGGTGGTCAGCTCGACATCGGTGGCTGCGACGTTCTCCTGCAGGTGCGTGACCTTGGTCGTGCCTGGGATTGGGTGAATGAACGGTCGCTGTGCGAGCACCCACGCGAGTGCAACCTGCGCTGGGGAGGCTCCAACCTCGACAGCGACGTCGTTGAGCGTGTCCACCTTGGCGAGGTTGGCTTCGATATTCTCGGCGCTGAAACGTGGATGGGCCTGACGCCGATCACCTTCGCGCAGGTCACCGGCTGACTTGATCGTGCCTGACAAGAAGCCGCGGCCGATCGGTGAGTAGGCAACGAACGCAATGCCGAGCTCTTCACAGACCGCGAAGTGTTCTTGCTCGGCGAACCTGGTCCAGAGCGAGAACTCCGCCTGGACGGCCGCAATAGGGTGCACAGCGTGCCCTCGCCGCACACTTTCCGGCGATGCCTCCGACAGGCCAAGCCAACGGACCTTTCCCTCGTCGACTAGTTCGCTCATGGCGCCCACGGTCTCCTCGACGGGAACGTTGGGATCGATCCGGTGGGCGTAGTAAAGGTCGATGACGTCGACTCCCAGCCGAGCCAGGCTCGCGTCGCACGCGGTCTTGGCGTACTCGGGCGTTGCCCGAACGATCATCTCGCCGTCTTCTCTAAGCTGACCGAACTTCGTCGCGAGCGTGACCTCGTCGCGTCGGTTGCCGAGAGCTTTGCCGACGAGTTTCTCGTTCTCCCCTGCTGCATAGGCATCAGCGGTGTCGAAGTGGGTGACGCCCAGCTCCATTGCTTGGTGCACCGCAATGACGGCCTCTTCATCGGTCGTCTTGCCATAGTTCGAGGTCAGACCCATGCACCCGAAGCCCATCTCTGGAACTTCTGGACCGCCCTCACCAAGCTTGCGATTCTTCATGACCCATGCCCCCTTATGGCCGAGCTCATCGCCGTGCACGAAACACGGGCTGCTCGTCTTCACCCAAGGCAAGACCTTATGGCATCAGCGCCACTCGCTTCACCCGCAGCTAGTGGTCGTCTCCACTGAAGTGCAGGCATCGATGCCGATTCCGGACTGAGCGAAGCCAACCTTGTGCAATCGGCGCGTTTGGTTCGACCGCTCCCTGAAACACCACTTCATCGCCGTTCTCACCGAACACCCCGAAAACGACGAAGATGTCGGCGTCCTCCAGCCAGCAACCAGATCTCATCGCCCAACACAATTACCGAGTGCGGTGCGCTCAATACTGATCCGTTTCTAAGGCTTCGCTGGACTAGTTTGCGCTGCTTCCACCCGCTTCACGTACGGGTACCTCGTCTTCTTGTCGATAAACCGCTGTTCGATCAAATCCATGCTGATCTTTGCCATGGCACAGGTAATGATTCCTGCACCTACGAAGCGCACCGGACCAGGAACACCGGGAACCAGTGCATCAAATAGCCAACTGGCGAAAAAATGCCAGAGGTACGCGCCATAGCTGAGTCGTCCAAGCCACACCATCGGCGCCCAGGAATAGCAACTTGACGCCTGGTCGTTCGCTGCTCGCCAGACCATGCCAGCTGCACCGAGGTTGTAGAGCAGCCAAGCGACCGTGAAAGCCACACCGGAGGAGAACGATTCCAACCCTGTTGCCAACATCGCAATGACGAGCACCGGCGTCCCGAAGCGGGAGAGTCGATCGCCGACCCGACGAGCGTCTTCCCTCTGAAAGAGTACGGCGCAACCACATCCAACAAAGAGGCCTACGAATGCTGCGGGCGGCAGGATTCGAGCCCAGCTTTCAGCCCACAGGCCGCGAGCCACCAGACTTATGACTGTGCCGGCGAGCAGAACATGTCCAAGCCGCTGTGGCTTTATCCACAAGACCAACAGGGGGATGAAAAGATAGAACTGTTCTTCGACCGCGAGCGACCAGAGATGGCCGACCCCAGATGGCCAACGTTCAATCTCAGCGATCCGGAAGTTGCCCAGGTACGCCACATACCAAAGCAGGCCATCTTTGTCGTCAAGATAGCCAAGCGGGTAGATAACCGCGAGATAGAAGAGCAATGCTGGGGCAAGCCGAAGGAACCTACGAACCCAGAATGCCTTTAGCGCAACAATACGCGCCCGCGTATCGTCGCCAATGCGCTCTCGCACATTGATGAGAATGCCCGTGATTAGAAAGCCAGACAGTACAAAGAACAGGTTGACGCCTGCCGATCCGAGGCGCAGCGGAACACCGAACACAACTGGATGGTGCCAATGGAAGACGGCAACGGCGATTACTGCCACTGCGCGCAAGCCATCGAGCTGGCGCATGTAGCCAGTTGATTTGCCCGGCGTGTTCGTCATTGGTTATCTCCCACCTGATCTACGGCACCTTTCGTGCCGTCATTTAGCGATCATGGTGGTTCAGTTCAAAGCTAGTCAGCTCAAAGAGCGCAATGCTGCGCGCACGTCGATGGGGTTCCACCATTTTTCTATTCCGAACTCGTCAGCTATCGCCCCGGCTGCGTTGTAGCCGGATTGTCCGTTGGTCAGCCAAAGAGTTGAAGGTCCCAGGTTTGTCCCTTGTCGAAGCTCGTTGCGACGACCGAGTGTCTGCCAAACATGTTGCCAACGAGAAGCCATTGAGCCTTGCGGGAGCCCTAGTGATCTCACTCGCAGCTGGCGACCGTCTCTGTAGAGGAGCAGGCGTCGATGCCGATTCCACCGTTGGCGCTGTCGTTTCCGGCACCACCACGAATTTGGTCGCTACCTGCACCGCCGAAGATCTGATCGTTCCCGCTGAATCCGAAGAGTCGGTCGTTGCTACCGCCTCCGTACAGCTGGTCATGGCCGCCGTTGCCGATGAGTCGATCCCGCCCGTTACCGCCGCGAAGGATGTCCCGGCCGCCGCCGCCATCCATGTCGTCTCGTCCGTTCGACCCGAACGCCACGTCGTGGCCAACGCCCATCCGGATGACGTCGTCGCCGTCGCCACCATCGACCCGGTCGTTTCCGCTGCCAGCACTGATCGAATCGTTCCCGCCGAGACCGCAGATGATGTCGTTACCGCCGCCGCCGACGATTCGGTCCGGTCCGCTCGTACCGACGATGACGTCGTCACCTGGAGTTCCGGTGAGGCCGACGACCGTGGCTTCGAGCCCGAAGCACCTGGCCGCGCTGACGGGCGGGGTGGTGGGTGCGGCGGTCGAGAAGACTTCGATCGTGGCTGCTTCGCCAGCGCCGAACGAGTCGGCGATGTTGGCTGCATCACAGGGTGTGGTATCGCCAAAGCCAAGGCACCAGTTCCAACGACCAGCATCGCCATAGACATAGCCAGCAACGCCGGCGTTTCTTGCTGCAATGGCGTCAGCGGTGACCTCTGGTACGCCCGGGTTTCTCGCCTCCTCGGGGATCCAGTCATAGGAGATGTTGAAGTAGCGAGCTTCACCCTGCCAGACAGGGAGGCCGTACGCTTCGCCGACTGCGGCGAGCTCCTCTTCGGTCTCTGAAGCCGGCTGGATGTGTCCGGTTTCGGGCGAGATGAAGTCGATCCAGTCCTCGCCCACGTAGTTGAAGTGGTCGAAGTAGCTCGATGGCAGGTGGTGGGTGATGTCGAGGTTCGAGCCAGCATCTCGGATGCCCTCGGCCATGATGCGGAACACCTCGACGTTTTCGTCGGTGTTGTTCGAACCGGCGTCTCCACCGGTGATCCACATACTCACGGCCGGGTGATCACCGAATGCCTCGACCATTTGCTGGCCGTAGGCGTAGGCGTTGGAGCTGTCGATGGTTTCACGGACCTCGTCGGACTGGGCAAGGAACTCATCGGAGCGCCCACCCGGAAGGTAGAGGTTCTGCCAAGCAACGACTAGACCTACCCGCATGTCGTGGTCATATGCCGTGTCGAGGATGCTGCGAACGTGCGCAATGTAGCCCGGGGTCAGCACGACCTCGCCGTCGTCGGTGAGTTCGCCGATGAGTCCACCGCCCTCAAAGTTGTCGTTGTACCGGGCGGGAGCATGATGAATGACACCAGCCCAGGCCCCCGTAAAGCCGTTGGCCTCGAGAGCTTCGAAGTATTCGTCAGCTTCGGCGACACTCGCCTGGGAGAAGATTTGCCATGCCGTGTCATAGACCGGAATGGTCGTCCCTGCATTCGGAGCGATGTATTCAGAGCTCGAGTTGCCGGTACCGGCACCAGCTGGAGAGCTGAGCGCAGCTCCCAGAATGACTAGCGCTGCAAGCGCCCCAATTACGTACGCTTTATTTCGCATATTGGTCGAGAGTACTTGAGGGCGTGAAAGTCGGTAAAGGGGCCGACCAGCCCAGAAGCATCGCGTTGGCTTGGCTACTGCCTTTGAGGGCTGGAGACTTCAAGAACCTGCGCGTGCCGGTGTAGAAGAAAGGCCTGCCTTTGCCACAGCGCGACGGAACCTTGGCCGTCGCCAAACCACGTCCCAAAGCCGACTCGGTAGCCACGCGAAACTGACGAGAAGAATGAACGCGCCAAACAGCACATCCGAGGTGCGGCCGGTCTCCAACCTGACGGTGAAGGGTGCCAGCGCGAGCACGGCGGGGACGTAGACGATGAACGCAACGAGGTAATACCACAGGATCCGTCGCACCGCTCGCAGGAGCGCCTTCGGTGGCGAGGCGGCGTCGTCGAGGTCGGCCCATCTCAGGCGTTGAGGTTCATGGAACCTGAAGCCCCACAGCAGGTACAGGACACCAAGAATTGCGGCAACTACGCCTGTGCTGACGCTCCAACCCAGGACGTCATCGTCGAGGAAGATCCCATTCACGCCATTGCCGAACAGCAGAAGTCCAAGGAGTGTTGCTGGCTCGCTGCCGGTCACGAGCAGCTTGCGAAACGCGCCCCTGCCGCGGCTTACTTCCTGGGGATGCTCGGCAACATCGTGTGTCACGACAGGGTGACCGTTCAGCTGCGCCGCGGCACTACGGTGAGCTCGAGCAATGACCTCGGCGGCAGATCGGGAGACCTTTTCCCCAAAGTCCACCACCCCAATCGGTCTCGGATCGAGCGTGATCAGGTGATCGTCGGGGGCGGCACCCTTCCACGCCGCTAGCCGGACGCCGGTGCTGGCCGCACCGACCGCCGATGGCAAAGTCGCCTGCACGAGGTGGCGACACAGCATCACAACAAGGATGCTGCCGAACGCGAATATGAGCGTGACTGCCGGAGCCAGGACCGGGAACAGAAGTGAAGGTCCCGCTTCATCGAACCTCGGCACAGAAGGTGCTCCGGGGTTGCTTCTCAGAACCACGATCGACCAGATGAATACGGCAGCGAGCACGATCAGGCTGTTGAGAAATCGACTGACGACGCCCACTGGCCCGAAGCGACCGAGCAGAGTGCCGACGTCGTTCTCTGAGAAGTGGTCGGCGTGCACGAACGCAAGTCTTTGCTGCCTTCCCGTCTGAACGTTCGGCGAAGTTTCTGTCCGCAGTTGAAACCCAAAGGTTCGCTCCGACTCAGCCGACGTCAACCGTTCGTCGCCAGCGAGTTCAGCGAGGTAGTACCGAAAGGAGGAGTCCCGAAAGATGAAGTCGGGATAGTTCGCAACGGTCGCGCCGTCGACGATCCGTCTCGGGGAGATCACCTCGGCGGACTCTTCTGAGCTGATCACCATCCGTTGAGACGGGAGTGCAAAGGGAATGGCTGAGGATGCAATGACCGCATCGACCACCGACGTTTCGGGAGTCGTGTGATGGGAGAACACGATGGGTTCGCCGGTCTGGGCATCCATTGCAACGACGTAGAGGGTTATCTGTGTCCTGTTGAAGAGTTGTTCGAAGGAGATCGTCGTGCCGTCAAAGCTTGGGTCTGCATCAAGACACCAAGCCAGGCTTCGGCCCAGTTCGAGACGCAGACCTTTCACCTTCAGGAGGCCGTTTCTGCGCGTGACGAAGTTCCAGAGCAGCCCAGCCTTGGATGGAGCTGGCATCGACATGCCTAGGCGCACCGCTGCGAACTCAAGTTTTGAGGTCGGGGCGCCGGTCGCTACCAGAGCAGCCGTGATCGCCCCGGCTGAAGCACCGGCCACAGCCGAAAACCACATGCCACGTTCTTCGAAGGCTTTAAGCGCTCCGATGTAGGCAATTCCTGAGGCGCCGCCGCCCTTGAACACGCCGTTGACCAGATTTGTTGGTGATCCACCCATCACCCGATGCTCCCCCGCTCGCTTCCTGAGACTTTTTCACGAACGGCACAGACGACCATCACCGGCGTTCGGCGACTTCAAACGCGAGCTGCTCTAGTCAGAGTCTTCGCTCTGGATGCTGCGCCCCGTCTTCGTAAAGTTGAGGGCTACTCGCAGACCGATGCGATAGGTGATGTACATCGCCGCGCCCAGCGATGCCAGGACGAGCACGATCAAGCCAACGATGAGGAGGATTTCGGTAAGGCTGGCCACCGGCGCACTTTAGCCGTCCGACCCCGAACACCAGCAAAGTTGCGTCTCAAAGACAACCGACGACCATTGCTCAACGACCTCGCGGGTACAGTCGAAAGAGATGACGGAATACCGCCTCCACCTCACCCCTCAAGATGGTCAGCCGAAGATCATGACCGTGGAGGCAAGCTCGATGGAAGAGGCAATGGGCGAGGCGAACGCCCGGGGCAGAACAATCGACTCGATCGAAGCGGTTCACTCACCCGGTGACTTCGAACCATCCGGACCAATCCCCTCGAGTGCGCCGAGGCCGCTGCCATCTGAGATCTTCGGGGCGGTCGAAGGGAAATCGATAATCACGTTGGGTCTCCTATTCACCGCCATTCCCATGATCTTCTTCGTGGCGGGCGCTGGAGTTCTGATCGGAGGCGACTTGGACGGGTTTCTGTTGATCCTCGTCCCGCTAGCCCACTTCGCGATCGGCGCATTCACGATCTACAACACGGTCGCGACCAGGAGCCGGCGAACCAGGCTCTACGCGCACGGCATTGCGACCACGGCAAAGATCGACCGATCGTTGACGAGCGGAGTGCGCATTAACAAACGCCCGGTATACGTGTTCGAGTGGACGTTCTACGTGAACGATCAACCGTTTCATGGCAAGCGCCGAACAATGAAGCAGCAAGCACTCGACTACGACGAGGGCGACCGGATTTGGGTTCTCTACGACCCCGCCGACCCAACTCAAAGCGTAGAGTGGCCACCCTTCGTCTAGGCCCTGGGTCAGGTCGCTCGCTTTCTGCTGCTAGCTAGCTCTGTCGTATGCCGCCCTGATCCAGTTGGCGACTTCGTCGTCCACCTGGTCGAAAACGAACCACAAGGCAATATGCCGACGA
The DNA here is from genome assembly GCA_964610745.1 of uncultured Acidimicrobiales bacterium. GTDB lineage: Bacteria > Actinomycetota > Acidimicrobiia > Acidimicrobiales > SHLQ01 > SHLQ01. Next base: position 22,232 of record CAZSYL010000061.1, read on the forward strand.
GCAAGGCTGGTAGCCACCCAGCAAAATCTCCCCGGTGCTACTCTGACGACTTGCCATCTCTATCAAAGCTAAGCGAGTAGGTACGATGCGCCTTCAGCCACTTTCGCACGTCGATTTATCAACTCCCAACGGTCCAATGCGGACGCATCTCTTTCGTCCTGTCGGCGAGGGCAAGTTTCCAGCAGTCATCTTTTTCGCAGAGATCTACCAAATGACCGGTCCGATTGCTCGGATGGCAGCGATCCTTGCTGGTCAGGGGTTTCTGGTGGCTGTGCCCGACGTCTATCACGAGTTCACCGAGCTTGGGGAAGCATTCGAATACGACAAAGCCGGCACGGATCGCGGGAACAAACTGAAGACAACGAAAGAGCTCGCCAGTTACGATGCCGACGCTCGAGCAACGATTAGCTTTCTTCAAAGTGATCCTGGCTGCAGCGGGGAAATTGGCGTCATGGGCGTCTGCTTGGGCGGACACCTTGCCTTTCGAGCGGCCATGAACCCAGAGGTCGCCGCCGGTGTCTGCGCCTACGCAACGGATATCCACACGGGAACTCTCGGCAAAGGAAAGTCCGACGATTCACTGGCGCGCATCCCCGAGATTGGCGGCGACATGATGATGATCTGGGGCCGACAAGATCCTCATGTTCCTCGAGAAGGCCGTCGACTGATTTACGACGCGATGACAGACGCTGACACGTGCTTCTCATGGCATGAATTCAATGCCGAGCATGCGTTCTTGCGAGACTTGGGTCCCCGGTACGACCCAGCGCTCGCTCACACCATCTACTCGATGGTCTTTCAGCACTTCACAAGACTGTTGAAGTAGCTCTCAGTCGGTTTAGGCCAGAAAGCTTGAGGAACTCTTGAGTCGAGAATCTTCGGTGGTCCGTCGAATCAGGTGATGTCCAAATCCCGCAAGGGAGATCAAGGAGATCACTGTGCTACCCAAGTCATTCACCCGCTCGCGGGTGGCTCTCGTCGCTGCCATGTCGGCCTCATTGATTGTGGCGTCGCCCGTCGCGGCTCAGA
>CAZSYL010000062.1:0-22875 GCA_964610745.1 uncultured Acidimicrobiales bacterium
CCGACGTCTTGGAGGTCATAGAAGAGGACGTCGACGTCGGTGAGCATCTCGGGCGTTGGTTTCCGGGTTGGACCAAAAAGACTGAAGACGGGTGCGTTCGTGGCCTCGTCAATCTCGTTGTCGATGAAGACGCCTGCGTCCTGATCACCTCGTACACCGTGTTCGGGGGCAAATAGGGCTGTGAGCTCGACGTTGGGCGACTCGGCAATGACGTTGCTGAGGTGCCCGCCCTCAACGATGGAGTTCTGGTGTGCGATCAGGCCAATCCGCTGGCCAGCAAATCGGGCGAACTCGTCGTTGGCGAGCGCTTGTGCGCCGGTGATGACCTCCACTGGCGGAATCGTGGCGGTCGTTGTCGTCGTAGGAGCGACTGTCGTCGGCGCGATCGTGGTAGTGGGGGTCGACGAGGAGCTCGTCGAGTTGGGCGCGGGCGCAGTGCTGGTGGGCGCGGCGTTGTTAGTCCGTTCAGTCGAGCTGCAACCAACCAGTACGAGGGCAACGAGAACGAAGGTGGGGATCAACAGAGCTCGGATGTGGAGGTCACCTCTCCGGATGAGTGGGATCACGTCACTCCGACGGGAACCCGTTCGTCTTCGGCGATGCTGCGTGTCTGGGTGAACTCTGCGATTCGTTCCCCAGCCCAACGGGCACCGATCAACAGAATGATGGAGGCAATACCGTCGAGCCAGTAGTGGTTTCCGGTGAGCGCGACGACAAAGAAGGTGATCGTGAAGTGAATTGGTCCAATCCAGCGAAGCTTGCCCGACGCTGCTTCCCAGACCGCCCAACCAATCAGTGCAGCCCATGCGACGTGAATCGATGGCAGTGCTTGCAACTGTCCCTCGATTCCGCGGCCGAGCGCGCCGTACACCGATTGGCCGTACGCAAGTCCGGTATCGATCATGCCGGTCTCGTCTGTCAGTCGAGGCGGTGCCACTGGCACCAACTGGATGAGCAGCGATGCACCCGTTACGAGTGCGAGCGCGTTCCGCCATGTCGAGTAACGGTCGCGGTGGCGTAGAAACATCCAAACGAGAAAGATGCCCATCGCCGGAACGTGAGCAATCGCGTAATAGAGGTTCGAGAACTGGGTCCAAAACGACGACGGAAGCATCCAGTTCTGCAGCGTCAGTTCATTGGGTAAACGCAACGTTCGCTCGAGCTGCCAGATCTGAGCGCCACGGTTGAGCGCGTCCTCAATGCCGAGAAGCGAGAGCCTGCCTGCGAGCTGCCACAGTGCGTAGAGAGCGGAGATGATCGCTCCTTCGTTGGCAATTGCGTGGATGCGCGGGGCGACACGATCGGTTTTTAGACCGATGAGGACGAACGCAATTGCGAGTCCTACGCCGTATTCCCAGGGAAGCCACACACTGCAAAAGGTAGCGGTTTATCGAGGCTTGTCCTAGGCGGATGCCTGTAACGTCAGCTCGAGCGCAGCCAGAGCTGCTCTTCGCGGATGTCTTCACCTTGGATTCGACGGGCGGTTTCGGTGACCGAGCGAATCTGATCGAGGAATTCGTCCGATGGCTGGATGAACTCGAGGCCGTACCGGGTGCGCTTCGAGTCGTCATTCTTGATCTCGGAACGAATGATTGCGGTGGTGTGCTCGTCATTGATGGTGACCTGTACAACCTTGCCACGGGCAAGCTTGTCGGCACGCTTGGCGTATACGGACGCGCCGAACATCGAGAGGTCAGCGACCGGGAGTTCCGCAGTCTTTGCAAGACCGAGCGAACCCTGACGGGGGACCATTATTTTGATGACCATGTCGGTCACATACCGACGAGCTATTCGACGTTCCACACGCTCATTATCGGAGCCGAAGTCGATTTCTTAAGTGAATGGGGCAGAACGGCTTATTCGGCTGTTCTGAGCATGTTTTTCTGGACTTTTCCCATTGAATTCCGCGGCAGTTTGTCAATAGTCATTACGGATCGGGGGACCTTGAACGATGCGAGAGTGTCGCGGAGTTGGTCGGTGACGGACTCGGGGTCGAACGTGGCTGGATCGTCGACCACGACGAACGCAGTGACTCGTTCGCCGAATTCGTCGTCGGGTACACCAACGACTGCGGACTCATGCACACCCGGGAAGTCGTCGAGCACCATCTCTATTTCTCGTGGATAGACGTTGAGCCCGCCCGAGATGATCATGTCGCCCTGTCGGCCTTCGAGGGTCAGCCGCCCCTCCTCGTCGACCGAACCCACATCGCCCGTGATGAACCAGTCGCCGTCGTGGGCTTCGCGGGTCTTGTCCTCCATGTGCCAATAGCCGGCAAAGACATTCGGACCAATCACTTGTACAACGCCGATCTCGCCCGGCGCACACTCTTTGCCGTCGTCGACAACTCTGATCCTTACCGCTGGCAACGGAAAACCCACCGTGCCGGGCACGCGGTCACCCTCGTAGGGGTTGGACGTGATCATTCCACACTCGGACATCCCGTAGCGTTCGAGGATCGTGTGGCCTGTGCGTGACGTGAACTCGTCGTGGACAGCTGCGGTCATCGGAGCAGACCCTGAGGTGAACAGCCGCATGTTGGAACAGGTCTCGGGGTCGAAGGTGGGATCGGAGAGCAGGCGAATGTAGTGGGTGGGAACTCCCATCATGACCGTTGCTTCGGCCATCAGCTCCTTGGTCTGCTCGATGTCGAACCGGTCACAGAAAAGCACCGTGCTCGCGTTCAGCATGGCGGTGTGAAGGGCGACGAACAAGCCGTGCACGTGATAGATCGGCAGGATGTGCAGCAACACGTCCCCGGGGGTAAAGCGCCAGATTGCGTGTAGCGAGAGTGCGTTGGAGGTGAGGTTCGCATGCGTGAGCATGGCGCCCTTCGAACGCCCGGTCGTCCCGCTGGTGTAGACCATCGCGGCCAGGTCATCGGCGAGGCGGGTTTCGACACTCATCCATGGTTCGGCGGCGTCGGCCCCAGCTTGGAGTTCCGGCAAATTCTCGTTTCGGACGGTGAGGGCCGGCGCGGCGTCGTTGGTGAAGTAGTCGACCTCGGCGTTGGTGTAGGAAGTGTTCAGCGGAACATAGATCGCTCCGACGCGGAGGCACGCAAGATAGATCGCAACAGCGTCTATCGACTTGTCGATCTGGACGACGACACGATCACCAGGATGCACCCCGCGGTCTCGTAGGGCGCGGGCAAACCGCGCCGAACGTTCATCCATGCCGCGGTACGTGATGGGCTCACCGGTTGACGGGACCAGAAAGTCACGATCTGGAGCGACCGCCCAATGGGTTCGGAGCAGATCGAAGAAGTTCCCGTTCACCCAAACGAGCGTAATGGGATCTGTCTGTTAGAAGGTTGGACGGTTAGAAGGTTGCCCAGACGTAGTCGATGACGGCCTCGATCTCTTCGGGGTTCAACTGCGACCCAAACGCCGGCATACCGCCGCCACCATTGATGACCTGTTCGATGCCACCAGCCGTATCGGGTTGTTCGGTTGCGATGCCCTGCAGGCTCGGCCCGCGACCGCCGCTGCCATCGTCGGCGTGACAACGTGCGCAGTTTGCCTCGTAGATCGCCTGGCCATCGACCGGAGTCGACGCGCCATTTCCGTCTTCGACCGGCTCGGGTGCCTCGGTGGCGGGAACCGTGGTGGTCTCTTCGACGGGTGCCTCAGTGGTGTCCGGGGCCTCGTCTGTCGCGGTCTCACCGGACCCACCACACGCGGCGGCGATCAAGGCGAAGCTAACGAACACTGGTACGAGGAATCGGTTTCTCATCTGTGGAGCTCCTGGTAGTGACTCGACAACCTTAGGCCACCTTCGACTGGCGTGGTGGACGGTAGTCAATATGGGACATCGATATTAGACATGGCCTTGATCGGCCACTCGGCTCAGGTTATGAGAGGAATCCCCACGATTGTGAAGCTCCCTCATGGCCGGTACGGATAACCCAGATCAGCGCCAGGATCGAGGTGATGACCACCCCGACCGAAATGACGGTCTTCACGGTGCTCGATGCATCACGTCGGGCTGCGCCCACCATTCCAATAATCGTCACGGTCTGCAGAACCGACAGCGTTCGCAGAGTCTCACCGAGCTCGCGGTGCTTGGAGATCTCCTCTCCGCTCGTCAACAGCTCGGCGAGAGCTTCGCCGCTCGATGCGGCGAGGATCGTTGCGATTGCGGTCAGGATGCTGAACCCCGCCACCAGGAGGCCGTTCTCGTCCAACTTCTGTGGCCGGATGACCAGCACGATCGAGGCGATCGCCACGAGTGGGATCCCTACGACGGGAAAGTGCGTGATGAGCGGGTGAGCGGGCAATCCAAACAGCATTTCCATTCGAGGATCGTAGTTCGGCCACACGGAGAGGGCCCGCTGGACTTGTGACAACCTGCGAAACGTTGATCCGAGTGTCCAACGACCGCGGCCGCCGGCAGTTCATACTTGTTGAATGGGCAAACTATTCAGTCTTCTCGCGGTCATTGTGGTGCTCGCTGCCGCGTGCTCGTCTTCTACATCCGACAACGCCGCGACCCCCGAAAACGATGGTGCGCAAGAATCCAGCGATGACGGGGTCGTAACGCCAGTCGAGCCGGGTGAGTTCGAATTCAACCTCCCCACTGGTCAGATCGAGGACTTCGGTGAGCCACCTGCAGTGCCCGAGGGTGACCTCTCTGCCGAGCACGCAGCGGCAATCTCGCTCATTACTTCAACCGACATTGACGAGGTCCCGTTCACGAACGAACAGCTCGAGGCAATCGACCTGCTCGGTGAAAGCGGCGATCCACGAGTCACATGGGTTCTGGCGGATATTTTGCGCTTCACCCGAGACGCCGGGCGCGCCAACGCCCTTTCGGTCGCCTCGAGCAACCTGCTCGGCGAAGAGTTCAATTCCATTGACTGGAACCGCATCACCGAGCTTCTCATTGCTTGGGACATTCCAGAGCCTCCCAACTACATCGATGCCAAACGTGCGATCTTCAGCTCGATTCTGATCGATTGGGAACAGTTCTTTGACCCCGAAGGCGACGTTGATTGGCGCCTTGTTTCGTGGGGTGGAGTCCGCATCGATGACCAGCCCTACGACGAGACTCCGGGCACGACTTGTAACTGCATCCCTGCCGCAGACAATCCCGAAACCCAACCAGCCTCTGAAGCTGCCTGGCTTGAGGAGGACGATGTGGTTTTCGGCGTGGTGATCAACGGTGAAGCTCGCGCTTACCCACGCCAAATCATGGAAGTTCGAGAGATGGTCAACGACACCCTCGGTGGACGTGACTTTGCGCTTCCGTATTGCACCCTGTGTGGGTCGGCCCAGGTGTGGTTTACCGATACCGACAACCTCGAAGGGTTCGAGCGCCCAATCCTTCGCACCTCCGGATTGCTCACCCGCTCGAACAAGGTCATGTACGAACTCAACAGCGGGTCGATCTTTGACACCTTCCTCGGCACGGCCCTCACCGGCGAATTTCGTGAGGCGGGCATCCAGCTCGAACAACACACCGTCGTTACCTCGACCTGGGGTGCGTGGATGGAAGAGCACCCAAACACCGATGTGCTCATCGAGGAGCTTGCTCTCGGTCGTGACTTCGACTTCCGCAACAACCGTGATGCCGACGGCCCAATCTTCCCAATCGGTGACGTCGACCCTCGCCTCGACGTTCAAGAAGACGTGCTTGGAATCATCCAGGAAGACGGCACCCCGATTGCGTTCCACGTGAACTCAGCCATCGGTGCTCTCGAAGCTGGCCAGACCATCGAGGTCAACGGCATCAACATCGTGCTCTCGGGCAGTGGCATCAAGGCCATCGACGATGATGGCAACGACATTGTTGGACACCAGTCCTTCTGGTTTGCCTGGAGCCAGTTCAACGAGGGAACCGAACTCTGGCCTGAGGTCTGATCAGGACGTCGAACTCGAACCGGAGAAGCCCCTTCGCCCACCACTAGCATCGTTGCGATGAGCACCGATGATGAGTGGGAGGCCTGGGGCGAGAAGGACCCGTACTTTGGTGTTCTGACCCACGATCGCTTTCGGGCTTCTGCGCTGGACGACGATTCACTCGCCGACTTCTTCGCATCTGGAGAACACGATCTAGCAACGGCCCTCGAGACGGTTCGCCGATATGTGGACAGCGACTTTGAACCAACTCGCGCGGTCGATTTTGGCTGCGGGGTAGGGCGCATTGTCGTCCCGTTGGCTCAACGTTGCGAGCAGGTGGTCGGTGTCGATGTATCTCCGTCGATGTTGCGTGAAGCACAACGCAACTGTGATGCCCGCGGTTTCGACAACGTCTCGTTTATTCGCTCCGATGATGAGCTGTCCGCGCTTTCGGGCACGTTCGACTTGATTCATTCGCTGATCGTCTTCCAACACATCCCATCGCGTCGAGCGCTTTCTTTGTTCGAGCGTTTGGTGAGTCATCTCGAACCGGGTGGGGTTGGCGTGGTTCACTTCGTCTTTGGAAAGCAGCAACCTCCGGAGTGGGATCGCGATGCCGTCGTCACCGAAGTGGCAGCAAAGCTTCGCACATCGCTGGTCTGGCGGGCTGTGCGTCAGCGCTTCCGTGACGACCCGGAGATCCAGATGAACAACATCGATCTCAACAAGGTCTTCCTCGTGTTGACATCGATGGGCGTGAATTCGACGAGGGTCGAGTTTCGTGAACACGGTGACTACCGTGCAGCGACGCTCTTCTTTCGGCGGGACGAACCAGTCCCTCTCGACAGCTGAACTCGCTCGAGATCAAAAGACCTCGGGCGGAGTGTCCTTTGTGCCGTCTGCGTGAATCGCGAAGCGGTCATCGTGAGGCGCGTGGGTTGGGTCATCGGATTCCCACGGCCAGCCGCCGAACTGGGTTCGCTGGTAATCCTCGATCGCTTGTTGGATCTCGGCGCGGGTGTTCATGACAAACGGCCCGTACTGCATGACCGGTTCGCCGATTGGTGTGCCCTGCATGAGCAAGCACTCGGTCGTCTCACCACCCGCAGAGATTGTGATGTCGGCGTCGGGTACCAGCTGCATGCCAGTGTCCTTGTTATACGACGTGCCGTCGACGGTGAGGTCGTTCCCTTCGAAGAGGTAAAGCATCCGTCCGCTCGTTTCGGCCGTCGCTGGAATGGTCCACGACGTCTGGGGTGGGAGCACGATGTGCCAGAGGCCGATGTGGGCTTCGTCGCGGGCGGCCCATGAGTTTGGGGGAGGAGACGGAGCGGTCTCGGCGTCGAGTGATCCAGCGAGGAGGGTGACCACACCACCATTGGGTAGTTCGACCTTTGGGACGTGCTCATCCCAGAACATCGTGAAGTAGGCGTCGACCATTTTGTCGGCAGCGGGAAGGTTTAGCCAGATCTGGAAGAGCTCGGTGAGGTTGCGACGCTCGGTGTTTACGAGCGGGAACATTTCAGCGTGAACAACGCCGCCACCTGCGGTCATCCACTGCACGTCGCCTCGGCCAAAGCGCGCCGTTGCACCCATGGAGTCGGAGTGATCGATGTACCCGTGACGGCAGTAGGTGATGGTCTCGAATCCGCGGTGAGGGTGCTGTGGGAAGCCCGGAACGCTCGAACCGTGGTACATGCTCCAGCCGTCTTTGTCGCTGAAGTCCTGGCCTATGGCCCGTCCGCCGAGCGAGGCAGCCGGAGCGAGCAACCCATCACCTTCGGGGTAATCGTCATCGTGGTGAGCGCAGAAGAGGAACGGGTCGAGCGTTGGCCATTGAGCGCCGAGTGCGACGGTTGCGAGGACGATGGGACCCGAGTGGTGGTGGTTCGATTCCATACAGCCATCGTAGGCCGTTCTTGAATTCACCGACCGACCGCCAAATTTGGGGGCATAGGCCAAAAGGCTCATGTCTGCAGACTCGGCGTCGATAGGTATTTGTGAAACTCCTTCAGCGAATTAGCCAGGCAAGAAAGCAAGACATGAATCCCCGCATTACCGACCCTGCGGTCATCGATCTCAGCGACCGGGCGCTGACGTCCGACGAGATCGATGCTCGTCACGATGAACTCGAGCGTGTCGAACGCAAGATCGAAGCGTTGGAAATGCGCAAGCACATTTTGATCTGTGAGTTGGGTCTTGAAATGGCCTCACCGGTCTTGGTTGCCGATATCGATGAGATCGACGAAGTCGATCACGTGACGATGGGTGATGTTGCCCGGGACGTCGATTCCCGATTGTTTCTGGATAGCAACGCCGACGTCTTTGGTCAGGTTCACGAAACGGCACCAGTGCGTGACGAGGGCCCGGACTTCGAACTCAACGATGTTGACTTCGACGAACGTTTCGCAGCCTTTGCGTCATCTGACGGCGATCATCAAGCTCGGCGCTGGCTCGACGGTTAGACCCGGGACCTCTGCTAGGCGAGAGCAGCGAGTTCGGTCGCGACACGTTCGATCTCTTCAGGTGTCGTGATGTAGTGAACCGACACCCGGATGAGATCTGGAAGGTCGCGCCGCAGCGCATCCCACCAGGTTGAATCTCGGGTGGTCACCGAAACGTTGATCGACTGTTCGCCGAGCATCGCCTTGGCATCGAGCGGCTCGACGCCGGGAACGATCGTCGTGACGATGCCGGCACGTCGATCTCCAAGGTCGAACGTTGGAAGACCTTTTTCAGCGAGGGCAGCGCGGAGTTCTTCTGCGCGAGCCTGGACGGTTGCTTCGATCCGGTTCATACCGATCGAGTGCGCGTGGTCGACCGCAGCGCCCAGGCCGTACCAGGCGGCGTGGTTGAACTCCCAGTGTTCGAATCGTCGGGCATCTTGTCGGAGTTCGTAACGATCGGCTGCTGTCCAGAGCGCGCCGTGATGGTCGGGCTGGTCGGGAACGAGACGAGGCAGGACCCGCTTCGAGACATACAGAAAGCCGCTGCCGCGGGGGCCGCGCAGATACTTGCGGCCTGTTGCCGAAAGGAAGTCGCAACCGAGCTCGTCGACATCGAGGTCGATCTGGCCGACCGACTGGCACGCATCGAGCAGGTAGGGAACGCCAACCTTTCTGGTGAGAGCGCCAACCTCGACCGCCGGGTTGATCAAGCCGCCGTTCGTTGGCACGTGGGTGAGCGCAACGACCGCGACGTCATCGGCGAGTGTTGCTTCGAGCGCGTCGAGATCGACCACGCCTGACGGCGCGCTCGGTACGACTTCGATCGCCACGCCGTAGCGCTCTTGGGCTCGAAGGAAGGCAACAGCGTTGGCGCCGTATTCGGCCTCGGCGGTGACGATGCGCTGGGATTTCGACATCGGTAGAGACCAGAACGCCGCGTTCCACGCTGCGGTTGCGTGCTCTGCTCGGGCGATCTCGTTGGAGGACGCTCCGAGGAGGCTGGCGATCGAGTTGTAAACAGCTGCGTTGGTCTCCCGAGCCTCAGCTGCTGCCTCGTAGCCACCGATTTGGGCCTCACGCTTGAGATGGTTCAACTGGACGTCGAGCACCTTCTGGGTCGGCAGCGAGGCACCAGCGTGATTGAAGTGTGTGACGGTAGCGGTGCCCGGGGTGAGTAGCCGTTGGGCTTCAACTTCGTCGGCAGTGAGTTCGAAGACGCCGCCGGTGCTCGAATTTTCAGCCACGCTCACTGCCCTTGGGGATGACTTCGTAGCCGGGTTCCTCTGGCTCGTCGTCGACCATTTCGGCGGGGAAGCCCGGTGCGAGGATGCTCAGACCGGTCGCATCTTCGAGTCGTTTGATGATGTTCGGCGACCATTCTCGTTCGCCGTATCTGTCGATGCCGTCGTTGAAGATATCGACCATGAGCGGACTGATCTCGAGGGGCACATCGTGGCGTTCGGCGATCGACTGGAAGAGACCGATGTCCTTCTTGACGAGGTCCATCGTGAAGTTGATATCGCGGCTCCCGTTGAGGATCACCTGACCCTCGGTCTCGTGTACGAACGAGTTGCCGCTCGAGATCGCAATGGCTTCATAGGTGGTGTTGAGGTCGAGCCCGGCCGCCGCTGAGGTGACGAGCGCTTCGCACACGGTCAGCAGGTTCGCCGTCGCGAGATAGTTGGTCATGACCTTCAGAACCGATGCCGACCCGAGGTCGCCGGTGTGGAGCACCCTCCGGCCGAGGGTCGTAAGCACCGGCAGGACCTTCTCAAAGGTGTCGCGTTCGCATCCGGCGAAGATGGCAATGTTGCCGGTCGCGGCCCGATGACAACCACCCGACACTGGACAGTCGATCGGTTCGGCACCGACGGCGAGCACCTTTTCACCCAACCGTTTCACCTCGGCCTCATCGGTGGTGCTCATCTCGAGCCAGACCTTGCCCGGACCAAGGCCCGCAATGATGCCGTCGTCTGCTTCGAGGACGGCCGCGCTCGCCGCAGGGGATGGAAGACAGGTGATGACGATGTCGCACGCTTCAGCCATCTCCTTGGGCGAGTCTGCCCAGGTGGCACCACCATCGAGAAATGGTTGCACGGCGTCCTGATCGAGATCACGGACCATCAGGTCGTGACCGTTGCGAAGCACCGATCCGGCCAACTTGCCGCCAACGTTTCCAAGACCGATGAACCCAATTTTCATTCGTCCAGTCTCCCACGGGATTTGTGATGAAAAAAGCACCGTATAGGTCGATTTCTCGTCACAAATGTTGCTTCTTGTGAAGTTCGGGGCAGGGTTGGCTGAAATATCGGCGAAAGGTGGTTTCCTAGAGAGGTGGCCAACCCACTCGCTGATGAGTTTGCTGACGTTGCTTCCCATGATGAACTCGCGCGCGAGCGGGAAGCGGTCAGACGAATTCGCCAGGCCCATATCGACCACATCGAATCGGCTCGTCGTTACGCCACCGGGCTCGCCGATGAGGCATCGTTTCTTTCCGAGGAAGGGCCACGAGAGACCGAAGCCGAGGTTGGTGACGAAGATTCTGAAGCTGCCGTCGAGGCTGCGACCGCCCGCGCGGCAGCTGGGCGAACACTGCTCGCGTGGAAGCGAGTGCGCGAGCTTGAGGCTGCTGGAGATGCGTTGGCGTTTGGTCGCCTGACCACCGACGAATGGGGCACCGACTACATCGGGCGCATGAGTGTGATCGATGGTGACGATGTCTACCTGATCGATTGGCGTGCGCCCGCTGCCGAACCCTTCTATCGAGCGACGCCGCTCGAACCCCTTGGTGTTTCTCACCGGCGACATCTCCATTACACCGACGGCGAACTCACCAACTACAGCGATGAGGTGTTCGACCCCGACACGATCTCCGAGCATGTCTCGCTCCGGGGCGAAGCTGCTCTGCTCGCGGTTCTTGCTGCTCGCACCGATGGTCGGATGCAGAGCGTCGTCGCCACGATCCAGGCGGAACAGGATGCGGTCATTCGCGCATCGGCAAAAGGACCTCTGCTCGTTCAGGGCGGCCCCGGCACCGGAAAGACGGTGGTTGCTCTTCACCGTGCTGCCTATCTGCTCTATGCCGACCGGGCAGCGCTCGCCGAAACGGGTGTGCTGATCGTTGGACCGAGCCCCGAGTTCTTGACCTACATCAGCGATGTGCTCCCATCGCTCGGCGAAAGCGGGGTGGTATCGGTGACCGCCGATCGGTTGTTCCCTGGCGTCCTCACCGATCCCGATGCGTCCAGCGAACTTGCCGAGCTGAAGGGCAGCGCACCAATGGCCGGGTTGTTGGCTTCGGCTGTTGCGATGCGCCGCCGTTCGCCAAAGGAGCCACTCACCGTTTGGTACGGCAGCCTGCGGGTGCAGATTTCGGTCGACGAGTTGCGGCGGTTCTTTGCTCTTGCCGATCGTCAGGCCACACACAATGCTGGCGCGGGTGTCCTTCGACAGCTGCTGGTCGAACACGTGGCGCGCGAAGCTCACGAGCCGGGCTTTGGCGAGCGCGACGATGTTCGGGCATCACTCTTCGGTTCTCCCGACATACATTTCTTTCTCGAACGTCACTGGCCGGTGCTCAGCCCCGAGCAGATGCTGAACGATCTTCTTGGCTCGAAGGCGCTGCTCACGCGTGCGGTCAGCTCGGTGGAGCTTGACGAATCGGCTGTTGGTTTGCTCTACCGTGAGCGCGAACCAGAGAAAGAACTCTGGCGCCGCCGTTGGGAACGCAGCGATGTGCCGCTGCTCGACGAATTGTTGTGGTTGCTCGGCGATGTCTCCGAGGCGACAGATGTCGAGACCGACATGGAACACGAGTTCGCCGATGAGGACGACGTGTTCACCGTCGACGAGCAGCGCGGTGACGACCCTGACATCGACGGTGTCGAGGATGAAGAGAAACTCGAACCCGAACCTGGCGAACCTGAAATCGAAAGCTACGACTCCTGGCGCGAGGGTGACGAGGAAGAGGAGTGGACCTAGTTCATGGGTATTGACGAACACGCTGTCGGCTCTGAGCTGAAGAAGGAGAAGCACCTCAACTTCCCTGTCCGTGATGAGGTGACAGGCGAGGTGGTCTCTGACCCCGATGGCCTGCCGATCGCCGAGCTCGAAGCCGACGACTACTTCGAGCTCGCCAACACGATGACGATCGAAGAGCGCTCAAAGGGTGAGCGTTCGTGGCGGTTCGGGCATGTGATCATCGATGAGGCCCAGGACCTAACCCCAATGCAGTGGCGCATGATCGGCCGTCGAGCGCGTGGTCATTCGATGACGATCGTTGGCGATGTTGCTCAGCGCACGACCGGCGAGGCCGGTTCTTGGGAAGAGCTTTTGCCCGCCGACTTCGGCGAGATTGCACGGTTTGATCTATCGACGAACTATCGCTCGCCCGAAGAGGTCACGCCGTTTGCTGCGCGGATCCTCACTGCAATCGATCCGGAGCTATCCCAACCAATGGCAATACGTTCGTCGGGACATCCCGTCGAGGTCGAAAAGGTCGATGACGCAAAGGCCGAAGCGGTCAGCACCGCGCTTCGCCTCGTTGGAGAGCTCGACTCGGGGACGGTAGCGGTCCTGTGTGTCGATCCGATCGATATCGAACATGGACAGGTCCGGGTGCTTACCCCGGACGCGGCCAAGGGGATGGAGTTCGACGGCGTGGTCGTCGTCGACCCGGCCGAAATTCTCAAACGGTCACATGGGCTGGGGTTGCTCTATGTGGCGGTCACTCGCACCACCGACCGACTGGTCATCCTTCACGATGGGCCACTTCCGGACGTGCTTGCGGGCTGAGGATGACGACGGGCGTTCCTTCGGTCCGAAGCCCGGAGTACTTGTCGATATTGTGGTCGAGCTCACGCCAGCGATCCCACAAACGAGTGCTTTCGTCACCAACGGCAGCTCGCCCGGTCACGGGTACGTCGCCAGCGGTCGTCGTGAGCATGGCATTGGGATTGGCCTGAAGGTTGAGCCACCATGCCGGGTCGGCCACATCCCATCCGTTCATTGCCATGGTCACAAAGTCGTCGCCATCGTCGAAGTACGCAATCATCACATTGCGGGGTTCGCCCGATCGTCGGCCTGTGGTGGTGAGTTGTGCGAGACCTTCGGTTCCGTCTTGGTAGTCGCGCAGTCCAAGTCGTCCTTTTGATACTCGGTACAGCGCCCGGTGTGCCCGCCACGCAGCTCGTATCACAGGCCGTGGCGGAAGAAATGGTTCGTTCTGTGCCATGTCGGAAACCATACGTTCTCAACCCGCAGGTGTCTTCGGCCGTAGGTACGGTTCCGGGTCGGCCAAAAGACTGAGCGCTGCCAGCCTTTGGGAAAACCAACGGCCTCGGTCCCTACACAGTTGGCGGTTGCCCGCATGATCGACTGGTGGTGGTCCTCACGACGAACCACCACCGGACGATCTACTCAACTCTGCAGGGACCGAGGCCGAAAGCGACGAGTCCAGTGGCGGGCTACGACTCGTCTACCGTTGCATCTGTGTCAGATGCGACGTCGATTGCCTCGGGGACTGGGGCTCCGGCGCCGACGGCGACCTTACGAAGCTTGGCCGACTCGGCGACTGGGATGTTGACAACGAGGACACCGAACTCGTAGTCCGCGGTGAGGTTCTCGGCGTCTAGACGCTCGCCGATCTCGAAGGTCTGGGAAATGGCTCCACCCTTACGGCGGTAGTTAGTGACCTGAGCGCCCTCAGGAATTGCGGACTGTCGGTTGGTGTCCACTCGCAGGGAGCGGCCCTCGACGGTCAGGTCGATCGTGTCGGGGTCGACGCCGGGAATATCGATCCGAAGCGTGACGCCGGATTCGCTCTTGACGATGTCGTAGTCGAATGAGCGAGCAGCTGGTGCTGGAAAGGGAGTACGGAATGGGTCGTAGGTGTTGAACAGCATTGGAAGGTCCTCCTAGGGAGACGGATTGGCAAAGTTGAGTGCATGTGACTCAAGTTTGACAACGCTTCAAGAGTATTTTCATTCCCGATGAATGAGAAAAACTTCCAGATTGGCCGCGCGTGTGAGGTTCGAGTGCGAGTTTCAGCCGCCGTTCACGAACGAGCGAAGGTCGGCGGGCGCTTGTTCAGGAACGCATCGACGGCTTCGCGGTGATCGGCCGATCGTTCGAGGCTGGTGAAAAGGGTGGTGACGACGTTGGTGTGTTCGTCGGGGTCCAACGCGTCGACAGCACCCAAGGCAACCTTGTTTGCCTCGACCGCCAGTGGCGCCTTGGTAGCAATTTCTTCGGCCATGGCCAGCGCGCGGCCGTGCGGGTCGTTGTCGAGCAGGGACGCGAGCGACCATGCGGCTGCCTGATTGGCGTCGATTGGGTTCCCGGTGAGCAACATCAACGATGCTCGGGTACGGCCAATTGCAGCGGTCAGTGATGCCACGTTGGCGACGAGACCCATGTTGACCCCCGATGCTGCAAACGTTGCTTGGCCTGATGCGATGCGGATGTCGCAGGCGAGGGCCAACTCGAGGCCACCGCCGTGTGCGGGTCCGTCGATTGCGGCGATCACCGGGACGCGGCTGCGACGAATGGCGGTGGAAGCCCGTCCCACGATGCGGAGCATGAAGGCATCTTCTTCCGGGGGTTCGGCGAGAACCGAAATGTCGGCGCCAGCGCAGAACCGGCCTGGAGTTCCCTGTAGGACGATCGCCCGAATCTCGCGATCTTCAGAGGCTGCTTCGATCGCTTCGGCGACAGCGATCCATCCGTCGACGGCGAGTGCGTTGACTGGCGATGCATCGATGGTGATCATCGCGATGCGGTTATCGATGGTGGTGTGGATTGGTGCCATCAGGTCTCCAAAGCAGGGTGGTGTCGGTGAGCAGACCGTACTCGGCCGCGGAGGGTTAGTCGTGGAGACGTGGCGCGTCGGGTCGGAAGGGAGTACAAATACACAATGAGCGAGAAGCCCGATCCTTTCAGTGCACCATTCGGAACGCTTTATGGCGACCACATGGCCGTTTCGACGTACGTCGATGGCGAGTACAGCTACCCCGGCGCTGCGGTGCCGATGGAGAACTTCTCGCTTCATCCCGGAAGCCACGTGCTGCACTATGCAAGCGAGTGCTTTGAGGGGTTGAAGGCTCACCGCCAGGTCGATGGATCGGTAGCGATCTTCCGTATGGACGATTCTGTGCAGCGCATGTTGTCGAGCATTGCGAAGTTGCGGGTCGCTCCACCGAACGCCGAGCTACTCAGTCAGTTGATCGTCGATGCGACGACGGCAAACGCGTCGTTCACCCCGGACCCTCCCGGCTCGCTGTATATCCGTCCGACCTTTATTGGTACCGCAGCGAACATTGGCGCGGCCGCGACGCCGAGTCGTGAGGCACTGCTCTATGTCATCAACTCGCCGGTCGGCGATTACTTTGCTGGCGGCGTGCGTCCGTTGACGATCTATATCGAAACCGACATTCCGCGCACCACCCCGCAGTTTGGGTCGGTCAAGAGTGGAGCGAACTATGTGATGGCGCTTGGTCCAACGCTCGATGCGAAGAGGGACCACGTTGCTGATCAGGTGCTCTTCGCCACCGGCGACGACATCACCGAGACGGGGGCTTCGAACTTCTTCCTCTGTGATGAGGAGCGGGTCATTACCCGGAACCTCGACGATTCCTTCCTTCATGGGATCACCCGTAAGTCGATTATTCAGATTGCGCAGGACCTCGGTATGGAGGTCGAGGAACGCAGCATCTCGTTGGAAGAATTAAAGGCATGGTCTGAGCACGGCGAGATGTTCCTGACGGGAACTGCGGCCGTCATTGCACCTGTGGGCAAGGTCATCACCCATGGTGAGCACATCGAAATAGGTGACGGGCAACCAGGTCCTACGACACTTAAGCTTCGTGAGGCACTTACCGATATCCAGACAGGTAAATCGGAGGATAAATATGGTTGGCTCACCCACATCGAATCCACATAAGCAGATCAGCTCTCGTTGGTTCATTGCGGTTCTGGCGCTTCTGGCACTGATCGCAACGGCATGTGGTGGTGGAGCGAACGACGCAGCCTCTGCTGCTGGTGAGGTCGATGCGGTTGTCGAAAACGTTGTCGATAGCGGCGCCGATTCTGATACCGATACCGATGGCAACGATGTGGTGGAAGAGTCGAGTGAGGCTGCCGAGCCGGTCGCCGCAGGCGAGTCAGATGATCAGACAGATGGTGATGTCGAAACCGCGCCGGACTCAGCCACGGTCACCGCCGAGGTTCTTGCCTTTGCCATTCAGGCTGCAGATGATCAGAGCTTCACCTTTGAGCAGGGCCTTGCCTTGCAGATCGATCTTGGAGGCATCGCACTCGATGTTGCTCCCGAGGGACCAATCGCTGTTGGTTCGGTAGATGGGGCCAACAGTGTGGTTCAGGCCGATGCTGGCGCATTCATTTCGGGCATCTTCGAATCGCTCGGGTTCAATCCTTCGATCCTCGGCGCAGACTTCGCCGATGACCTGTCGATCGGTGTTTGGACGGTCGACAACACGATGGTCATCGACATGTCGGGCTTTGCCGCAGGCATTGCTGGCCTGGATCCGAACGCGGCTGATGAGCTCGCCTTCTTCTCCGACGGCCCAGTTGCTGTGGATCTCGATGAGCTCGCCGAACTGATCGGCTCGGACGAAACCGACGCGGCGAGCATCATCGGGCAGTTTGGCCAGGGCGCCTCGATCTCGGACCCAGCGCTTGTGATCAATGCGCTTCGCACTATCGACGCCCTCACCCTCATCGGCGAGGACACGATCGGCGACACCTCGGTCGATGTCTACGAGGCAACGGTCTCTATGGATGAGTTCTTTGAGGCCGTCGACATTGACATCAACGATCAACTCAACAGCTTCGATGGCTTCGGCGTCCCCGCCGGCCCTGAGCTCGACGACACACTCGAGATTCTCGAGGACCTCACCGTCGACATGGTGATCAGCCTCGGAGACGATGGCCTCGTACGCAGACTCGAAAGCTCGATCGACCTTGGTGCCGCCTTTGGTGCGAACGAAGATGTTGCGGAGCTCGGACTGGGTGATGTCGATGCGATCGTCGACACCTGGCAGACCTTCGACAACTACGGCGAGCCTCAGGACATCACCTTGCCGGCAGCCGAAGACCGTACTGCTGAGGTTGCCGAACTTCTCGGCAACTAGGCCATCACGAGTCATCACAAACTATGAAGCCTTTCGAGCTTCAAGTGGATCTTCGTTTTCGAGGTTCATCGACCTGATACCGGGTTGGGGTGGCCGTTCCCAGGTGTGCGGTTTGGCGTATTTCCCGGGCGGGGCCTTCGTTTTCTGGCGGCGGTGATTGTCCGGTGGAATTTCGTCTCGGGTCGCGGGCCGGATCTTCCATGTTTGGGATGCACGGTCGTAGAACATGGTCTGTTTGTTGGCGTGCAACCGGACATGACAGTCGGTGCACAACAAAACCAGGTTGTTGACGTTGGTGGGACCTTTTCGGGGTGCTTCCCACGGAAGAAGATGATGAACGACACATTTGTCCGGATGAGCGCCGCATTGGACGCAGCCCTTGTCTCGACTTATCAGCCCTCGGACTTGGGCAGGGGTCGCTAAGCGATGTCTTCGGCCTTGCCAGAGGAGTTCGCCTTCGGCGGAGAAAATCTGTGCGACGAAACCAGCGTCGCCGGCGAGCTCTTCGACGACCGAGGCGGGGAGTGGCTTGCCATCGACGGTCGTCCACGGTGATTCATCGACGCCGGTGAGCTGGTCGACTGTTGTAGTGACGAACACGGTGACGTGGCGAGATTGCTTCTTTGGACCGGCAGTGGCTTCGGCGATGGCACCGCTGAGGAGTTTGTACGCAGCATCGAAGTTGCGTTGATCGGTGGTTCGTGGATGCTTGTGAGTGGGGACGTCCCGACCGCCGTCCGCTCGGTATTCAGCGTCGGATCCGGCGTGGATCTTTCGCTCGATCTCGTCAATGCGTTCTTCGGTGCCGTGAATTGTGAGGGCGTGGTTGCCGTTGGCGAGACGATGGCGATAGACGCCGCGCCGGCGGTGTTGCCGGTCGTGTCGTTTTTGAACGTCGTCAGCATCGCGCCTCTTGTTGATGTAGTCGCGTGCCTTCTTCTTGCCTTGCTCAGGGTTGGTTCCGGCAATGGTGTCGATCAGTTCTTCATCGCATGCGGCTTCGCCATCGGTTTCGGCCGCGGCCGAAGCGATGATGTCGGCTTGTTCGCCGGAGAGCGTTCCGTCTTCCATGCGGTCGGCGAGGCCAGGGTTGGCGTTTGTTGCTTTGGCTCGCCGGGCCTTCTTCTTTGCTTCGGCTTTGGAGGTTTTCCCGTCGGAGCGTTTCGCCATGTCTTCGACATCGCGGTCGGTTGCACCCAACTCGTAGCGTTCGGCGAGGATGCGGGCTTCGGAGGCATCCAAACGCCGACGGCAGAACTCGATCAGTTGCAACGAGTCGCTCGGCGGAAGGTGGGTTAGCTCGTGGTCGACAGAGATCATCGCGTCGGTGATTACCAACGCTGGATCACTTGTCGAAGAGGTGGAGCCTGTGGTCATGGAGACTATTGTATCGAACATACGTTCGATTGTCAACAAGAAGTGCAGATCTCTTTCGTACCCCCATGCAGGGTGTGGGTGTGTGTGAGCCGTTTGTAACCGAATCGCTATCAAGCGTCGAAGTACTTACCGTCGGGCGGTGATGAGCCCTTCGGTGAGGTAGAAGATTGCATCTCCTTGTGTGGCGCCCTCGGGCCGGAGGAAACTCCGGACCGCAGGCGTCGCGCCGAGGAGGTCGTCGAGCAGTTGCGGGCGAAGGTCTTCGGGTACCGACATGTTGTCGGCCCAGGCCTGGAACTGCATTTGTTTTGGTGCGGTCTCGGAGTGCTCGACGCTGAGGCCTGACCTACTGCACAATCCAATCCACTCGTTGAGTGAGAGACAGCCGACGTGGCTTGGATCGCGACGGCGTTCCCAGTCGTCGGCGAACAGTGCGATCTCGTGGTCTTCGGGGACGATGTTGTCGACCATGACAAAGAGCCCTCCGGGCGACAGTACGCGGGCGACCTCGGAGATGAACGCTGCCTGGTCGGGGAAGTGGTGCGGAGCAATACGGCACGTGACGAGCTCGAAACTGGCGTCGTCGAACGGGAGTGATTCGGCGTCGGCGACTTGGCTTGACACGTTGTCGTAGCCTCCTTCGCGAGCTCGGGTAGCGGCGAGCTCGACCATCTCGGGAGTCAGATCGGTGGCGGTGACGTGTCGAACGTGGGGCGCGAAGGTGAGGGCGGTGTGCCCGGCGGCGGTAGCGATGTCCAATGCTCGCCAGTCGGCGCTGGGCTGAGCCACTTCAACCATTCGCGCAAGGCTCGCCCCCTTGGCGTGAACCGCACTCGTCGCATAATTCGCAGCGTTGGCACCAAACTGCTCGCGGTTGGTGTCCTTAGGGTCTTGCGCCTGGCTCATGAGAACCTCCTCGACTGACATGTGGGGTCTGATCCCAAATCTAAGGGTTGCTGTTGACGGGCACATGAAAACGGAGCTGACGTTTCCGGAACTTGCGTCTTACCCTTGCGCCCTACTGACTCGCTTGAGCGGCGATGGCTTGGCAATTGTCGAGCGCGTCGTTGACGGTGATCTCTCCGGCGATAGCGGAGGCAAACTCGACGCTGCAGTCGTTGCCAACCGACTGGAACTCGAAGATGCCGACGTATTGGACACGACTAAGGCCGGGGCGTGGTGTGGTGCCTGGGTTGTTCGGATCGGCGTTCGTGATCGCGTCGGACACGACTTGTCCCCATGGTGTGGTCGCTTGTTGGTATTCGGGGTTGGCGAGTGTGGAGAGTCGAGTAGTCGGCGCTGCCTGCCAACCGAGATCCTCAGTAACGAGTCGGGTGAACTCTTCCGAGCTGGCCCACCGGACGAACTCTGCCGCCGCCGCGCTGACGACAGCTGAATCGTCACGACTAAAATATGAGGTACGCAACGCCAGAGCGGAGATGTTTAGCCAGTCTGATCGGATTCCCGTTGGGCCGATTGGAGAGGCGACCGCTCCGAAGTTGCCAGCGTTCGGGCTGACGGCGGCGTCGAGGTCGTTCAGCAGGTTGGGGGCAACTGTCGAGTCGAACCACATGGCGACTTGGCCGTTGGCGAACTGTTCGAAACACTCATCAAAGCCCAAGTTGGGTTCGTCGGGTCCGAACTCTTGAACCAGTGTGGCGTAGAATTCGGTCGCCTGGCGAAAGCCCGAGTCGAGCTGGTTGATACGGGCTTCACCAGGGGTGCCGTCTTCGTTTGCCTCCCACCAGGTGCCGCCAAAGGCGTTGACCATGCTGGTGAGCGGTTCGATGAGGCCGTCGGATCCGCGCTCGTTTATCGAGCTGTGTGAGGGATCGAGAGCGCTTCGGTTATCTACAGATCCTGGTGCTGTGCGTATGCAGATTCCGGCGATGTCGTTTGTGTGGACTGCAGCGGCGGTCGTTTCGACTTCGTTCCACGTTGGGTTCTCGGAGAGCTCGACACCGGCGTTACGCAGGATCTCGCGGTTGAACATCAGTAACGATCCGTCTGCCTGGATCGGAAGTGCAAAAAGGTCGCCGTCAAAGAGACCTCCTCCTTTTAGGTCTTCCTCAAGATCGACATGACTCAAGGTCTCTCGAACCGACGGAATCAAATCCGCTACCTCGTCGTCTCTGAAAACACCCTCGAACGGCGGTCCAAAAATAGTTTCCACTTCTCGGTGAAACACCCGTAACCACCCGTTTGCTCCGAACAGTGAACCGTAGAATCCACCGATCATGACCACGTCGTCACCGAAGTCTCGCTCGGTTTGGTATCTGACGACTTTGGAAGCGGTCAGGTCGTCGTCAGGTTCGTAGTCCTCGTAGAAAATAAACTCCACTTCGGGGCCTCCGAGGTCGGTGAAGGATTCTGGTGTAAGGCGGATGAGGTTCTGGGCCACGGTGTTGTCGTAGACCCAGACCCTGATGGTTTCATCAGCGAAGTCGCCGCTAATGAGCGCTGCTTGTTCCGCGGGCAGTTGCGGTTCCGTCGTTGTGGTTGTATCGGGTGGCGGCGTAGTGGTTGATGGCGTTTCAGTGTTTGGCGTTGTACTGCTTGGTGGTGTTGTGTCGGCAGCTACCTGCGGCTCGTCATCGGAACCGTTGAGCGCGAGCAGTCCAATGATCGCGGCGCCGAACAGCACCACGAGCGCGACTATCGCTGCGACTCTGGCTTCGTTGTTGGTGGGTTTCGCCACGTCATCTGGCTCGTCCATGGCTACTCCATCGTCCCCCGGCCATCTATCCCTAAACGGTACCGAAGATCACAGGACGTGTTACCGCGGTGCTACTGACTCGCTTGAGCGGCGATGGCGCTGCGTGGGATTGCACCTAAATAGGTGCGCAGCGCTCTAGGGCTGCGCTCACGCAATGTTGCTCCGTGACGAGACCATGTTTTAGCGTGAGACGTTCCAACTGATAGAGCATCGATGGCCCATCGGGCTCGTCCACGAGCACGGCACAGACGTCCTCGAGGTGTCCCCGTTGTCGAAGCACTCTGAGCGCACATGCCGCTTCGATCGAGATCTCCGGACTCTGTAGCTCGCTCGCCGCTGCACGGACATCGTTAGCTTCGACAGCAACCAACAATGACGACGTGGATTCTGACGTGACGGTCTCGCCCGCCAGAAGTTGACTCCACGCAGATGCAGTTCGTGCCTTCTCGCGATGTTGTCGATTGTCGAGCAGCGCGTTGAGCGGCGCTTCGGCTCGATCAGGTCGATCCCGTAGGAGCTCTTGGTAGACGAGGTCGAGCGCTGCCAAGCCAGCCTTTCCGCGAGTCTTCGTGGAGGTTGCCTCAAACGCCTTTGCGGTTTTGATTGCGTCGGAGATCCGGCTGTGTCCAGCAGAATGTGGCCCCGAGCTGGTGAACACCTGATAGGCGTTGTACACAATGAACATTCCTGCCAAGGGGAAGCCGAACTTGAAGGCGACGAGGAGCGCTATCGCTGACATACCGAGCGTCGCGATTCGGGTGGCTTCCCAGTCTCCTTTGGTGGCGTGATAGAGCACTTTGCCGCCGTCCAGCGGCCATAGAGGAAGCAGGTTGGCGGCTCCCCAAAAGATATTGAAGTAGACAAGAACTGTCGCGATTGTGAACGGGTAACTGTGCAGCCAAGGCCCGAAGTTCAGGAGCAGCCACGCAGGTGCCCCGAGCAGAACGAACGCAGCGCCAGGTCCGGCGAGCGACACAATCACCCATTCACGATGGCTGAGTCGCTGGGGACTGTCGGGGCTCGAGTAGCCACCAAAGAGGTGGATCACAATGTGAGACTCCGTGCCATATCGACGAAAGGCGATGGAATGACCTAATTCGTGGACGAGGATAGACACAGCGAGGGTCACTGCAATGAGCACACCGAACTCTCGCCAAAGGAACGTCGCAAACGCTGCCGCGATCACAAAGCTCGTTCGGAAGTACACCGGAAAGCCGAAGATCACCATGTGCGGATTGCTCGTTGGCATCTTGAAGGTTTCGTCAGCCAGCGACGCCCGCTTTAGTCAGTGCAGCACCTGCTTGGGTCAGTGCGTGGTTTTGCCGCACATATTTCGCCGACTAGCG
>CAZSYL010000063.1:0-22104 GCA_964610745.1 uncultured Acidimicrobiales bacterium
CTCGACGGACCGCGAGTGCTTCGAGAACCGCTCTTGTGAAAGCGGGAGCTGACACTACGAGACCGGGAACGACGGGGCGAGCCTGGTTGAACACCAGTGGTTCCCCCCAGGGATCTGACACATCAAACCCGGCAGCGATGGCCATTGCAGCGGGAGCGCAAACGTCCCACTCATACAGCGGGCTGTCATGGACGTACACGTCGGCGCGCCCGGTCGTGACAAGTGCCGCCTTGAAACCAGCCGAGCTGCAGGGATAGATATCTGCGCCAATCGCTTCGTTGATAAGCAGGCCATCGCTATGGGCTCGGGTTCGTCCGGTTACGACGATCGGCGAAGTTCGGTTCTCGCGACGGACTTCAGCCACCTGATGACTCGATGCGACGACGCCAATCCCCGGAGCGGCAACGGCACCGGCGACCGGGATCCCGTTCTCCACAAGAGCGACATGAACCGCCCACTCGCGACTCCCTCGGCCAAAACTGCTCGAGCCGTCGAGGGGGTCGATGATCCAAGCTCGAGCGTTGCCAACCCGAGATTGGTCATCCACGCCCTCCTCGGAGAGCAGGGCATCCTCGGGACGCGCCGCGTTCAATTCGTCAACTATCCAGCGATGCGCCGCGCTGTCTCCTGCACGCTCAATCGAGTAGTGGTCGATCCCCTTGGCGAGCTGCTCGCCCTGGAGCGACATGAGCAACTCGGCTGCCCCTTCTGCGATTGAGTGCGCGAGCGCGTGGTCAGCCGGAGTGGCATGCGCGTCGGTCGAACCGTTGTTGGGCACGGGCTGTATCAGCCGTCCCCACCTGGCGCAGCTTCTTCAGCATCCTCTGAGTCGGCTGCGGCTTCATGCACTTGCTCGGGACGCAAGGTCGGGAAGAGGAGCACGTCGCGGATCGTCGTCGATCCGGTCAGAAGCATGACGAGGCGGTCCATGCCAATGCCCAGCCCACCCGTAGGTGGGAGGCCGTATTCCAGCGCACGGATGTAGTCGAGGTCCATACCCATCGCCTCGGCATCTCCGGCTTCGCGTTCAGCTTCCTGTGCGGTAAAGCGGGCAAGTTGTTCGTCTGGGTCGGTGAGCTCGCTGAACGCATTGCACAGCTCGCGTCCGGCGACGATGGCCTCGAATCGTTCGGTGAAGCCGGGCTTGCTCCGGTGATCTCGTGCGAGCGGTGAGACTTCTTTCGGGTAATCCGTGACGAAGATCGGGCCCCAAAGTTCTGATTCGGTCGTCTTCTCGTAAATTTCGAGGATGATCTTGCCAGGGCCGTAGTAGTCCTTGACCTCGACGTCGTGGTCTGCGGCGATGCTCACCAGCTCGGCTCGGTCCATTTCGAGCGACAGCTCGAGACCGATCTGTTCCTCGATGAGTTCGACCATCGTCGCACGCCGCCACGGAGCGGAGAGATCGAGCTCGCGTCCGTCGTATTCAACGGTCGTTCCACCCGTGATCTCAACAGCGAGGTGACTGCACAGACCTTCGACAAGCTCCATGATGTCGTTGTAGTCGGCATAGGCCCAGTAGAGCTCGAGCATCGTGAACTCGGGGTTGTGTCGAGTCGAGATGCCCTCATTGCGAAAGACTCGCGCCATTTCGAAGACCCGCTCGAAACCTCCGACCGTCAGGCGCTTCAGATAGAGCTCGGGCGCAATGCGCATGTACAGCGCCATGTCGAGCGCCTTGTGATGGGTGGTAAACGGCGTGGCCATGGCCCCACTGGAGACACCGTGAAAGGTCGGCGTCTCCACTTCGATGAAGGCCTGGTCTTCGAGCCAACGCCGCGTCAGCGACATGATCCGGCTTCGGTTTCGAAGGGTCGTGTTCGACTCTTCTGACACCCACATGTCAACGTAACGCTGACGGTATTTGGTGTCCTGGTCGCTAATGCCATGAAACTTGTCGGGAAAGACACGACGGGTCGGCGCCAGCACGGTCCAGGCGCTGGGCCGGATCGAGAGCTCGCCGCGTCGGGTCTTGATGACCTCTCCCGTCACACCCACCCAGTCTCCGAGAAACAGGTTTGAGAATGCTTCGAAGTCCGGGGTTGTCTTGGCGTGACCAAAGATTTGGATGCGCCCGGTACCGTCTTGCAAGTCTGCAAAGACCAGCTTGCCCTGATCCCGCTTGAGCATGATGCGCCCAGCCACCGACACGCTGATACCGGTTTCGGCACCGTCCTCGATATCGCCATGAGCAGCGACGACCTCGGCGGTCGTAGCGGTGGTTTCGTAGCGGTATGGGATTTCGAAGTCCCGCTTGGGGACACGCCCGCCAGATGCCGATGTGTCGACGAGATCGTCTGGAGCGTTTTCCTCGGGCACGGTTGGGGCGGTTACTGGGTCTGTCTCGGTCATTGGCTGACTACCGATCGGTGTTGCGGGCATGAACGATTCGTAGCCCGTGAAGGGTAAGGAACGGTTCGACGTATTCAATCGTTGACGCTACAGGCGCAATCACCGGTGCAAGCCCTCCGGTTGCAACCACCACGGCGTCGCCCTCAAGTTCGTTCTGGAAACGGGCGACCATACCGTCTATCGCAGCTGCGGAACCGTAGATCGCTCCGGATTGGAGGGACTCGACCGTCGATGTTGCGATCGCATTCCGAGGCTCGACGAACTCGATCGATCGGAGCGCTGGAGCGCGATCGACCAAGGCGTCCATAGCCACCTCTATGCCGGGCATGATCGCGCCACCGAGAAAGGCTCCGTCGCTAGAAACGATGTCGAAGTTGTTGCCCGTTCCAAAGTCGACGACGATCGCCGGTCCCCCATAGAGCTCGTAGGCCGCTATGGCGTTCGCGATCCGGTCAGCTCCGACCTCGCGCGGATTGTCGTACTTGATCGGCATGCCGGTCTTGATACCGGGGCCAATGATGACCGGTTCGAAGTCCACGTACCGATCACACAGCGAACGCACCATTGCGAGCAGGCGTGGAACTCCCGAGGCAGCTGCAACACCGGTGACATCGTCGAATTCGACCGCACTAAATGAAAGGAAGCCAGCGATCATCGACGCGAACTCGTCGCTGGTGCGATCGTGGTCGGTCGAGACTCGCCAGTGGTTGATCAGGCCGTCATCGGCAGAAATACCCGGGACTCCCGAGTCGTAGAGGCCAACGACGGTCTGGGTGTTGCCGACATCGATGGTGAGCAGGAACTCACTCACGAAGCGTCAGCCTGGATGTCGAGACCAATGTCGAGAGTCGGCGCACCGAAAGAGAGTTTCGAGGTCGAGATCATGTCGACGCCAGTGTGGCTAATGGCTTCGATCGTGGTGAGATCGATTCCGCCGCTCGCTTCGAGCAATGGCCGAGGGCCGTCACCGGCGAGTGAGTCCACGAGAGCGACTGCTTCGCTGAGCGTTTCAGCACTCATGTTGTCGAGCAGGATCGCATCGGCCCGAGCATGCACGGCTGTCTCGACCTGTTCGAGACGGTCGGCTTCGACGTGGACGGTGCGAGCGGGCCAGCGCTCCTTCGCTGCGGCAACCCCGTCGGCGATCGACACACCCATGAGGTGGTTGTCTTTCAGCATGATCCAATCGCTGAGGTTGCCCCGATGATTGCGCGCGCCTCCAGCTCGGACGGCGGCCTTCTCGAGACTTCGCAGTCCAGGCGTTGTCTTGCGGGTATCCCATACTTGGGCGGACCCGGTCGCCGCGTCAACGTAACGGCGGGTATTGGTCGCGATTCCCGAGAGATACATCAGAAAGTTCAGACACGTGCGCTCGGCAATGAGTATCGACTCGAGCGAACCACGGATCGTGCCGAGAACCTGACGGGCGTCCACTTGTTCGCCCTCGACCACCATCCAGTCGAGGGAAAGTTCACGATCGACCTGGGCCACCGTCTCGGCAACGCACGCCGTCCCTGCAATCGTGCCGCCGGGTCGACTCACAATGGCCGCGGTGGCACGTGCCCCTGGGGGAACGAGTGATGCGGTGAGATCGCCGAGCGGGGTGAGGTCTTCGGTCAGCGAACGGCGGACGACATCGACGACATCATGGTGAGGTGGGTGCAGGTATCTGGACACGCTTCGACGATACTCGCCTACCGTGTGGGAGTCCGACACTAAGAATTCCGAGGCGGTAGTGAAATGCCCAGCGAGGTCGATGTTTCCTTCTCCTGGAATGGCCTGGAGCTCGCAGGCTCACTGCACCTACCAGACGGGGGCGGTCCGTTCCCCGCAGTCGTGATGGCGCAGGGATCCGGAGACGCGGACCGCGACTCTGGCGGGTATTTCCAACAGATCCGCCGCGCCTTTCTCGATCAAGGCATCGGCGCTTTTGCGTTCGACAAACCTGGTTGCGGCCAATCGTCTGGTCACTGGCGGGACTACTCGCTAGATGCCAGAACAGAACAGCTGACCACCGCGTTGCAGATCGTTCGCGAGCATCCGAGCATTAACGGCGAACGAGTCGGGGTCTTCGGGCACAGCCAGGGTGGTTGGTTGGTACAAAAGCTCGCAGGTTTACCCGGTCCTCTCGCCTTTGCGGTCGCCAGCTCAGCACCCTCCATCTCAGTGCGCGAACAGATCCTGTACGAGATCGAACAGAGGATGCCAGAACGCGGCCACAACGAGGCGCAGACCTCAGAAGCGCTGAGCTTGGCCCAGGCGTTGCAGGAAGCGGCCGGTGAGGGCGCAAGCTTCGAAACCATTCGTAGCAGGTTCTTCGAACCAGCGAAATCGCGACCATGGTTCAAGGACTTCCCGGAGATCGAAGGGCCAGAAGACTGGCAATTTTTCGTGCACACAATCAACGAAGCTCACGACCCCATCGCCGACATGCACAGAATCTCGTCGCCGTTCCTTGCCGTCTACGGAGGACTCGATACCTTGTTGCCGCCGTGGCAAGGAGCCAGCGAGTCCGGTCGAGCGTTGGGCACCGCCAGCAGCCTCAGTACCGCCGTTGTTGTGTTTCCTACCGGTGATCACCGTCTCCAGATCGAGAACCGGACCCGCTTTGCACCCGGCTACCTCGATCTTCTCGGCGACTGGTGCGCCGCACAGCTCCGGTAGCGCAGTGACCTAATCAATCCGGGAGCGATCGCAGGGGTCAGACCTCGATCACGACGAGATCGGTCGGCGCTGTTGCTTCGGCCATTGGGAGTGGCTCGATGGTCCGGCGATTACCAACAACTTGGACGATGAGCATTTCGCCGGTCTCGATCTGAACGATGCCCTTTGCCCGAATGGTGCTGGCTGGAAGACTCTCGACGACCTCGTCGAGGTCGGCCCGGGTGATGGTGCCGGGGATGGGCACCAGTGACGTGCGGTACTGATCGAACAGGCTCGTCCCCCCACCGAGCTCAGGAACTGGCCGGCGGGCACCCAGGTTGACGAGGCCTGCAATCGCGTGGGCCGAGTCGGCGAGAATAGTCGGTACTCCCGGAGCTAGCTCAGCCAACCGACTCCTGACGGTTTCGATGCGGTCAGCATCCACCAGATCGCTCTTGGAGAGCAGGAGGACATCGGCAGCACGGACCTGGGCACGGACTGCGTCGGCGACAACCGACGACTCGTCTTCGAAGGTTAGGAACTGATCGAGGTCGACGAGCACGACGGTGCTGTCGTGAACAAACCCGGGTGTGTTCGAAAGGCTGCCCGCTGAGCGCGGGTCGGCGATGCCGCTGAGCTCGACGACGACGTGTTCGGGCGGTGTCGGCCGTTGCCGCAACTCCTCGAAGGCTTCAAGGAAGCCATTCTTCAGACTGCAGCAAACGCAGCCACCGCTCAGATCGAGGGTGTCTCCTTGCTGGCGACTGATCAACGCCGCGTCGATGTTGATGTCGCCGACATCGTTGACCATGACCGCAATCGGAACGTCGGTGCGAGCGAGCATCTCGTTGATGACCGTGGTTTTCCCGGCGCCGAGGTAGCCGCCGAGGAGTGTGACGGGAACTCGCCGGCCATCCCATGGGGCATATACCGGTTCGATCACGGTGATCTCTTCTTCTTCAAGATTCATGTGATGCTGACTCCAATGTTGTCGAGCAGACGAACGTCGCCGAATCGAACTGCGGTAAGCAAACGAGTTTCGCCGGCCAAAGTCGGGGGCGTGCGCAGCGAATCAGCGTCGACAACGGCAACATAGTCGAGCTCTGCATCAGGTGCGGTGGTAATTACGTCACGGACGACCTGTTCTACTCGACCCGGGTCTCGTTCGCCCGACTCGATGGCCGCCGCGCCCGCCTGCAGGCCCTGCTGAAGAACCGGGGCCTGAGCGCGATGTTCAGGTGTCAATCGAAGGTTACGACTCGACATCGCCACGCCGTCATCTTCTCGGACGGTCGGCACTCCCACCACGTCAACGTCAAGGTTCAGGTCCGCGGCCATCCGTTTGAGCAACGCCAGCTGCTGAAAGTCCTTCTCTCCAAAGAAGCCGGTACAGGGCCCGACGATGTTGAAGTACTTCGTCACGACCGTCGCCACGCCGTCGAAATGGGTGGGCCGACTATCGCCCTCCCACCCTTGTGATATGACGTCGACCGAAACTGTTGTCCAGTTCTCCTTCGGATACATCTCACTGTCGGACGGAGCGAAGAGATAGTCCACTCCGGCTCGCTCGGCGGCCGCGGCGTCAGCTTCGAGCATTCTTGGGTAGTTGTCGAGATCCTCGCTGGGAGCAAACTGCAGTGGGTTCACGAAGATCGTCGCGACCACCACGTCGGCGACCGCAGCCGCACGGGACATGAGCTGTTCGTGGCCGCCATGAAGCGCACCCATTGTGGGAACAAGCCCAACGGATCGACCATGAGCTCGATCATCTGAAAGCGCTTCCCGAAGTTCGGAGATGGTGTGGATGATCTTCAACGTTCTGTGGTTTCCTCGTTGTCGGGAGCTTGTTTCGCCAGGCGCATCGCCAGGTCGACGAGGGCATCGTACGCGACTAGCTCGCGGGTTTGACCAGTAGCCAGCGCGGCACGGTGTTTCGCTATTGTCTCGAGGTCGCCGCGTGCTGCCGGACCGGTGAGAGCAGCACTCGGGCCCAACGCCGCAACGTTGTCGATACTGGCCTGAACCAGGGGCAGAAAGACGTCGAAGGGGATGTCGAGGCTCGCAGCCAGTCGCTCGACCTGGCCGAGCAGTGCGACAAGATGGTTGGACGCGATCGCTGCCGTTGCGTGGTAGCGGGCTCGGTCCTCATCGGCGATCACAAAGTGGTTGCCGCTCAGTTGTTGTGCAAGGGACGTTGCGATTGGGTCACCCGCGACAGCAAACCATGCAACCCGTAGTTGCGCTGCGCCCACGTCGGCGTTCGCGAGCGAAACGAGCGGGTGCAACGCGCCACGGCGATGAGGAGCCAGAACATCGAGACCGAGCGCTCCCGACAGATGGAGAACCACACCGCTGGTCCCCTCCGCGTCACCCTGTCGTATGGCGCCGGCGACCGACGCTATCGAACGATCGGGGGTTGCAATGATGCAGACATCGACACTTGTCGCAGCTTCGGAGACATCGTCATGTCGACCGAAAACAGCTGTGCACTCCCAACCCAGGTCGACTAGGGCTGCATGGATCGATCCCCCGGCGCGACCCTTGCCGATCAGGCTGAAGCGGCCAGGCACGCTCAAGGCCTACGCGGGAGGCTCGTACGGCCAGACCTCGTCGAGCGAAGGGGTGACAAAGTCTTCTGGAATGAGATCCGGGGCCAGCTCCTGCAGTGGCACCAGTACGAAACCGCGCTCGAACATCCGAGGATGGGGCACCGTTAGATCGTGTTCGTCGATAGTTTCTCCATCGATCCACAACACGTCGGCGTCGAGGGTACGAGGACCCCAGCGCTCCTTGCGCTCGCGTCCCGCGCAGATTTCACGGTCCCAGCAACTCGTCAACAACTGTCGAGCCGTGCGGTCGGTCGATAGCTGCACGACCATGTTCAGGTAGCTCCCCTGATCTGGGCCACCAACGGGCGCCGTCTCCCAAATCGACGACATCTTGACGACATCGGGGAGGTGACCTGCGGCATGTTCAAGATGGGCTTGACGGTCTCCAAGGTTGGAACCGAGCCCGATAAAGGCTCGACGCGTCACGACCGTTCCCTCCTGATGGTGACCCCTGAAGTCCCAAGGTCTTGTGGGACCGGCGGCCGAAGCTTTCGAACGGTGACGCGAGTAGCCGTGGCACGTTCGTTGCTGAGCGCAACACCCGCTACGTCGCTGGCGAAACGTTCGAGCAGTCCATAGCGCTCGTCATCAGCGAGCGCCTGAATTCCAGCGACGAGGCCGCCGTAATCGATCGTGTTGTCAAGGTCATCTGAGTCGCCTGCCGCCGACAGGTCGCAATCGACGTCAACGTCGATTTCGAATGGCTGCCTGCGCTCGATCTCCTCGGGGAGAATGCCGCAGTAGGCCATGACGCGCAAAGAGCGCAGTTCAATTGTGTCAGTCACGTAGGTCTATCTCGTCTGCCTTGTCCAGTGCCTCATGTAACGCGTCCGCAGCGGCCTCACCGGCCTCTGCTTCGGCCTTCGCTGCCGCTTCCGCTGCGGCTGCGTTCATGGCTTCACGATCGATTCGTCCAGCTACGGCGACGATTTCGCGGCCGACTGGTCCAATTTGCTGAGAGAGAAGTTGTTCGACGGCCACGATCGCCTTTGGGAGATCGGGAACCATCTCGGTCCACACCAGGTAGCCCGCGACAAGACCAGATACGTGATCACCGAGGTCTTCGCGATGCATCAGGATCTTGAAGCCCTGAGTCGTGAGCATGTTGACGTCTGAATACACCCGGTTGAGAAAAGCTTCGCCGTCTTCAGGACCCCGGAATGGTCGGTGGATCCAGGAGACATCCTCCTCGTCATAGTTATGGAGGTTGGCGTTGTTTGGGATCAGCGAAAGGATCCGGTCAAACCCGTTGACGCGAGACCAAATGATCTCTTCCTGACGGCGCACCCGTCGATGAGCATCTCCATAGCCGCCGAGACGCTCGCTCACCGCCAACTGGCCGCGGAGGACCCACTTGAAGTTCCGCGGCTCGATTCCAAGGGCCCACTTGCCCTTCAGCTTCTGGCTTGCCATCTCTTGCTACTTCCGTTTTTGTCTCGTGAAGAACTGCGCTGCGAGAGCCGTCGCTCTGACGTCGTGTGCTCGCACAATATTCGCCTGACGCCCCCATGACCACACCGCGGCCATAACAGATCCCTCTACTCGGTCAGAAACCTCGACATCGCGACCCGTTTTATCACCTCGGGTGCTGAATGGGAGGCTTCGTCCACTCTGCGGGGTTGAGCCATCACTCTTTGAGAGAACCTCACCAATGAACCGTTTCCGGCTGACCCCAACCACAAGTGGAACGGAGGCCGAGAGCAGATCGAGGTCGCGCAACAAGGCGAGATTGTGGTCGGTGGTCTTGCCAAACCCGAAACCGGGATCGACCCACAGGTGCTCGACGCCCGCAGCCCCTGCCCGAGTTCGGTACTCCGAGAGTGCATGAGCAACATCGGTCACGACATTGTCGTAGGTCGGGTTCTGCTGCATTGTCCCCGGCTCGCCTTGCATGTGCATGGCGATCCAACCCGCACCATGGTCGCCGGCGACCACCTCGAGCGAAGCGGTGATGTCGTTGATTATCGACGCTCCGGCAGTAAGCGCCGCGCTAGCGACCTCTGGTTTCGCGGTATCGATCGAGATGATGCATCGGCCGGCGAGACGATCGATAATCGGCAGAACGCGTTCGATCTCAACGGACTCGGCGACCGTTTGAGCTCCAGGCCGACTGGACTCTCCCCCGATGTCAATGATGTGCGCCCCATCGCTGAGCATCTTTTCGGCCTGGGCTACCGCACGATCAACCGTTCCCCAATTGCCACCGTCGCTGAACGAATCAGGGGTGGCGTTCAGAATGCCCATCACGATTGGTTGTTCCCGCGGCAAAGAACAAAGTTGCGAAGCATGGTCGACCATCGGCATCAACCAAATCCTATTGGGCGTCGGGGCCACCTGACGCTTTCAAAATCGTCGATGCTGCGCGTCGGCCGAGCAGCCAACGCATCGTCGGTACCAGCTAGCCAGTAATGAAACGCATCGCTTCTGAGCGGGTGGCAGCGTTCTCCCGAAAGATGCCGTGGACAGCCGAGGTGACCGTTGAGGAGCCTGGCTTGCGAACCCCTCGCATCGACATACACATGTGCTCGGCCTCGACGACGACGAGCACACCGGCTGGATCGAGAACTTCCTGAACGGCGTCAGCGATCTGTCTGGTGAGCCGTTCCTGAACTTGGGGGCGTTGCGCGTAGCCATCGACCAGGCGAGCGATCTTCGAGAGACCGGTGATCTTGCCGTCGGGCTTTGGGATGTACGCGACGTGAGCCTCTCCATGAAAGGGGATGAGGTGGTGCTCACACATTGAGTAGACCGGAATCTCTCGCACCATGATCATCTCGTCGTGGTCAACGTCGAACACCTTGTACAAGTGCTCCTTGGGGTCTTCACGCAACCCACCGGTGATCTCGGCATACATCCGAGCCACCCGGGCAGGGGTGTCGAGCAATCCATCTCGATCAGGATCTTCGCCAATAGCTTCGAGAATGTCCCGGACCGCCGCTTCAATCTTCGCGCAATCGACGCGTGTTTCGAATTCGGTTTCGTCAGCCATGTTGATCGTTCCTGTTCGTTGGATCCGCTTGGTCATTCTTCATGTTCTGAACCGATGAAGCTTGCTTTAATTCCCCGCGCCCAACGCCGTCGGTCACGTGACCAGTGCGGCCCAACATTTCCTCGAGCGTCTCACCCTCGAGCGTTTCATTCTCGATCAGATAGTTCGCAAGTTCATCGAGAACCGACCGGTGCTCGGTCAGAATCTCGCGAGCTCGAGCGTGGGCACCGTCGACAAGTTCGGTAGCTTCATCGTCGATCTGCGAGGCGAGTTCGTCGGAGTAGTCAGGGCGGCCACCCTGCTCCTTGCCGAGGAATACCTCGCCACTTCCGCTGGAACCGAGGCGCTGAGGTCCCAGCTTGTCGCTCATGCCGTACTCGGTGATCATCGAGCGCGCGATCGACGCCACCCGATCGATGTCGTCACTAGCGCCCGTGGTTGGTTCGCCAAAGATCAGCTCCTCGGCGGTTCGGCCACCGAGCAGCATCGCCATCGTGTCTTTCAGCTCGGATTTGGTCTGGAGATATCGATCCTCGGTGGGAAGTGCAAGAGTCCACCCGAGGGCACGGCCTCGGGAAACAATCGAGATCTTGTGAATCGGGTTGGTATGGGGAAGGACGTGACCCACGAGTGCGTGACCAGACTCGTGATAGGCAATAACAGCCTTTTCATGCTCGGACATGGCCCGGTTCTTGCGCTCGGGCCCGGCAATAACCCGGTCGATCGCCGCCTCGATGTGCGCCTGACCAATCGAATCTTTGCCTTCGCGGGCCGTGAGTAGCGCAGCCTCGTTCAACAGGTTCGCAATGTCAGCGCCAGTAAACCCGGGCGTGCGCCGGGCAATAACCTCGGTCGAGACATCAGCGTCGAGCGGCTTGCCTTTGGAATGGACCTGGGCAATGGCATCGCGACCGTGGAGATCGGGACGGTCGACAACGATCTGGCGATCGAATCTGCCGGGCCGCAGCAAGGCTGGATCCAGGATGTCGGGCCGGTTGGTCGCCGCGATCAAAATAACGCCGGTGCTGACGTCGAAGCCGTCCATCTCGACCAGGAGTTGATTGAGGGTTTGTTCTCGTTCGTCATGGCCTCCGCCGAGACCAGCGCCGCGGTGGCGACCAACAGCATCGATCTCGTCGACGAAGATGATTGCCGGCGACTCATCCTTCGCCTGTTGGAAAAGGTCACGGACGCGACTTGCTCCAACACCCACGAACATCTCGACGAAGTCCGAACCCGAGATGGTGAAGAAGGGGACTCCGGCTTCGCCGGCAACAGCTCGGGCGAGAAGGGTCTTTCCGGTTCCCGGTGGACCAAACAACAGCACACCCTTCGGGATTCGTGCGCCGATCTTGGCGAACCGGTCGGGGTTGGCGAGAAAGTCCCGGATCTCGGTCAGCTCAGCAACAGCTTCGTCGGCGCCAGCGACATCGTCGAAGGTGACGGTCGGTTGATCTTTCGAGACTTTGCGCGTCTTTGCTTTGCCAAAGCCCATCCGTCCGCCCTGCATCGAGCTGAGAAAGAACCAGAAGAGGCCAACGATGATGAACAAGGGCAGGAGGTTGAACAGAAGCTCGACCAGAAGACTCCCGCCTTCAGGGTCGATGTCGAGGGCAATAGGTGGTTCAGCGGCCCGTAACTCGGCGAAGACCTCGTCGGTCGCTTCTTCTGGAAACGTCGAAACAAAGAGGTCACCAGATTCAAGGACGCCTTCAACCTGGTGAGATGCGTCGAGAATGGTCGCTTCGACGATCTCGCCAGCGGCAATGGCCGCTTCGAGCTCGGTAAAGGTCAGCTCGTCAACGCTCGGGCCGCGATTCGATAACACCAGCGCGAGCACGATTCCGGCCAGAATGGCAACGACGAGAAAAGACGCCGAGCGAGAGAGCTTTTTCACAGCTTTCAACCCTATCCACTTCACACCGAGAGCGGAAGGTGGACGCTAGTCAGCGATGTACTTGGCGATAAAGGGGAGGTTGCGGTAACCACCGCCGGCATCGAGACCGTAACCAACGACAAAATCGGGTGGCAGCTCAAAGCCCACGTAGCCAATGTTCTCATCGACCTTCTGGCGGCCCTCGCGCACGAGCAGCGTGCAAACTTCGACCGATGCCGCATTGCGATTCTGCAGGTTTCGGCGCAGATAGCTGAGCGTGAGACCCGAGTCGATGATGTCCTCGACGACAACGACGTGGCGACCTTCGAGGTCTTCGTCAAGATCTTTCATGATGCGCACAACGCCAGATGACGCTGTCTCGTTGCCGTAGGACGACACCGCCATGAAGTCGATCTCAAGTGGCAGGTCGACCTCGCGTACGAGATCGGCCATAAACAGGAACGCGCCCCGCAGCACGCCCACGAACAGCGGATTCTTGCCCGTGTAATCAGCGGTGATCTGAGCGCCGAGTTCCTTGACCCGCTGGCGGATCTGCTCTTCGGAAACGAGAACTTCGCCGACCGCGTCGACGGGAGCTCGCCCCGTGTTGTGCGCGGCACCGCCAGATGTGTTTTCACTCATGCAGTGCCGAACGATAGCGGGTTACCCGTCAGATCTCGATTCGTGGGATGGCTTGCTCGAAATCGAAAGTCGTTGCTGGGATCGAGCGACCCGCCAGCCACCGGTGACCTCCGCAGCCTTGACCCGGCCGTGCACAACATCGAGAACCCGCTGAATGCTCGCGGCGTCGATTGGATGCTCGTCGCCGGTCTCTTCGCGAATCCAGCGCTGCAGTGCCATCGCAGCAACCGCTTCAGGCACGCTAGCGAGGCCTTTAGCATCGGTTGGATCAAGCTGGGCCGCCTCTTTTGCAATCACCAATGCTGCGCCACGTGCGTGACCAGACGACCTCGCGAGCAATGGCGCCACGTCTCGGTCGGCAATGTTATTGAGCAGCGGCAGGACTTCGTTTCGGATCCGGTTCCGCTGAAACGCCGGGTCCCTATTCGACTCATCCATGACAGGGCTCCAGCCGAGGGAGCCGCAGATGGCCTCGGTATCAGCGCGCCGGAGCGAGAGGATTGGCCGTCGATGGCCAGGTTCCATTGCCCCGAGACCGGTAAGACCAGTCCCACGGATCAGGTTGATCAGCACGGTCTCGGCTTGATCGTCCGCGGTATGGCCCGTAGCCGCCTCTTCGCCAAGCACCTCGTAGCGGGCCGAGCGCATTCGGGCTTCGAGGTTGGATCCCGCCTCGACATCGACGCGTCTGCTCTCGAACTCGGCTCCAACAGCGGAGGCATATTCGGCGACGACGCTCGCCTCGTCGCTTGAACCAATACGTTGACCGTGGTCGACATGGACCGCCGTCACCAAACAACCTGCGCCAACAGCGAGTGCCATCAACGCGAGCGAGTCAGCTCCTCCTGAGACGCCGCAACGGAGCGGACTTCCAGGCTCGGGGAACGTCGTGTTTGGCAGCCATGTCGAAAGGGCACGGCCGAGCTTGTCTGCCTCAGGCGAGCGAAGTCGATCAGGCGAGCTGTGGGGCTGGCTCGACACGTTCGATCCACAGTGCGGGGTCTTTGATCTCGGTCAGCAGCGGGAGAAGGCTCGGGCCTTCCCAAACGCGATCGATCAGCTCACGTCCCCCGTGTTCCTCGACAGCTTCAATAAAGGCTTCACCCTGCGCGTACTGTTTCATTTTGGCTTCGAGGCCAGCCAGCCGCTGGATAAGCATGACGAATCCCGAAGCGTTCTGCCGCCGTTGGCGCAGGATGCGCCCGAAGCGTTCAGCGTTCTGCACGTAACCTTCGCCAGCGCGGTCCATCGTGACATCGCCGTGACCTTCGAGAAGGCTCATGAGGCCGCCGATGTGGCCGAGCGTTTCCCGCTGTTTCTCCGACGCAAACACGGCGCTGAGGCCGCCTTCGTCGAGCGGATTGTCTCCAGCCTTCTTCGCTTCGAGTGCTCGCTTAATTCCTTCGGTGAAGCGCTGGGGATCGGGGTCAGACTCTTCGAGGGTCGTCTCGACGAGTCCAAGGAAGTGCTCGCGCATCCACGGGACGCCGGTGAACTGTGCGCGGTGGGTAACTTCGTGCAGCGCCAACCAGAGTCGGAAGTCGCGTTCGGGGAATGCGAAGCGTTCTTCGAGCGCCTTCACGTTCGGTCCGACGTAGTACACAATGTCCTGCTTCTCAGGCTCCTCGTCCTCGATAACGAGCAGGTCGTACTGACCGAGCACTCGGGTGCTCATCCAGCCGAGCATCATGCCGAGTTCGGCGCCTGCGATCTTGGGGCTGACCATCGACATCGGCCCCGACATCTCCGCCTCCATCTTCATGAGCATGGGGCGCAGCAGACGCTGAAAGGAACGGAGGTTGGCATCGACCCAATCCGAGCGTTCAGCCACTCGCCCGCGGGCCTTGCCAGCAATGGAATGAAGGCCTGTTTCTTCGCCAACGAGCGTCTCGGCGAGTGCCGTGAACTCCTCGAAGTCGTCGTTCATCTTGCTGCGATCGCTATCGCTCAGCTCAGGTTTGTTCCGAGCGACCTTGGCCGCGATCGTCCGAGCAAGATCCC
Organism: uncultured Acidimicrobiales bacterium; assembly: GCA_964610745.1. Classification (GTDB taxonomy): domain Bacteria; phylum Actinomycetota; class Acidimicrobiia; order Acidimicrobiales; family SHLQ01; genus SHLQ01. The sequence continues at coordinate 15,113 of CAZSYL010000063.1, forward strand.
AATCGATGACCGGGCTTTCAGACACCTCTTACAGCTCAGCTTTAGCCTGAGCCTGCAACATCTTGCGCTGCTTGCGACTCGGGTACTGCTTCCGAGTGACGAAGAACAGATAGCCGGCAATGACCGACACAATCGCACCGATGGTGGCGACGACGAGAATGATGGAGATCCAGAAAGTCCACACAACTGCGAGCATGTCCTCAGCTTATCGCCCGAGCAGCGCACCGGGCGCACGGGGCGAACGCTCCGAGCTCGACAGCGGCGTTGCGTCCACCGACCTGATGGTCATCACCAACGCAGCCATCTTGGTGTCTTTCTCCGACGACTAGTCGATTTAGGGTCTGCCGAATCAACCGGTTAGACGTTGCAGGAAGTTGTTTTGGAACTTACCTTCGGGGTCGAGTTCGGTGGCGAGCGCAAGAAAGTCGTCGAGCCGTGGGAAGCGGTCGAGCAGTTCGTCTCTCCTCATGGTGAAGAGTTTTCCCCAGTGCGGGGTCGGTGCAAACGGTGCGAGTGCGGCTTCGATGCTCGGTAGTAGCGCCATGACCTCGGCGGGGTGCTTCTGCCAGGTAAATCCAATCGATAGCGTGTCCCGTCCAACGGACGGACTCAGCCACAGATCATCGGCTGCCACCGAGCGAATCTCACTTCCGCGAAGGTGTGGGTCGATTCGCTTCCCCATCTCACGCAACGCCTGAAGTGCTTCCTTGGCGTCGCGACGGCTGACGAAGTACTCACTCTGCAGCTCGTCACCACCCGAGGATGGATATCCCTCGCGCGTAAAGTGCGGCAGCCGATCGAGCCATGGTCCAGGCTCGGTCACTTTCGTCACCCGATCCTCGATGACGACGGTATCCCATCGTGTCGCGCCCCAGAGTTCGTCGGGCACCGAAGCGGTGACTGGTCGATCATCGATATCGGTCCCGACCCGAGACTTCTGCCAGATCGTGCGGAACTCGGGAACGCCGAAGAGGCAGTGCAGGTTCACGCTGTACGCCGACCCCATAATCTCGTCGAGATTCGCAAGGACCTCGTCCCACGAGGTCGTGCGATAAATGTCCTGACGCATGAGATAGGTCGGCTCAACGTCGAGCGTCATCTGCGTGATTATCCCGAACGCTCCGAGGCCAACCGCCATCGCCATCAGCTCAGGATTCGATCGATCGAAGCGGCGCAGCGATCCGTCAGCGGTCACCAACTCGATACCGCTGATCGCCGCGGCGAGAATCCGATTGTTGTCGCCAGACCCGTGTGTGCCAGTGGCGGTTCCGCCAGCCACTGAAATGTGCGGCAGTGAGCCCATGTTGTGCAGCGCCACACCTTTTGATTCGAGCGCTTGGGCAACCTCGCCGTAGGTCCAGCCACCCGGGACGGTTGCGGTCATGGCCTCATGATCAACCGACGGCTGAAGGTCGAGCGCTGCGGTACTTACCTGCAAACCGTCGGCGGTGTCAGCAATTCGATTGAACGAGTGGCGCGTTCCAAGAGCCTTGACCTTCGCTGCTCCCGCGACCAACTCCTGAAGCTCGACTACCGACGCGGGTTGCACTAAATCGGAGGCGTTGTACTCGATGTTTTGTGACCAGTTGAGCTCCGCCATGGCGCCACAGTAGCGGCCGAGTGGGCGATCAGAGCGTGTTCTGGGCAGCCCTCAATGCGGCGAGTTCGTCCGCGGCTCAGAACTCCGCTGGGAGGCCGCGGTTGGCTAGCGAGCAGCTAGAAGCCGAGTGCTTTGGTGATCCGAGCCCGAACATCATCGGGCATTGGATCGAATGCCTTTGCGGCGAGCGTAGAGCGATACTGCATCTGAAATGCCTGTGCAGTCTGGCAAGAACCACACCATGCAAGATGTTGCTGGATTTCAGCTGCCTGCGATGGAGCCAACTCACCGTCGAGGTAGACACCAAGATTGCGGTGTACCTCCATGCAGCTCATTCCTCCGGGCGCCTGGCTAAGAGGTGAGGAGGGGACCTCGGGGCCTCGGAGGCCGCCGGTGTCGATCGCTACGAATCCATCGCCTGCACTGGCGAAGGGCGGCGATGCCGCAAATACGGCGTCCTGACTTGGTTGATCGTTCGGATCGGTGCTCATGACACAATCTCCGTCTCGGAATCGTTGGTTTCTGATACACCCGCAGGTTCGCCAACAGCAGCTTCTTCGGATGAATTCCCGATCTCGTCATCAGGAAGCAGATTTCTTTCGGCAGCAAAATCGTGCAGATGTTTCTCGAGGGCCTTACGGCCGCGATGGATTCGGCTCATGACCGTGCCGATCGGGATATCGAGAATCTCTGCGATCTCTTTGTATGCAAAGCCCTCGACATCTGCGAGGAGCACGGCGAATCGGAAGTTCTCCGGCAGCGCCTCGATTGCTGCCTTGACCTCGGTGTCGGTCACCGAGTTGAGAAACGCATCCTCTGCACTCGAGCCAATATCTGAATTCTCACCACCCAGCCGGCGGTAGAGGTACATGTCCTCTACGTCTGCAATGTCCGACTCGTCCGGGCGACGCTGCTTCTGGCGGTACCGATTGATGTAGCTGTTGGTCAGAATGCGATACATCCATGCTTTGAGATTCGTACCGTCCTGGAAACGCTCGAAGCCGCGATAGGCCTTGAGATACGTCTCCTGCACCAGGTCTTCGGCATCGCTGGGGTTGCGAGTCATACGCATCGCTGCCGAATACAGCTGATCCATCAGCGGCATCGCCTGCTCTGCAAACGTTGAGGGGTCTGCCATAGACGAAATTCTAGAGCCATGCGGAGCAATCGAACGAACCTGCGATCCGTTCCCTTGCACCATTGGTTGATCTTGGCTGGCAATAGACCACACTGGGGCCATGGGTATCGCAAGGAAATACATCGAGAAGAAGGCAACCGAGCGGATTCCCGCGCCACTTCTCGACACGGCGGGCAAGGCGCTCATCGAAGGTGTCGACCGCGCAGTAGAGACCCGTTGGGATAGCGCGATCCAAACCGCTATGGAAACAGCGCCGGGCGCCGCACCGGAGATCAAGTCGCGGATGATCGCAGCCCCGGTCAAGAAGCGAATGACAGCGCTCGGTGCCGCAGCCGGTGCAACAGCAGCTGCCCCGGGCGTTGGGACGAGCGCTGCAGTCGCGGCACTCGTTGCCGAACTGGGAGTGGTCGCCCTTCAGGTCACCGACATGGTGATGGCTATTGGCGCTGCATACGGCCACACCGACGCCACCCCCGAAGAACGTCGTGCGTGGGTGCTCGCGGTGCTCGCATTCGGCGACGACGCCGCCACGGAGTTCACGAATCTGGCCCGCGATATTGGCTTGAAGCTCGGCGACGGTCAGGCGCTCGAACTTGCAAACGAAGCCATTGGAGGTGGTGCTGGTCAGATCGCCACCGTCGATGCGCTGCGCCGGATCAACCAGGCTCTCGTCGCCCAGGTCCTGCGCAAGTGGGGCGCCCGGAAGGGCGCTGCGACGGTCGGCAAGTTGTTGCCGTTCGGCATCGGCGCCGCTGTTGGAGGCTCGGCCAACTACGTCATGTTGAGGGAGTTAGCGAAACAGGCCGACGAGTTCTTCCGGACCTACGATCGCGGCTTTGTCGCCAACATGAAGTGGTCATCGGCTGATCACGACGCCATCGACGTCTCGGGTAGACCGATCGAACGAGGCGTTCAGGATTCGATCCAGGATGGACCGCCCCCTCCCCCGCCCGGAGCTACCCCGAACAAGCCATAACCGATCGAATCCGATAGCCACACGCGCCGGGCTCGGATGACCGAAACAGGTATTCCTGCTTTAATTGCGATCAGAAGCTGCCGAAGTGAGAACGATGAGGCGAAAGTCAGAGGAGCCCGAAGAGACACCTTCGCGCGAGAACTATCGCTATACCATCCCGCTCCCCATGAGAATCGAGATCCATCTCGGAATGTTCAAGGGGAAGACATGCGTGCCTGCGCGTCCGGTCGATTTGGCCCTTGGCGGGGTCGCCTGCCACGTTCGCCCCGATCCCTTCTTCACCGAGGGCAAACGACTCAAGATTTTCATCGACGGAACGGCTGCGTTCGCCGAAATTCGCAATCTTCGGACCGTCGAGGACGGATTGCTGCGAATCGGAATGTCGTTTGTGCAACTCGAACTTGAAACCCAAGAAAGAATCGTCGACGCCATCGAACAGGCCAAGATCGACAAAGCACGCCTCAACCGCGGCTAGGCGGTCACTTGGTTAGAGCGGGTCGATGAACCGATCGCCGTTTTCTTTGACGTATTCGGTCCAGCTACTGCCGTTCCAGTAGCGGAGCTCGTGGCGACCCATTGGGTCGTTGAAGAATCCCGGCTTGCGCTTCGCAAAGCCCTCGGTGGTGCCCATGCCGACGCTCAGTTTGTTGGTCGCGTTGGCAAAGAACAGTTCCTTTGGAGGTCCGGCAACGTGGCTTCGATTGACCTCTGGCTCTGAGACTGGTCGCGTGCGGAGGCGTGCGGCTCGCTCGCCGAGAGACTCGCTCTTGGCAGCGGAAGCTCGCGACCTCAGATCGATGACGTTGCTTGAGGTGTTTGCGGGACTTTCTGAGCCCGCGCTTCCGTTGCGTACGATGATCGGAGGCGCTGGAGCATCCGCCACGATCAGTGGCGGGTCCGAATCGGCAGTTTTTGTCTCGGCATCCCCTTCTCGCTCTTGGGGGATGTCCGGAAGCCAGGCGTGTGCCGGAGCCGATTCGGGCATGGCGGCTCTACCGGTGGATGACCCCTCCACCGAGCCGGACATCATAAGAGTCCCGGGAGCTTGGCTGGACACTGCGTGCTTTGGTGCGTGTGCTGGCTCATGACGACGCGGATGAGTTGCCGACTCCCGACTAAGCGTGGCAGGCGACCCACTCGCGAACGACAGGTAGGTCGCAATCGCCGCAACTCCGAGCAGGAGCAGTGCAATAGCGAGGGCAATGATGTCGATAACTGCGAGATCGGAGAACATGGTGAAAGCCTGATCGCCAACCCAGTTACCGCGCAATATCGCTCTATGTGGCCCCTTGGTCACAACACAGCTAACAACTGTCAATCAAGCAGACATTGCTGAACCTCTAAACCCCTCATTGTTGTTCTTTGGCTCAATTTGCTCGCTAAGGGTAGCTTTCAACATGCGAGAGCCGACGAAAATTTTATTGATGAAAATCAGATCGTCGATCTTTGACAGCTGTGGGCGTCGTCCGTTTCCTCTCGGAAACCCTGAAGCCGAGTAGGTCTGACGACCCTCACATGACCTGGCATGGAGCCGATGGGAGCTACGGATATCAGGCGAATGAATGTGGAAAACATGGATCAGGAAACGGCAACCGAGGTAGTTGACACCAGCTGGCCAGAGCTCTCTGCGGATCTGACGCTCGCTCGGACCCAAGCGCGCTCGATCATGCTCGACACCCAGCGGGCGAACTCCGACGGACGGATCCTCGAACTCAACGCCCAGATCGAACTCATGCGAACCCGTATGACTTCACTTGAGCAACACCTTTTCGAATCTCAGACCACCGTCCCCGAGGACCTGGCCGAGCACCTCCAAACGATCGATGAGGCACTGCATGCAGTGCGGGCCCGTCTGGAGACGTTCTCGACACGCATCGGTGCGGCCGAGGAGCAAGCCTCGACCACGATGCTGACCACCGTCAGTTCAATGGACGCGCGGATCGATGCGGTAGACAACGCTCGCCGCGCCCAATCTGGCGAGATCGACGAGCTCTCGAGCTACCTCGAGCAGTCGTTCACTCGGATCTCCGAACTCGCAGCGATCATCGATGCGAACGCATCAACACAACTCGCGCACGCGGACGACCTCGATCAGGTGCACTCACAACTCACGGCGCTTGAACAATCGCTGGCAGCGCTGGACTCACGGATCGAACTCGCTGCTGAGAACGTCGAGAATGCTTCCGCCGAATCCGTTGCTGAACTCGAAGCCGCTATTTCGGCACAGGCAGACCGGGTCAGCATCAACGAGGCTGAGCTTCTTTCCTCAAAGGATCGACTCGACCAGATCAACGAACGTCTGGAAGAGCAGACAACAACCCAGGACGAGATCGCTACGACGATCCAGTTCCTGCAGAGTCGCGCCCAGGCAATCGAGTCCACCCATAACTCCCACGCATCGGAAATTGTCGAGCATGTCGACTATGCACATCGTCGCCTCGACGAGGGACTCGGCGAATTGGCGAAGTTGCGCTCGGCGGTTGAGGCCGCCGAAGTGGCGACACCAGAAGACCTGTCGTTCCTTGAGAGCAAGCTCGATAACCATGCCCAGGACCAGGGTGAGATCTTCGAGGCCATCACCGAGGTCGTCCAGGTATTGGACGAACGCATCGCCAAGCACGACTCGGTCCTCGACGCCCATTCGACAATTCTCGATGCAACGACCGGCTTGCTCACCGAGCACAATCAAATCGCTGGGTCGAATGCGGCGGCGATCGCCGATTTCACCGACCAGGCAGCCAAGCACGATGCTGCGGTAAAAGAAGCTCTCGACTCGATTGGCGAGGTGAACCGTCGGGCGAGCGAGACGGCCGACCGAGTAGAAGAGTCCACGCAGAAACTCGACGAGACAACCCAGAGGTTCGATAAGAGGTTCATTACTCAGGATGTCAAACTCGACGACCTCGCCAGCCGTCTAGCCAGTGCTGAAGAGGCGGGAAAGAGCACCCTCGAGTTCGCCGAGACAGCATCGCTTGAGACCGAACGCTCCATCGACGAGAAGGCCTCCGCCTTGGAAGGCAGAATCGACGAGACCGTTCGTCGCCTCGACGAAATCGAAGCTTCGCCGCCCGAAGACTCAGAACTGTCCGAACGCGTTAACCGCCTCGAACCAGAGGTGGAGAACCATACCGAGCAGATCAATTCTGTCAATGACCAGATCGCCAGGCTCGACCGCTTGGTCGACGAGGCTCACGATTATCATGACATCACGAGCTCGCGCATCGAGGCCGTGAATGACTGGGTCACCAATGTCGACGGCCGCATCAACGACACTCAAG
>CAZSYL010000064.1:0-21820 GCA_964610745.1 uncultured Acidimicrobiales bacterium
GAGCCCCGGGCGGCCTACAACTACACGTCGGTAGCTCTTCGTAGAACTCAGCGACCGGCGATGTCAGACTCGTGGTCAACCCATTCGAGACGACACTCAGTTTTTGAAACCCCAAGGGGTCAGACCCTCAAGTCGGTTGGATCTGACCCCACTGGGCTAGTCGACCAAGGATTTCCAGAAGGTGACCTTGTCATCTCCCGGTCCGTTGAAGTCTCGGAGGCGAGCCTCCTCGACGAATCCCCTACGCTCGTAAAACGTTCGGGCCTGTTCGTAGTCGTTCAGGCTCGAAGTATCAACGATGAGCGTGCGAGCAACATCTTCGCCCACACCCTTCAGTTCTGATTCGACGTGCTCGATCAACATCGTGCCCAATCCAGAACCTTGTTGTTCTGGGTCGGTCGCGATGAAGTAGAGATTCCACATTCGATCCGAGAACGGTTCGGGCGCAAAGTAGGCGGCAGCCGAAATTGAAGAAAGCGAGGCTTCCTCTTCGGCCACTATCCACTGATGCCCATCGAGTGAGCCATCGAAGAAGCCCGCGAGCATCTCATCAAAGATGCCTACTTCGTCGGGCCCGAACATGTTGTTTTCGAGTGCGAGGGTTTTGATTTCGTCGACATCGCCCGGTTGGGCGCGTCGGATGTTGAACGTTGTCAACAGCTTGTTCCTTTCGTGAGTTCTCTGTCATACATCGAGCCACTCGATCGCGAGTGCTCGGAAAATAGGCGCGCCAAAGCGGCACGCAGAGAGTTCAGGTTGTAACGCTGGACTTCACAAAGCTCCTTGGAACACCTCCGAGCATACCGGAGGTAAATCGTCTATGCCTCTCGCTCAACATCGCTAGCGTGTGGTTTACGGCTCAGCAGACGATTACTTCGCTCTTGTAGGCCGCGACTTCAGCGAGCAATGCTTCTTCATAAGACGGCCGTTAGCTGCGCACTGATCAAAGTTCCGTACTTTCCGCCATAGACCACGCAGCGTAGGGTCGAGACATGACACTTCCCGAACCACTTACACCTGACGAAATCGCCGCTGCACGCGAGACACTCCACGATGACTGGGAGATGTTCGGCGGAAAGTTACATCGTGAGCTCAGCTTTGAGTCTTTCCCTGCAGCATTCGGCTTCATGACCACGATCGCCCTCGTCGCTCAAGAAATGGGCCACCACCCCGACTGGTTCAATCAGGAAGGCAATGTTGTGATCGACGTAGTTACCCATGACATTGGTGACGCCATGTCAGAAATGGACTTCAAGCTTGCGTTGGCTATCGATCGAGCTGCAGCTTAGGAAACTCGCACTGGAAGGTGCTTGACGTCCAACAGTTTGAGTACGTTCTCTCAGCCTGCGGTCTCGACGAGGATCGGTAACAGATCAGCGCGGAGCTGGCTGACATCGGCGTCGTCGGGAAGAGGAATCAGATTGGCCGACACCGCCCAGGTGATGTCGAGGTCGGGAAGGTAATTGGCTTGGCTGCGGAAGCCAGGTACACCACCACCGTGGGAGTAGACGAGAATTCCGTCGATCTCGTTGACCGACAGGCCCAACCCGTAGTTGGCGTCAAAGACCGTGGTGGTCATCTCGGCGATCTGCTCGTCGCTGAGCACGGTCCCGTCGAAGAGCGCTTTGAAGACCGCCGAGACCGACTCGAGTTGGGCTTCTGCGCCTCCGCCCGTCCAGCCAGCCGACCGTAGGAACTCTTGGGGTTGTCCCAACGTGTCGATGACGGGGTCCCCGTCCCGCACCGAGTTGTCGACGGTGAGCCCTTCGCTATCTTCTCGCCCGATCAGTGCAGTGCCAGCCACGTAGAGCAGATCACGGCCATAACCATTGACGACCGACTCTGGCGGCTGCTCCTGCGGTGCGAGGTAGATGTTGTCGGCTCCGGCTGGCTCGAAGATGCGGGCTCGCATCTCTTCAGCTGCTGAGTTGCCAGTTACCGTTTCGATCACGTCGCCGAGCGTGAAGAAGCCTCCGGTCTCATATGAGTACGCCGTGCCCGGTTCGAACAGCGGCTCGCGCGTGGCGAGAAAGTCGAAGAGTTCCTCGGACTCGAGTGGCTGATCAAGGCGATCGCTCACGAGTGTGTAGAAGCCGGGGTCGAAGGCGTACTCGATGAGTCCGTTCGTGTGGTTCATGAGTTGGCGGACGGTTATCTCGGAGGCGAACTCGTGCCCATCGAGCCAGCCGGGGAGATAGGTATCGACCGTCTCGTCGAGATCGAGGAGGCCCTCGTCGACGAGTTGCAGCACCAGTGCCGCGGTCATGGGTTTGGTAATGCTGCCGATCCGGAAATAGTCGTCTGGTGTGACCGCCTCGCCAGAGACGATGTCGCTGACTCCAGCACCAAAGGCGATCGGTTCTTGGCCGGGTAGCCGCACCGACAACGATGCACCCGGGATTCCAGCGTCTTGCTGCCAAGCGGTAAACACCGCCTCGATCTCGGCGGCGAGCGCAGCTTGGTTCTCTTCCTCGCTCGCACCCGGAAGCTCTTCGACTTCCTCCTCTTGCGCGACCTCGGTCGTGTCGGCAACGGTCTCGGTGTCGGCCGATTCGGCTTGCTCTTCGGCCGCGGCTTCTTCGACGAGAACAACCTCTTCAGTAGCTTCAGTTGCGGGGGCAGCCTCGTCAACCGCAGCCGAACCGCACGCTGTCGCGATCAACCCAAGAACAACGAACGACGACAGCAGCCGAGACCAGATCTTTGTTTCGCGCATGATCGACGATAGCGCGTCACCGCAAAGGGTTCCTCCCGTGCCAGGTTGTTACGCGCTACGCGGGTACCGCTGGCCGGCCGCTGGACTATCGGCGTCAATCGAGCCTTCGATGACCGCCTGGTCGCGGCCTAAATCTTTGGCTTCGTAGAGGGCGAGGTCCGCCTGGCGTAGGAGTTCGGCTGCGTCGCCATGATTCCCGCTCAACCCGGCAACACCAATAGACGCCGAGATCTTGATCCGCGCTCCTTTGAGTGCAAACGGCATGCGCATCCGATGGTTGATCCGCGCCGCAACGTCTCGAAGTTCGTCAGCCCCGGGGTGCTGGCTCCACACGGCCATAAATTCGTCGCCGCCGAGCCGGCCAAGCTTGACGTTGTCGTCAACCGATGCTCGCAGACGGGTGGCCACAAGTTTCAGAATTTCGTCACCAAACTGATGGCCATATGCATCGTTCACTTCCTTGAAGCTGTCGAGATCGATCAACATCACGGCGAGGTCGTCAGCGGTGTCGGGAGCGTTGATGTACTCGGTCAAGGCCCGCCGGTTGCACAGGCCGGTGAGGTCGTCATGTTCGCTGCGGTGTTTCAACAACACATTGGTTGACGCAAGATTATGGACGAGTCGATCGTTGTTTCGTTGCAGGTCTGCGTTGCGTTCGGCGGTTTCGCACCACGTGTTCGCAAGTCCGTCAAGGGTTAGTGCGGTCACCGCAATTACCACAGCTGCCCATCGCGTCGTGCCGTCGGCGAAGAGTGCGAACGCGATGATTGCGCCAGCAGTAAGCGGCAGATGGCCCGCTAGGTAAACCCGCCGATCAGCTGCGGTCGCGGCCAGGTTGGCCACCAACATGGCAAAGGGCAGCGCGAGCACCAGATACTGGTGCTCGGGTTGCTGAGGCATCATCAGGATTGGCAACAGCCCCCACGCACTATTGGCGACAGTGTTCGTCAGAGCAAGGGCTCGCCGGGGGTCTTTGTGAGATCGCACGTCAAGAGCCCGCAGATAGCGGGTGACCGGAACCGAAACGACAAGTCCCACAATCATGCCGACAACGAGGCCGATCTGGTTGGCAGTCCACCAGTAGACGAGTGGAATAGCGAGGCTGCCGGGGAAGATCGTTGAGGCAGAAGCGAGCATCGCTGCTTGAACATCGACGAGTATCTCACGTCGGACGACGTGCTCTTGATCAGCCTCCAAGTGAGAGTCCATGTTTCCCGCAACCTTCCCGCATAGCCACTCTCCCCATCGGCACCGAAGCCCTCGAATCAACCCATAGGGGTAGTCGTTTTGGTCTAAAGAGCTACCAAAAGGTGCTGCCGTCGATGCCTTTGAACGGACCAACGACCGATGACGTAACCCATCCGCCGTAGAACGTGCCTTCGTTGGGATCGACCTCTTCACCATCGACGCTGCACGTTAACTTCTGTGCATAGAAGGCGAGGTGGCCAGCGATCTTGGTGAAGGCTTCGGTCGGTCTGTCGTACGTCCAGGCCACTCGATCGATCGATTGGTCGGGTCCAGCGAAGTCGAAATAGCGGGCCTCGCCTTTCCACTCGCAGTAGCTCCGAGCGACCGACGGTTTGAGCAGGTCCGTATTCACGTCGTGGCGTGGGAGATAGAAGGCCGGTGCCTGTGAGGTCTCGAGGACCCGGGAGGCTCCTGTTGTATCGGCGAGCAGATGCTCACCAGCACGAACAACGATTCTGGCGTCGGTGCGTTCAAGCCTCGGTGGCCGCGGGAAGTCCCAGACCGACTCCTGACCTGGCCCAGGTTCGATTCGCCGCGGAAACATACCGATAGCTTGGGGGTCATTGCTCCAAAAGGACGGACTGTTTCGTGAGTTGTTGTGAGTAATCCACCATCCTCTGAACCACAAGATGAGCGCTCGGATGAGGAGAAGTACGTCGATTACGGGCGTGCGTTGCGCGCCGCTATCGATGAGGCGATCGCTCCTTGGCTGTTGGCGACGCTCGAGCAACGCCGCGAACACATCCCCGATGAGGTCCTGGCAGCGGTAGATCGGGTCCGATCTACTGCGTTTGAAAATCTGACGACCTTGGTCGAAGCCGACGTCGAGAGACCACTCAGTGGACCGCTCGAGCAGATCCGACGAGCGGTCTCCACCCTGACCGCAGTCCTCGATGAATACGGCTTCGAGCGCCCGAAGCGGGACCCCTTCGATGAGCAGATGCAGCCTGACGATGTGCACGGTCTTGGGCCGGCGTCGTTCCTTGAGCTGAGCGAAGAGGTTCAGATCGCAGGAATAACCTGGGGTGCTGCCAAAGCCCACCTACACAAGTCGCGGCGCCGATGAGCGATACTTGGTCTGTGAAGTTAGAGCGCGACGACCTCTTGTCCAATACGGCCCTTCTCGGCGGAGACTTCGCTGCCGCGTACTCCAGGCGGGTCGATGAGTGGATCTCCTCGATCGTTACAGAATTCCCGATACCTGAGGGCGCCGCCCTGGTCGCAATGGGTGGCTACGGACGGGGTGAGCTTGCGCCCCAGAGCGATCTCGACGTTGCGCTGGTGCACCGAGACGACGCCGACGTCTCCGCCTTTGCTGAACGAATCTGGTACCCGATCTGGGATTCGGGAATCAGACTCGGTCATCGTGTCGACACCATTGATGGGCTCCTAAAGATCGCGCGAACCGATCTCGATACGGCTACAGCGCTGCTGTCGCTGCGTCACTTGGCCGGAGATAATTCGCTAGCCCTCGACCTAGCAGTTCGCTCGGCCGATCAGTGGCGCAGCAATCCATCGGGCAACGCTGCGCTCGTCAGCGAACGTGTCGGTCAACTCCACCGACAACACGGCGAAGTGGCCTTTGGACTCGGTCCCGATCTGAAGCTTGGAAGGGGCGGGCTTCGAGACGTTCACGCGTTGCAATGGGCGCGAGCCACGGGCGTGCTTGCCGACGATAGTCAGGGTGTTTCACTCGACGAGGCGTACGAAACCCTCCTGCGCGCGCGAGTTGAGCTACACCGCCTAACCGGTCGCCCTGGCGATCGACTCGTCCTCGAAATGCAAGACGATGTAGCTATTGCCTTGGGGTATCGAAATGCCGATCCCATGATGGCCGAGATCGCCAGCGCCGCCCGCACGATCGGCTGGGTGAGTGATGCGGCGTGGTTCTGGGTCGATCGCTCCTCGGGGCCACGCAGGCGATCCTCAGATATCGAACGCAGCGCCAACGGCATCGTGATCGATTCCGGACTCCTATCACTGTCGAGCTCAGCCGATGTCGACGATCCGATGCTCATCCTCGATCTCGCGCACGCGGCCGCCAGTCGCGACGCTTTCGTCGATCAGGGGTCACTCGAACGCCTTGGCGCTGCGTCTGCTGCGTTTCCCGAGCCGTGGACCGAGGCTATGCGTCGCCGCTTCATCGATGTACTGCTACTTGGGCGCAGTGCGATCACCGCGCTGGAAGCTCTAGACCAGGTCGGTCTGATGAGTCGAATCATTCCGGAATGGGAGCCAAACAGAAGTCGGCCCCAACGAAACGAGTACCACCGTTTCACCGTCGATCGCCATCTGCTCGAGGCCGCATCGGAGGCGTCGACGCTCACCGACAGGGTCGACCGAAGCGACTTGCTCGTCCTAGGCGCATTGCTCCACGACATCGGCAAGGGATACCCCGGTGATCACACCGACGTGGGCGTCGAACTCATTGCGGTTATTGCCGAACGGATGGGCTACGACGAACACGACCAAGCGCTGCTGGTCGACATGTGCCGCCACCACCTGCTTCTTCCCGACGTGGCAACTCGACGCGACCTCGATGATGACGGAACGATCGCTCTTGTCGCCGATGCGGTCGGCAGTGTCGAGTTGTTGATGCTTCTTGGAGCACTGACCGAAGCGGATTCGATCGCGACAGGACCCTCCGCATGGAACGCATCGAAGGGCAGGCTTGTTCGCACGCTCGTCGAACGAGTGCGAAATGTTCTCCAGGGAGCAACACCAGAGGACGTCGTCGGCGAGGGGTTTCCAGGCGAGGTCGAACGCGAGCTCATGGCCCGCGCCATCGAGGAAGAGAGCAGCTTTCTCGTCGATCTGTCTGGCACGACTATCACCGTGGTTCAACAGGACCGATCCGGTGCCTTCAGTCGGGTCGCCGGCGTCCTCACGCTGAACGGGCTCGACATCGTATCTGCAGCCGCCCATACCGAGGACGGTGTTGCTCTGAGTCAGTTCACGGTTCTCCACGATGAGTACGACGCTGCACGGGTCGAAAATCAACTGCTGACCGGCACGTCAGGACGGCTCGCGCTCGAAGCGCGAGTCGATGAACGACGAAACACCTATGCCCGCTCCATGAAACGCACCTCGGCACGTACCCTGCCGCCGACGGTGACCTTCGACAATCAGTCGTCCCAGTACGCAACGATCGTGGAGGTGAACTGTCGCGACCAGGTCGGTTTGCTCTATCGAATTGCGCAGGCCATGTCGGAGATGGGGATCGAGATCTCGACCGCTCGGATTCAGACCATCGGTGATGCGATCATCGATGCCTTCTACATCACCTACGAGTCGGACAAAATTCTCGACGAAGCGTTTCTACTCGAGCTTGAGCGAGCCATTCTGTACGCGATCGAGAAGAAGTGATCAGGAAGAAGTAGGGTCGGAACGAATGACATCGCCCAAGTCGTTAACCGAACAGGATGTACTTCGCTGGTCCGAGATGCTGTCTGCGATGGCCCGGACAGGTCTTGCCTTCACTAAGTCGTTGTACGAACGTGAACGCTACGAGGAGATCCTGCATGTCGCGGCCGAGATTCAGGCCTCGTCGTCGCTGCCCATTGAGATCGACACGCTTGTTGAAGAGTGGACCAAGACCATTGGGCACGGTGTTCCCGGGTACGTGACGCCAAAGAACACCGTGGCTGCCATCGTGGGCAACGACGACGGAGAACTACTTCTCGTCGAACGCGCTGACTCCGGCTTTTGGTTGTACCCAACCGGTTGGGCTGATGTTGGTTATTCTCCTGCCGAGGTTGCGGTCAAAGAAGTGTGGGAGGAGACCGGTATCAAGACCGAGGTGGTTCGTTTGCTTGGCGTCTACGACGGTATGCGCCTTGGCTTCACCCGGATACCGATGTACAGCACCGTCTTTCACCTCCGCGTCATCGGTGGTGAACTCAGAGCCCACCCGCTCGAATGCAGCGATGTTGGCTTCTTTGCTGAGGATTCGCTACCCGAGCCTCTGATCGGCGTTGATCGTTGGGTTCCTCGGGCGTTCGCGGCGATTAGAAACGAACCGTTGTCGGTAGAATTCGACAACGTCCGAGTGCCGCCATGGGAGTTAGAACATGAGTAGGACCGAACACGCTGACCCATCCAGTGCCTACGCTGGCGCGTCTGTTGGCGAAGAGGTCATCAGCCGGGGCGGTATCGAGCAGTACCGACGGACCTTCGATGCTGAGAATCCGGTCGCTCGTGTACTGCTGGTTCACGGCATTGCCGAACACAGCGGACGCTACGAGCACATCGGTGCAAAGCTTGCTGAGGCTGGGTTTTCGGTCCTGGCATACGACCATTACGGCCACGGTCGAAGCGGCGGGGTTCGCGGCCACGTGCCGTCCTTCGACGTCTTCCTCGATGATCTTGAAGACAACCTCGGTGAATTGCGAGATTCGGGCGATCCGGTGATCCTCTTTGGCCACTCGATGGGCGGCCTCATCGCCACGGCTTACGCGGTCAGCGAACGGCCACAACCCGACGTCTTGCTCCTGTCGGGACCAGCACTCGGCGCTGATGTTCCGAAATGGCAGAGCATCGGTGCGCCGATCGTTGGAAAGATCGCTCCGAAGCTGTTCATCAAGAACGAGTTTGATGGTTCGCTGCTTTCGAGCAATCCAGCGGTCGGTGCGGTCTACGATTCCGATCCGCTACGTATCCAAGGTGCTACTGCGGGCCTGGGACTTGCGCTCTTCAAAGCAATGGAGTCGACGAACGCGAACCTGTCGAATATTTCGATACCGACACTCGTCATGCACGGTGGCGGTGATCGGATCGTCCCAGAGCGCTACTCAGCTCCGATTGCGGATCTTCCGGTGGCCACTCGACACGTTCTTCCCGGCCTTGAGCATGAGATTCTGAACGAGAACTCGTGGGAGTCCACGCTGAACACCTATATCAGTTTCGCAAAGGGCGCTCTCGGACTCACTCCCTGAGCTGGGTCGGCGCTAGTCGGGAAGGTCGCGAAGGAACTGTTCGACCTCGTCCATAAGGCCGTCACCGCCGTCGCGCAGCTTGGCTTCCTCGTCGTAGCGCGATTCGAGCTCGGCGACGAACTCAGCGGTTTCGAGGTCTTCGCTCACGAGCTCAGTGATTTGGCGTTCATAGGCCACCGTCGCGATCTCAAGGTCGGTGGTGTAGACCGACACGTCGAGCATTTGCGTCAGTCGTTCTACGAGAGCGAGTGACGCCTTGGGGGCGGTTGCGCCCGGTACGTACGCGGGAACCGCTGCCCACAGCGAAGCAGCGGTGAAGCCCATGTCCCGGGCCTGGGCATGAAGCACCCCGACGATGCCGGTCGGGCCCTCATAGTTGGACGGCTCTAGGCCGAGCTTGAGCGCGGTCGCCTCGTCGTAGGCGGTGCCGAGCACCTGGACAGGGCGAGTGTGGGGGACGTCTGCGAGAAGTGCGCCGAGGGTAACGACCATCTCTGCACCGAGCGCACGAGCGGTCATGAGAATCTGCTGACTGAACGTGCGCCACTTCATCTGCGGTTCGACGCCGAGCATGACGATTGCATCGAACGGCGCATCGGCGAGACGGCATGCGTAAAAGCTGGTGTCTGGCCAGTGGAGTTCGCGCTCAGCACCATCGACAATTTCGACCGTTGGTCGCATAGCGGTGAAGTCGAAGAACTCTTCGGGATCGACGTCGGCAAACAGTTCGCCGTTCCATCGATCGATGAGGTGATGGGCAGTTGTGGACGCAGCATCACCAGCGTCATTCCAGCCTTCAAATGCGACGATCAGAACCGGCGAGCGCAATTCGGGCAATGCTGAAACCCGCACGAACTCTGCACCAGGAATTGAGTCAACCACTCCGAAAACGGTATCCGCGTGAGCCTATGAACGCACGCGCGCGCCTCTACGATTGGTCAGCGCCCCCCTAAACCTGTTCAATCGAGCCGCCGAAGGAGACATCGTGATCACGATTTCGGAAGTACAGACCGTCGACGATGAGCTCGTTGCAGCTTTTGAGCTGCTGATTCCGCAGCTCTCCCGATCGAATCCAGCTCCCGACGCTCAGGCGTTGAGTGCCATTGTTGAAAGCGAAGCTTCGACGCTTTTGATCGCCCGCGATGAAGAACGAGACGGTGCAATCGTTGGTTCGATGACGCTCGCGATGTTCCTTATTCCCACCGGACGTCGTGCTTGGATCGAAGATGTTGTCGTCGACGCAGACGCCAGAGGAAAGGGCGTTGGTCGATTGCTCAACGAACGCGCACTCGAGATTGCGAGTGACGCTGGTGCACGGACGGTCGATCTGACTAGCCGTCCCAGTCGAGAAGCCGCGAACCGCCTCTATCAGCGCCTCGGCTTCGTCGAACGCGAAACCAACGTCTACCGGTATTCAATCGACGGATAGTTAACGCAGAACCGAGAGGGATAGGGCGTAGTCGCCGCGATCGTCGGTCCACCATTCGGTGAGCTCCAGACCAACTTCTGCGACCTCAGCCCGGACCTTTTCTTTGCGGAACTTGGCCGAGATCTCGGTGTGGAGAAATTCGCCCTCGTCGAAGTGAATATCGAGGTCGAGTTCGGCGACTCGGATGTCCTGGTCGACGAGCGAGCGCAGACGAATGTCGATCCACTCGTTGACCGTATCGAACTTGGCGTAGTGCTCGAAGTTGTCTGGGTTGAAGTTTGCATCGACCCGGTTGTTGAGCACGGTGAGCACGTTCATGTTGAAGTCAGCTGTGATGCCCTGCGGATCGTTGTACGCGAGCTCGAGGCGGTCGATGTCCTTGACCAAATCGGTACCCAGAAGAAACGAATCTCCCGGTTTCATTCCGGCAACAATGTTCTGGAGGAAGGCCCTGCGCTCGACCGGATCAAAGTTCCCCACGGTTCCGCCGAGCAGCGCAGTGAGCTTGCGACCAACGGTTGGGATTTCACTCAGATGGTGCTCGAAGTCGCCGACGACTCCATGGATATCGAGCTCCGGATAGTCGTTGAGCAGGTCAGCCGAACTGCTACGGAGGATTCCTTCGCTGACATCGAACGGGACAAAGCGTGCGAGCTGGCCCGTTCGCGACATTCCATCGAGGAGAACCCGAGTCTTGTCCGCAGCTCCTGATCCGAGCTCAACGAGGGTGTCGGCACCCGATGCCGTAGCGATGTCACCGGAACGCTCGCTGAGAATCGAGCGCTCGGCCTCTGTTGGGTAGTACTCCTCGAGACGGGTGATCTGCTCGAATAACTCACTACCGCGATCGTCATAGAACCACTTGGGTGGGAGCCGTTTCGGAGTTTGCTGTAGGCCTACGAGGACATCACTGCGAAGCGCTCGGTCGAAGTAGTCGGCGTCGAGATGGTTGTCCACGCGCAAGTTGGAAGTAGGGGTTGAAGTCATCGAAGTCGTGTTCCTCGGTGGGGAGAGGGGAGGGAGAGTTAGTGGGCTGAGTCCATTGCCAACCGCAGGCCCGAAAACATCCATCGGCTGTGGGTTGGGAAGAAGTTTCGGTAGGTGGCTCGTGTGTGGCCCGCGCTCGTCGCACAGCAGCCGCCGCGGAGTACGTACTGGTTTACCATGAACTTGCCGTTGTATTCGCCCACTGCGCCCGCTGCAGCTCGAAAGCCGGGGTAGGCGTCGTACGACGATGCAGTCCACTCCCAGACATCGCCAAACATTTGGCGTAGACCGACGCTGTCGGAGTCGGCGGGGACTGGATGAAACCGACCCGAGTCTGCGAAGTTACCGTCGAGCGCTAGGCCGGCGCTCGCGTGTTCCCACTCGGCTTCTGTTGGGAGCCGTGCACCCGACCAACGGGCGTATGCGTCTGCTTCGAAGTAGCTGATGTGACAGACGGGCTCGTCGTGGGCCACAGGGACGAAGCCGTGAAGGGTGTGCATGTGCCAGCCGTTCTCGGTTGGTTCCCAGTACATCGGTGCTTGCCAGCCTTCAGCGGTCACTGCGCCCCAGCCAGCGGACAACCAGTTGAGCGGATCGTGGTATCCGTCGGCCGCCATGAACTCCAGCCAATCGCCGTTGGTCACTGGCCGGTCGGCCATCTTGAACGGCTCGAGAAAGCGTTGATGGCGAGGGGCTTCGTTGTCGAAATGAAAGCCGTCTCCGGCATGGCCAATTTCGACGAGGCCTCCTTCAAACTCGTGCCATTGAATCGCAGGAGTATCGGTGGCCACCAGTTCCGGCAGCTCGTGATACGCCGGACGTATTGGGTTGACGGACAGAACGTGTTTGATATCCATCAACAGCAGTTCTTGATGCTGTTGCTCGTGATGGAGGCCGAGGACGATCAGATCATGAACATCCTGATCGGTCGCCGCCACATCAGAGATGAGACGGTGCATTGCTGCGTCGACGTGACGTCGGTATGCAGTGACTTCATCGTTGCTCGGCCGGGAGATGAGGCCGCGCTTGTCACGAGCATGGCGTTCGCCGGCCGAGACGTAATACGAGTTGTACAGGAACTGGAACATCTCGTCGTACGGCTCGTACCCGGGCAGGTGAGGGAGCAGAAGAAACGTTTCGAAGAACCAAGTGATGTGTGCGCGATGCCATTTAGTAGGACTGACATCGTCCATGGATTGGATCTGTTGATCTTCGGGTGACAGAGGCGCCGCGAGTGACTCAGTTTCGTCCCGGATTGCTTGAAAATCAGAGACCGTGACACCGGTGCGTAGTGATTTTTGAGTCACAGGTACCTCTCATGGACGTCGTCCGCCTTCAGTTGTAACGCACGTTACTCGTCGATTTGTTCCTCGAAACGCCTGTTACGCACTCCGTAAGACGGCGAGCGAGGGGGATCCGAGTCAGTTAGAGGGGAAGCCGAGGCCAGCGAGTTGGTTGTTCAGCGTGGCCTCGTTGAAGGCGGTGAGTGCGGTCTGGACGAGGTTGCCTTCTGCGTCGTAGAACGCCGTTATTGGCATGCCGCCGGTGCCGCCGAGGCTTCGGTACAAACCGTTCCGAGAAATGCCCTGGATGTCCTTGGCCAGAGGGAAACCGAAGATCTCGTTGCGATCGGCCATTGGCTCCCAATCACCGGTCTCGTTCGAGTTGACGAAGATGAAGTCGACCTCGCCTTCCAAGGCCAGAGCAGTATCACGGAACGCTGGAAGCTCTTCGTCACAAGCCGTGCACCAGGACGCAAAGAAGTTGACGACCGTTGGGGTGCCCTCGAAGTCCGCAAGCCGGACGCGACTATCGGGGTTCTCATCGTCTTCGAGATTGGGAAGGTCGAATGCTTCTGCAGTGACGACGCCGTCGCCGCCATCGTCGGCGGTATCTCGAACACCATTGAAGACGATCGCACCGACGATGAGGACACCGATTCCGATGAGAATGCCCCACTGCGCGCCGGCCGAGAGACCCTTCTTCTTTGCAGGCGCCGCAGCTCGCTGCGGTCGGCTCGCGCGCGCCGCATTCGAGGAGGGTGCCTTCTTTGAAGACTTCTTCTTGGCCATGTCAGGTAGTCCTTTTCATAACGGATTGGTGCATAACGGATGGAATTGCGGCAGGGGTTCGATTATCGCCCGAGAGTGGAGTCAACAGGGGTCACCCTAAGAGGACAATCCACTCGAGGCCGACCGCTCGAAGCACGTTCTGAAGTTCGGTGGTGATTCGGATCAACTGGTTGGTCATCAAAAGAATGCCAAAGCCAATCAGTGACAGCGCTGAGGCAATGACGATGCCCTGCAGGTGTTTCTTGAACCAGTCGAATGCGCCGGTGAGCTGACCGAACAACAGGCCGGTGAGCAGAAAAGGGACACCAAGGCCAAGCGAATATGCAGCCAGCAGTGATCCACCAGCGAATGTACCGCCGGCACCTGCGGCGATCGTCAGGATCGAGCCGAGCACGGGACCAATGCAGGGCGTCCAGCCAAAACCGAACGCAACGCCCGCTACGCCAGGCGCAGCCTTTCCAAAACGGCCGAGCTCGGGGTGGAATCGAGCTTCGGAAAAGAAAAGTGGATTCTTGGTGATGAGCGATCCGAGAAGGAACATGCCCATTGCAAAGACAAGGAAACCCGAGAGCTGACTGAGCAGTTGCTGGTTATCGAACAACAACTGGCCCAGCGCGCTCGCCGAGACGCCCAGCCCAATGAAAACGAACGAAAAGCCGAGGATAAAGAGGCCGGTGCTGATGAAGATCGGTTTGAAACGCTCCCAGCGGGTACCTTCCTGATCGCTCACCGCAGTGATGTCGACTCCGGTGATGACCGATAGGTAGCCGGGAACGACGGGCAGAACGCATGGCGAAAGAAAGGAGATGAGCCCGCCGCCGAAGGCGAGCAGGTATGCCCCAACGCTGACTGAGTCGATCACTCAGGCGTAAACACCGAAGCACCGCCCAGATATTTCAGGCCTTACCGACTGCTTACCCATCAAAAAAGGGGGCCTGATATCCCCGCTTTGCAGAAGTTTCGCCAGTAATTTGTCAGCTGAACGTCCGGGTCTAGACTCGGCGTCTCACACCCGGCCACAGGCGGACCTGGAACCAACCCTTACGATGCGTCGCCTCGCAATCCTTACCGTACTTCTGACTGCACTATCTGTGGTTGGCTCATTCGGGTTTCTGCGTGCATTTTCTGATGCCGGGCACCCCTTTTCTACGACCTGGTGTGAATCGCCCGTCGTTGTTCCTCTCGCGAGTGAGGGTGGCGACGGTGTGGTGATTGCTGCTCCCGGCGTTTCGGTGGCGCGAGGTGCTGAGGTCACGTCGGGAGCCCGCGGGCCAGCGATTCGTCTCAACGATCGGGATAGTCGTGCTCAGGTCAACTTTGGCCAGACGCTCTTCCACACACAATGGCTGTTTTCTGGGGTTAGCCCCGGTGATGCGATTCGCACCGATGCGCTAATCGGTGACGCTCGCCAGTCGATCGAAGCGTCATCTGTTCGAGGTGCTCTGGCTCCAGCCTACCAGGAGTTGGAGGTTGGACTGCTCTCCGAGGCGATCGAGCGTCCCACAGGAACCGGCGAGATCGATCTGTTTCGCGGCGCGACCGAGGTTCTGTTCACGAACGAAGGGGATACACCGATCGAGTTGATCGCTGCGGTGGGTTGCCCGGCGATTGAATTGGAAGCCCAACAAGACTCCGCTCCGGTTTGGGATCGTGACACGCAGCGCTTCGTAGCTGAACACACCGTGCGTTTCCACAATCAGCTCGCAAACAATCGAGTGTTCGCTCTGCGCGCGCTCGATAGCGATGTGGCCGGAACAGTCGTCGAGGACATCTCGCTCAACCTCGATGTGTCCGCTGCCGGTTTCGCCGCCGCGGAGGTGCTCGATGTTTCCGGCGGCAGCGCATTCGACCGGCGACTTAACGACGAGTTCGATGGTGTGGTCGATACCGGACTTCTTGCCAACCCGCTTCGGTTGGCCGACTCCGACGTGCAGGAATTCTCCTTCACCGTGGCATATACCCCGAACTTTGATGACCCCGCCTGGGATACCGGTATCGATGTCCCAGCTCCCGAACTCGCCCTCCGTGGTCGTGTCGATTCAGTGCAGGTCGGATTGAGCGCACTGCTCCGGTCCACAGGCGCCGATGTTGACCGGACCGTCTCACCGAGCATTCTGGTCACGCCTGAGCCGGGCCTTGTACTGGAGCTTGACGATGCGCGAGAGCCTGTTCTGAATAGCTCCGGACGGGTCGAGTTAGCTCACGACGTCGTGATCACCAACAACGGCGACACCCTCGTCGAAGGGCTGAGCGTCGACTATCCGCTGGTTGAAATGTTCGGGCCCGGGACCGTGATCGAATCGATCACCGCTCGCGGCGGGTCTTTCTGCGTCGTCCCTCCAAACGAAGCATTCGATGGCGATGCGTCTTCGGTCGTGCTCTTTGACGCCAACGGCCTGGGTGTTGGCCAACGTTGCACGATCTCGCTCGAGGCAACGCTGGTCCCGGGAACTCAAGCTGGATTTGCCGGAACCGTCTACGACGCCCCGCTCACGGTCACTGCCCAGTCCGGTGCTCGAACCGTTCGCGACGCCTCCTCGATGCGAGCCGAGCTTGCTCAGGTTGCTTCTGTCGACGCATCGGTGACCAACATGGCGATCACCAATCTCGAAGATGGCCGCTACCAGGTAGATGGCACCATCGTCGTTCGCAATACCGGCGACCTCGATGTGAGTGGCATCTCGATCGCGGCCGATGTTGAGCGTCCAAGGACAGCGGCATCGGTCGACAGCGATACCGAGTCTGAAGCTGTGGTCGAGTCAGACGGACGTGAGAGTGCATCGGTCTTCTTCACCGAGTTCGCCGGCGATGATAACTGTGTGGGCGCAGGAGCACCGAGTCAGCCAACGTCCTCGGTGTTTGTCAGCGGCGGGGGAGCGGTTGCGCAGTCTTCTTCCTGCGAGGTCGACTTCACATTTATTACGATTCCTGGCGCCTCGCTCGAGGACTGGTCGATCGCCGCTCGTGTGTCGGCCCCGCTGACCGCGGTTCAACCCGAGCTCGCGGATACTGGTTCGACATCGATCGAGTTTCCAGAAGCGCCGGCGATCGAAAGTTCGGTTTCGATCGAGCCTGTCGTCAACAATGGCAACGGTACGTATTCGGTGCGATCGACAGTCACCATCACCAACAGCGGTGACAAGCCGCTCACGTCGGTGGTAATTTCCGATTCTGTGAGCTCGGCTTTTGGAGCTCAGCTCATCTCCCATGAGCGTGTCGGCGACTCGTGCTCGGGAATCTCCGGCCGCTTTCCGTTGCCAACTGCCGCAATCGCAGCTGCCGCTGGCGGCTCGAACGCCTGCACGGTGACCAACTTGTCGTTGATCGAACCTCGCGCTGACCTCGACGGCGACACCATCGAGATCGACGCCGTCGCCACGTCGACCTCGCTGGTTGAGGTCGAGTCGAGCGTCGAGAGCGACCGAGTCTCCTTTACCGAAAGCCCCCGAATTCGTCCGACCCTCGATGTCGAATCGGTCGAGCGAATCGATGAACGAACAGTCGCTATCGTGCTCGCCGGCTCGTTGCAGAACGACGGCGACGTCGAAGCCCGCGACGTGCAGGCACAGCTCGATCTGGACGATGCATTCGAAGCCGGTTCGAGCGACGTGCCGTTTCAGGTTCAGTTCATCAGCGTTGAGGGGTTGAACAATGCAGAGGACTTCGATGGAGTCTCGAACACTGGATTGCTCACCGGAACCGAAACCATCGGCGTCGACGGCACCGTCGACTTTCGGGTCCTCGTGCACGCCACCCCAGATGACGAACCTGGCCCATTTCTCTTCACCCTCCGGCCGTCTGCAACCTCGCCAGCAAACGCCGACATCCGGTCCGGCGTCTCCATCGATACCGTTTCGGTGCCGATCATCGGCATCGTCTCTCAGTCGATCGAGGCCGAGAACAACAACGACGGAACCTATCTGGTCACCCATTCGGTAACCGCAGAAAACGGCGGCAACGGACAGCTCGAAGGCATCCAGGTCTTCACCAACTTCGAGCAGGTTCTCGGCGACATCGCACTCGGTGACATCAACTTGATTACGACGTGTACGACTGTGGTGCCTGCTGGCGAGCAGTGCGAAGTCTCACGAACTGCAACGGTTCGCCCCGGCTCCAACGTTGGCCCCTATGACGTGAGCGCGAGCGTGGCTGCTGCCGATGCCGCTGCCGTTTCCGCGTTGGTCACCAGCGAGCTGGAAGCTGAGACAGGTAGTGCCTCCCTCTCCGGTCTTGAGTTCGCTGAAGCGCCGGGGATCGAACTCGCTGCCCTCGTAAGCGACGCCGAAAACAACGGCGACGGCACCTACACGCTCGAGTACGAGGCATTGGTGACCAACACTGGCGACGTGCCTCTCTACCGGGTCGGCGTTGGTGACTTTGTTGGTGCCACCTTCGACGGCAGCGTTGTGGCTGATCAGGTCAACACCGACACCTGCAGCCCGGTGAGCTTTGCTCAGCCGCTCGCGCCCGAGGCAACGTGCGAGCGGACCCACACCGTGACGATCCGTCCGCTCGAGAACCTTGGCCCGTGGAATGCAGAGTTGGTCGTCAACGCCGACACTCCTGCCTTTGCTCGCCTCGATGAAGACGCTTCTTTCGACGCGGTCACCTTCACCGAAGACGTCGCGATCGACGTCGACAACACGCTCACGTCAGGAACCAACAACGGTGACGGCACCTATACCCCCACGTACGAAGTAACGGTCACGAATACCGGAAACGTGCCGATCATCAGCCTCGCGGCTCCTGATGGCGGCCTTGGCTATGGCGATTCGCTGTTGAACAGCAACCTGCTTGTCGATTCTTGCACCGTTGTTTCGTTCGGCGAGCCGCTTCTCCCCGGCGCGGAGTGTCGGATTGAGCAAACCCATCTCATCGCTCCAGGTTCTGAACTCGGTCCATTCCGTCTTGAAGCCGAGGTGCTCGGTGCGTCAGCATCGGGTGCCCAAGTCAGCGAGAACGTCGAGTCTAATGAGATCACCTTTAGGGAGAACCCAGTCATCGAGCTCGACAGCGAAGTTGCGTCCGTCGAGACGCTCGAAGATGGCACCTTCAGAGTGGTGCAAAACCTGACGGTGACCAACGATGGCGATGTCCGCATCGACGACCTGGCCCTGAACCTCGACCTCGATCAGGTCTTCCCAGATATCCCATATCGCCTGGACGGCGCGGTCAGCAACGAGTTCATTGTCGAAGAAGCGTTCACGGTTGGTGAGTCGCAGAACCTTCTCGCCCCTGAGCAGTCGCTCATCGTTGGAGCCTCCGGCACCATCACCCTGGTGCTGTCGGTGGAACCAGGATCCGACGTTGGGCCATTCGTCGGCGATCTTCGCGCCGCTGGAACCTCACCTGGTGGAGAGGTCGTCGTCTCAGTCGTCACCGCCCAACTCGATCTTCCGTCGGTTGCGGTAGCGGTCCTTGCTCAGTCGGTAGAGAACAACCGCGACGGTTCCTACACAGTGACTTCGAGCTATGAGGTTACGAACGATGGGACAACCGAGCTCGAGTTCGTTCGCCTAACCGAGGATCTTGGAGCCATCTATGGCGGGGCTCCGGCTCGGTTGCTCTCGATCGATGGCGACGGCCTCCCCGTTGCTGACCTCGACGATGACCAACGCAGCGACAACCTGATCGAATGGGCGGCCAGTCTGCCGTCGGGGCAGAGCGCAATCTTGACGAGTACGGTCCTCGTCGAACCCGGAAACATCCTCGGACCGTTCGTGTCGACGGTAACGGCTCAGGGCGCTTCACCAACCGGGACGCTCGTCGCCGCCGATGGAACATCGACCGACGAGATCGAGTTTGTCGAACAACCAGCGCTTCGCGTCGAACAGCAGCTAGAGGGACGCCCGGTCTGGGCTGGCGACCGCTTCGAGGTGACATTTGCCGTCACGGTTGTGAACGACGGTGACGTTGAGTTGCGTGGCGTTCAGGTGCGAGAGGATCTCCTCAATGCACTGGGCGGAGGCAGCCAGATCATCGTCCGAGACATCCGGTCCGAGACCCTCGCGGTCAATCGGAACTTCGATGGCTTGGGTCAGTTCCCGGCC
The DNA here is from genome assembly GCA_964610745.1 of uncultured Acidimicrobiales bacterium. Taxonomy (GTDB): domain Bacteria; phylum Actinomycetota; class Acidimicrobiia; order Acidimicrobiales; family SHLQ01; genus SHLQ01. The sequence continues at coordinate 19,437 of CAZSYL010000064.1, forward strand.
GAAGAAGGCGAGGACAGCGTCGAGCGTAGTGATCTAGGCGACACTCGACTTCTCAGCGGTGGAGACACCCTCGCCGCAGGCGCGTCAGCAACGATCGAGCTCGATCTCGTGATCACCCCAGAAACCCGTGGGGTCTACAGCACCCGCGTCGTCGTGTCTGCCCGCACTCCTTCAGGCGCTGATCTCGGAGCGGGCGACGAGCAGATCGAGGCGAATACGCTCACTCGCCTGAGTGTGCAGGGTGAGCTTGGTGTGGCAAAGCAGACGATCGGCGACGCTGTCCTTCAGCCCAATGGCAGCATTGCTGTCACGTACGAAATCCTCGTCGAGAACGCTGGTCCGTTCCCACTCGACAACGTTGCGGTTCATGATCAATTGAGCCAAGCCTTCGGCGTCGGCTCCACTTTCGAAACCTCGCCGATTCGCGTCGAGCCGGGTTCGCCGTGCGATGGCTTTGCAAGCACCAGTTACGACGGTGGCACTGTTGATTCGGTGCTCGCCCGTGGCTTCGAACTGCAGTCCGGGCAGCGTTGCCGACTGCAGTTTGATGCGGTCGTCGTGCCATCGATTCCGCTTCCTGGCCCCTACCGGAGTTCGGCATTTGCGATCGCTACCGATCCGTTCTCCGGCACCGTGCTCGATGACTCGACCGATGGAACCAATCCCGATCCCGATGGCAATCAGGAGCCGGGCGATAACGACATTGCTACCCCGGTCAACGTCATCATTTCGGATCCGTCCCTGCGGATTGATGTGGAGAGCCTTCCAAGTGGTGCGCTCGACGCTTCAGGACGATTCGAACTCGGTTACCGGATTGCGATCATCAATGACGGCGCCGTGGATATCGAGTCGATGCGCCTGATCGCCGATCTGGAAGAGGCTTGGGGTGTCGACTTTGAGACGTTGTCGGTCGAGAGCGACGACTTGATCCTCAACGCTGACTTCGACGGATCGAGAGAGACCAACCTTCTCGACCGTCGCAGCTCCATTGGAGCCGGCGCACAGGCCGTACTCACGCTCAGGGTCCGGGCGGTGCGACCAGACTCTGGTGACCTCAACCTCGACCTGGATCTTGACGGCGTGTCGGTTGCCGGAGTTGCCGTCTCGGCTCAACTCAGCGAACCCGTGGCGGCGAACGGACCGGACGGCGCTGATCAGACAAACCTGCTCGACACCTTGACCACCCAGGAGAAGCGGCTCCTCGGCCTTGGCAGCGCAGTGATCCTGCTCTTCCTCGGCCTCTTCGTACGCTCGCTGGTACGCAAGGCTCGTGTCTACCGTGACGCCAGGGTTCCCGAAGAACCACCCGCACTGCCAGCAGTACAGGCCGCACCACAGCTCCCAGCTCATGCAGCTGATGATCTGTACATCGACCTTCGGACGAGGAATCGACCCGCGGAGCGTCCAACAGAGACAGCTCCAGAGGTGGTACTCGATCTGACGGACCGGACACTTGCGGATCGTCACAGCGACGAACACCACAAGTCCCGGCGTCGACGTGGACGTCGTCCTCGTCGCGAGGTCGAGTCCTAAGCCTTCTCCGTGATTACCGTTCGTCCTCGAGTGCCATGACCTGGTCGATGCGGCGCTGGTGGCGACCACCTTCAAATTCGGTGGTTGCAAAGGTGTCAACTATTTCGTAGGCGAGTCCCGTGCCGACGACCCGGCCGCCAAGCGCCAGAACGTTCGCGTTGTTGTGGGCGCGAGCAAGACGGGCGGTAAAGAGTGAGTCGCACAACGCAGCGCGAACACCTCGAACCTTGTTTGCCGCCAACTGTTCACCCTGGCCAGACCCTCCCAGAACGATGCCCCAGTCGGCGTTTCCCGACACGACCGCCCGTCCAACCGCAGCACAAAAGCTTGGGTAGTCGACAGGCTCGGTGGAGTCGGTGCCGACGTCCATGGTCTCGTGCCCCTGAGCTTCGAGATAGGGGACGAGGAGCGATTTGAGGTCAAAACCGGCGTGATCTGATCCAAGTGCGATGAGCATGCGTCCATTCTGTTGCATCGAGCGCGCAAATGTGTAAGCGAGGGCTCCGAACCGTCCGCTCGAAAAAGTCGCGGCTTTGGGCCCTAAAACGGCCATTTGGGCCGTATGACCCGAAGTTGTCAAATTCGGTACAGATTCGTGATCTCTGTGCCGAAGCCATTCCCATGGTGAAAAAGGGACTCTTTAGGCGTTCGCGTGATGCGTCGCCCTCAAACAGGCGGCGCGGGCGTGGCGAACGTGGCGCGTCGATGGTCGAGTTTGCACTTATTGCTCCGGTCTTTTTCGCCGTTGTCTTTGGTGGTATCGAGATTGGTTTGATGTTCCGCAGCTACCTCGCGCTTGAGGATCTGTCACGTTCGTCGGCACGAGTGGCTTCGATCCAACGAGATAGTCC
>CAZSYL010000065.1:0-20994 GCA_964610745.1 uncultured Acidimicrobiales bacterium
CGCCACGCAACAAAGAGGGGTCGTATCCCTTTGGCTCGAAAGGGGTCTGACCCCTTTCTTGGAAAAGGGGTCAGGGCAGGTTACGAATCGTAACAATTGGCTAGTCGCGATTCGAGTGGGGGAAAGCCCTCAATTGTTGAAAAAAAAGTTCCGCTTTCGCGAGCGCGCGACATGTTTGTGACGATATGGTGTCGCTTACATGTGTTTCTCCCCTATATCAGGGTTCCTCGGTGGGCCGCATTACTACGTGTGCGACGGGTGTAACGACAGGTGACCTCGCGCAATGAGCCAATCCTCGAGGACATCGACGAGGAAGCACTCCTCGATGTCACACCGATTGTCGGGGACGTGCGTCGGGCGCCACATCTCATGCTGCTACTAGCGATCGTCGCGATCGTCGGCTTGGCTGCAAGTCAAGGCACCGACGGCGCAGCTGATCTGATCCTCGCCCGAGAGCTGGGATCATCTTCGGCAGACTACGAGCCGGCTCGACAAGTGGTCGATTCCGACAATGACGGGGAAACCAGCGATATCCCCGCTGCATCGGCTGCCTTGGCGGTGCTCGCCCCAGGTGGCGAGCAACCGGTGGCCGCCGACGCAACAGGCGAAACAGAGGTTGTAGCTGCAGCGAGCGAAGAGAGCATCGAAGGCATTCCCGAACCGCCGATCACCCCAGACAATAGCTCGGGCTCGATCGCTCCGCCCGCAGCTATTGATGCACCGTCGGCGTCAACCAGCGATGAATCGCCCGCCACACCGACCGCGGGCTCACCGTCATCGTCGTCGACTACTTCGTCAACGCAACCGCCAGTGGCTCGCTCGATCAGCTCTGGATCGGCTTCCGATGATGAATCGATCACCCCGGTTGCGCCGAGCGCTGAAGTGTCGGTATCGCCCGAAGCACTATTTGCGAAATCTGTGCTCTCACCCAGCTCGCTAGATCGAGCAACGCCCGCCGTTGCTGCATCAACCCAGTCTCCAGCGTCTTCGACGAATTCGAGCTCGTCGACGACCTCGACCTCGACGTCAACTACGCAGGCGCCGACCACGACTACAACGACCTCGACCACGACGTCAACTACGCAGGCGCCGACCACGATTACAACGACCTCGACCACGACGTCAACTACGCAGGCGCCGACCACGACTACAACGACCACCACAACAAGGCCCCCGAGTACAGCGCCGCTTCTCGTCGCGACCTTCTCTAATACCGGGACCGGCCCCTACTCGTCGACCGATGTTCGGTCGGACTTCGGAGCGATGGACTGGTCGGTCACCGATCGAGTTTCCGTCGTGTCCGAAGGCGGAAATAAGTTTCTCCGGGTCGACTTTCCTCGCGGTGGTGTTGGTTCGGGCGACAGCGGCGCACAGTTTCTGACCGACTTCTCACAGAGCATTGGATTGCACGACGAACTCTACGTAGCCTACGACGTCCGCTTCGAAGAAGGATTCGACTTCAGACTGGGTGGCAAGCTCCCGGGATTCGCATCTGGATGGGCCACTGGTGGCGGTCGCCAGCCTGACGGGACGAATGGCTTCTCGACGAGAATGATGTGGGTGGAGCAAGGCGACGCAATCTCGTATGTGTACCACCCAGACCAACCGTCTCGGTGGGGCGACGACCTCCATTGGCAAGGAGCTAGCTTCACCCCAGATCGATGGACCACGGTAGAGACACGCGTGAGACTAAATACTCCAGGTCAGCACGACGGTGTGATCGAGGGATGGATGGATGGACGGCTCGTGCTCCGAGAGACCGGTCTCCGCTTTCGTGACACCGCGAATCTCAAGATCGAAGGTTTATTGTTCTCTACTTTCTTTGGCGGGAACACCTCGGACTGGGCGCCGGTCCGGGATGAGACGATCGACTTCGACAACTTCATCATCTCCCAAGGCCCAATAACCCACTAGGACGCCGCTTCCTGGGCGCTATTGTCTTCTTGTGATTGTTCTTGTTGCGGTCGGTGGCTTCCTGCTGGTCGTCCTGATCGCCTTCTTTGCCGTCTCGCGTGTTTCGCTCGAGTTGGAGGGGACGATGGCGCCGGCTCTGCTCGAGATGGAGGACGCCATCGAGGTCGTCTCGGCCGCCATTCCCTTCGAGGTCTCGGCCGTAGTTAGTCACGAAGATGTCCAGTCGGTCATCTTCTGGGTGCTCGAATGGTTCGACGAACTGGGCATGGTGAGCGACTTCGGAGAAGAGATGGGTGGGGACTGGGTTCGTTCAGACCGTGCGATCGCCGATGAGATCGGCGCGGTCGATTTCGCTGTCGCCCGAGGGATCGAAGAGGAAAGCGAGATCGACTCGTTGCACGTCACCGTTATCGTCGATGCGTTCGTCAATTACCTCCGCGACATCGGAGCGGTCGGAGATGAGGTAGGGTAGAGATACCAAGAGAAAGGTGGTGGTCCAGATTAATACACATGATTTTGGAACCTTGGAGGTGTCTGACCGTTAGGTCGGCCCCGCTGGACCACTAGGCGAGACGTTGACTCGCTGGCTGCCCTGCAGACAGTGTCAGACACCGCCGAACGTGAACCGTCGGACGTTGTTCCACCCGACGCCAACAGCTCGTGCGCAAGCACCAGCGACCGGCAAAGGTTGTTTCGGTATTCCAGCGAATTCGAATGAGGCCCGGTTGGTGATGATTCACCAACCGGGCCTCTTCACGTTTTGACGCCGCCGTTACTACACTCAGCCCATGGATCGTCCCAAGGCATATGTTGAGCACCGCTTTATCGGTGACAAGCGAAACCAACTCGTCTATGACCTCGACGCCGATTATCCAGCCGAGATCATCCTCGAACTGGTGGAGAGCGAACAGGTCGCCACGTTTGGCCCCGATACCCTTCCCGAAGCACGAAACCGCGGCTACCGCCTCGCCAAGGCCTAACCAGCTGCCGTGGACGTACAGATTGAAGGCGGCGCGGGCGAGCTCGAAGCTTGGCTTGCGCGTCCTCCGTCCCCTGGGCTGAACGGTCGTCCGGGCATCGTGATCGTGCCTGGATTTCCGGCAGCGCCCGGTGGTGGTCCCAACTCGTTCAGGACCTTTCCTGAGCTGGCAGATCGTGTTGCTGAGCAAGCTCGGATGGTCGCGCTGACGTTCGCGTTCCGAGGTATCTCGAGCAGCGATGGACACTTCTCACTCGCGGGCTGGCAAGAAGACCTGCGTCTCGCCATTGCTCACCTACGCAAGGTCGAGGGCACAGATGGAGCGATCTGGATGCTCGGGTTTGGCACCGGTGGTGCTCTGGCAATAGCCGCAGCGGCTGACGAACCCGATGTGGCGGGAGTCGTGTCGGCCGCCGCTCCCGCTGACTTTCAGGACTGGGCTTCGCGACCGCGCGAGCTCCTATCGCACGCCCGTCGTTGCGGAGCGATCAGCGACCCAAAGTTCCCCTCAGACATGTCGCAGTGGACACGGGAGCTCCGCGAGATCTCAGCGGTAGCAAGTGCGGGGGAACTCGACCCCGCCCGCACTCGACTCATGGTCTTGCACGGCAGCACTGATGATGCGGTACCACCGCTTGATGCTCGAGCGATAGCAGACGCTCACGGGGACGCCGAGCTTCGCTTGATCGAGGGAGCGCGCCATCACCTGCGTCACGATCCACGCGCGATGGCGACAGCGGTTGGGTTCCTCAATCGTCGAGGTCGAGCCCCGGCAGCGAAGTAGCTACGAGCGGTTACGGCCGCCCTGCTTGCCGTATCCGTAGCCGTACCCATAACCGGCGCCTTCGTCGGCCCCGTTGAGGATGCCGCCAAGTGGACGAGTTTGCGCCCGGGCCAACATCTCGACGGCCTCTTCGACCTCGGTCGCGTCCGTCTGGCCGCGGAGCGCTACGAGGAGAGTTGCATCGGCCACTCGAGCGAGCGGGAGGGTGTCCGCAACCGGGCGCAACGGTGGTGAGTCGATGATCACCAGGTCATAGGCGTACGACAGCTTCTCGATGAACTCGGCCGCGGCGACCGAACGAAGCAACTCGGCGGGAGGCAGCGCACTCGAACCCGCAGGAATGATCGAGATCAATCCTTCGCCCGAGGCTTCCTCGGTCACAATCTCAGCGTTGCCGAGGTTCGAGAGTTGGTCGGCGAGCCCCTTCTCGTTCGGCACCGCCCAGAGGCCATGCTGGCTTGGGTTGTGCATGTCGGCGTCGATCACGATCACGCTGGCACCAGACCGCGCAAACGCGATGGCCAGGTGCGCTGCCACGGTCGACTTGCCTTCCGACGCGTTCGGGCTCGTGACGAGGATCGAGCGGATATTGCTACCGGCTTGTCCAAGTTCAATCGACGAATGGAGCGACCGGAATGCTTCGGTAAAGCCACCCGTGCGGCTGGTGATCAACCGGCGCTCGCGCTTTGTACTGAAGCGGTTTTTGTGCGGAGTCGGGATCATGCCGAGGATCGGGACACCGTCCATCGCCTTTTCCAATGATCGCTTTGACAGGATGGTGTTATCGAGGCTCTCCTGAACGAGCGCCACTCCCAAGCCAAGGACGAGCCCAGCAACGAGTGCCAGACCGATGTTGCGCACCCACGATGGCGAGAACGCGCCTCCAGGTGCTTCAGCTGCGTTGAGGATCGAGACCGAGGTGGTGGTGTTGAGCTGGCTGATGACGTCGAGCTGGTTCAGCTCGCCGCGAAGGCGGGCCTCTTCGGTGTCGAGCGCTGCGATCTGGTTGCTGATTGCTGAGAGGTCGGCTCCCTCGACGTTTCGCTGTTCCTGGAGTTCCGATCGTTCAGCGGCCAAGCTGACGAGACGCTCGGTGATGATGTCGGCAGCACCAGTGAAGCGCTCGGTGGCCGAGTTTGTACGTTCGCTGACGTACGAGCCAGCAAAGGTGTTGGCGATGTCTGCTGCGCGTTCGGCGCTGGTGTCGACGACGGTGAACACCAGCGTGTCCGAGTCCGTTGACGCTGCAACGCCGGCGGAAATTGCTTCGCCAAAACTCTCTGCCGCCGCAAGGGCGACCCTGTCGCTGTTTGCAAACTCCACTTCATTTTGGAGGTTGCGTGCCCGAACACTGGTCGAGGTGTTCGTCTGGTCATCGAGAGTGTCGGTGCTTCCAACCTCGACGCGAACGCGGGCGGATGCCCGGAACTGTGGTGTCTGCAACGCGGACAGCACGATTGCGAGGATCAAGGTTGTTACAACCAGGGCTGCAATTGTGACTTTGCGTCGGTTGACGATATTCAGATAGTCGGCGAGCTGAAGCTCGCCCACAGAAGAATCTGCCATCAGCGCGATGTACTCCTCATTTTCGAATCCCGTCCTGCCCCGAGAGTACCTTGACCACGGCCATGGGCCTGAGTCGCGGTACTCAATTGCGGAGCTGATTGGCTTGAGACCTAGCGTTTCTTCTTTGCGACGGCGCGAGCGAGTTGGACGACGTACTGGGTGTTGGTTACTGCGTATCTCTTGAAAAGACGCTTTGGTTCCAGGCCCATACGCCATAACCACTCAAGCCCGAATCGCTGCATGACCGCTGGTGGCTTACGAAGCAGACCAGCGTGATAGTCGAAGGCGGCGCCGACGGCCATCATGGCGGCATTGACCTGGCCCCGATGAGCGCCAACCCACTTCTCCTGTCGCGGGCATCCTCGACCGACGAGAACCACGCCCGCGCCTGATGCGTTAATACGTGCAATATCGGCAGCGTCTTCCTCGGGGGTCGCGTCGCGAAAGCGGTCGGGTTGGACATCTGAGATGATCGCGTGCGGCCACTTGTCGAGGATCGCTTCGACGAACTTTTCGCATGTCTCTGGCGTCGAACCGAAGAGGTAGATGCCAACGCCAGCGTCTGCAGCAGCGCCACACACCTTCCACGTCAGATCCGGTCCGTAGACGCGATCTTCAAGGTTGGTGTCATGGAGGATGTTCATCGCCCACCGAACGGGCTGGCCATCGGGTGTGACGAGGTCGAGTCCGTTGACCACCTCCATGAAGTCAGGGTCGTGCACAGCCTCCATGAGGCCATGGGTCGCAAGCGCGCTCATTGCAAAGGAGCGCTTCTCTTGACCTGCTTCAATGATCTGGTCGATGGAGTTGTCGTAGTCGGTGACCGACATCTGAACCCCAAAGACATCCACCCGCCGGCTGGTGGCGAGCATCTAGGAGCCGGTCCCTTCGGCGAGCCAGCGCTCAGCCATCTTGTCGTGGATCTCGCCGAGGATGGCCTTCAGGTCGTACTTGAGCTGCCACTCGGGGTAGTGCTCTTGGAAGCGACGGATATCGCTCACGTACCACATGTGGTCGCCGATTCGATTCTCGTCCGAGTAGGTCCAGTCAAGCTTATTGCCCGAGAGCTCCTCGGCCATCGTGATGGCTTCGAGCATCGAACAATTGATCTCCCTGCCACCACCGATGTTGTAGACCTCAGCAACGCGCGGAGCGCGATAAAAATGGTCGAACGCGGAGATCAGGTCCGAGGCGTGGATGTTGTCCCGCACTTGTTTCGCCTTGTAGCCAAACACGGTGTACGGACGGCCAATGACCGTGCACTTGACCAGGTAGGCGAGAAAGCCGTGCAGTTCGGCGCCGCTGTGGTCAGGTCCGGTGAGGCATCCACCTCGGAACGCTGCGGTCTTCATGTCGAAGTAGCGACCATATTCTTGCACCAGTGCATCGGCGGCAAGCTTTGAGGCGCCAAAGAGACTGTGGGTCGATTGGTCGACCGTCATCTCTTCAGGAATGCCGTGCTCGGCCCAGGGATGGGCCGGGTCGAGTTCCCAACGGGTTTCTTGTTCGATGAGTGGCAGATTGTTTGGTGTATCGCCGTACACCTTGTTAGTGGACGTAAAGATGAACGACGCATCGGGAGCATGCTGGCGGGTTGCTTCGAGCAGGTTCAGGGTGCCGTTTGCGTTGATGCTGAAGTCGGTGTGGGGATCACGAGCAGCCCAGTCGTGCGAGGGCTGTGCAGCGGTGTGGACAATGAGTGAGATGTCCGTGCCGTACTCCGCAAAGAGGCGGTTGATTGCATCGTTATCGCGAATGTCGATTGCGACGTGACGGTAGTTGTCCAGCCGTTTGTTCAGGTCATCGACGACCCATGTGGTCGACGCTTCCTCTCCAAAGAAGTGCTCGCGCATGTTGTTGTCGATACCGACGATGACGTCGGCCTGTCCCGCGAAGTGGGTCACGGCCTGTGAACCAATGAGTCCACCCGAGCCGGTTACGATGATTACTGTCATTATTCTCCAGAAGACACCGAGGAAGGTTCAACGGTAGGTTCGAATCTGTGCCCCGCATCCGCGTGTGGCGGTGGGGCCTGTCAATGTGGGGGTGCGCCTGTGGGATGGTCTACGACTTACGATTGGCCGATAGGACTTTCACCACCCCTCTCGTTTTCGGAAAGATCGCATTTTGTCCACTGACACAAACGATACCCAGCCTAGCTCAGATGAGGAAAATTCTGGAATCGTTGGGGCGTCCAGTCTGGGCCGGAACACCAGCTTTGTGCTCGTTGCAGAGTTGTCGTTTTCGCTTGGAAGAATGCTCACATTCGTTCTTCTCGGCCGAGCACTTGGAACAGAAGATTTAGGTCGTTATGTCGCTGTTCTTGGCCTCACCCAGCTGCTCTTTCCGCTCGCCCGGGTGGGCTCGGCCCATCTCATGGTTCGTTCGATCAGTCGGGGAGAGCCCTTCGGCCCGCAGTGGGCGAAAGCTACCAGCGTCAATCTCATCGGCGGGGTGGTCGGCGCTGCCACATCTACGTTGATCGCTCTTGTTCTGTTCGATGTCTCGCCGATCACGACGGTTCTCATCGGCCTAGCTCAGCTGATCGGTCTGGGGCTGCAACAGAACGGTGGCATGGCTGCAGCTGCTCATGGCCGTGCCCAGATTGGATTAGCGATCAACGGCGTCAACACCGTGTTTCGAGTCGTGGCGATTCTGATCTTCTTCTATTGGATCGATGATCAGACCGTCGATGTTTGGGCATGGTTCCTCGCTGCAACGATGTTGGCCGGTTCGATATCTACCTTGACGATTGTCCGAACCGCTTTCGGCGCTCGGCCCCGCTTCGTGGTACCGAACGGCACCGACTTGCGAATGGGCTCGGGCTTTGTCTTCGTCGACTTTGCCAATACGGCGCAAGCCGACATCGACAAGGTCGTGCTCGGCGGGTTTGGTTTGAACGATGACGCTGGCGTCTACGCCGCTGCATATCGCGTAGCCGACCTTGCGAACCTTCCGCTTGGAGCCCTCGTTCGCGCTTCGTATTCGGAGTTCTTTCGACGAGGTTCGGACAAGATTAGCGAGGCTGTTCGGTATGCGAAGAAGCTCACGACGTTTTCGTTTGGGTACGGGGTCGCCGTCGGTATAGGACTATGGGTCTTTGCCCCCCTTCTCGAATTTGCCATGGGCGACCAATTCGCCGAGTCGGTGACGGCCTTGCGTTGGGTGTCGTTCGTGCCCGCTCTTCGCGCGCTGCAGGTGTTTCCAGCCAATGTCCTCAGCGGTACAGACCGACAGTGGCTGCGTGCAAAGATCATGTCGTTCACTGCGGCTTTGAATCTGGTGTCGAACATTGTGCTCGTACCGGAGTACGGCTGGAGAGGCGCTGCGATCAGCACGTTGCTCGCCGAAGCAGTCTTTTCGATCGCATTGTGGATCGCTGTCACCAGAGCGTTGGCCGTCGAGCGAGCTGAAACAGCACAGGCGAACTAACCGACGAGGCGGAACTCTCAGGGTCTTGTGGCCACGAAGGTGGTCGACCGTGACCTAATGAGTCGTTCGGAACATCTATTGTGACGAATTTGTCACAATAGACACACGAAGGCAATAATTGTGTGTACGATCGTCCCTGAGTATGGGACGTATGGTACATCGCCTCGGTGGGCACTCGACGAGTTCGGTTACAGTTTGATGTCGCCGCGCGAACCGGAATTCTCTAAAGGGCGTGCCTTCAGCCGTCGAACACTCGAACATCCGCCCCCTGAGAAGGATGCTTCGTCGTGAAGGTCAATTCCCACAAACCAAATGCAATGGTCGCCATCTCGATGGTGACGCTTCTGGTGCTCTCCGTCGTCGGTCTTGCGCTCAGCTTTGGCACAGATTCGACGGTCTCGGCGGTAAGCGTCGGCCTTTCGAGCGGTGGCAGTCAGCCAGAGATGCCAGCGGCTGCTCGACAGCTCGTGGAGCCAAGCAACGATGATGACGGTGTTGTCGCCCGTCGTGGCGATTCGCCACAGGCATCTGCTCCAGTGGTCGAGCGCGACCCGGCCGAAACGGGAGTGATCGCCAACGCGAGTCCTGCCCAAGCTGCGCAGGGTGCTGATGACGGTAGCACCTACACCAACCCGTCAGATGTTGAAGATGACACCATCGAGTTGTCGAGCCAACAGCTGGGTCGACCATCTGGCGCCTCGAGTGATCGGCCATCGGAGTCGGCTGCCCCCGCCGCTGCTGCAGCACCTGCGCCAGTTGCACAAGCCGCTGCTTCTTCGAACGCTTCGCCCTCAAACTCGTCGTCCTCGAACGGTTCTAATTCATCCCGCCCCAACCAGGCGGCGAATACGACTCCATCGAGTGCAGCGCCGTCCTCGACGTCGGCCCCGCGCGCAACGACTGCCCCTACAACTTCGTCGGCACCGTCGACCACTGCAGCTAATTCCACGGCTGATCTGTTTGTTTCGACCAGCGGTTCTGATCGCTCGAACGGTGGCAGCAGAAACAACCCCCTTCGCACGCCAAGCTACGCTGCACGGATCGCCGAATCCGGCGACGTCATTCATATTCTCCCTGGCGACTATGAGCCGCTCGAAATCTCGGGCAAGAACGGTCTGACCGTTGCGGCTCCACAGGGTGGTGTGACCTTGTCGAGCGGTACCTACGAGCAGAAGGCTGGGGTTCTAGTCGAGGACAGCAGGAACATCGTGATCGACGGTCTGCGGACCGAGCATTCACTGTGGGGCATTCGGGTATTTGCATCCCACGGTGTGGTCGTGCGGAACAACGAAGTGATCGATACCGGCCAAGAAGCCATCCATGTCCTGGCCCGCTCTACCGATGTGACGATCCAGGGCAACCTTGTAGACATCACCGGCCAGCGTTCGGGTAGCCGAGATGGGCTCGAGTTTCGTGACCGTGGCGAGGGTATCTACCTCGGAACCGGTGGCTCGTTCCAGGGTGGCGTTGACAACGTTTCCAACGTTCGAATCATCGGAAACACCGTTCGCAACGTGACTGCCGAGGCAGTCGAGATCAAGGCATCGGTGTCCAACGTCGTCGTGCGGGGCAACCTGATCCACAACGTCGACGTGCACTCCGGTGCAGCGGTGTCGATCGGTCGTGGAACTCGCACCTACGACGCGAATGTGATCGTGGAGAACAACGCGATCTGGAACGTCACCTCCCGTCGTTCGAGCGCTGACGGCATCGGTGTTCGAGTCAGCTCGCCAGCAACCGTACGAAATAATGCCATCTGGAACGTTGAACACTTCGGTGTGCGCGTTGACGATCAGCTCCGCAACGTAAACGGGTCTGTCACCGTGTCGGGGAACCTCATCTTCGGTGCCGGGATCGACGAGGTCAGGAACGAAGCAGGATCGACCGGCGTACCGGTTTCGATCTCGGGAACTATCGAGGGTTCGGCCGCGACGTCAACGCTGAACCAGCTGGGGCAAAGTGCCTCCTCTCCATCCCCACGAGCACTTCTTAACCATTTGTCCTAGATGTACCGGCCGAGGCTAACGACTCGGAGTGAGCGGGTAAGTTAGAGGGGTGCGTCCTCTCGCAGCTGCCGTAGCGGCTCTCTTTGTTTGTCTGCTTGTCGTTTCCGGCGTTCTTTGGGCTGCTGGAACGTTCGACGATGGCTCGGTGGATGAATCGGCTAGTGCTCCGGCGTCGACCAACGAGGTGCAGGGAGATGCTGCTGAGACACCATCGTCGACGGTTGCACCCTCGGTGTCTCAAAGCGAACCGAACGAGGATACCAACACTGATGCGGGCGTACCTTTGCCAGAAACCTCGACGACAACATCAACGACAACCACGACTACTACCGAGGCCCCTCGCATCCGAGGAAGCAATCTGTTCGTCTCTCCGACCGGAACCGACGAACCCGACGGCGGCTGGACTTTCGATGACCCCTTGCGGAGTCCCAACTTTGCCGTCGAAGTATCGCGCCCTGGTGACACCATCCATCTGTTGCCTGGTGACTATGAGCCCTTAGAAATCTCTGGCAGGGACGATCTGACCGTTTCGGCTCCACAGGGTGGTGTGACCTTGTCGAGCGGATCCTACGAACAGCGGGCCGGGGTCTTGGTCGAGGACAGCACCAATATCGTGATCGACGGTCTGCGGACCGAGCGTTCGTTGTGGGGCATTCGGGTATTTGCATCCCACGGTGTGGTGGTGCGGAACAACGAGGTCTTTGATACCGGCCAAGAGGCAATCCATGTCCTGGCCCGTTCCACGGATGTGACCATCGAGAACAACCTCGTCGATACAACCGGTCAGCGAGTAGGAAGTAGCGACGGCCTTGAGTTTCGTGACCGTGGCGAGGGAATTTACCTCGGAACCGGCGGACAGTTCGAGGGGGGCGTTGACGATGTCTCTAACGTCCGGATCCTCGGAAACATCGTACGGAATGTAACCGCCGAGGCAGTCGAGATTAAAGCGTCGGTCTTTGATGTCGTGGTGCGGGGCAACCTTATTCATGACGTCGACGTGCACTCCGGTGCAGCGGTGTCGATCGGTCGTGGAACTCGCACCTACGACGCGAATGTGATCGTGGAGAACAACGCGATTTGGAACGTCACCGCCCGCGACGGTCGACCAGACGGGATCGGCGTCCGAGTTAGCTCGCCCGCTACCGTCCAAAACAATGCGATCTGGAACACCCAGCACCACGGGATCAAAATCGACACGGAGCTGCGAGCTGTCGACGGCGCGGTCAGCGTCGTCGACAATGTGATCGCGACCGCCGGCGTGTCATCTGTGGATGATGATTCTGCTGACACCGGGGTCTCGGTGACGATCGTAGGGACGCGCGAAGGGTCGATTGTGACCGACATCGTTGGCGATCTCGACTCGCCAGATGTCGATGGACTGGTCGATCGGCTGCAGGATCTGTCGTGAAGGTGCTCCAGCTGCACAACACCTATCTTGAGGCTGGTGGTGAGGACGGAGTAGTTCTACGAGAGCGGGAGTTGCTGACCGAGCGGCGCCACCAGGTCGAGACCATCCAGTTCCAAAATCCTGAAGAAGCGGGCGAGCAGGCAAAGAGCCTGCTGTTCTCGAACTGGAACCGGTCGTCAGCGAAGCGGGTGGCCCAAGTCGTCGACGGCGCTGCCTTTGATATCACCCATGTACACAACACCTGGTACCAGGCGTCTCCTTCGGCGGTAGCGGCTGCTGCACGTCAGACGCCGGTCGTCGCAACGCTGCACAATTACCGCCGTGTCTGCCTCAATGCCTACCTCTTCCGGGAGAATTCGCCCTGCACTGATTGTGTTGGCCACCTGCCATGGCGCGGTGTCGTGCGGGGTTGTTACCGAGACTCACGCGTCGCATCGACCGCCATCGGCGTGGCTACTGGCGTAAACCGGGCGTTCGGCACACTCGATCGAGTGGTGGATCGATATCTCGTCCTCTCCGACTTTGCCGCGGAGTTGGCCGAGAAAACGGGGGTCGATGCCGATCGCATTGTGCGCCATGACAATTTCGTGCCCGACCCCGGCCCGCGAACAGTTCTTGCTTCGGACAGTTCGACCGTGCTCGCTGTTGGCCGGCTGTCACAGGAGAAGGGATTCGTTGATCTGTTGCGGGCTTGGAACCGGACTCCGACGAACGGCTTAGAGCTCGTCATAGTTGGCGACGGTCCTGATCGCGAGCGGCTTCGATCACTTGCCGGATCCGACGTGCACGTCGTGGGTCGCAAGAGTGGTGAAGAAGTCTCGGCACTTATGCGCTCAAGTCGTGCGTTGGTGTTTCCGTCTCGGTGGTACGAGGGGCAACCGTTGGTGATCCTCGAAGCGCTCGCAGCGGGCTTGCCTGTCATCTCCTCGGATCATCCGCCCTTGCGTGAGGTCCTCGGCGACAGCTCTCAAATTCTCGTCGACGAAGACAACTGGCGTGAAGCACTTGAACAGGTCGCCGATGACTCCTGGACGTGTGAGGCGTCCAAGGCAGCACGGTCTCGTTTTGAAGATCGCTACAGCCCCGAGGTTGCAGGGGACCGTTTAGAAGGAATCTACAAGTCGGTCCTGCGGTAGAGGCCTCATCGGGCTCGCACCGAGACGGTGCCACGGGCACCCTCAAACTTCCCAATATTGGACCACATTCTCAGCTGATAGTTGCTCCGGGTCTCGCGCTGGTTCCATTTGATGGCCGCTCCAACAAGGGTCATCGGAATGCGAATTGCAGCCTTTGCGAGCATCCAGAGGACCGGCCGTTTCGACACGCCGCCGTGGAGCATGACCGTCTGGCGTGCATAGTTTTGGCCCTGGCGACGAACGCGATTCCTCATCCACTCCCACTGGGCACGGCTGTCGGGGACGGTCTCGTGTACGAATGCGTCGCCCGAGTCAACAAAGTGTGCTCCGTCCATGGCCAACTGCCGGAAGAGCATCGAGTCTGATCCTCCGCTTATCCCAAAGTCTGGATCGAACGGGCCGGGAACGCTCCGCAGTAATTCGGTCCTGACCAAGGTGTTGCTCGTTCGGAACCCCTCGGACTTCGCCCCGGTCACGCCGATCGGTCGGTTGAATACCGTCGATTTCTCTATCCAGCTCGGATGGGCACTCTCAAATGCCGGTAGGACAGGGCCAAATACGCCATCGGCGTCGTGGTCGTGAAGTGCGCTCGCCAGACGTTCGAGGCAGTTGGGTTCGGCCACCTCATCATCATCGACAAACCAGATGTACTCACCCTTCGCGGCATCGACAGCGACGTTGCGGGTGATGCTGATGTTCTGCTCGGGTTGGGTGAGATAACTGACAGGAAAGCGGCTTTTCGAGCCGAAACCGTTCACGACGTCCTCCGATGACCGCGGATCGTTATCTACCACGAGGATCTCAACCGACATGTCGTCGGGCAGCACCTGGGCTTCGAGGCTTTCCAGCAGCGCTAAAAGGCCGTCTGGTCGCTTGTAGGTCGCCAAACAAATTGAGTACAACGCCATATCTGGCAACCTATCTGTGCGGGGAGTTGGGGAGTCGGTTCGGAGCGCTCAACGCGGCGAGAACACCATTGGTGAAGCGAGTTGCCATCTCGTCTATCCCTAGGTCGTCGCCGGCTTGTTCAGCCCCTTTCTGCAGTTCGGCTAGACGCGCTGGGTCGCGAAGAATGGCGGCAACGTCGGACGCATAGGTCTGCGGACTTGCCGACACGTCGGAGACCCAGCCGTTTCGACCGTGCTCGAGGTAGGAGATCTCGGGGGAGTGATAGTCGATGTCCGTCGTCACCGTGGGCAGGCCCATCGCAAAGCCGTCGACGATGTTCAGGCCTACCAGACCGGGCATGAGTAGCAGCTCGCTAAGCAGGGCTACCTCTACTCGCTCCGGGCCGTACATTGCACCGAGCGCATGAACGAAAGGCCGAGTCGCGGCGAAGTCCGAGGCCTTCAGGGCATCTGAACCGCCGCCGATGATCACGACCTCAACGTTCGGGACCTCGGCGCGCAGAGCGTCGACCGCATGAAGCAGAAAATCTGTCCGTTTCGGCGGGTACAGCGCTCCGAGGTATCCCACGACTGGGCCATCGCCGATACCGAGATCTTGTCGGACCCGCTGAAGATGATCTTCGGTGATGGAAGCTCGTTGTTCACGAATTGCTGCGACGTCGGTGGAGTTGTTGAACGTCGAGATGCGCTCGGCCGGGAAGCCGGTTCCTGTGAGCGCGGCGGTGCTTGCGTCGGTGTAGGAAAAGAACCAGTGGGCGTCTCTGGTAAACCACTGTTTCAGATCTTCGCCCTGCCCGCCATCGATCGAGCGCTGGAAGTTACGGCCATGACCCCACAGGCAGTGACGGATTCGGCCTCGGCGTTGCAACAGCGCGAGTGGCAGGTTCACGAGCTGTTTGGTGGCTTGTTCGGTGATGATGAGATTGACCTGTTGGCTCAACCCAAGTACTGGCTGCCACCACACATTGCGCTCTCGGATCGTGAACTCGCGGACAGCTAATTCCTGGGCCCAATCGAGAACCGCCGGATCCTTCTTGGAGCGATCGGCAGCGGTTGCTCCGCCAACGTAGACCTCAAACTCCACGCCCCGTTCAGTGAGGAGCGCGCGAGACGCTTCAAAGAACGGCACCCGGTAACTGTTTAGCTCGCGGGTGATCATCGCGACGCGCGGAGAGCTCATGACGCTAGGAGTCGCCAAGCATGGCGTCGACTGCCTCGAGAACGGGAGATACCGACATGACCACATCGGTCGAGATCTCGCGGGTTGCCTTTTCGGTCTGCTCACCACGCAGAAACCCGTGGACGTGGCCGAGAATGCAACTCAGCTCAAGAAAGGCTGTGGTGGTTGCAAAATCTGCATCGAATGCCTGGAGCTCCAGAACCTGTGTTCCACGAGGGGCGAACAGCAGATTGGTAAGCGCTGCACCGTGCGGCGCGATGATCGCTTCGGTTTGAGCGAACAGTTCGATCTCTTCGTCGAGAGTCATGTCCGAAGTGGTGATGTACTCAAACCCGTACTCGCGTTCGAGGGCCGTGGCGATCTCCTGCTCGCCGATCAATCGTCTCGTCGTTGCTTCGCCGCGGCCGACGAAAAGACGGCGGCTACCGCGGCTTGGTTCAGGTCCGACCATTGAGTGACGCACCCATTCGATCGCAGATGGAGCCACTGAGCCTCCGGTGCGGGTGGAGATTGCTACGTGTGCGTTCTTTGCCCGACAGGGCTCTGTCACGATCCTTTCACGACCGATCCCGACCAGTTCGAGCGATCGCTCTTGCCAGCCGGTGATGCGATCTCCTACGTAGACATCCTGTACTTCGATTCCGGCCGACTCGTAGAAGCGGAGCAGTGGCAGTGTGAGACACATCCAGTGATAGAAGTTTGTCGGCCAGGTATTGGAGAGATAGGCAACATCGTCAAACACGGCGACCGGCGGTTGAAGCTTTTGCAAGGAGATCGGCAACGTTGCGAATGGCAGGTTCGTCTCATAAAGAAGTTCACGGCTTGGGCCGAGCGCGTGAAGGTTCTGGAACGTGATGGCGTCGTCGCTACTTGTTACCACCGAGGTCGCAACATCAAAGGGGCGTACCGCAGCATCGTGCATGCCGAAGCTTGCCGTGGGGCTCGGATAGGACCCCATCTCGCGGTCGCTCCAGCGAACCGGCAACCCGCCAAAGCGCGGCGACTGAGGTCGCGCGAGTGGAACGTTGAACGTTCGGAGCGGTCGCGAAGCTTGTACGAGCGCCCGTCTGATCTCCTGGCGAGGGATCTGCACGGTTATGAGTGTGCTTGTGTTCCTAGCGACACAGCACAGAGCCACCCGGCTCGATTTGCAACCATTCGAGGTGACGCGCGAACACATCGTTGAGCTGTCTAACCGTTTCGGGCTTCAGTTTCTCACGGTGGTCGCCTGGGGCACCTTTTCGAATGTGATTCGTCACGTCGTCCGAACGGACCTCATCGATACCGCCGCGGCGTCGAAGTTCTTGGCTGTGCTCGGTCGAGATCGACACACCGAGCGACTGTTCAATGTCGGCAACGAAGGCATCCCAGTTCATCATCATGTCTTCATACCGAATTGGCGACGTTCCGGTCCGCTCGGCAACTTCGAGGTAGTCGTCCATCAGGCCGGCAGTCTTCGATGCCCGTTCCAACACGTAGTCGTCGATTGCCATTGCTTTGACGCGCTCGCGGTTCTCCTCGAAGGCCTGCAACCGCGACTCCTGAAATGGTGGAGCATGGCTGAAGGCTTCGGAGAAGTAGCCGCTGGTGAGCATGTCTCGCGGATCGCGCAGGATCATGAGGAGTCGGTAACGATCGAGGTCAGCAATGGGCAGCGGAGCGCGGAATGGTCCGTATGCAAATCCGCGAGAGCGGAACAATTCGTCGACGTGATCGGCCAACCACGGTGAAGTTGGAACCGGGTATTTGTTGTGGATGTACTTATCCCAGTCCATCCAGCGAAGGCCGAGGATCTCCGAATTGAGATAGCCCAGCAGATCGTGGGTAAAGGTCGACGCAACCTTGTGCATCGTGAACAGGATCACGCTGGGCTCGGGCGCGCCTGGCTTCTCGATCCCAAACCGGTGGGCCGCGGCCTCCATGGGAAATCTCGCTGCCTCGATGACGCCGAATGGTACGCGTCTGGCGAGCGGACGAAGGCGCTCCTTGGTTGCCTTGCTGGCCACTAGACGAGCACCTGTTCTTTCGTTGGATTGATGTCTTCTGGTTTGCGGCCGATGAAGGGCTGTTGGACGCCCTTATTCTGCGCAGCAATGGTGCTCGCTACCACGAGCAGAATGAATGCTGAAGAACGGTTCACAAAGCCGCTCTCGGACAACGAGTAGAGCACCGACAGCGAAATTGCGATCGCAGGAAACAATCCGGTGATCGTCGGGTTTCGTCGAATGTTTCGTGCAGCCCAGAACAGTCCGCGTGCGTAGATTGCGACCAAGAGAACGCTGCCGACCGGTCCGAGAAACAGCCATGTATCGACGAAGGCGTTGTGCGCGTGCGGGACGTCGAAGTTGGACCGGATTTGGACTTGGAACGAGTTGTCTCCCGCCCAGAAGGCACCCCAGCCGTGTCCGAGCCAGGGCCGTTCGACGATGCCGTAATTGATACTCGCCTGCCAGAGAGGTAAGCGTCCGCTAAAGGTTGACTCGCGTCCGACGAGCGCCGTGGCGGCCTCGACATTGAGCGCTGCAATCGTGGTGACGGCACTGAAGATCGTGAACATTGCGATCGCTGTAGCTCCGTACAGGTTCTTGCGACCGCGGAAGCCAAGGAGTACGACCGACAGACCAATGACTGCAAGCAGTGCCCCCAATGATGTCGCCGAACCGGTACCGATCACCTGAATCACAGCGAGCACGGCCAGGGCGGGCCAGATGAAGAAGCTGCGACGAAGGCGTGCGTTCATCGAGAAGGTCACGAAGCTGAGGACCGCGAACCGTGCCAGCGTGTTGCGTGACCTGAAGACACCCGACCAAGCATCGTTGATGGCTGCTTCGAAGCTCGCTCCGGTGTTTTGGAGGCCGCTCGATGGGAACACGAAGATCATCACGAAATTTACGAAGATGCCAGCGGCGAGGGCCAGGCCCAAAAGGAAGAGGAACTCTTCGATCGAGAATCGAAGCACGATATAGATACCGACGACGTAGGTGATACCGAGGACGGCGACGGTGGTAAACGTTAATCCGATCTCCGAAGACCAGAGTGTGGACAACGCGGCAAACCCGAGCAATGCCGGAATAAGCGGTTCACGCGCGGCCGCGTGAGCCGCCACATGCCAATTTCCATTGATCCCGAGTACGGCTATCCCAAAGAACCCAAGAAACGTGGCTTGCACCAACGGTCCACCGGTTGCCTCGGCGTCGCTCAGGACGATGAACCATTCGTTCGGAAGCGAGAACGAATAGGTGAACAACATCACTACGACAAGGATGCGTTCAACCTTGCCGGGCGGCCGGAGAAAGGCCGCAGAAGTAATGTTTTGCGTCGTCATCAGCTGCCTCGGCCGGCCGAGATTCGTTCGTAGGCGTAGCGGTCCTTGCGGATTCGAAGCCCGGAGTCTTGGCTGTCACGGTTGAGCACCGCCCCGACGATCGCTCCACCCGACCGGTCGAGTTCGGAACGTACCCGGAGGAGCTCGTCGGTGTCGGTGCGACTTGAATCGACGACGATGATCGTCCCGTCAACGTGTGGGGCAATCGCTGCAGCGTCAGCGGTTCTGAGAACTGGTGGAGCATCGATGAGCACGAAATCGAACTGGCTGGCCAGCTCGTCGAAGAGATGGCCGAGGTTCGCGTTTGCGAGAAGCTCGCCGGGACTGTCCGGAAGAGGTCCAGATGGGACGAGGACCATGTTCTCAATGTTCGGTACCGTCATCATGATGTCGGAGTAACGCTCGTCGGCAAGCCAGTCGGACAGGCCACGGTTGTTCGCGACGCCGAGCATCCGTTCGATGGTCGGTCGACGCAGGTCGGCGTTGATCAGGCAGACGCGCGACCCGCCCTGGGCCAATGAAACGGCGAGGTTCGCAGCGGTAGTCGACTTTCCCTCACCAGGTACGGCGCTCGTAATGAGAAAAGTGTCGGCCTCCCGACTGGTGCGAAGGAATTGCACAGAGGAACGAAGGCGACGGAACGATTCTCGAGCTTGCTGTACTCGTGGTGACCGGCCACCGGAAAGCATCACAACGTCACTCTTGGACAGGAAGTTTCGCACACCGAATGGAGGAAGTGACCCGAGGACTCCAGCAGCCAAAGCCAGCTCGACATCACCAGATTCGCGAGCTGTCCGGTCGAGGCGTTGGAGCACGAATGCAAGGGCGACGCCGAGGCCGAGACCGAGGATCACACCGACCGCTTGAATAATGCCGCCCCGCAGCCCAATTGGAGTGTCCGGAATGGATGCCAACTCAAGCACCTCGGCGGGTGAAATTCGCGTGCTGGCTTCGAGCTGCGCTTCTGCGAGATCAGAAGAAAAGCCTCGACGCTCGACAGCTAGTGCGGAGATCGAGGTTCGAAAGCCGGTGATCTGATCGGTGAGCACGGTCGTGTCGGCCTCGATTGCAATCAGGCTCGCTCGATCCTGGCTCGCCGCCGCGATCTGATCTTCGAGGTCGGAGATCTGCAGATCGATCTCGCCAAGCGCGGTTTCGAGCTCCGTGATCGTCGTCGAGTCGAGTTGGTCGGCCTCCGTTTGGCGGTTGGCAACGTACTGGGTGGCAAAGGCGTTAACCACCGACGACGCAATTTCTGGGTCTTCAGAGGTGTGCTCGATGTTCAGCGAGTCGCTGTCGTCGACAAACGTGACCTCGAGATCTCGCAACAGGCCACGCCCGGTGACTCCGAGGCCGAGGTCGGCTGCGACCTCGTCGGCAATGGAGATCGACGCAATAACCTCGCGCTCACGTTCCAACGTTGGTTGGACCAGCCGGCCATCGGTCGACCCGACCTGAGTCGGGTTGACGAGAACGCGCGATTCCGCAGCAAAGCGGTCGGTGTTGGTGATATTGAACAACGTAGCGATCGCAAGCCCGAGCAGCGTGCAGATGATCACGAGCCAGCCTCGTCGCCGCACTGCGGCGATGTAATCCTCGAGGCCTGGGGTCTCTTTGGACCGCACCTCATTCTGGTAAATCATTGACTTTGGAGTCCTTTGTGGGATGACAAGGTCGCCGTGATTGGCACCTTGGATTCGAGAGTTGTGTGAAGGGCGCTACGCGCAGGGCCCGACATCGACGAGTAGCGGAGAATGGTCTGTGTAGAGCACATCGAGTACCCGGGGGGTTGAGGCTGCACAAAGGCTCGGCGAGACAAATACATGGTCGATCCTCAGAAGCAGCAGCGTATGGGTAAGGGTTCGAGCACGCGTCGGCGTAGCCCACCTAGATTCTCTCATCGCATCGGTCATGGCGCCAGTTAGCGCATCGTAGGAGCTGCCCCGGTCGACGATATTGAGGTCTCCAGCAATGACGACCGGAAGGTCCTCGGCCTCGGTTGCGGCAACGATAGCCTCGACGATCTCACGCTGTTCCCCGAAGCTAACTTCGAAAACGCCCTCGGGGTCATTGCCGATCTTTGGGAGGTGGAGTGCATAGAGCACGAAGTCGCCGGTGTCAGCGCGTACGAGCAGACGAAAGCCAGGAAGGCCCCCATCGATGACGCCATCGAGCGGATCGGGCAGCCGTTCCATTTCGAAGTTTGAGTAGACGCCAAGGCTCGGTTGATCGAATCGACGAAAGCTGTCGGGGGTGACCTCGGCGGCTTGGAATCCCTGTTCGGCCAGGCTCGGAATCGGGTCCTCGTCAACAATGTCCGCGATTCCAAAATCGAAGCGCTCACGCAGCTCCGTGT
>CAZSYL010000066.1:0-19857 GCA_964610745.1 uncultured Acidimicrobiales bacterium
CTCCCTTTGGTCGCCCGTCGCTTTGCTCCGGAGCTGGCGGGTCTCTGGGCTGTTGTTTCGCTCTTGGCCCTGCGGGCGGGGCCGCTTGGGCCCGCTCCCTTTGGTCGCCCGTCGCTTTGCTCCGGAGCTGGCGGGTCTCTGGGCTGTTGATTCGCCGCTTGGGCCGGCTGCGCAGCGCCTAGAGTTGTGCTGTGCAGATAGTGAACGAACCGTGGACGTCGTTGCCTCACGACACACGATTCGCGTGTGCCGAACTTTGGGACGTCGTCTGGCCAAGTGAGGACGCTTCGGGTGCTTCTGCACGTCTCGGCTGGGTTGAGGCTCGATCACGCGGGCTCGATGACGAGGTTCTCCATCTGGCGTTCGACCTCGACGACCGTGTGGTCGCTGTGGCACGCACGTTCGGCCGCACGATCGAGAACGACATCACCACCAGCAAGCCCGGAGCGGTGTCCTTTTGGGAACCCTCGGCGATGATCCACCCCGCCGATGCAGACTGGGACGACTCGTTGGTAGTCGACCTGCGCGTTGGTGCTTGGTGACTCAGTCCACTGTCTGAACTAGCCAGGTAGTTCGTCAAATACTGCGTCGAGGATCTCTTCGGGGGAGTGGGGTATGGATGTCGCTACCCCTTTGAGATCTTTCGCAGCTCGCTCCGCCTCTTTTGGACCGAGGTTCAGAAAGCTCGCGTGTTGGGCTCCGTCCCAGCGTCGCAGTATCGCCACCTGGATTCGTGAAGCGTTGCGCGTTCGACGCTGTGACATGCCTACGAGTTTCTTCCCGTCGATCGTGAGCTCGCCCGGCCCGATCCCGGCGAAGCAGACCTTTCGTGACCAAGTAGTGGAAATGAGTGGACCCGTATGAAGGTCTGTATCGACGCCGAGGCTGCGCAACGCCCGCTGGCATGCGAGACCAATCCAGTCGAACGATCGCCGCACATCTTCGAGCCACAGCGGGTCGGTCTTTGGAAGCACCACGTCGAACCACACCAATTCGCTCGGCCCGACGAGTACTGCGCCTCCGCCACTGCGTCGTTTCGCGAGCGAAATGCCATGTGATGCAAGCCTGTCGTGATCCACGTCATTGTTGGGCTGATTACTTCCTAATACCAGCGTTGGTGGGTCGTGCATGGTCGGTACCCAAAGCGCTCGACCCACGTCATCGAACTCGCGCGAATGAAAGACGCCCGGCGACTCATCGATGTGTACGGGAGTAAAGGGCGAAACCACTGCCTCATCCTATGTTCGAGACCTTCAAAGGGCCAAAGGATCAAAAAGTATGGGTAGAGCTCCCACCAAGTGTCCCAGAATGGCACACACCTGACAATGCAACCCATACAGTCGAAAACTGTTGTATTATCAACACTTACTCACATCACTTGGACGTACAAGCGTTCGATTCTACAGATAAATCTGAGCACTTCCACTCAAGTTCTGGCAGAATTTGACGAAAGTTGACAAAAGATGCTTGCCTGGTGGGGGCAAGTGTCATAGAGTGTCAACTCATGGAGTTCGGCACCGCGCAAACAGGAAACGAGGAGGTGAGCAATGTTCGTCGACCGCTACGAGCGCTCACTCGACTCGAAGTTCCGCATCGTGCTGCCCAAGAAGTTCCGGATGGAACTGGGGCATCGGGTGTACCTCGCCCGTTCGGCCAATTCCCTGGCCGTGTACTCCGAGGAACAGTTCAAAGAGACCAGCCAGCGGTTGATCGACCTCGATCGACAGGGCCAGCTCGACCCGCAAGTCCGACTGGCTTTCGCCGCATCGACGGTGGCGGTCGAACCGGACGACAAGACGGGGCGAATAACGCTGCCCCAGAAGTTGCGCGAGTACGCCAACCTGACCGACGAGGTCATCGTGGCGGGTGTGCTCACTCACGTCGAGATTTGGGACAAGGCAACCTTCGAAGCGTTCGAGGAAACACACATCGACGTGGTCCAGGAACAGTTCAGGGCCGGGGGCGCAATCAACTAGCGGAGAAGAACTGACCAGATCGCAGTACGAGCAAGTTCTCGTTCATTGACAGTCTCCCGATTGGCAGATGGAAGGCCCCTACTCCGCCCGCTTGCCATCAGCTCGATCAGGGGAGAAATCCTGACGTGCGCCCGCTGATCGGGGGACTGTCAATGGCCGAGAACACCCGCTGCAACGTGACTGCGAGCCGCAACATCGCAGTGCACTCCCGTATCCCTCATCGTCTGGCTGAACGTCTTTGCAATGACCAAAACCGCAGAATTCAATCACGCACCGGTCATGGTCGACGAGATCGCGGAAATCGCGGGCACACTTGCGTCCGGCACATTTGCTGACCTGACACTCGGCGGGGCAGGGCACGGTGTTGCGGTACTCAAAGCCAACCCCGAATTGACCCTGTTTGGCGTCGACCAGGACGAGATGGCGCTCGACGCAGCGGCCGCGAAGCTCGCCGAATATGGCGACCGCGCAACACTGACCCGCGCCCGGTTCGATCGCGCAGCAGACTCACTTCGCGCTGCGGGCCACCGGGAAGTCTCCGGGTTCCTGATGGACCTCGGCGTGTCTTCACCACAACTCGATCTGGCCGAACGTGGGTTCAGCTACCGCAACGACGGTCCCCTCGATATGCGCATGGATACCGCGCAGAGCCGGACCGCCGCCGACGTGGTGAACGAGTACAGCGTTGGTGAGCTCATCGATGTCCTGCGCTCATATGGCGATGAACGCCACGCCAAGCGGATTGCCCAAGCGATCATCGATGCCCGCCCGCTCTCCTCAACAGCGGACCTCGCAGAGGTAATTGCCAACGCGATTCCAGCCGCAGCACGACGCAAGAGCACCGGCCACCCCGCCAAGCGGTCGTTTCAGGCCATTCGAATCGAGGTCAACGACGAGCTCGCAATTCTTGGCGACACCCTCGACGCAATGATCGACATGCTCGCGGTGGGTGGAAAGGGCATGGTCCTTACCTATCACTCGGGCGAGGATCGAATAGTCAAGGACCGCATGCGTCGTGTCGTCGAGTCCGGCGCACCTCCGGGCCTGCCACCGACATCGGACTTCGACTGGTCATGGCGAGGTGCGCGAACTCCAGGTGCAGCCGAGGTCGAGACGAATCAGCGTGCACGCTCTGCCCGACTTCGGTCGGTCACGCGCACGAAGGTCTCGTCCTCACAATCGGCAGGTGAGCAATGAACCGATCATCGAACTTCGTGTTTCCCGTGGTCGCGCTCGTCGTCGTTTTCGGTTCGTTGCTCGGGATTGTGGTGGTCCAGACATTTATCGTGCAAAACCGCGTACAGCTCGACTCGATCTCGGCCGAGCTTGAGGCCGAACGAGCGCGAAACCAACAGTTGCGCCTCGAGGTGCTCGAGCTCGAGGCACCCGAACGAATTCTCGACACCGCAATCAGCCAGCTCGGCATGATCCGTCCTGAAGAACGAACGTACCTGCCCGGCGTTGACCCCGACCTGCAAGCGATCGTGCAACCCCCAGCGGTCGGCGACCCATTCGGCCCGGCGCCGCTTTCTGACGACCTCCGCGAACGTTTTGGACTCGGCGACACAGGCGGAGAAGATTCATGACCGCGGCAGTACTCAATCTCGTACGTCTACCATCTCGCAGCGGCTTCTCGGGCTGGCGAATTGCTGTGCTCGGCCTCGGCATTGTGAGCATCGGGGCGCTCATGATCTTTCGGCTGGTATCGCTGCAGGTGCTCGAACCCGAACGATTCGTTGAGCACGGCGAAAGCCAGCGAATCCGCACCGCAGCCCTCGCCGCAGAGCGAGGCGCAATCGTTGACCGAAACGGCGTCGAACTCGCCGTCTCGACTCCACGAGAGAGCATCTGGGCCGACCCGAGGCTGATCTCGGATCCAGCCGGTACCGCGCAACAGATCGTCGCGGTCACCGGCGGCGATGTCGCCCAACTCACGCGAAGGCTGTCGAATGAGGACGCCAAGTTTGCCTGGATGGCCCGCCAGCTCGACGACGATGTTGCCGAAACCGTGCTCGGACTCGACCTTCCGGGCATCTACGCCACCGAGGAGCAGGCTCGGATCACCCCATCGGGAAGCGATGTTGCCCGCGGGATTTTGGGACGCACCGACGTTGACGGCATTGGACTCTCCGGGCTCGAAGCCCAGTACGACTCATTCCTGACCGGCGAAGAGGGTCGTATTGTCGTCGAACGAGGCCTTGCTGCGGGAGGCGCCCGCGCCGTCACGATCCCCGACGGCGAATACGAGCTCGTCTCGCCGACGCCGGGCGATTCGCTCGTGCTGACCCTCGATCGGACGGTCCAGTTCGAAGTCGAGAACCTGCTTCGTCAAACCGTTTCTGACTCGGGCGCAAACTCTGGAACAGCGATCGTCTCGCGTACCGCCACCGGTGAGATTCTCGCGATGTCCACGGTTGCTCGCAACGACGACGACGAGGTCGTGGTATCGGGCGAGAACCGCGCCGTTACGTGGATTGTGGAACCGGGCTCAATTAGCAAGCCGCTCGCGATCGCTGCGTTGATCGAAGAGGGTTTAATCGATTCAAACACCACCGTCGAGGTCACAGAGGAGCTCGAAATCTACGACCTCGTGGTAACCGATTCCGTCCGCACCGACCAGTCCGTGATGACCACCGCAGATGTTCTGCGAAACTCGTCAAACGTGGGCGTGGCGCTGCTCGTCGACCGCATTGGCGATGAAACATTCCACCAGTACTTGTCAGACTTCGGCCTCGGCTCACCGACAGAACTCGACTTCCCCGGTGAGTCGGCTGGCATTCTTCACCCCGAAGAGGAGTGGTCGGGCATCTCGCGTCCCCAGGCGGCGATCGGCTATGGATATGCAGCAACGCCGCTCCAGATGCTGCGGTCCTACAACGTTTTCGCAAACGGTGGAGTGCTCGTCGAGCCCCACCTCGTCGCCGGGATCCAAGGAGCGAACGGCGACCTCGACATCATCAGCCCACGAGAGGGACGCCAGGTCATCTCCGAAGAAACCGCCCGGGAGGTGACCTCGCTGCTCGCCGGCGTAGTCAGCGAAGGTGGCACTGGAGTACTTGCATCGGTCCCGGGCTACGAGATCGCGGGCAAGACCGGAACGGCTCTGATCGCCCAACCCGGCGGCGGATACACCGACGAGCTTGGTCAGGTACACCTGCTCACCAGCTTTGCCGGGTTCCTTCCCGCCAGCGACCCCGAGTTGTCGATCGTCGTCATGATCGAAGAGCCCGACGGCGATGCCTCTGGCGGGCGTGTTGCTGCACCGCTCTTCGGCGAGATCTCGAACTTTGCGCTGCAGCACTTCCGAATCCCGCCCGCCGAGTCGGTCTCAGATGGCCGGTAGCCGTTCCCGCAGTCTTGGTGCCCTCGTCGAAGAGGTGCAGGCGCGGGCGCCCGGCCTCATCAGCAACGCAGCCGCTCTCATCAAGGCCGACGCTCAGACCCAGATTTCGTCGATCACCCAGGACAGCCGTGCGGTGGTCCCGGGCGGATTGTTCGGCGCCATTCGTGGCTATGCGGCAGATGGTCATGACTACGTCGACGCCGCGGTCTCTGCTGGAGCGGTTGCAGTGCTCGTCGAGAGCGAGCGGTCGCTAGCAGGCGCGTCCTCCGATGTTGTGCAGATCATCAGCGCCGATACTGCGCGTGCCACCGGTTACTTGGCCGCAGCGCTATTCGGTCAGCCATCCGAGCGAGGCTCGCTCGTGGCGGTGACCGGAACCAACGGAAAGACCTCGGTCGTCACGATCCTGGCGCACCTGGTGAATAATTGCGGCCGCGTGGCAGCGTCGATGGGCACACTCACCGGATCGCTCACCACCGCGGCGGCCCCCGACTTTCAAGCTTCGCTCGATAGTCACTTCAACGACGGGGCGTCCGTCGTCGCAGCGGAGGTGTCATCCCATGCGCTCGACCAGCAACGCATTGCTGGCTCGAAGGTGGCGGTCGCGATCTTCACAAACCTCAGCCAGGACCATCTCGACTATCACGCCGACATGGACGAGTACTTCGAAGCAAAGGCTCGCCTCTTCAGCGACGATTTTGCTGCGGATCATGTTATCGACGTGTCCGATCCGTACGGGGCAAAGCTCGCGGAGCGGCTCGGGCACGACGGTTCTGCGGGCCGCGCCCTCATCAAAGTAGACGGCAATGCAATCGCCGAAGCCGGAACCCTCAAACAGGGTTCGTCCACCTTCACCTGGCGAGATCGCGAGATCGCGCTACCGCTCGGTGGTTCATTCAGCGTCAACAACGCGGTCATGGCCGCGGAGGCCGCAGTGCTGCTTGGATGCACCGAGGACGCCGTAGCCACGGCCCTGGCTTCGGTCCCGGCCGTCCCGGGACGTTTTGAATCGGTCGATGCCGGGCAACCGTTCGCCGTCGTCATCGACTACTCCCACACACCCGCCAGCGTCGCCGCCGCAGTGCAAAGCGCCCGACAGTTGACATCGGGCAGTGTCATTCTCGTCTTTGGCGCCGCAGGCGATCGGGACCCTGGCAAGCGTCCACTGATGGGGCGCGCCGCAGCTGCGGCCGATCGCCTTTATGTCACCTCTGACAACCCAAGGACGGAAGATCCTGCAAAGATAATCGATGAAGTGGTTGCCGGTATCCCTACCCACGGTGAGATTCACGTCGTAACGGACCGCGCTCAGGCCATTTCACAAGCCATTTCAGGGGCTGGCCCTGAAGACATTGTCGTTATTGCGGGGAAAGGCCACGAGGACTATCAGATCGTGGGAACCACCCGCACACACTTCGATGACCGTGAGGAAGCACTCCGCGCGCTCCGCGCCCGAGGCTGGGACGTGAGCGCATGATTCGCCTTCTCATCGCCGCCGCAACCTCGGTGACCCTCTCGTTGTTCGGTACGCGCTTTCTCATCGACTTCCTGACGCGGGCAAAGGTTGGTCAACCCATTCGCGAGGACGGACCGCAGGGGCACCAGGTCAAGGCCGGAACACCGACGATGGGCGGTATCGCGATTCTCTTCGGTGCGTTCTTCGGCTACATCGCCGCCGACATCGCAAACCTGTTCGGTGTTGGCACGTCGATCGTTTTCACCCGCACCGGGCTGATCCTCATGGGCACGATCCTCGCAACCGGGCTCGTCGGCTTTCTCGACGACTGGATCAAGATTTCGAGGGAGCGCAACCTTGGTCTGAACAAGCGAGCCAAGGTCATCGGCCTCGTCTCGGTCGCCATCGCGTTCGCTGTCCTGATGGTCACCTTTACCAGTATCCACACGGAGTTATCGTTTGTTCGTTTCGACTCGATCGGTATCGACCTCGGTCGCGTCGGCTGGTCGCTGTGGGCAATCCTGCTGCTGCTCGCGACCGCGAACGCTGTCAACCTCACCGACGGGCTCGACGGTTTGGCATCGGGCGCCGCCATTCTCAATTTCGCCGGATACACCTTCATTGCGTTCTGGGCGTTCCGACATCCCAACGACTACGACATCCCCCACGCACTCGACCTCGCCGTCATCTCGGTTTCGATGCTCGGTGGATGCGTTGGCTTTCTGTGGTGGAACGCTGCTCCTGCTCAGATCTTCATGGGCGACACCGGCTCGTTGGCAATCGGCGCTGCGCTCGCGGGCCTCGCGCTGACGACCAACACCCACCTGCTCCTACCGATCATGGGGTTGCTCTTTGTTGCCGAGACCGTTTCGGTGATCCTCCAGGTCGGCGTATTTAAGGTTCGTAGCGGCAAGCGGCTGTTTCGAATGGCGCCCATACATCACCACTTCGAGCTGGTCGGTTGGCCAGAAACGCGCGTCATCATTCGCTTCTGGCTGCTTACCGGGCTCACCACCGGAGCTGGCGTCGGCATCTTCTACTGGGACTCGATCGTCCAGGGAATTACCGCATGAGCGCGGCGCTGAAACCTGGCGACAGCGCTGTCGTACTCGGACTTGGGATCGCCGGACGCGCGGTGGCGCGAGCGCTCGTGAAACGCGGCATCTCGGTCGTCGCGGTCGAAGACCGTCTCACCAACGACATGGTGACCTTTGCAGCCGAGCTTGGCTGCACGCTCATGCATGAAGATGACGGGTACACCTTCGATGAACTCTTCTCGCAAGCAGATGCCTTCGTGCCAAGCCCGGGCGTCCCCGAAAGCCATGTCGCGTTCGCCGCAGCTCGTTCTGCTGGAATTCGCAGAATCTCCGAGTTCGACATTGCGTCTTGGTTCGACGATCGACCCATCGTTGCCATCACGGGCACCGATGGCAAGACGTCGGTAACCATGTTGACCGTGGCGATGCTCGAAGCATCGGGGGTCACCGCTGCGGCGGTTGGCAACAC
The DNA here is from genome assembly GCA_964610745.1 of uncultured Acidimicrobiales bacterium. GTDB lineage: Bacteria > Actinomycetota > Acidimicrobiia > Acidimicrobiales > SHLQ01 > SHLQ01. Next base: position 8,282 of record CAZSYL010000066.1, read on the forward strand.
CGAGACGCCGTTGATCGACGTGATCGATCGTCCCGAGTACGACGTGTTCGTGGTCGAGGCTTCATCGTTCAGGCTTGGGCACAGCGAGCACTTTTCGCCGATCGCCGCTGCCTGGTTGAACTTCAGCCCTGATCATCTCGATGTGCACGAGTCGCTCGCGCACTACGAGGCGGCCAAGGCGCGCATCTGGTCAGATCTCGCTGCGGACGCGCTCGCCGTCGCACCTGTCGATGACGACCTGGTTCGTTCGCACCTTCCCACCGATCGCGACACGGTCGTTGTGGGGCTCAAACCAGGAAATGGCGCGAACGCGTACGTGGAGAACGATCGACTGATCGTCGACGGTATCGATGTTGCGGGCGTGGATGCGTTGCCACGAACGTTCGACCACGACGTGACGAATACGCTCGTCGCTGCAGCGCTCGCGCTCCGGGTCGGCGCGAACCCGGCCGGAATCGAGGCCGCCATTCGTAGCCACGAACTCGCGCCACACCGAATACAACATGTCGCCGACATTGCGGGAGTTTCGTACTACAACGACTCCAAAGCCACCGTTCCCCACGCGGTCGTGACCGCGGTGTCTGGGTTTGACTCGGTGGTTCTCCTCGCCGGTGGCAAGAACAAGGGTCTCGACCTTTCCGAGCTTGCATCAACCGCTGACCGTCTTCGCGCAGTCGTCGCCCTCGGCGATGCTGCAGACGAGGTCGTCGGTGCATTCGATGGCATCCGGCCGGTCCATCGGGCTGGGGGCATGGACGACGCGGTCGAGACGGCCACCGCACTGGCCGAGGCTGGCGATGTCGTTCTGTTGTCGCCGGGGTGTGCCTCGTTTGATCAATATCCGAACTACGGCGCACGCGGCGACGACTTCATTCGCGCAGTACGAGAACTGGAAGTTCAGCAATGACCGCATCCAAACGAGGGACGAGCGCACGCCGTTCGACCGGCTCGCGTTCCACCCAACGAGGCACCAGCCGACGGACCAGTGCAACCACTGCGCGTCCGCGCCAGGCCATTGCGTCGCGCAAGACCGCTACGACGAGCAGCCGCCGGACGGCAGCGACGACTCGACCCAAGTCGGCCCACCGCCAGACGAGCACGCAACGCAAAGCGTCGAACACCCGACAGTCGCCGAAGCGTCGCGTCGGCATGCGTTCGATCCCGTTTATCATCCTCACATCGATCGTGGTGTGCCTGTCACTTCTCGGTCTGACGATGGTGCTTTCCGCATCGTCGGTGACCTCGCTCACCACGACCGGCTCACCGTGGGGTGAGTTCACGTCCCAGGCGGTTTGGCTGGGGCTTGGAGCCGTAGTCCTGGTCGTCGCGATGCTGATCGACTACAGCTTTCTGCGTCGTTTCACCGTTCCCGCTCTCGGTATCGCGTTTGTGTTGCTCGCCCTCGTGTTGGTACCGAGTTTCGGGGTCTCGGTCAATGGCGCCCAGCGCTGGTTGCGTCTCGGACCCGTGCAGTTCCAGCCATCGGAAGTAGCCAAGCTTGCGCTGGTGTTATTCGCTGCAGACAATTTGGCGCGTTCGAAACAGGTCGACATCCACCGCTCCCTGAAACCGATCATGGCGGTCCTGGCCGTGTTCGGCGCACTCATCCTTCTCCAACCCAACCTCGGCACGACGATCATCCTTTTCACGATCGGTATCGCGGCACTGTTCGCGAGCGGAGTGCGCCTGAGTGCGATCGCGGCGATCGGCGCCATGAGCGCCGTGGGAGCGAGCCTTCTTGCGTATCTTGCTCCATACCGACGCGACCGGCTGCTGGCATTCGTCGACCCGTGGAACGATCCACTCGATGAGGGATGGCAGACAATTCAGTCGCTCGTGTCGGTCGCGAATGGTGGCGTGACCGGTGTGGGCATCGGCGAGAGCCGAGGCAAATACGGGTTCCTTCCAGAGGCCCACAACGACTTTGTTTTCGCCGTAACCGCTGAAGAGTTCGGCTTGGTCGGCGCAACGATCGTCGTGCTCGGCTACGTCGCCTTCGGCCTGACGGCTCTGGTCGTGGCCCGCCGAGCGGATCGCTTCGGCGCGATTCTCGTCATCGGCGTCACCTCCTGGATTCTCGTACAGGCATTCATCAACATCGGCGCCGTTCTCGGCGTGCTCCCAATCACCGGCGTTCCGCTTCCCTTTATGTCGGCGGGCGGAACGTCGTTGATCACCACACTGGCAGGCGTCGGCCTCGTGCTGAATGTTGCCCGAAAGAACAAGTGACCAGATGAGTGATGTTCTGATCGTCGGTGGAGGAACCGCTGGTCACGTCCTGCCAGGCGTAGCGATTGGTCAGGAGCTCGTCCGGCGAGGTGCCGATCCCGAGTCGATCCATTTCGTTGGTTCGGAGCGTGGAGTTGAGCAGACCCTCGTGCCAGAAGCCGGTTTCCCGTTGACGCTCCTGCCCGGTCGTGGCATCCAGCGGAAGTTGACCACGGACAACATCGGCGCAATCGCCGGTTTGCTCCGAGCCTTCGTCACGTCGTTTTCGCTGATACGCGACCACAAACCCGATGTCGTGGTCGCTCTCGGCGGGTACGCGAGCGTGCCCGCTGGTCTGTGGGCTGTTCTCCTGAGGGTCCCGGTCGTCGTCGCGGAACAGAACGCTGTGCCAGGTTTGGCAAACACGATCATTGGTCGTTTCGCAAAGGCGAGCGCAGTTTCCTATGACGGAACAGACCTGCCCCGATCGGTCTGGACGGGAAACCCGGTGCGTCCCGAAATCCTGGCCGTGGCCGATGGGCAGAACACCAGAGAGGATGCTCGCTCCCGATTGGGTGTCGCAGAGGACAAGACACTCGTCGTCGTGTTTGGCGGTTCGCTCGGGGCTCGGACGATCAACAGCGCCGTCGTCGGAGCCGTTCCCGAGCTGGTCGATCGGGCTGACCTCGAGATTCGCCACATCATTGGCCGGCGAGACTTTGAGGACGTGGTCTCGCGTGTCGAGCTCGACCCCGATGCTCCGCTCACCTACACCCCGATCGAATACGAGAGCGACATGGCTACCGTCTATGCGGCATGTGACCTCGTCGTCTGTCGGGCTGGAGCTACCAGCTGCGCCGAGCTCGCAGTGACCGGAACGCCGGCCGTGCTGATCCCGCTACCTGGCGCACCAGGAGATCATCAGACCGCCAACGGTCGAGCGCTTGAGCGTCCCGGCGGCGCAGAGGTTATTGCTGACCGTGACTTTGATGCCGGCCGACTGATCGAAGCCGTGACCAGGCTGTGTGCCGACCCTGATGCGTTGGCCGCGATGCGCGCCGCTGCACGATCCGTTGGGCGTCCCGATGCGGCTTCGCTCGTCGTCGATGTTGTTGAGGATCACCGGCGATGACCAACCCGGAAAGGGCCGATGAAGTGCTCGATCTGTCCGTACCGACCGACGTTCACCTGATCGCCATCGGCGGAGCAGGAATGGCGGCGATTGCCGAACTGCTCCACGGTATGGGACACCGGGTTCGCGGCAGTGACATGGTCGGCTCTGCTGCGATCGATCATCTGCGGTCGCTCGGAATCGACGCCATCGTCGGCCACGACGCGGGCAATGTCGTCGTACGCGACGGGATGATTGCGGCGAAGTCGACGGCGGTCCCCGATTCCAACGTCGAAGTTCACGAGCTCGAACGTCAGGGCGTTCGCGTGCTGCACCGCGGCGAACTCCTAGCCGCCATCGCTGCGCTAAAGAAGACCGTCGCGGTTGCAGGTACACATGGCAAGACGACGACGACGTCCATGCTCGCCGTCATCGCCGAACAGGCCAACACCGACCCGAGCTACATCATTGGTGGGGTCGTCCCCGACCTCGGTAGCGGGGCCCGCTGGGGCAGGGGCGAGTGGTTCGTCCTCGAAGCAGACGAGAGCGATGGTTCGGGATTTGGTCTCGGGCATGCGGTCAGCATCGTCACCAACGTCGAGCGCGATCATCTCGAGTTCTACGGCGATGAAGAGCGGCTCCGCGATGCGTTTAGACAATTCGTAGCTGACTCGCCGATCGCTGTCGTTTGCGCCGACGACCCGGGTGCGAGCGACCTGACCAGAGCGTCGAACGTCGTCACGTACGGAGTGGCCGAAGCAGCGACCTATCACATGGCCAACATCGAGCGCGGTTCGTCCTTTGTGGGATTCGATCTGGTACGCGCAGGAGTGCCGCTGGGGAACATTCGGGTGCCGATGCCCGGTATCCACAACGCGCTGAACGCTGCTGCTGCGACGGCCGCAGCGATGGAGATGGGCCTGTCGTTTCAGGCCGCCCAGGCAGCACTGGCACGATTTGCAGGGGTTGGCAGGCGCTTTGACGCACGCGGTTCAGCCGGTGGCGTGACCTTTATCGATGACTACGCGCACCTGCCGACCGAGGTCCGAGCTGCGGTATCGGCTGGACGTGATACGCAACACGACCGTCTTGTCGCCGTGTTTCAACCGCACCGGTACAGCCGGACCGAGACGGTCTGGGAAGAGTTCGAAGGGGCGTTCGATGCGGCCGACGTTCTGGTGCTGACCGATATCTACTCAGCAGGTGAAATGCCTCGACCGGGGATCACCGGCGAGTTGATCGTCGAGGCCACCAAACGCAGTGGGAAGCATCCCGAGATCATCTATCACGCGGACCGAATCACTCTCCCTCAAAGGCTCGTTGAACTGCTCCAACCAGGCGACCTATGCCTCACGCTCGGTGCGGGTGACCTCGTGCGAATACCTAATGAGGTGCAGCCATTGCTCGAACAGCAGGAGAACGGGTGACGGTCCCATCGACGACAGCTTTCGATGAGCTGGCCTCGGCATTGACGGGCATCGATGGCCTGACGGTCGAACGCGACGCTCCCGCTGGACCCCTCTGCACGTATCGGGTCGGAGGCCCAATCACGGTGCTCGTGACGCTGGAGACCATCGACGCACTGATCGAGGCGGCTCCGATTCTGGCCGCCTCGGCAATGCCGACGCTCACGATCGGCAAGGGATCGAACCTGCTGGTGGCGGGCTCGGGATTCGATGGTGTTGGGTTGGTACTGGGAGCTGGCTTCAGCAACATTGACATTTCCGGCGTCGTCGTCACCGCAGGTGCGGCCGCACCGTTGCCCCTCGTCGCCCGGGCGTCTGTGCGTCATGGCCTCACCGACTTTGAATGGGCCGTCGGCGTTCCAGGGACGATCGGTGGCGGAGTTCGGATGAACGCGGGCGGTCACGGCTCGGACATGGCCGCCACTCTTTCCTCGGTCGATGTCGTAAATCTGCGAACCGGTCTTGCGTCGACGATTCCCGCAGAGGAGCTAGGCCTCGGCTACCGGCGATCGGACATTGGACCCGAGCACGTAGTGATATCGGCGACGCTACGGCTGAGGTTGGACAGTGGTGGAGACATCGATGGTGGTGCGGACACCACGGGCGAGGCCGCCTTGAGCGAGATCGTCCGCTGGCGCCGAGCCAACCAACCCGGTGGTCAGAACGCCGGCTCGGTCTTTACGAACCCTGCAAACGACTCGGCTGGACGACTGATCGACGCCGCTGGTTTGAAGACCATGCGCGTGGGAACGGCGGAGGTTTCAGATGTACACGCCAATTTCATTCAGGTGGATCCCAATGGTTCGCCCGATGATGTGATGGCATTGATGCGGGAGATCGTTGCATCGGTGGAAGCAGCATCTGGGATTCGACTGCATGCCGAGACACGCCTCGTCGGTTTTTCCGATGAGGCTGTCGCCCGCGTGCAGGGACCCAACAAGACAGAGACAGGGACAGAGAACTAACCGGTGACACAACAGTCCAGGCAGGCCCCACCAGGGCAACGACAATCCACGGCTCGGTCAAAGCCAGGACCGCGGCCAAAGCCCGGGCCTCGCCGCGCCCCATCCCGTGGCACCTCGACGTCGAACCGTGCCGCCACCAGTCATGGATCGACCCACGGACGGGTTAAGCGCAGGACCGGCGCCCCGCCGAGCGTTCGGGGTGAGAACCGTCAGCGCGAATCGGCTCGACGTTCGAAGTCGAGCATTCCTGAACGGCCGCCGAGGCGCACGGGCGGTACCTCAACCAACGAGGCGTCAGCACGTCCACAAGTTCGCTGGTGGCTTCTCGGTGTGATCGCGCTGGCCGTGGCGATCATCGTGTCGATCTTTGAAGCCCCGCTCTTTGAGGCCCGCTCGGTGCAGACGAGCGGCAACGCGCGAACGAGCGAGGGGGCGGTGCTCGAAGCGCTCGCTATTGCGCCCGACCAGGCGTTACTGCTGTACGACACCGCAGGAGCTGAACGGCGCGTCGCTGAGTTGCCATGGGTGCGCGAGGTGGAAATCTCGCGTCAATGGCCCTCGACGGTACAGGTCGTGATTAGCGAACGAGGCGTGGCGGCAGCCATCGGGCGCCCCGACGGCAGCGAATGGTTGGTCGTGAGCAATGACCGGGTTGTGGTGGAGCGCCGTGCGACACCGCCAGCACAGGTTCCGCTGATCGTGGCGACCAACGCGATGGTTTCTCGAGCCACGCTCGGTGAAGGTGTCGCCGATGCCGAGCGCGCATTAGACATCGTCCTTGAGGTACCGGGTCAACTCGATCCGTGGATTACGACCTGGACCCTCGATGAGGCTGGCGCGTTAACTGCAGAGTTGGTCGGTAGCGCACAGGCGAACTTTGGAGCGTTCGAGGATCCAAGAACCCAGTTTGTTTCGCTCGCCTCGATTCTGAACGGTGGTTCCGAGTTGACGTGCATCGATCGAATCGACCTGTCGGTGGCCGATACCCCCGTGCTCCACCGAAACCCGGCCTGTATTTCACAATCGGCGGAGCTTGGCTGAAAAAGAGCCTCGCTCGTTTTGCATGTTGTGCGAATCTGCGGTTTCCTTGCTCACGTGTGGTGCTCACCGCGCCACACACAGCGAGTAGGGGTCGTGAGGTGCACGATCATGCAGTCGGCCGTCCATTACGCAGTGATGGACGGTCGGATGCGGGTATGCACCACACGGAGAGCAGTCTTACGCGATGATCGGGACCGGAGGAACCAGGCCCATGAATGAAACACCCCAGAATTACCTAGCGGTGATCAAGGTAGTAGGCGTCGGCGGTGGCGGCGTAAACGCCGTAAACCGGATGATCGACGCGGGGCTGAAGGGCGTCGAGTTTGTCGCCGTGAACACCGATGCACAGGCGTTGCTGATGAGCGATGCTGACATCAAGCTCGACATTGGTCGTGAACTCACCAGAGGTCTTGGCGCCGGATCGGATCCCGAAGTTGGTCGTCAGGCTGCCGACGATCACCGCGACGAGATCGAGGCGGCGATCAGCGGTGCGGACATGGTCTTCATTACCGCCGGCAAGGGTGGAGGCACCGGAACCGGTGCTGCGCCGGTTATCGCCGAGATCGCCCGCGGCGTGGGTGCACTGACAATCGGTGTCGTGACCCGTCCGTTTGGTTTCGAGGGTCGACGTCGCGCCGTCCAGGCCGAGCAAGGCATCCAGCGCCTGAAGGAGAATGTCGACACCCAGATCGTCATTCCCAACGATCGTCTTTTGACGGTCTCTGACGAGAAGACCTCGGTCCTCAACGCATTCAAGATGGCCGACGAGGTTCTCCTCCAGGGAGTGCAGGGCATCACCGATCTGATTACCACTCCAGGTCTGATCAATACCGACTTCGCCGACGTGAAAATGATCATGTCGGACGCTGGCTCCGCGCTCATGGGCATTGGCTATGCGGCTGGCGAAGGTCGTGCACTCGCCGCGGCCCGGGCAGCGATCAGCTCGCCACTGCTCGAGGCATCGATCGAAGGCGCCCGCGGCATTCTGCTCAACATCTCCGGTGGTTCAGATCTTGGACTCTTCGAGGTCAACGAGGCCGCGGAGGTTATCCATGGTGTTGCTCACCCCGACGCAAACATCATCTTTGGTGCTGTTATCGACGACGAGATGGGTGACGATGTTCGAGTGACGGTCATCGCTGCCGGCTTCGAACGTTGGGAAGCCGGGTCGACAGCGTCCGGTGGGGCCACCACAGGGGCCACAATGACAGCAGACCAGGCAACCATCGGCGGTGCTTCCGACGCTGATGACGATGTCGAATCCTCGGGTGCTGCATCCTCTGGTGGATCGAGCTTCAGTGTTGGTTCGGTCGACGATGACGAGCTCGAGATCGCCGATGTCTTCGCCGATGTGGACGATACGCCCGACACTGCAGCGACGGCTGGTTCGGACGACGACGATGACGAGTTCGATGTTCCTTCGTTCCTTCGCTGAGCGCACCTAGCTCAGGGACCTGATCGGCCAATGGCAGAACACCATCACTTCGTCCGCAGCGATGGCCGGATCATCGATGTGGCCTGGACCAACACCAACGACGGTGACTTTCACATCGATAGTCCGCGTAGAGGGCTAGCGGAGCGCCGGTCCGAGGTCATGGCCGGCCGGTGGGCCGTTGTTCGCCAAGTCCATGGAAGTGCCGTCGTCGACGCGTCTGCTGCACTGCTTGCTGACGTTCCAGTCGAGGCTGATGGCATCGTTACGGCGGCGATCGATCAACCAATTTCGGTCCAGGGCGCAGACTGTGCGCCAATCGCGTTCATAACCGCGAGCGGACCGATCGGTGTTGCTCACGCCGGTTGGCGCGGGCTCGCCAGTGGAATCGTGCAGTCGGTAACCGAGCGTCTGGCTCAACAGGGTGGCATGGTCGAGAGTGCCGTCATTGGTCCGGTTATCTGCACGGATTGTTATGAGTTCGGTGCGAACGACCTCGATGCTGTCGCAGCCGAACTCGGAGACCAGGTTCGCGCCACTACCGCCGACGGTTCACCAGCACTGGACATGCGAGCTGGACTCATTGCCGCTTTCGACGCTGTCGACGTGACCAACGTGTCCTTTGTGGCGGGCTGTCCATCGTGTGATAACACCGGTTTCTCCCATCGGGCTCGCAGCGAAAAGGAACGGCATTGTCTGGTCGCCCGCTTGACCTCAGAAGTGGAGCTCGATCCCGTCAGCACCGAGACTGCCGATGGCTGACGAAAACGATTTGGATCGTTCGCTCACCGTTGCCGACGACGTTCTGGCTGAACGGCTCGAGGTTGTACGCACCGCGATCGCGAACGTTGGTCGCGACGATGTGCAGGTCGTTGGGGTGACCAAAGGTTTTGATGCGTCGGCGGTGCGGGCCGCAAAACGTGTCGGGCTGAGCGAGATTGGCGAAAACTATGCCCAAGAACTGATCGAGAAGTCCTCGGACTTCGATGACGGAGTAACGGTCAACTTCCTCGGCCGGGTGCAACGAAACAAAGTTCGCAAGGTGCACCACCTCGTCGACGTGTGGCAAAGCGTCGCTCGTCCTGAGATCCTTACCGAAATTGCGAAGCGTTCCGATACAGCGACGGTGCTGTTGCAAGTTCAACCCGATGGTGACACGACCAAAGACGGTGTCAGGCCTCCACAGCTGGCCGAGTTGTTTGCTCTCGCCGCCGATCTGAACATTTCCGTTGCTGGGCTGATGACGATCGGCGTGCTCAACGACGCGGACGCTACTAGGAAGTCGTTTGCCGAGCTCGTAGCGTTGGCCGACGAGTACGACGTGCCCGTTCGTTCCATGGGGATGAGCGGGGACTATCAGGAGGCACTAGCCGCTGGTTCGACGATGCTCCGCCTTGGTTCGGCTCTTTTTGGGAATCGTCCGGGATACTGAAGTGCGGTTGATTTATCCGGTGATTTTGTCGGCGATTCGGAGCGCGATCGACGACGTTGTAGTCTTGGAAAGTAACTGGAGGTCCTGATGTCAGGCTTTTACAAGAAGGCAGTCGTTTGGCTCGGGCTGAACGAGGAGTACCCCGAGGATGCCGTCGGCGATGAGTCGTGGGCCCAAGGCGACTCAGCAACGGCAAACGGTTCGGTCAGCGTGCCCTCGCCCGCTGGCGATCGGTCAGCAAACCAGGAGCGCTCCGGTGCGCAACGCGTCTCGACGTCGTCGATGGACCAGAACCCTCTCGCGCCAGCGCCGCTCAGCCCCGAGCGAGATTCGGCAACCGTCCGTCCGGTTCCGTTGGACAGTGACGGCGCAGGGTCGGTCTCAAGAGACGCGGCGAGCCCTGCTGCAGTCTCGGTCAACCGCCAGGCCCCAACAGGGCCGACCGATGGGGGATCGAGCGGAACGGTACGAGCCGTGCCGATGGCCGTTGTGGTGCCAGCGGAGGTCGTCGTGCCGGAGTCGTTCAACAACGCTCAGGATGTCGCGGACGTCTACAAGGCGTCCAAAGCGGTGATTGTCGACCTGAACAACGCTGAGCGTGATCTCGCTCGACGTCTGATCGATTTCAGTGCGGGCTTGTGTTACGGCCTTGGTGGTCAGATGGAAAAGCTCGCGACCGATGTCTACCTTCTCGTGCCAGAGGGCGTCGAGGTTTCTGACAAGGATCGCGAGCGCTATTCCTAGCGACTCCTCCCTGGCGCTGGCCCGGGGCTCGGCGATTCTTTGCCAATCGGAAGCATGACCCCACAGCGTGGCCCGCGCCACTAGTATCCGCGTATGGATCTGGTGCGTGAAATCAAGGCAGTCCGCTTTTCTATGGCCCGTACGGGTTATGACACCGAAGCGGTCGATACCTATCTGGCAAAGCTACGTGGTGACCTCATGCAGGTCGAGAGCGATAGCGAAGCCATGGCAGCCCGTGTTACCGAGCTCGAAGAACAGGTGGCGAATGGCGCAGGCGCCAGCGAAACCGAGGGCACGCTGCAACGTACCCTGTTGCTCGCCCAACGGCTTGCCGATGAGACCGAGGCCGAGGCCAACGCTGCCGCGGCCGAATTGGTCGAGACGGCCACCGCCGAAGCCAACGCAACGCGCGATGCCGCTACTGCCGAGAGTGAAGAAATCCGGCGAGCTGCGACGGCTGAAGCACAGCAGATGACCGAGGCTGCGGAGCAAGAAGCGGCTGCCAAGCGAGGTCAGCTGGAGGCGGACCTGACCGCTCTGCGCTCAGAGGCTGAACAAATCGATGCCACGATCAAGGCAGAGGCCGAACAGGCGCGCGCTGAAAGCCGGGAACGAACCAATGCGGTGCTGGCTGAAGCTGAAGCTGCTGGACGCCAACGGGTCGAAGCGCTTGAGCTGACAGCGCAGACCGAAGCTGCAGAGATGCGCGAACCAATCCGCGCTGAGGTCGCGGAACTCGAAGGGGTTCGCAGCCAGCTGCTTACCGATATCGCGGCGCTTGAGACCCACCTCGAGGCACAACGCACTCGGGTCAAGAACGCCGTTGAGGCTCTGCGGGTTGGTATGTCCGGGTCGATCGAAGACCTCGAACGCGTTGCCGACGACGAGGAGCTGCTCGGTATTCAACCAGCGCCTGAATACGCACCGGTGAGCGGCGATGACGTGCCGCGCGCGCCAGACATCGAGATCGTCGACCGCGTCGAACAAGGGGCTCCAGAAAAGCCGACGGTCGATACGGTCGAGGCAACAGCACTTGAAAACATGCCTCCCGTCGAAGCAGTAGCCGTCGACGAGGCCGTTGTTGAAGACACCGTTATTGAAGATCCGGTTGCTGAGGAAGTCGTTGCTGAGGAAGTCGTCGCTGAGGAAGTTGTTGTTGAGGAAGCTGCCGCCGAGG
>CAZSYL010000067.1:0-19826 GCA_964610745.1 uncultured Acidimicrobiales bacterium
GCGAATTGGCCCTAGCGGCGTCCACCGTCGACGAGGAATTCCTGGGCGGTGCATGCTGCGCCGTCGTCGGCGGCCAGAAACAACACCATCTGACCAAACTCGCGAGGGTAGATGCGACGCTTGATCGCCTGGTCGTTCATCGTTCCCGCTTCACCTTCCTCATCCCACCACTTTTCCAACTGGCGCTCGGTCACGACCCAGCCGGGCAAAACCGTGTTCATTCGAACGCCGTAGGGACCAAAGGTACGCGCCATCGTTCGGGTGATTCCCTCGACCCCTGACTTCGCAATCGCGTATCCAGGGAACTGATCTTCCTGGATCTGATAGCTGCTCGACCCAATGTTGACGATCGAACCGTGTTCGGCCTCGAGCATTTGGGGCGCCACTGCTTGGATGGCAAAGAAGTAGTGCCGCAGGTTCGTGTTGAGTCGATTGTCCCAGTACTCAGGGGTCATCTCCTCCCACGTGTGCCGGTCATCGCTGGCAGCGTTGTTGACGAGCGTCTGAATGCTCCCAAAGTCGGAAATGATCGCCGCAATCGCGGCTTGTGTGGCCTCGACATCGAGGAGATCGACGTGGGTGAACACGGGCGTATGCGAGACGCCGAGCGCTTCGCAGCGGGCGATCGTGTCGGCCGCCTTGTCGGCTTGGATATCGAGAAACGCGACCCGGCTGCCTTGCTTCGCGAACTCTTCGACGAGAACAGACCCGATCCCGTCGGCTCCACCGGTGATCAAGACGGTTCGGTCAACGAGGGATGGGTACGAGGCGTACTCAGCGTCGGGTTCGGCTTTTGGGTCGACGGGCATGGTGGTGGTTCTCCTTGATCGGGTTGGGCCTAGAAGTCGTAAAGGGTTGCTGGGTTGGTAACAAGAACTTGATCGCGAAGCTCGGGCGTTGGCAGCCATTCGGTTCGGAGTCGGACGAGGTCGGCCTCCGACGGAGGGTCAGCCTGACCCGGATGGGGCCAGTTCGAGGCCCAGAGCATTCGGTCCGGAGCACGCTCGACAAGCGCCTTCACGCAGCGACCTACCATCTCGTATCGATGGCTTGAGTCCGTTGCTGACTCATATGGTGCCGATAGTTTCACCTGCGCTCCGGCATCGACCAAGTCGAGAAGCGCCGAGAACGGTTCGCTCTCTGGTTCGACCGGACCCATGAACCGACCGACGTGGTCGATCACGAGGGGACACGCGAGCGCCAGCAGCTGCTGTTTGCGGGCCGCAAGCTCGTGGCCATTGGACTGCAGCTGGATGTGCCAACCAAAGTCGGCAATGCGCTTGGCGACGGGCTCGAGGTGATCCCAGCCCACCGCTCCCCCCGGAAGCATGTGGAAACGCGCACCCCGGACGCCGAGATCGGTGAAGGCCCGCAACGTCGAGTCTTCGACACTCGCGTCGATCACAACCACTGCACGGGCTGACTCGCCGATCTGCTCTACCCCGTCCAGTTGGACGCGGTTGTCGAGCCCGTAGGTGGTTGGTTGAACAACGACGACGCGCTCGGTTCCGAGCGCGTCCTGAACAGCCGCGTAGTCGGCAACGCTCGCGTTTGGTGGCCGCAGTGAAGCTTCAGGCGCGGCCGGGTAGGCATCGTCATAGAAGTGCATGTGCGTATCGGTTGCGTCTCGCGTGCTCAACGCTTCGTCCACCACGCGAGCAGGTTTGTCGCGTCATTTGGGTTCGCCGTGCGCGGCGGCATCTCACCTTCGAGCATTGCGGCGACCTGTTCGACCGTGCTTGCGGCCTGGGCATCTGCGTTCTCCGGCGTCAACCCTCCGAGGTGAGGTGTCGCCACGACACCAGGACGCCCTGCAAGCGCAATGGACGGTCGCTGATCGGTATCCATACCCACGTCGACACCGAGCGCTCCGAGATGACCGGAGTCGAGCGCGGCCGCGACCGCGACCTCATCGAGGAGTTCCCCTCGTGACACGTTGATGAGGGTGGCACCCGGCTTCATCGCAGCGAGCGCCTTCTCGCCGATGAGGTGGTGAGTTTCAGCAGTCGCGGGTGCCATTGGAAAGACAGCATCGGATCGACCGAGCAGCTCAGCGAGCTCGACCTGTTCGATTCCTTCTGCTTCGACGGTGACGAATGGATCGGTCACCAGCACCTCCATGCCAAGGTCGAAAAGCAGCTGGGCAAGGTAGGTGCCCACCGCGCCATACCCGATCACGCCGGCGGTCTGACCACGGAGTTGCCGGCCCGGGCGCTGCGGAGGCTGGACGCCGTTTTGGTAATCCACGGTGGAGGTTGACACGCTCCGCGCCGTATCCATGAGGAGCGCCAGGGCAAGTTCAGCGGTCGAGGGCACGAAGCTTTTGTCAGCGTGAGCCACCAGCACGCCAGCGGCGCTCGCGGCATCGACGTCGATCGTGCTGATGTCGACCGCGCTGCGAAGAAAACCCAGAAGGTTGGGAAGCTGCTCGAACACCGCCTTCTCTCCCGGCGTGGCGCGGTGCGCAACGATCACATCGCAGTTGCTTGCGGCTTCGATAAGTTCCGGCGTACTGAGGTTTCGGTCCGTGGTGTTCAGCACCACCTCGGCTATGGCTTCGAGCTGTGGCAGGGCCCGGCCGTAGTACGCCTCGAGATCCTCGGGATTGTGTGTGACGAAGACGCGCATCGGTCTGAACATAGCCGACCGATCGCACCCCTACAGATCCCGAGCTTCTCCAACGACGTAAAGCGAACCGGTCACGATCACAATGCCTTCGATCCCGGCCAGAATTCGAGCGCGTTCGACCGCTCCCTCGGTGTCTGACGCCGTCTCGGCCGTCGCCCCGACGTCGGTCGCTGCCTCCGCGATTCGTTCGGCACTGATCGACCTTGGCGAGTTCACCGGCGTCGCCACGACATAGTCGCCGGGTCCAATTCCGGCGTCAGCAATGAACTCGGCTGGGTCTCGAGGTTCGAGCGAGGCGAGCACGAACACCCGGGGTGATGGCCCGCCGAATGCAGTGGCGAGCGTCAAGCTCAACGCTTCGGCGGCTTCTGGGTTGTGCGCGCCGTCGAGAATGACGGTCGGCTCTTTATCGACGACCTCAACCCGTCCTGGCAAGGCCAGTTCTCCGAAGGCTTCAGCGACAACTTCGTCGGGAAGCGCCGCGTCGAAAAACTCCTCCGCGGCTGTCAAGGCAATCGAGGCGTTCGTTGCTTGATGACTGCCGTGAACCGAGAGGAAGACCTCTTCGGTCAGACCTCGTGGTGTTCGCACGGCGACGAGTCGACCGCCGACGGCGGGTTGATCGTGCACGAGCTCGAACTCTTCATCGGCAAACAACACCGAGGCTGCGCCCTCACCTTCGAATATGTCGCGTAAGTCCGGATCGGTCTCGCCGACCACGAGCGTCGAGGTGGGTTTCGCAATGCCGACCTTCTCGCTGGCGATATTGCGGCGCCAGTCGCCCTGTTTGTCGGTGTGGTCGGTGCCGATATTCGTGATAACCGCAACGTCGGCGTCGATGACATTGGTGGCATCAAACCTTCCGAGGACACCCACTTCGATGACGGCAACTTCCACCGCTTCAACCGCGAAGAGCCGGTAGGCCGTCGCGGTGAGCAGTTCGAAGTAGCTGGGTGGATGTTCGGACAACTCGACCACCGCTGCGAGCGCCATGACCTCTTCGGCAAACACGTCGCGCGAGATTGGCTCGCCGTCGATCTCGATGCGCTCGGTGACCGACGAGAGATGTGGACTCGAATACCGCCCGACCCGCAGACCCTGGGCCTGGAGCAGCCGAGCAATCATGGTGGCTGTCGACCCCTTGCCGTTCGTCCCCGTCACATGGATCGAGCGAAAGGCGTGCTGAGGATCCCCCGACAGGTTCATCAGGTTCTGCATCGAGTTCAGCGAAAGGTCTTCGAAGTACCCGGCTCGGGCCTCGAGGTTGATGTGTTGATCCAGGAACCGGAGTGCCTCGGGAAAGCTCATTGATCGAGCCTAGAGCGGCCGCGTTTGAGCCGCGCCTGTGGACTTATGACGCAGCGCGACTTGGGCGTGCGTCGCCCTTCTTTGGTGGCTTCACTGGATGCAGTGTTGGAAGCACACCCTCGAGGACAACCTCTTCGGTGATGACGACCTTGCTGACGTCTTCACGGCCCGGCAGGTCATACATGGTTGCGAGCAGAACTTCCTCGAGTACCGCACGGAGACCACGAGCACCGACACCACGGGCAAGCGACTGATCGGCAATTGCACCGAGCGCTTCGTCGGTGAACTCAAGTTCGCAGTTTTCGAACTCAAAGAACTTCTTGTACTGCTTGATCAAGGCGTTCTTTGGTTCGGTGAGCACTCGAACGAGATCGTCACGGTAGAGGTTCCCGACCGATCCAACGACCGGCAGACGGCCGATGAACTCGGGAATGAGGCCGAAGTTCATGAGGTCCTCAGGGCGAATGCGGGTGAGCACGTCGCCGAGGTCGTCACGTTCTTTGCGCTTCGCGATGCTGGCTCCAAAGCCAACGCCGCCACGATCTTCGCGCTGGTCGATGATCTTTTCGATGCCGGCAAAGGCACCACCACAGATGAACAGCACGTTGGTGGTGTCGATCTGGATGAATTCTTGATGGGGGTGCTTCCGTCCGCCCTGCGGCGGAACCGCGGCGGTTGTTCCCTCGAGGATCTTCAACAGTGCTTGCTGAACGCCCTCGCCTGAAACGTCACGGGTGATCGATGGGTTCTCGCTCTTGCGAGCGACCTTGTCGATCTCGTCGATGTAGATGATGCCGGTTTCGGCCTTCTTCACGTCGTACTCGGCTGCCTGGAGCAGCTTGAGCAGGATGTTCTCGACGTCCTCGCCGACGTAGCCAGCTTCGGTGAGTGCGGTTGCGTCAGCAATAGCGAATGGCACGTTGAGCATGCGGGCGAGCGTCTGCGCGAGCAGTGTCTTTCCACAGCCGGTAGGACCGACCAACAAGATGTTCGACTTGGAGAGTTCGACCTCGTTGTCGAGGTTCGCTCCGAACTCCACGCGCTTGTAGTGGTTGTAGACCGCTACGGCGAGGATCTTCTTCGCGTGCTCCTGGCCAATGATGTAGGTATCGAGGAACTCGTGGATCTCCGAAGGCGTGGGAAGCTGGGTGAAGTCGAGATCGCTCGCTTCGGCCAGTTCTTCTTCGATGATCTCGTTGCAAAGGTCGATGCATTCATCGCAGATATAGACGCCCGGTCCAGCGATCAGCTTCTTCACCTGTTTTTGCGACTTGCCACAGAAGGAGCACTTGAGCAGCTCTCCTCCTTCACCAAATTTGGCCACGCGTGGGTTCTCCCGGGGTTATAAGTTCAGTAATGAATCGTCCTGAGTATCGGACGACGACTAGACGGCCTTGATAGGCCCTGAGGTATCTACAGTGTCTCGGTTATCAATGACCTCGTCAATGATCCCATATTCCTTGGCTTCGTCGGCGGTCATTACGAAATCTCGGTCCGTGTCAGCTGAAATTTTCTCTGGGGTCTGGCCCGTGTGATGCGCCAAAACGTTCTCCAGAGAGACTTTCATGCGGTTGATTTCGTTCGCAGCGATCTCGATGTCAGAAACCTGACCCTGTGCGCCCGAGTAGGGCTGATGGATCAAAATACGCGAGTGCTTCAGCGCAAGACGCTTGCCCGGGGTTCCCGCACCCAGCAGAACAGCGGCGGCCGATGCGGCCTGACCAAAGCAGATGGTGGTGATATCGGGCTTGACGTACTGCATCGTGTCGTAGATAGCGAACAGCGCGTTGATGTCGCCGCCAGGAGAGTTGATGTAGATGTTGATGTCGCGATCGGGGTTCTCTGCTTCGAGGTGAAGCAGCTGCGCCGAGATCACGTTGGCCACCATGTCGTCAATCGGTGTCCCGAGAAAGATGATGTTCTCGCGCAATAGTCGCGAGAAAATATCGGACCCACGCTCGCCGTGAGGGGTCTTTTCGATGACGTTTGGGATAACTGGACTCATTTGGACTTACTCTTCCTCTGACCCTTGGTCAGCGTGGTCGTGGTCATCATGGTCGTGTTCGAGAAGATCCCGATCGACTGCATTGCCATCCTCATCGACAATTTCAGCCCGTTCGGTAACCCACTTGAGTGCGGCCCGTATTCTCATATCTGTTCGAATCGGCTTGAGACGACCCGCAGCATCGAGTTGCTCACGAATTGCATCGAGCGGTTGGTCGAGCTGTGTCGCCAGGATTCGGAGCTCTTCGTCGAGTTCTTCGTCGGAAATTTCGATGTTCTCAGCCTCAGCAACAGCGCGCAATACGAGGTCGACTCGGGCGCTGATCTCGGCTTGTTCACGGAGCTGCTCACGGAACTGCTCCGGTGTTGTACCGGTGATCTGGAGGTACTGGTCGAGCTGGATGCCCTGTGACTGCATGCGCATCGACATGTCTTGAGCCCGGTTCTCGACTTCGTCTTCGAGAAGCGCTTCGGACAGATCGTCGGTGACGAGCTCAGCGAGAGCTTCGCCAGTTTTCTCGTCGAGGGCCTGAATTGCCTGATTGCGCTTCACTTCGCTGACGCGCTCGACAAGGTCGGCCTTCAGCTCGTCGATCGTCTCGAACTCGCTCGCCAGTTGTGCGAATGCATCGTCAGCTTCGGGCAGTACCGATTCCTGGACTTCCTTGACCGTGATCTCGAACTCGATCTCGGTGTCCTGAGTCTCGTCGGGGTGATCGGCGGTGAACTTCAGTTCGTCTCCGGCCTTGGCACCAGCGAGGTTCTCATCGATTGCTTCGATACCGACGGCGTTGGTGCCAACGATGTAGTCGTAGTCGCTCGTGGTGAGCCCAGGGATCTCTTCGTCGTCGATGACGGCCTTGATGTCGATGGTGACATGGTCGTCGTCAGCGGCTGCACGCTCCACCGCGGAAAGCTCGGCGTGCTGGCGACGAATCGAGTCGAGTCGCTCTTGGAGATCTTCGTCGGTTGCGAGCGGAGAAGGAATTTCGACATGTAGCGAGTCGTGACCGCTGACGGCGATGACCGGGCGAACTTCGACGACGGCATCGAAGCTGATATCGCCTTCGGCCTGTCCGCCGGTGATGTCGATCTCGGGTGGCGCAATGACGTCGACGTCGTTTTCGTAGACGGCCTTCGAGTAGAACTCAGGCAGTGCAGATCGAAGAGCTTCTTCACGGGCCATCTCCGGCCCGAACTGCTGCTCGATGAGCTTGCGAGGGACCTTGCCAGGGCGAAAGCCCGGCATCCGGACCTCTTTGGCAATGGCCTTGTAGGCCGCGTCGAGTTGCGGTTCGAACTCGGCGGCGTCGATGGTAACGGACAACTTGACCTTGTTGTCCTCGAGGGTTTCAAGCGTGCTGTTCACAGACCCCCGAGCTTACTGTTATCTCAACGGAGTCCCGCCTGAGTCGGTGGTCGGTTTTTCACAAGCGTCATCTCTTCGCTGATTCGGCGGACCAGCAGCTCCCGGTCCTAACGGGCCGTATAGCCGGCGTCGACGTGGACGATCTCGCCGGTCATGTAGCTCGCATCGCTACTGGCGAGGAACCGGACCACCTTGGCGATCTCTTCGGGTTCGGCCAGGCGCTTCATCGGGATAGTGGCATCGGCGATTGCTTGGAGCTCGTCTTCGGTCGGCGTGAAGTCTCGTTCGGCCGACAGCATGGGCGTCCGGACTTCGCCTGGAGCGACGGCGTTGATGCGGATGCCTTGTTCGACATGGTCGAGTGCCATTGCTCGGGTGAGCTGGTGCACCGCGCCTTTCGAGACGCAGTACGCAGTCGACCCCGCAGATCCGACACCGCCCCAGATGCTGCCGAAGTTCACGATCACTCCCCCACCAGCTTCTGCCATGTACCGCACCGCAGCCCGAGAGAGATAGAACATGCCGTCGATGTTGGTTCCCATGACGCGTCGCCAATCGTCGTCGCTGGTTCCCAAAGCGTCAGCCCGATGGATGGTGCCGGCTGCGTTGACGAGCACATCGATTTGTCCAAAGCGTTCGACGATCGAGTCGATGGTGTCTGTGCAAAACGTGCTGTCGGAAACGTCTCCGACGTACACAGCGTCGCTGTCGATCTCCGTTGCAACGGACTGTGCCCCGTCACCGTCGCGATCAATGAGGCAAACGGTTGCTCCCAATGCGGCGAACTCTCGAACCGAAGCAGCCCCCATCCCTGAGGCGGCCCCCGTGACCGCCACAACGGAACCAGAAAGGGAACTCATCACAGAATTCTAAGTGACAATGCGGTGCCTGCGTCGCGCCTGAACGCTCACCGAAGGCGGGCATAACGCGACAGCGCCCGACGACCAGAATTCGGCCGGAGGCCGTGGTCGTCGGGCGATGGAGCGGGTGGGGGTAATCGAAACCCCATCATCAGATTGGAAATCTGAGGTTCTACCGTTGAACTACACCCGCGTGTTGTTTAACGACGACCCAGCATAGCGAAGAATCCCAAAGCCCAACCCGACTCCTTTTTCCAGATCTGGAATTGTTGGAGAGGTGATGGTGGTTCCACCCGCACACTTTGAATGAAAATTGGGGAGATGCAATGGCCGAACATCAAACAGACGTGATCGTGATTGGGCTTGGTCCAGCGGGCGAAGTCGTCGGTGGAGACCTGGGTGAAGCAGGTTTGAACGTCGTAGGAATCGAGGCATCCCTCGTTGGTGGCGAATGTCCGTACTGGGGTTGCATCCCTTCGAAGATGATGATTCGGGCAGCGAATTCGCTCGCCGAAGTGAGTCGTGTCGAAGGCCTCGCCGGGACGGCTAGCGCTACTCCGGACTGGGCGCCTGTTGCTCAGCGCATTCGCGAGCAGGCCACCGACACGTGGGATGACACCGTTGCGGTCGACCGCTTTGTCGGCAAAGGCGGAACGTTCGTCCGTGGCCGTGCGGTAATCACCGGCCCGAACACCGTCGAGGTAAACGGTGACACCTACGTTGCGAGCAAAGGCATTTGTGTTTCAACCGGAACCCTCGCTGCCGTGCCTCCAATCCCAGGCCTTGCAGATACGCCGTACTGGACCAACCACGGAATCGTTGAGACCGAGACTCTTCCTGAGTCGATGGTCGTCCTCGGCGGCGGAGCAATCGGTCTCGAGCTCGGTCAAGCTGTGTCCCGCTTTGGGGTGAAGGTATCGATCATCGAGGGCGCCGATCGCCTCATGCCACTCGCCGAACCCGAGGTGAGCGATGTGCTTACCGAGGTGTACAAAGCCGAAGGCATCGACACCTACCTCGGACAGTTCGCATCGGGCGTTGTTTACGACGAGTCCTCGGGATTCACCGTGACGCTTCAGGACGGCACCGAGGTCAAAGGTGAGCGGTTGCTCGTTGCGACCGGTCGACAGACCTTCCTCGCTGAACTTGGTGTGGAGAGCATCGGAATCGATCCGAACTCGCGCTTCCTCGACGTCGATGAAAACATGCAGGTTCAAGAGGGCCTCTGGTCGGCTGGCGACATTGCTGGTGAGGGCATGTTCACCCACCTCGGCATCCGTCAGGCGAAGGTCGTGGTCGACAGCATTCTTGGACGCGAGACCAAGCCGCTCAACATGGACGCCCTCTCGGCGGTGACGTTTACCGATCCTGAGGTTGGCGCGGTTGGCAAGACCGAAGCGCAGGCACGCGAGGCGGGCATCAATGTGAAGGTGGTCCACAAAATTGTCGGACACACTGCACGTGGTTGGCTGCACTCGAACGGCAACGATGGCTTCATCAAGCTGATCATCGACGCCGATCGCGACGTGCTCGTGGGTGCGACCTCGGTCGGCCCTCACGGTGGCGAGGTTCTCGGACTTCTGTCGCTCGCTGTGCACTCGGCAATTCCAATCCCCGAGCTACGCCACATGATCTTTGCCTACCCAACGTTCCACATGGGTATCGAGGACGCTCTCAAGGAACTCGGCTAATCGAATCTGAAATGTGTTGACCCCCGAACGTGTCACCTATGGTGAGCGCGGGGGTTAACACATGACAGAGGTTGCCGATGGCTTGATCGCCTTTGTGAAGCAGGACTGCGAAACCTGCGTCATGGTCGTCCCGGTATTGCAACAACTGATCGATGCAGGTCAGCTCACGCAGATCGTCGTCCAGGACGAGGCAGCATTCCCTGCTCTCAAGCTCAACACGACCGCACACACCCATGACGCCGATCTCGAGCTGTCGTGGCGCAACGACATCGAGACAGTCCCGACCATCATCAAGCGAACAGGCGAGAACGAAGTGCGCTTTGTCGGCTGGCATCGCGGTCACTGGGAGTCGCTTACAGGCGTCTCCGACCTCGGCCCGGGGCTGCCCGATCAACGCCCCGGCTGTGGTTCGATGAGCGTCGACCCGGATCGAGTCGATGCACTCGAAGCTGCGTTTGGGGACAGCATCACGACCAGTAGAACGGTCGAGTTCGCAGAGCTCGAAGATGAGTTCGAAGCAATGTATGAACGGGGCTGGAGCGACGGACTGCCGCTCGTTCCACCCACGGCCGAACGTGTCCGCCGGATGCTCGAAGGCACCACGCGAGCACCGGACGAGATCGTATCCACGGTGCCGCCGAACCTCGTCGATCTCACCGTTGAGAAGATCGCGATCAACGCCGTTATGGCGGGGTGCCTCCCCGAATACATGCCCGTGGTGATCGCCGCCCTTGAAGCGGTGTGCACCGACGAGTTCAACATGCATGGACTTCTGGCCACGACCATGCCGAACGGTCCGGTGTTCGTCGTGAACGGGCCGATTCGAAACGTGATCGGTATGAACGCGAAGGGCAATGTTCTCGGCCAGGGAAACCGCGCCAACTCGACCATTGGCCGGGCTGTGCAGTTGGTAGTCCGCAACGTCGGTGGCGGCCTCCCCGGTGAGATCGATCGCTCCACGCATGGGTCGCCCGCGAAGCTCGGGTTTTGTTTCCCAGAAGACGAGGAAGGGTCGCCCTGGGAACCGCTCTCGGTCGACCGAGGGTTCGAGGCTGGAACCAACACGATTACCGCGTTCGCCGGCGAGGCACCCCGCGTTGTCTTCGATCAGCTCACCCGCGACCCGAGCGCACTCGTTCTCTCGCTCGCTGAACATCTCAAGACCGTCGTCTCACCTCGGCTAGCGATGGCCTTCGACGCGATTCTGGTGCTCTCACCCGAACACGCAAATCGGTTCCGTGATGCGGGCTGGAGCAAGGCACAGTTTCGAGAGGCGTTGGCGGAAGCGCTCGAAATCGATGGTGCAACGATCATTCGTGGCGCGGGTGGCATTGCCGAGGGAATCCCCGAAGTGTTCGCTGAAACGGCCGTTCCCAAGTTCGACAACAACGGCCCGGGTGGGCTGATGATCGTGCACGCTGGAGGAGACGCCGGCCTGTTCTCCTCGATCATCGGCGGCTGGGTCAACAACGCAATGGGCAGCGCCCCGGTTACCAAGGAGATCCTTTCATGAGCATCCGAGTCCTCGACCCGACGAACGAGACGACGCCACAGGAGATTCAGCAGAGCGAACGACTCACCTCGCTCGAAGGCAAGACCGTGGGGTTGCTCGACATCTCAAAGGCCCGGGGCGATGTGTTTCTCGATCGGGTCGAGTCGAAACTCGACGCGCTCGGCATCACGACGATTCGGTACAAGAAGCCCACCTTCTCTAAACCCGCGCCCGTCGACCTACGCCACGAGATCGCGACGAGTTGTGATGCGGTGATCGAAGCGCTGGCCGATTGAGGCTCGTGCACGTCGTGCAGTGTGCACGACATCGCAGACCTCGAACGCCGCGGTGTGCCCGGCGTGTTCGTTGCTTCGAACCAGTTCGTCGACGCCGCGGACGCCCAGAGCGACCGTCTTGGATTCTCGCCGTCACGAGTGTTCGTGGCGCACCCGATCCAAGACCGGACCGACGAAGAACTGCAGGTTCTCGCGGACGGGGCCGTCGAAGAACTCGTGACGCTGCTCACCAAATAGCGAGCTCGGCGACTCTGGGCCGAACGACTTAACAAGATAGGTCGATCGGGACCCGAAGATTATGTGATGAGTCAGTCTGTAAACCCTGCACAAGAACAAGTTACCGCTCCCCAGAAGATCAGAATTCCGATGGCGAAGTCACGACGGACGAAGGGACTGCTGCTCTGCTTGGCCGGAATCGCCGTAGTTGGGGTTGTCGTTTACCTCGGAGCCGAGTGGGTGTTCGCATCCTTCGGCGGTGCACTCGTCATCTTTGGACTGGGCCAGTTCGGTGGCGTGGTGATCGACGAAAACGGACTGCGCGACGAGCGTCTTGTCGGTGGAGTGTCCGTGGACGCCGCCAACATCGCCGGGGTCAGCGCGGACTACTTCGAGAAGGGCCCGCACAAGATCTGGTTTCCCCTCATCGAGACCCACAGTGGTGAAGACATCAAGCTCACCAACGTGGCAACCCCTTCGCAGAAGGACGCTTACCAGCGTGTCCACAACATCCGCGACGTATTGAGCGAATCGCTGACGTCCGAGGTGGACGAATACGAATCGGCTGAAGCCGGCTCTGGTGGCCTCTACCTTCCCGCAGAGGAAGAGCATGCCGAGATCGAGTTCAACATGACACCTGGGTACGACGCATACCTCCGGGAGAAGGCCCAGGAAGAGGCAACGCAACCAACTGCGCCTCAGGCGGCTCCCGCACCCGAGTCCGCCGGACCGGTCGAGTCCTCTGCATCTGTCGACTCGCTGCCCGACAACGTCACCGAGCTCCGCCCCGAGGGCATTCCATCCGCTGATGACAGCGACCCGCTCAAGTGGATCGACGTCGCATAACGACGCGGTGATCACAAGCCCGGGTTGGCCAATTCAGGTGAACTAGGCGCTCAGCTTCGAGGCGGCGCGTTTTTCGAGGCGCTCTGCTCGCTCGACCAGCATTGCTGGCATCGCAATAACCGCTTCGCGATCCTCGTCTGCCTGAGGCGTGAGCCCTTCGAGCTTGTCGATCTTCCAGTCGCGAAGAACGGGGGCGATGACTTTCTCGGCGTGGATGCGGAGGTCGTAGATCTCGGCACGGGCTGCGAGGGCAGCTCGACGTCGGAACTTCGGAACGACGGTTCCTGGCATGTTGAAGTTCTCATAGACCTTCCGCATGGAGCTGATGACCGCAGACGGGTCGTGCTCCATCATTGCTGAGACGATGCCCTTGTAGAAGATGTAGTGGTAGTTCTCGTCCGCCGCGATGCGCTTCATGATCTCGTAGGCCACTTCATCGTCGGCCTTCACACCCGTATTGCGATGCGAGACTCGGGTCGCGAGCTCTTGAGCCGACGTGTAGACGAAGATGTCGATCGGGTCGGTCCAGGGCGTGTCCCATCCCTTCGAGATCGTGGCGACTCGGTCATCTTCGAGAGCGACGGGGTCAGCGTTGCGACTGATCATCAGATAGTCGCGGATCACGATTGCGTGTTGGCCCTCTTCGGCAGTCCATCGTCGGGTCCAGCGGCCGAGTGCAGAATCGACCGGGAACTGGCTCGCGATCGAGTGATGGTAGTACGGCAGGTTGTCCTCGGTCAGAAGGTTGAGGATCAGGGCCTCACGCACTTCTGGACTGATCGTGCACTGTGATTCGTCCCACGGCTCGTCGGTGTAGTTGCGCCCCTCTTCCCACTTGATGAGATCGTGGGCGTACCACGTGGGCCGCTTTGCGAGGTGATCGGCCATGAGGCGTTCGATATCGCCTTCGACGGCGTTCATCAGTTCGGTTCGGTCAGTCGTCATGGTCCAAGAGGGGAATTGCCGGGGCAAGGTTCGGGAGGTTCCCGACATCATGCCACGCAGATTGGCCACCGCGGCATTCGAAGTCTGGTAAACGGGCGACCCAACAAATTCGCACGGCTGGTGCGGAGTGTGGCGAACGAGCGCGGTACGGTCACATTTCGATGACTGTGACCCTCATTGGAATTGCTGGCGGAAGCGGCTCTGGCAAGACCCGCCTCGCCCGTGAAATACAGACCGCAATCGGGCCCGACCGCGTTTCGATTCTTCCGTTCGATGCGTACTACAAGGACCTCCGCCACCTCGAGGCCCACGAGCGTGCCGAGGTCAACTTCGACCACCCCGATTCACTCGACGACGATCTCTTCGGCTTTCAACTCGACGGGCTCGCCGAAGGACTCGATGTCGCAATCCCCGTCTACGACTTTGCAGAACATCGCCGCCTCGACGACCTCAAGATTCTCCCTGCGACCGAGATCATCATTGCTGAAGGCATCCTCCTGTTTGCCTATCCCGAGATCGCCGAACGCTTCCATTTCAAAGTGTTTCGCGAGTGCGACGAGGAGCTCCGCTTCAAGCGCCGTCTGGAGCGTGACGTGCACGAGCGCGGCAGAAGCGAAGAAAGCGTTCGCGAGCAGTTCGCCAAATCGGTCGCCCCAATGCACGATGAGTTTGTCGAGCCGAGCAAGGTTCTCGCCGATCGAATCGTTGGCCACGACGAGGATCTGGCTGTCGTCGTCGATGAGCTCGCACAGCGGGTGCAGTCGCTGCGGGTCTGAGACCAGCCGAACCATGCCGTGGGTCAAACGGGTCTGACAACGACGCCGACCGCGACATACCATGAATACACGACTATGTGTCCAACGAATCTAGAAAGCTGTCATGACTGACTTTGCAACCGTTCAGCCTGCCATCCTCGATGGCGACATCACCACGATGCCAGCGCCGACGAGCACACCTGACACGACGACAAAACCCGTCCCAACCGACGGCGGCGACCACGACAAGTACGCGCACTACGTCAAGAAAGACAAGATCACCGAGAGCGCCATCACAGGGAAGGCTGTCCGTGCCATCTGCGGGAAGAAGTGGGTTCCGACTCGTAAGCCCGACGACTTCCCGGTCTGCCCGGACTGCAAGCGAATTTACGAGCAGCTAAAGCCATCGAAATCCTGAGCTGTGCTTCGCCTGACCGTTGGACGCCGGCTTGCGCTGGTCGTTGCCTTCAGCATCATCGCGCTCACGATTGTCGTGTTGTTGGTGTTGCGTGGACAGGCCTCTGAGGCTCGTTCACAAGCGGAAGAATTCGTCGACGGCGTCGCTGTCCCAACAGCTTCGTTCATTGCCGCCGACCTTGAAATGGCCGGCGACCAACTCGCTGAGATCGCGGCGCGAACCACCGCGGCAGAGCGCGCTGGAGACGTTGCCATCTCCAACGATGACTATCTCACCTTCGAGATCGTGCCCGACGGCGAAGCGTCTGAGCTGAACGCAACATCCAACGTGCTCGAACGAGCACGAGTAGACACGGTCATTGGTTCCACTCGCACATTCGATGAAACCGTCGCAGTCCTGATCGCAACCCCGTTGCCGCCGACCGATGGCACGACACAGGGCACCGTGCTCGTCGCTGCATATGACGCGAGCGACTTGATCGAACGGATTACCAACATCGGCGAAGAGACCGCAACCGAAGCCCTGCTCGCGGTGAGGAACAGCGCCGGCAACGTCGTCGTGTTCACCCCGTCGCTTCGCAGCGATGGCGAACCTCTCGGCGAAATTGGTTCGCAGGCCCAGGAGCTCGTCGATCGCGTTCTCGGCGGCGAGAACGAGCTAACCACCGATGGTGTAAACATCGACGGCGTCGATTCGGTGGTATCGGTCCAACGAATTACCGGTGTTGAATGGGTGTTGATCGCGTCGACCCCCGAAGAGGGCATCACCGCAGGTGCAGTACCGCTGTGGCTGCTCCCGGTCTTCGCTCTCATCGGCGCTTTGTCTCTCATCCCGATCGCCGTGATGCGGTCGCGTCTTCAACGAGTGGTTCAGGGTGCACGCGAGCTATACGAAGGGCGTCTGCAGGATCCGCTGTACGACGATAACGACGACGAGATTGGCATTCTTTCCCGATCGCTGCAATCGCTCGATGAGCGGTTGCAGTCCGAAGCAGAGCTGCGTTCGCAGTCTGCGGCGAACCTGCAACACCGGGCAACCCACGACCCTCTCACCGGGTTGGCGAACCGGGCCCGCCTCGTCGACGAACTCACCGAGGCGCTGAACAACCGCGAGGATCTGGCGTTGATCTTCTGCGACATCGACGGATTCAAGGGAATCAACGACTCGCAAGGACACGAAGCTGGCGACCTCGTGCTCAAGTTTGTTGCCGAGCAACTGGCTTCGGCGGTTCGACCAAGTGACCTCATTGCACGCTTCGGTGGCGATGAATTTTGTGTGTTGGTTCGAGCCGAATCCCAGACCGCTCGCGAGGTCGCTGCCAAGGTCGAGCGTTCGCTCGATTCGACGGTTGTCGTGAACGACACCTCGCTACGCATCGGTGGCTCGGTCGGCATTGCGATCG
The DNA here is from genome assembly GCA_964610745.1 of uncultured Acidimicrobiales bacterium. Taxonomy (GTDB): domain Bacteria; phylum Actinomycetota; class Acidimicrobiia; order Acidimicrobiales; family SHLQ01; genus SHLQ01. Next base: position 16,231 of record CAZSYL010000067.1, read on the forward strand.
GGAAGGTCACCGACACCGCAGACTCGATTCTCAAGAACGCCGACCTGGCGATGTATCGGGAGAAGGAACGCCGACGCGGCCTGCGCCAGGCCGCCCGTGGCACCCTGACCGACCTCGAAATCTCGACCGATCTCATCCGCCTCGTGTACCAGCCGGTCGTTAACATCACCGACGGCTCGATCGTCGGCGTAGAGGTCCTCGCCCGGTACCTGCACCCAGTGCTCGGCATGATGGATCCGTCGACGTTCTTGCCCCCCGGGACCGAGCGCGGCGAGTTCGACAAGTTCGATCTCGAGATTCTCAGCCGGTCTATCGCTCAGCTGAGTGACTGGCTGTCCAATGGAATCATCGATGAGCGGTTCACGATGTCGTTCAACCTGCTGCCCGACCATGTGAGTGACAGCGACAGTCATCGCATCATCTTCGACACTCTGCGCCAACACCGTGTGCCGCCGACCATGCTCCAAATCGAGGTCACCGAGCACCGTTTGCACGCTCACGAAGACGACCTGATGAACTCGCTGCATACGCTTCGTGGCCGCGGCATCAAGATCGCCATCGACGATTTCGGCGTCGAAGGTTCGAACGTCGACCGCCTGGTGCAGATACCGAGTGACACCGTAAAGATCGATCGCTCCTTCGTCGCCGAGATCGATACCGACGAACGCGCCGAGGCCCGTCTGAAGGCCATCCTCGACATCGTCGCCACCGAAGGTCGAGTTGCCATTGCGGAGGGTGTGGAGCGGCTTGGACAGGCCGACATCCTGCTCGAGCTCGATGTGCCGCTCGGCCAGGGTTATCTGTGGCATGCGCCACTGTCGGCGCTCGCGCTCACGCCACTGCTCGGCAGGGCTTCCCGGTGGACCCGGCGAAAGCCTCCGCCGACAAGAGTCTGATCGCAAAATTCGGGCGTACGAAGCCTCGAAATCGCCAATGAAACAGGCAATTCTGCGCCCCCGGCAGGACTCGAACCTGCAGTCGACGGGATAGAAGCCCGTTGCCTTATCCATTTTGGCCACGGGGGCGGAACCTTTAGGTTATCCGCACTGCTAGGGATGCGCCTCAGCTATGGGCCGTTTAGGCCCTCAATTTGAAGGCGATCCGGGCCGAAGAACTGGACGTGAGTCGAACGTCCCATGCCGTGAGCATTCCCAGACGCCTCAAGAGGTTTCTGCGCGATCAGCCGGATGCAGAGTTTTCGGTTCACGAGTGGGGCTTGCTCGGACGCCTTCACCTCGACGAGCTACCTCCATCTCTCGAGGGCATCGCTCCCCTTCCGGTCGACCTCGAATATGGCGTCTCGGACTTTTCCTCGGTAATTCACCTGACTCGCTCTGCCCGAGTCAACGGTGCTGCCCACGTGCTCATCGACGAAGGCGAAGAGACCTACCACCTAAGCGTTGTGCCAACGGTCGATCGTGCCCACCTGATCTTCGTCCGCCATCCCGATGCTGGCATTGGCGAAGTGGAAGAAATGACGGCCGCTCCTCTCATCTTCCGAGGAGTGTGCGACAACGAAATGTTGGTGACGGCGCTCGACGAGAACTGCCGCGACGCGCTCAACATGCAGGAGCCTGACGGATCCCTCCGTCTGACCGCACTGGTCGATGCAGACAGCGTCGACGATCTCATCGACTGTTGGATCGATTCGGTGTCCATGGGAGCGAGTTCATGCTCGGTGCAGCTGCGCCACCAAGCAGACGACCTCGACGACTGGTTTCAGCTCACGCTCTTCCAGGGTGACGAGAAGATCGAGTTCGTCATCATCAATACCGCGGACAACCTCCGAGCTCGCCGGGTTCAGGAAGCGCGCAACCGGCTCCGCAACATCTCCGAGACGATCCCCCACGGCATCTTTCGCATTGCCGAGAACGGTCACGTCATCTACAAGAACAGCAAGATCGTCGAGCTGTTTGGTGATGTCGAACATGTCGACTGGGAGAATCTGAAGACTTCCGAAGACGAGCCGCTCGCCATCGCCGTCCCGCGCCTCCTCGCCGAAGACGAAGAGGCCCAGTTCGAGGTGCGAACAAAAGCGAAGGGCGTCGAACGCATCAGCCGCATTCGAGTACGCATGGTGCCTTCGCTCGCTGGCGGTGTGGAGTTCGTTGGTTCACTCGAGGACGTCACCGCTGACGTCGAGCGGGCACAACAGCTCGAACAGGAAGCCCTGACCGATCCAATGACCGGGGCAGCGAACCGTCGAGCTCTCGAATCGTCGCTCGCCGAGCTCCTCGATGACTCCACGGTCGACTCGTTCGCCGTGATGCTGCTCGACCTCGATGGTTTCAAGCAGGTCAACGACTCGCTTGGCCACGGCGCCGGCGACCGCGTGATTGCCGAATTTGGTCGCCGTCTGATCGACGCGTGCCGCAGCGCAGACCTCGTCGCCCGGCTCGGTGGCGATGAGTTCGTCATGATCGTTCGCGACGTGCGTGATTATGACCGGGCGATGGAGTTCGCCAACCGTCTGCTTCCCATCATGAGAGCGCCGTTCATCCTCGACGACACCACGATCGAGCTCAGCGGCAGTATCGGCGTGGCCATGGCAGAGAAGAACGCCTCGGTTCGTAGCGTGCTCCAAATGGCAGACCACGCCATGTACGAAGCCAAACGTGCAGGCCGCAACCAGGCGCGCCCATATCACTGCCCCGACTCTGCGAACCCCGTCTCGCCGCTCGCCCTACGCCGCGACCTTCGTCGGGCCATTAGCACCAACGGCCTCGACCTCGCGTTCCAACCCATCTTCGACATCGATGACCTCGTCGAACCTCAGGCAGCTGAGGCGCTGTTGCGTTGGGATCACTCAACCCTCGGCGCGGTCGATCCGTCAACGATCATCTCGATCGCCGAACAGAGCGGCCTGATGAGCGACCTCGGCGAGTGGATCGTCAACGAGGCGGTTTGCGCCGCTGCCCAGATCAACAGTGAACGCGGCGCCGATTACCCCCCGATCTCGATCAACGTGAACGTGTCAGCTCTGCAGGTCGGCCGTCCAGACTTTGTCGACGGAGTGGCGCTCGCTCTCGACGTGAACAACCTGGACCCACAGAACCTGACGATCGAGCTGACCGAGAGTTACCTCATCGATCAGCTGAGCGACGGCCGAGTGGCACTCGACGCCATCACCGACATGGGTGTTCGTCTGGCCATCGACGACTTCGGCACCGGGTTCTCGACCTTCGAATACCTGATCACAATGCCGGTGTACTCGGTAAAGATCGATCCGTCCTTCACCCGACGTCTTTCAGACCCTCGTGGACGGGCGATGCTCGGCGGGCTGACCCAGGCGTGTCGCGAGCTCGACATGTTGGTGATCGTCGAAGGTGTGGAGACTCCCGAACAGCTGATCGCAGCCCGCGATGCCGGAGCAACCCATGCCCAGGGATACCTGCTCGGCAAGCCCGTACGAAGCCGCAACCCCGCTCTCAGCGACGCCCAGGACGAGGGCGAAGCGGCCTGAGTCAAAACTCACGTGGCCAAGTGGCCCGTGGACCTCTATAGTGAAGGCCGCTTCAAAGCATGGTGGCTGTAGCTCAGGTAGGTAGAGCACCGCGTTGTGGTCGCGGCGGTCGCGGGTTCAAATCCCGTCAGCC
>CAZSYL010000068.1:0-1596 GCA_964610745.1 uncultured Acidimicrobiales bacterium
CTTTTGTTGACAAAAGAGGAATGTCAGCATATGTTGACGGCGTGGAAAATGAACAGGTAGTCAGCGATCTAGAGCTTGAGCAATGGCCCGTTGGTGAACGGCCATTCGATCAGCCCGACAACATCCAGGGCGCTGCGGAGTCAGCCGTGGTGACTCGCCACCCCGAGGTTGGATTGCCGGCAGTGGCTGCTTTGCGGCGGCTGACCGAATCGCTTGAAACGCTCCATGTCGCCAATGCCCGCGAGCTTGGATGGTCTTGGCGACAGATTGCTGACTCCCTTGGTGTGAGCAAACAAACCGTGCATCGCAAATACAAGAACAAGGACCTGAAAGGAATCGCAAATGTTTGAACGCTTCACCGACTCTGCCCGCCAGGCCGTCGTAAAATCCCAGTCGATTGCACGGCGTCGAGACGATCACCGGATCGGGCCAGTCCACTTGCTTCTAGGTGCACGAGAAGACAATCCTAAAATTGAACAGGTACTCGATAGCTTTGGCTTAGATGGCGAGGTGTTGAGCGGTCTGCTCGATGGTCACGATGACGACCTAGGTCTTGGTCTACTCGGGGTCGACCGCCAGCTGGTTACTCAAACTGCCGACCAAACCTTCGGTGAAGGAGCGTTCGGTCGCGCAGATTCTTCTCAAAGCCCTCGCTTTACGCTGCGGCGTCGATCAAAGAGATCAATACTTTTCACCAACGGTGCAAAGAGGTGCCTCGAGCAGAGCCTTCGGGTTTCGCTCGCCCGCAATGAGCAATTCGTCTGTGATGCCCATGTTGCGTCCGGCGCCGTATCGACCCGAGAGGGAGCGCTGCTATCCATCTAGCGGTTACCGGAATCGATGTGGCGCAGCTGCAAAAGGAACTGGGCGATTGCGCAACGACCAATCACGCAACAACCAATTGAGTGCGCTCACCGATCGCATAGCGGCGCTGACGGCAGCCGAAGTTCGTGCAATGCAGCCAGTGTCGGGCGGAGACTTTGCCACGGCATATCGCGTTGAGTTGGAAGATGGCCGGACGGTCTTTGCCAAGACGCACGCAGATCCTCCGCCCGGGTTCTTCTCGACCGAAGCCAATGGTCTCGAATGGCTGGCGGAGCTGGCCGTATGCAACGTTGCCTCCGTCATCGCCGTTACCGACGAACCACCGGCATGTCTCGTCCTCGATTGGATCGATGTTGGTGGTCGGGGAACGGCCGAAGGCGAATCCGAGTTTGGTCGCAGCCTTGCTGAGCTGCACCGGTCGGGTGCTCCAAGCTTTGGTCGACAGGACCGCCGAACAACCGGAAGCCAGGCATTACCGAACGACCCGTGCGACACGTGGGCTGAGTTCTACGCCGAGCAGCGCCTTCGCCCGCTCGCCAAGCTTGCAAGCGACCGCGATGCCCTCACCCAGACGACAATCAAAAAGCTCGAAGCCCTCGCCGAGCGACTCGACCAGTTCGGTGCAGCTGATGAACCTGCGGCGCGGCTCCACGGCGATCTCTGGGCTGGCAACCGCGTGATCGACACCCGAGGGCAGAGTTGGTTGATCGACCCCGCCGCTCACGGCGGACATCGTGAGTTTGACCTTGCGATGATGCAGCTCTTCGGCGG
>CAZSYL010000068.1:1696-9525 GCA_964610745.1 uncultured Acidimicrobiales bacterium
CCGCTCACGGCGGACATCGTGAGTTTGACCTTGCGATGATGCAGCTCTTCGGCGGGTTCGCCGAAGCCTGCTTTACCGCCTACGACGAGACGTATCCGCTCGCCGATGGCTGGCAAGATCGGGTGCCCCTTCATCAGCTCGCGCCACTCGTCGTTCACGCGATCAAGTTCGGCGGCGGGTATGCCCGCGGCGTGGAAGCGGCCCTTGACGCAAGTAGCCGAGCTGCCCGCAGGTCGGCCAGTGTTACGAAACGTAACCTCCTCTGACCCCTTTTTCGAAAAAGGGGTCAGACTCCTATTCGTCGAAAGGGGTACGACCCCTTTGGGGCGAAAGGGGTACGACCCCGTCGGTGGGGGAGATGGACTGGGCGTAAAGGTCGAAGTTTTCGTGGTTGAAACACACGAATTCGACGTCGTCGATCTTGTTTGGGTGGGTTTCGAGCCAGCGGTGCACGGCTTTGGTTGCGACCTGGGCTGCACGCTCGAGCGGGAACCGGTAGACGCCCGTGCTGATGTTTGGGAACGCAATCGAGCGGGCGTCAGCGTTCGTCGCCAACCTCAGCGATTCCTCGTAACAGCGAGCGAGGAGAGCGTCATGAACGTTGGGATCGGCGCCGGTCCAGACGGGGCCCACGGTATGGACGACGTAGTCGGCAGCGAGCTCGCCTGCACGAGTCATGACCGCTTCGCCTGTCTTGCAACCACCCTGACGGGCGACGACCTCGCGGCAGGCGTTGAGCAAATCAGGCCCCGCTGCCTTATGAATGGCGCCGTCGACCCCGCCTCCGCCCAATAGCGATGAGTTGGCGGCGTTCACCATGACCTCTGCGTCAGAGTTCGTGATGTCGCCGAGTCGGGCGCTCACCAGCGCACCATGCCATCGAGTTCGGTGGACGTCGCCTTTTTCTGCCGATGTTCCTGTTGATCGCTCCTGCGGAACGGTTGCGGTTAGCCAAGCGGTCCCGTTGAGTAACACCGGGACTCCAGCCTGAGCAGCGAGTCGACACATGTGCTCGGTACCAGCACAACAGTCCGGCTCTGCCCAATCGGGGTCAAGGCTCTCTTTGAAGGCCAGAACCAGTTCGGGCTCCCAGGTGAGCATTTTCTCGTTGTAGTCGTGCATGGGACCCGGGTAGCGGCCCGTTTCGAGCGGCTCTGCAAGAAGCTGCACATCGTTTGTCGTCGCCCACATGCGGGCGATCTCGTCGGCACCATCGGCCATACCGGTAATGATTCGGAACGAACCACGGCCTGAGCGGCGTTGGGCGAGTTCACCGAGTATCTCGGCGATGGCAATCCGGTCCGACCAGGTGGTCGACCCAGTAACCAGGACGCGTGCCGGGGCGAAGTCTGGTTCGAACGGGTTGGTCATGACTCGCTCCGTAATCGGGCTCGAATCTCGCCGAGTTTTTCATCTCGAAGCAGCTCGCCGTTGAGGAACACCGGTTCGAAATCGCTGTCCTTGACCCGTTCCCAGGTGGTCCGTTCCTCGAGCTCGAGCTTGCCGTCGGTGTTTCGGTTGACCGCGAGTAAGCCCCGTGCCGAGCGCTTCGTGCCGTCATCGGTCACCGGGTCTTTGAAGATCTCTCGCAACTCGCCGTCGACGACGCCGGCCGTCGCCTTCATCGCAAAGCCGAAGGTGTCGCGGGTGTTGTATTGGTAGGTGTAGCTGCCAATGCCGAAGATGTTCTTTGGCACAAAGCCCTTTGCGGCCAGTCCGGAGCAGATGGCTTCGCAGCGTTCGGTCGTGATCGAGTCACCGTAGATCAGGTTGATGTGAGGGTCCAGCACCTTGTATCCCAACTCGTTGACCGTTCCGCCGAATACTTCCCAGGCCAGCTCGTAAGAACCGCGACGGGCTGGTGATCCCTCTGGGGCGTCTGGGTCGCCGACCAGAATCTTGACCGGGTCGCCACTGTCGGGTCGGATGGTGACCACACCATCACGGGTGAGGATCTCGTCGCGCAATTCAGGCAGGTACTCGGTCCACACCTTCCAGTAATCCCACGTGTCGGACACGATCGAGACAATGCCGGTCGGGTACAGCTTGGTGATCAGGCGACGGAATGTGTCGACCTCGTCTTCCCGGGTTCCCATGGCCATCACTGAGTGCTCGGTAGCAGGGACAGATCCGCCGATGAGCTCTTTGTCGCTGTTCGCTCCGTAGAAATCTTCAAGAAAGTCGATCGCTGGAACCGTGTCGGTTCCGGTGAAGCTCAACAGGTGGCCAGCGCCAGACATCATTGCAGCTTCAGTGCCGTACATTCCGCGGTAGCTGAAGTCGTGACCCTGCCAGTCGATGAAGTCAGGGTCTCCTCCTGTTTCGTTGATCCATCGATCGAGGATGCGTCGGTACTTGCTGGCGATCGTGGCCGAGGTCATCGGACCCCATATCACCGCGCTCAGGGATGTTTCGAGGTAGTTGGTGATCCAGAAGAAATCCGGTTCGGTGTTCCAGAGCACGAACATCGGCACGCCGATCGGAACTCTGGTGCCCTCCGGCAGCGCCCGCACGTCGATGGGCAGGTAGCCAAGGTCGTGCAGCGCTGCAATGTGTTCGACGTCGATATCGATACCAGCATTGCGAACCCGTCGTGCGTAGCGGATGACGACCTCGTCTTTGGGACGGTTGAAGAACTCGTCGTTCCAGCGACGGATCAAGTACTCCTTCACGAAGTACTGAAGACCGAAGAATACGACGGAATCGATGTCGGCGATCCTTGACTTGCGGGGCGTCCAGTTGGAGAACACCGTCGTGGTTCCTTCCGGATACTGCGAGCGATGATCGGCCTTATAGAAGTCGATCTGGGTCAATGGGGTGCTCATGTGATGCTTCCTTTCATGTACAGCTCAGAGAATGGGATGGTCGCCACACCGGAAACCTGATCGCTGTCTGCGTAGGTGAAGGTGGCGATTGTCGAGTAGGACTGGGCCAGCGCCCTCGTACCTTTTGTGAACAGGCCGTGGGTTACTGCGAGGGTGAGGGGTCCAGCGTTCCTCGATTCCAGCTCGGCGGCTAGGCCGAGGAAGGTCCCGCCGCCGTCGCAGATGTCGTCGATGATGATGCAGGGTCGTCCGTCGAGATCACCCACAGGAACAGCGAAGCCGGAGAGATCACCGGTCTTGGGATCGCGGTGTTTCGTGGCCTGGATCACGTCTCGGCCATCGAGCCAGGTGTACGCCTTCTTGGCGGCTCCTGCGTCGGGGATGACAACCAAGGGGTCGGTGTCGAACAAGCCCATTCGTTCGAAGGCATCAACGGCCGTCGCTTGGTCGAAGTGTCGCAATTGACCGGAGACATCGCTGTGTGGATCGGCGATCACGACGTTGAGCTCGGCGACCATCGACATAGCGAGCTCCAGCTCGAATCCATCAAGGCGGTCGTTGCGACGGTCATGTCGGGCGAAGGGGAAGTAGGGGAGAAACCACTCGACGCTCCGCCCGAGGCGGCTCAGAATGCGGTCGGCGGTCACGATGTTGCCAAGGTCATCGAACGACGTTGCCCGTGCCTCGATGACCGACACCGCAGACAGCTCGGCATCGCCTACCCCAGCGGCGATCCGCACGTGGCTTTCGCCGGCGGGGTAGCGCATGGTTTCGAAGATCGCTGTGAAGCTCTGGTAGGTCATCGCCAGCCCTTTCTTGTCGCTCGTTCTTGTCCGCTGTTCTTGTCAATATGACTATAAATGGACTTCCTAATAATTGTCAAGGTGACATTTATCTCAGAGATGGGTAACGTCAGACCATGACTGCAGCCAAGGGGAGCGACCCATACGACCCGAATGAGTTTCCGCCGTTCGCCGTTACGGTCGACTTGGTTGTCCTCGCTGTTCGACCACCATCGCTCGACGCGCTGCTCGTGCGAAGAACGACCGGCCCGCACACCGGCAAGTGGGCCCTGCCCGGCGGGTTCGTTGCGCCCGATCAGGGCCTCTCGGCTGCCGCGCAGTTCAAACTGTCGAACAAGACGGGAGTCGAGATCGAGCGCTCGCATCTTGAGCAGCTGCACACCTTTGGCGCCCCCGAACGCGATGAGCGCATGCGAGTGGTGAGCGTGGCGTATCTGGCCCTCGTCGCCGATCTGCAGGAGCCGGAGTTAGAGGATGCGAAGTGGATCTCGGTCGCGTCGTTACGGGGCAAGGACCTTGCGTTTGACCACATGGAGATCCTTGAGCACGGAATTGAACGGGCACGTTCGAAGCTCGAATACACCACTCTCGCAACGACCTTCTGTGGGCCCGAGTTCACTATGGCCGAGCTTCGCTCGGTCTATGAGACGGCCTGGGGCCAAGGACTCGATGCGGCAAATTTCAATCGCAAAGTCATGGCGACCGAGGGGTTTGTGGAGGCGACCGGCCGCACCGAATCCACAGGTCGAGGTCGCCCAGCCCGAACCTTCGTCGCCGGTCCAGCAACCATGCTTCATCCTCCGATCGTGCGGTAACCCGCCGACGTACCGTTCGCTGGAGTTCGTGTCTTGACGGTGGCAGCACCGTACTCTTACGGCCATGCGCTCTTTCGCCGTGCGGCTCGTCCGCATACTCGGGCCAGATCCCGGCGCGGCTGCTCAATCCGGCGTTGCGCTGTTGATCTCAATCGTGGTGACCCTCATCGCGGGACTGACGCTTGCATCTGCTGAGGAGCGGTTGGCGGACCTTCCCGGCCTACTGCTTCTTGTGCCGGCGGCTATCGGCCAACGCGGGAACGTGTTTGGAGCGTTGGGAAGCCGCCTCGGTACAGCGATCCACACCGGCGAATTCTCAGTGACTCGTCGCCTCGACACCGTGTTTGGGCAGAACGTTCTCGCCTCCCTTGTACTCAGCGTCGTCGCAGCTACCTGGCTGGCACTTGTTGCCTGGGTACTCGCACAGGTGATCGGGATCGAAGACTCGATTGGCTTGTTCGACTTCATAACGATCTCGGTCGTTGGAGGGGTTGGGGCCTCCGTCATTGTTCTGGGGTTGACCGTCGGGCTCGCTGCTGGTTCGACCCGGTTTGGTTGGGATCTCGACAACGTGATTGCTCCCCTCGTCACTGGCACGGGAGACCTTGTGACTCTCCCGGCGCTGCTCGGCGCGTCTCTTCTGGTCCGCTCTGCCGGCGGTGACTCGATCAGTCCGAGCACGGTGGTTGGCGTCGTCATGCTCGCACTCGCGGCTGCGGCTCTGTTCGTGGGGTTGCGTCGAAGCCTTCCGCTGCTTCGCCAGATCGCGATCGAGTCGCTACCAGTTCTCGGACTGGCATCGGTGATCTCGCTCGTTGCTGGAAGTGTTGTCGAAGGCCAGTTGTCGGCGTTCCTCGATCAGCCTGCCCTGCTCGTTCTCGTCCCCTCCTACTTCGGAATGGCCGGCGCACTCGGTGGGATCCTCTCGAGTCGTCTCGGATCGAAAGTGCACCTGGGGCTCATCCAGTCAAGACTCGTCCCGCAGCGAGAGGCCTTGCTCGATATCCGCTCGGTTGCACTGCTCTCACCGCCGATCTTCCTGCTGGTGGGGGCAGCTGCGCACCTTGGCTCAACCGCGGTGGGAGCAGCGAGCCCGGGGCTTGGGTCCATGGTTGCTGTCGCTGTACTAGCAGGCTTCGGAGCGACGTTCGTTGTGCTTGGTGTCGCGTACTACGGGACGTTGGCCGCGGTTCGAGTTGGGCTCGACCCCGACACGGCAACGATCCCTCTGACCAACTCGATCCTCGATCTCGTCGGAGCCTTCACCCTGGTCGGGGCGATCATTCTGCTCGGAGTCGGAACATGACGATCGGTTCGCCTCTTTCCTCATCAGAATCCGTTCTCTACAGTGACGGGAGAAACTAGAAACACATGGATGACAAACCTCGAAATCTGAGAACGCTCCTTGCCGATGCGAAAGATACATCGGAGCTGATGGTCGATCTTGCCTACGCCGCGGTCTATTTCGGCGATCCAGATATGGCCGAAGAGGTGCGCGACCTCGAGTCGGTGTTGACCAAACTGGTTGCCGACATGCGTTCTTTGGCGGTGCTTGCTGTACGGCACCCACGTGAGGCCCCGGGTATGGGTCGAGTCCTCCAGGTGATTTCGGCGATTGAACGGATCGGTAACGATGCGGTGAACATTGCCCGAACGGTCACGAATCAACTAGGGATTCCCGCCCATTTGATCGAGGAGCTGCGAGATGCCGAAGAGGTTTCCCACCGCGTCGTCGTTGCCGAATCATCGGCGATGGCGCACCGTGCGCTCGTCGATCTCGAGCTTCCCGTCCTCACCGGGTTGCGGATCCTGGCGGTTCGCGGAGGTGACGGGTGGACAACGAGCGTCTCTGGCGCCACGATCCTCGTTCCCGGAGATGTGCTGTTTCTCGAAGGGCCTCCAGGCGGGATCCCCTCGGTGCGCGAACTCGCTGGAGCGCCTCCCGTGGAACCAGTGCCCGAGACCGAACCGATCGAAGAACTGGATCGGGCGATCGACATCCTCGTCGAGATGAAGAATTTGTCCGAAGCTGCGGTCGGCCTTGCCTATTCTGCGCTGGTGCTCGGTGACCGCGGTTTGGCAGCGGAGGTTCGCCACCTCGAGATTCGCCTCGATGACATGCACGACCAGCTCGAAACCTGGGTGCTCATGGCAGCGGCATCGAGTTCGGAGCCATCCCCGCTGCGCGGTCTGATGCACCTGGCCGCTGCATCAGAGGACATTGGCGATCAGGCGTCCGCCATGGTGATGTTCGTCGAGCGTGGTGAAGAGGTCCACCCCGTGCTGGGCGTGGCACTCGCCGATGCTGACGAAGTCGTGCTCCGGGTTCCGGTTGCAGCGGGAAGCACCGGTGAAGGCGCTCGCCTTGCCGACCTGCAACTCGACGTTGCTCCGGGCTACATGGTTCTCGCAATAAAGACGGGATCGACCTACCGGCATCGACCGAGCGGCAGAGATGTACTCGCTGCGGGTGACGAAGTTATCGCGAGCGGCCCTGACGAAGGCCGAGAGCAATTTGCCGAGGTGTTCGGGTGGCGGCTCGTTGCCGACGACGATGCTGGCGACCACGAGCTTGCACCCTTGTAGCGTTTCGAGGAGTTGCCGGCGCTGCTCAGCTCGTCTTGCGATTGGATCTCATCCGCTGCATGCGGATCATGTCCTCTGCTGAGAGGTAGTTCGCCTCGGGAAGCGTATTGCCCCGGTGCCAGGTCCGAACCGCGACGATGACGGCACTGAGTGCGAGGATAATTATCCCTGAGGCCAGGCTGATCAGCATCAGCCTGGAGTCGAGTTGTACGAGGCCGACGAGACCGACAGCAGCAACGACTACAAGGGCCAGCATGGCACCAGGACGAAGCCCCGTACTCAGTATTTGCAGACGAGCTCGCACTCGGCCTCCCAGCCAGTTGACAGTGGAATCGGCACGAGCCTTCGTCGTTCCTAAATTCCTACCGGACTCAACAGGGCCAGACTATCCAATCCTGCTCTGAACTGGGTCGACATGGCGATATCGTGCGCCGGATGGAATCGGAGCTTCGATTACTCACTGTCCATGCACACCCCGATGATGAGGCCTCGAAAGGGGCCGGCACTGTCGCGCGGTACAACGCCGAGGGAGCGCGCTGCGTTCTGGTCTGCTGCACCGACGGTGGGGCGGGCGACATTCTCAACAAATCGTTGGACACACCGGAGAACAAGGACAACATCGTCGCTATCCGCCGGGCCGAGCTCGATGCTTCTGCAGGGATCATTGGTTATCAGCGAGTCGCGATGCTTGGCTATCTCGATTCGGGGATGCCCGATATGCCCGAGAACGCGCATCCGGATAACTTTGCCAATGCCCCTCACGACGAGGCCGTCGAGCGGTTGGTCTCGATCATTCGAGA
>CAZSYL010000068.1:9625-19272 GCA_964610745.1 uncultured Acidimicrobiales bacterium
CGCTTCTTGGATCGCGAGTCAGAGGATCATCTGATCACTGCAAAGATCAACGTGCAGGACTATTGGAACGAGCGTTGCGACGCATTGCTCGCCCATGCCACTCAGGTCGACCCGGACGAACCGTTCTGGTTCCCCCTCCCTCGTGACGTGGCAGCTGCGGTATACCCATATGACGACTACGAGCTTGCGCGTTCACTGGTTGGACCGGTCGATGGGATCGAGGACGACCTGTTTGCTGGAATTCGTGGGGAGATCTGATGGCGCGATTCGACGAACAGTGGTGTGACTCACTGGAAGCTGCGGTAGGGCAATCTTCGGACTTTGCCAACGGCGAGCTGACAAAGGTGCTCTATGTCGTCACCGATACCGCCGATGGCAAAGTCGCGTTCAACCTCGTCGACGATGGTGCTTCGCTCACCGTGGGCATCGGAAAGTTCCCGCGCGGTGTGAAGCCCGACATCACTATTACCGCGAAAGAGTCGGTTCTGCTGCAGCTGTGGTCCGGGGACCGAACGCGCGACGAGGCCTTTATGGTCGGAGATCTCAAGGTCGAGGGTGCCTATGCGCGGTGGCTCGATGATCTGGTGCCTGCCTTCGCAGATGCCCCGTGGGCCGACGCTTGGGCCGGCGCCGTTTAGTCATACTCGTCGGGGTGAAGGGGTACATCGGGTCCGCCGCAGGCTTCCCAGAGTCCGAGCGAACCGGTGCGAGCTGAGGTCGCGGCAGCGGTGAGGACGGCGCGATAGGCGACGTTGGGTTCAAAGATCGACAGATCAGCAAAGCCTCCACGAAGCATCTCAGCATTGACGAATAGCCCATCGTCTGCCCGGTGGACGTACGACAGGAGTCGACCGAATCGGTCGCGTGCTTCGAGGTCTCGTTCGAGCAACAGAGGTGTGCCTGGCGGAAGTACATCGGCGAGGTGAGCTGATGCTTCAGGTCCAAAGCACTGGACTGGACGGGACGGATCGACAGTTTCGGGTGTGTCAATGCCGAGGAGTCGAACAGTCTCTTCCTGTCCTGTCGAGAACAACACGGTGATCGTGTCGCCGTCGACCACGCTGAGCACCAAGGGATCTTCGGGACGGGCCTGCGGAGACGGTTGGCGGACGGTTGGGCTACATGCAGAGATGAGTAGCGCAAATAGGGGTATGAGGAGCAACGCCATGGCTTCGAATCGAGGGGCGACAACTACCCGTTTGATTCGTCCACGGTTCAGACCGGGAATTTTACTGGCTCGCACGATCATCGTTTCGGACTGCAGCGAGGGCCGGTGGCGAGAGAGTTCGCCCACCGTGCCGAGAAGCTCTCAGGTTACTGGAGAGCCGATGACGCAGCGTAGGTGGCCCGATCCGGGAAGGTGCTAGGCGGCGGCTTCGAGGTGGTGAGGGCGTGTGGCCTGTAGAGCAGCGCGTGCTTTGGCAAGGCCGCGCCGTCCGGCTTCGCGGGTCTCTTCATCGAGTGCCCAGCGGCGCTCGTCGTGAGCGGTATCGGTCACGAGGAGGAGCTGAGGCTGATCGGGACGAGCGATGTTGGTCGTGTGGGATGTTGTGGCGTTTTCTGTCTGCGTTGTCATGAAGATCATTATGAACAAGGGGTGTGACATTGGATCCGGGAACCATCGTCCGGTCGCGACTCAGCGTGTCAGGAGTGGTCACGGAACTCCGCTATTGGCCTCTCCAGTAACGCCGATGGTGGGCATTTCGGGGTTTTTCGTCAAAACACTCAAAAGGCCGATCGATTGGTCGACGGGAGGAAATGGTGGTGATTCGGGGCACCGAATCCAACGCAGACCATTCGATACCCGGCTGGGTCAGAAAGAAGAAGAGATAACGAACTACGAAAGAGACTGAGACATGACCGAACTTGCGAAAGTCCCTCCAGAATCTGACGACCTCGAGATGATCGAGTACGTCACCACTGCCCTTACGTTCAGCATCGAAGAGGTTGCCGATTGGCACTATACCGATGTCGTGCTCGACAAGGACTGGGAACGACCGCTGCTCAAGTTGCTTCGTTTCTTTGTAGAAGACAGCCTTCCCGGCGAACTCGATCCGGAGCCCGAGCCCGAACTATGTCTCCTCGATGCGACCGATCCCTTGATCGACCTGACGGGTGACTCCGCCCCAACCCCCGGTAGCGGAGAACCAATACCAGCCTGACGTACGGTGATGGCTAGTACGTGTGCCACGATGGGACGCATGCGACTAGCGGACACGATACAAACGGACCTCGTTGCGGCCATGAAGGCAGGCGACGATGTGAAAAAGACGACCTTGCGAGCGGTGTTGACCGCGATCAAGACCGCCGAGACTGCTGATGGAGCAGGGGATGCCCTCACCGACGAACAAGTCCTGGCGATCATCGCGAGTGAGGTCAAACAACGAAACGAAGCCGCCGAGATATTCGTCGGTGCAGGCCAAACCGCCCGGTATCAGAACGAGATCGACGAACGAGAGGTATTGCAGGCCTACCTGCCAGAGCCACTCTCGCCCGAGGAGCTCAAGAGCATCGTCGACGCCGTCATTGCCGATGGTGGCTATTCGACAAAGAAGGACATGGGCTCTGCGATCAAGGAGGTCATGGCGAAGGCGGCTGGTCGCGCCGACGGCCGAACGGTGTCGGCAGCGGTTGGTGAGGCACTGAGCTGATGACCAGGTCGCCACATCCACGTCGGTGGGGAATGAGCGTGCCGCTCAACGACGGACCGCTTCACGCGCAACGTGCTCACATCGAGCAACTCGAGGCAAACGGCTACACCGACCTCTGGTCGGCTGAGGCAATGGGCGTCGACGGCTTGTCGCCATTGCTGCTTGGGTCTCAGTGGGCTCCATCGATGCGTCTTGGCACGGCAATCCTCCCGGCCTTCACCCGCGGTCCGGCGCTGATGGCGCAGACGATCGCTGGCATGTGCGAGGCGGCTCCAGGTCGGTTTGTAGCCGGCATTGGCACGTCGTCGAACGTCATTGTCGAGAACTGGAACGCCGTCGAGTTTTCCGAACCGTACAAGAGGACCCGAGATCTTGTCCGGTTCCTTCGGGTCGCGTTGACTGGCGAAAAGGTCACCGAGACCTATGACACCTTCGACATCAAGGGGTTTCGTCTGATGGCCACGATCGACGAGCAGCCAAAGATCCTGGTGGCAGCGCTTCGACAGGGCATGTTGAAGATGGCCGGACGCGAGGCCGATGGAGCCATTCTCAACTGGCTCGCTCCAAAGGATCTGGAAACGATCGTGCCGATCGTGCGCGGAGAGAACCCGGATGCCGAGCTCGCCGCGCGTCTCTTTGTGATCCCGACCGAGGACGCCGAGACAGCTCGGAACATTGCTCGTTTTGTTATGGGCATTTACATCAATGTGCCGGTGTACCGCGCCTTTCACGAGTGGATGGGCAGGACCGATGCGCTCAGCGAGCATTGGGACTTATGGGCAGCTGGAGATCGCAAAGGCGCAATGGCGGCGATCGGTGACGAGGTCATCGACGATCTCGTGATCCATGGCAGCGCTGAACAATGCAAGGCAAGAATCAACGAGTATCTCGACGCCGGGATCGATACCGCAGCGTTAGCGATCGTGCCAGGATCGGGCACCAGCGATGCCGACGCGATCGACATGTTGGCACCGTAGGCTGCAGTAGTTCGCGGTCGATCTCAGGGAATTGACGCGTTATCGATTCCCTCGTTGGCGGCCACTTGTCACAAGCACTTCAGCGACATTGAACGGCGTTCGCGCCGTACAGTCGAAGAAAAGAGAGGGGCTGTTATGCTTGCGAAGTTCGTCAACGTTTTCGCTTCAAGGCCGTTGCAATCGGTCGGTCTGTGGCTGATCATCGTCATTTTCGGCGCACTGTCATTCCTGGTGTTTCTCCCACGCGAGGGCTTCCCACCAGTGGATGCGCCAATCGCTATTGGTGCCGGAGCGTTTTTCGTCGACGACCAAGAGTTGGTTGACTCCGAGGTCACCTCGCCTCTCGCCGATGCGATCGTGGCACGCGAAGAGGTCGAGAGCATCCTCAGTTTCAGCCAGCCCTCTTCCTTTTCGGTGATCGCAAACCTCGCCTCCGGAGTCTCGAGCGTCGAAGGCGCGGCGATCATCGATGAAGTGATCGCGGCGGGGGATTTTCCGCAAGAGGCTCAGTTCTTCACCCAGTCGATCAACGCGGCGCGCTTCAATGGCGAGTTCGATTTGCTGATCGGCGTGTTCGGCCCGGTAGACGCGAGCTCCGAGGAGCTCGAAGCAGCCGCCAACGCCATCGTCGGCGACATCGAGCATCCCGACATCGAGTCTGCTGTCGTGGACGACCAGCTCGACACCGGACTAAATCCCGCCACGGGCGAAGAGGTCACGGTCCAGACCGACTTCAACCTACTCACCGATTCCGACCGAGAATTTCGTCCATCGATCGCCATTGGCGTCAACGCAAACTCGGGTGTCGACTCGATCGCCATTCGCGATGCTGCCCAGGAGAGCCTCGACGAGGCTCGGGCGAATCTTCCCGAGGGCTTTACAGCGATCGTCGCGATCGACGCCGCGAGAATCGTTGAACAGCAGATCTCGTCGCTCCAAAGCAACGTTCTCCTCGGTGTGCTCGTAGTCGCCGTTGTTGCGCTCTTCCTCATTTCGTGGCGGGCATCGATCATCACCACCCTGTTCCTCTTCACCGTGCTCGCAGCCTCGGTGGGCGCCTTGTTCCTCGTCGGCATCACCTTGAACACCATCTCGTTGTTCGCGCTGATTCTCGCACTCGGCCTCTTCGTCGACGATGCCATCGTGATAACCGAATCAATAGACGCGTTCAGAGACGACGAGGAAGACGAAGGCGACGAAGCTGAACAGGATCTCTCCGTCATTCGTCGCGCCATCAAACGTGTAGGAGCGGCGAGCGCCTCGGGCACGATGACCACCGTTCTCGTATTCGCACCAATGCTGCTCATCGGCGGCATTCTCGGCGGGTTCATTCGAATACTGCCGGTCACCATCATCTTGGCGCTGATCATCTCGCTGGTGCTGTCGTTTATCTTCATCCCGGTCGCTGCTCGCTTCCTCACCCTTCGGGCGCCGAAGGCAAATGGTCCTGTTGTGCGCGCCGAAGAGAAGTTGGCCGAGATGGTGGCTTCTCTGCCCGCCGCTCGCGGTGCCCGGGGCACGATCATTGGAGTCACCGGCTTCATCTTTTCGTTTGTCCTGGCAGGAATTGGTCTTGCGGTCTTTGCTCCCCAGGTCGGCTTCAACATCTTCCCGGCGCTGAAGGATTCGACCGCGATTGGTTTCGAGATCACCTATGACCCTGGGACCGACATCGAGTCAGCGCGAGAGATCGCGCTCGAGGTCAACGAAGCAGCCGAGGAGATCATCGGCGAAGAACTCGTACAGGGCTATCTCTTCTTTGGAACGGCGCAGTCTGCGCTTGGTCAGTACGACCTCACGCCGATTGGAGGCCGTCCAAAGGCGTCGGAGATTATCGAGGAGTTGCAGCCCGTGGCTGACGGTCTCGATGGGGCGCGAATCGTTTTCGCCGGTGCTGGCGGAGGGCCGCCCGAGGCGCTGTTCCCGTTCACCATGCAGGTGTTCGGCGAGGACCTCGACACGATCACGGCCGCTGCAGAATCGCTCCGCAACGAGATCAACGGCGAAACGCTCACGCTCGGCAACGGCGACGAGATCCAAGTCATCGAGAGCCTCGTGGCGCTCGGCGATGTGGTCGCGCGCGACTGGCAAGGGGTGGGCGACGGGCAACGGTATGTCGAGGTGCGCGCCCGTTTCGACAGCAGCGACGTCACGACGGTCACCGGAGCTGCGCAGGAGTTCTTCGAAGATGAAACCCGCTTTGGCCCAGCCCAGCTGGCTGAGCTGGGCCTCGCCGAAGATGCGCTCGGATTCGACTTCGGTTTCGAATCTGACAACCAGGAAGCGTTCGCAGCAGTCCCGGTTGCCTTTACGGTTGCGCTCGTCGCGATGGCGATTCTGCTCATTATCCAATTCCGGTCGAGCACGCAGTGGATGCTGGTCTTCACGGCGATTCCGTTCAGCTTCTTTGGCATGTTCGGCGGTCTGCTCATCACCGACAACCCACTGAGTTTCTTTGTCATGTTGGGCGTGCTGGGTCTGATCGGTATTGCGGTGAACAACTCGATTCTGCTGGTCGACTTTGCCAATCAGGAACGAGCGCTCGGCTCGGAGATGAACGCCGCGATTGCGACCGCATTGCGCCGCCGTTTTCGACCTCTGGTCGCCACGTCGCTCACGACCGTCGGTGGCCTTTTGCCGCTAGCGCTCAGCGATCCGTTCTGGGAAGCTCTCGCCTTCACGATCATCTTCGGACTGCTTTCGAGCACCTTCCTCGTGATCGTCTCGTTCCCGTACTACTACCTGGCCCTCGAGAAGATTCGCGAACGAGTCCCCGGTCGGGGCCTCCCTCTCCTGGCTCGCAGCGGAATTATGGTCGCTGTCCTCGCAGCAATCGGAGCAGCCCTGTTCGGCTTGGCTTCCCTCGCCGGCTAGGTCCCCAGCCCACCTCTGTGTTGTGGGTCACATCTGTGATCCGCGAGAATGACCTCCCCACTAGCGAGGAGTCCGGAGATGGAACAGCACAAGTATCTTTTGCCCGAAGACAAGATGCCGACACAGTGGTACAACGTCGTTCCAGATTTGCCAGAACCTCCGGCCCCAGCGCTGCACCCGGGCACGCTAGAACCAGCAGGACCTGAGGATTTCGCACCCCTGTTTCCAATGGACCTCATCATGCAGGAGGTCTCTCAGGACAGCTATATCGATATCCCTGAAGAGGTTCAGGAGATCTACAAGATCTGGCGTCCATCACCACTCTTTCGAGCCCGACGCCTCGAGAAACTTCTCGATACACCGGCCAAGATCTTCTACAAGTACGAAGGCGTCAGCCCCGCTGGCTCGCATAAGCCGAACACCTCTGTGCCTCAGGCCTATTACAACGCCAAGGCGGGTATCAAGAAGCTCACGACCGAGACTGGTGCCGGGCAATGGGGATCGTCGCTCGCGTTTGCCTGCGCACAGTTTGGGATGGAGTGCGAGGTCTGGCAGGTCGCTGCGAGCTATAGGCAAAAGCCGTACCGCAAGACCATGATGGAGGTCTGGGGCGCCACTGTTCACCCGAGTCCTTCAGAGGTAACCGAGTACGGTCGTTCGTTGCTCGCTGAGAACCCCGATCACACCGGAAGCCTCGGCATCGCGATTTCAGAGGCCGTTGGTGAGGCTGCTCCGCATGAGGATGTGCGCTATGCCCTCGGCAGCGTGCTCAACCACGTGCTCATGCACCAAACGATCATCGGCGAAGAAGCGCTTCTTCAGATGGAGATGGCTGGCGAAACGCCAGATGTTCTGGTGGGTTGTACCGGTGGAGGATCAAACTTCGGCGGTCTGTCCTTTCCGTTCCTGCGCGAGAAGATGAAGGGCAACATGGATCCAACGATCCGTTGCGTCGAACCCGCAGCGTGCCCAACGCTGACCAAGGGCGAGTTCCGGTACGACTTCGGCGACTCCGCCGGCATGACGCCGCTCATGAAGATGCACACCCTTGGCCACAACTTTGTGCCCGATCCCATCCACGCTGGCGGACTCCGCTATCACGGAATGGCCCCGCTGGTCAGCCACATTTATGACCTAGGTCTCGTCGAGGCGATTTCGATTGGCCAGACCGAGTGTTTCTCCAGCGCACTGACCTTTGCTAAGACCGAGGGCATTGTTCCGGCCCCCGAACCTACTCATGCCATCGCCGCGGCGATTCGTGAAGCGAACAAGGCCAAGGAGACCGGCGAAGAGACCGTCATTCTGACAGCTCTCTGCGGACACGGGCACCTCGACCTCGCGAGCTATGAAGCCTTCCTCTCAGGAGAGATGGTCGACTATGACTTGTCCGACGACACGATCGCCGAAGCAATGGCGCAGGTCCCGGTTATCTCGTAGTTGACCTTCGTCCAGCTGCGAGCGAGAAAAATCCGATCATCTGTCCGATTCGGAGATTGTTATTCGTCGTAGGAGCAACAACACATCTGAGCCGGACTCAGGAAAGGAAAACAACATGAAGTACGCATTGCTTCTTTACTCAGCCGAGGACGCAGGTCCACAAGGCGAGCAAGAGATGATGGAGGAGATGCCGAAGTGGTTCTCCTACACCGAAGAGCTCGACCAGGCCGGAGCGAACCTTGGAGGCGAGGCGTTGCTGCCTGCCGCCATGGCGACGACGCTTCAGGTTCGCGACGGTCAGCGAATGACGACCGATGGTCCCTTTGCCGAAACCAAGGAGGTCCTCGGCGGCTTCTACATCATCGAGGCCCCCGATCTTGACGCGGCTCTGGCCTGGGCCGAGAAGGTCCCCTCAGCGCCATACGGCTCGGTTGAGGTGCGTCCTGTGATGGAGATTCCGGACGCCTGAGACCTGTCGGTCATCCCCATGGACCTCGCTGAAGTTTTCCGCACCGAATGGCCACGGCTCGTGGCTGTTCTGGTGCGGGACTTTGGTGATATCCAGCTCGCGGAGGACTGCGCCCAAGAGGCGTTTGTTCAAGCGAGCAAGAGGTGGAGGACGATCGACGACGTCCCGGATCGACCCGGGGCGTGGTTGACGACGACCGGTCGGCGAAAAGCACTCGACATCGTCCGACGCTCATCGTCCTATGAGGACAAGCTTGCCGAGCTTGAGGTGCGCGCAAGGCGTGGGCCGCGGGGCAGCGGCGGTTCGGAACTACTCGATGAGCAGTTGGCACTGTTGTTGGGTTGTTGCCACCCAGCGCTCAATCTGGAGGCCCAGGTTGCCCTCACGCTCCGACTGGTCGCTGGATTGACTACCGAGCAGATTGCTCGCGGATTTCTCGTTGATACAACGACGATGAGTAAGCGAATTACACGGGCCAAAGCCAAGATCCGCCAGGCTGGTATTCCGTTCCGAGCGGTCGATCAGGACACGCTCCGGGAGCGGCTAGACGCGGTGCAGCAGGTGATCTATCTGATCTTCACCGAGGGACACGCCAGCGGCAGCACCGAAGGATTTGTTCGAGGCGACCTGTGCGATGAGGCAGCGTGGCTTTCATCGCTGCTCACCAAACTCGTTGCCGAAGACACCGAAGCACACGGACTTCACGCGCTGATTCTGCTCACCGATGCCCGGCGGTCGACCCGCGTTGACGAGAACGGTGTTCCGGTGCTGCTCGAAGACCAGGATCGCTCACTATGGGATCGCGACAAGATCGCTGCCGGTCTTGGCTCGCTTAGCGCAGCTCGCCAAACCGGTTCACTAGGATCGATTGGACTGCAGGCGTTGATCGCATCGTTTCACGCGACGGCGCCAACGTTTGCTGCAACCGACTGGCCCCGAATTGTTCGAACTTATGACCTCTTGCTCCGCCTGACCAACAGCGATGTGATCGCGCTGAACAGAGCTGTTGCCATCAGCTACGCCCGCAGCCCTGAGGATGGGCTGGCCGCAATCGACGCGCTCGGAGATTCGCTCGATGGTTACCTCTACCTGCACAGCGCACGAGCTGAGCTGCAGCGTCGTCTCGGCCAGCACCGTGAGGCTCGCGAAAGCTACGACGCTGCGCTTGCCTGTCAGCCGTCACTGGCAGAACGGTCGTTTCTCGAATCGCGGCTTTCATCGTTGCCAGCGTCGAAGTGA
>CAZSYL010000069.1:0-19114 GCA_964610745.1 uncultured Acidimicrobiales bacterium
CGTCGCCCCGACCCTCGAAGACGGCTACCTCACCATCGTGTAACCCAAGCCGGCAAGCCGCGGGACGCGACAATCCCTTCTGGCGCAGCTCGAGGAACAAATACAAACGTTCTTGCCTGCTAGCAATCGGAGCGTAGGCAGTCTCTAGACTCCGACGATGACCGATCTCCTCGCTGAGCTCAGTGCTCGTCTTCCCGAGCAGCGCATCAAAGTCGACCCGGACATCATCGATGCATACAGTCAGGACCGAGCCATATTTGAAAGCCACGGCACCGCGGCGGTGCTCGTCACCCCGCACTCGACCGAAGAGGTCGTGGCGGCCGTCGAAGCCGCAAACGCGGCGAATGCAATCATCGTTCCCCGCGGCGCGGGCACCGGCCTGACCGGCGCAGCAAACGCCATCGACGGCTGCATGATGCTGTCGCTGCACAACATGAACGCCGTGCTCGAGATCGACCACGCCAACCGGATGGTGCGGGTGCAACCTGGCGTCATCAACTCGGATCTGAAGGCCGCGGTCGCGAAGGAGGGTCTGTATTATCCGCCCGATCCCGCGTCGGTCGATATGTCCAGCATCGGTGGGAACGTCGCAACGAACGCGGGAGGGCTGTGCTGTGTGAAGTACGGCGTCACCCGCGACTACGTCATGGGCCTCGAAGTGGTCCTCGCGAGTGGCGAGGTCATCAATACGGGTCGTCAGACGATCAAGAACACAGCGGGTCTCGATCTGACCGGGCTTTTCGTCGGCTCCGAAGGGGTGCTCGGCATCATCACCGAGATCACCCTCAAGCTCGAATCTGCTCCCGCCCCGCCCGAGACGGCCGTTGCCTACTTCACCGAGCTTCCTCAGTGCGGCGAAGCTATTGAGGCGATCTTTAGTCGGGGGATGCAGCCGACGGTGATGGAGATTCTCGACCAGGCAATGCTGCAGATCATCGAGCGCTCGTACCCAATGGATCTCGACACCGAAGCCGCGTGCCTGATCCTGATGCAGTCATCGCCCGAGGATCAACCAATCGAAGATCTGGTAGAGGTCTGCAACGAGTTCGGAGCGACCGGAGTGTTCCATGCCTCCGACCCCGACGAGGGCGAGATGTTGCTCGAGGTTCGACGCCGGGCGTGGCCCGCTGCAGAGAAACTTGGCAAGGCTCTCCTGCCCGAAGACGTCGCGGTCAAACGTCAACACCTTCCCGAGGTACTCGCTGGCATCACCGCGATTGCCGACAAGCACGACCTCGTCGTGCCCGTCATTGGGCACGCCGGCGATGGCAACATCCATCCGCTACTCGTATTCGACGAGCATGACGCCGACGAGCTCGCCCGAGCCAAAGCGGCCTTCACCGAGATCGTGCACCTGGCGCTCGAGCTCGGCGGCACGCTTGCTGGCGAACACGGCGTCGGAACCCTCAAGCGACAGTTCCTCGAAGAAGAGGTCGACCCGGTCCACCTCGAAATGATGCACAAGATCAAAGCCACCTTCGACCCAGAACACCGCCTAAACCCCGGCAAAGCAATCTAAGGACGCGTTCTCCGAAAGGCCCTTGATCGCCGGATGCTTCTCACCCCGCGTTGCGTGGAACCTGGCGAGTTACATCGAATCCGAATCCGTTGAGGTGCAGATCACTTCTGATTGATGACGTACGCCAAGATTTCGACGACCTGTTCTGGAGTGGTCGCCCAGGCCATGGCATCTGCATCCACTTCTTTCAGCGGGTGCACCAGCGCTTCGTCATGCAACGTGATGTACGGCTTGCCCAGCGCGGCGCAATATCCGGCATCGAATGCGGCGTTCCATTGTTTGTACTTGTCACCAAACCGCACGACCGCGATATCGCATTGTTGCAACAACGTGCGAGTGCGGATGCCGTTGACCTTCGCGGATTTGTGGTCACGCCAGAATCCCTGCTCGGTCTCACCAAGCATGTCTCCGGCAGCATCGCTGGCCCCGTGGTCTGTCACCGCAGAGGTGAAGCGGGCTTCGATCGAGCCCTGTTCAGCGCCCTCAACGATACGTTGTCGCCAATCGGTGTGGATTTCGCCTGAGAGGTACACGGTCCAAAGCATGCGCTCAGACTAGCCCCCACGTGGGTGGCGAGCTAGAGGTCCGACCCCATAGGGACAAACCAAAGTGGTTCAAGATCGATAAATCAGGGTGAAGCCCAATCGATCTTGAACCACTCGGTCTCTAGCCTTTCGCCGTAATGAACGCGTCCGAGAAGTTGATCTCGAAGTCGCCCGTGTCAGAGATGAACTCGAGGTTCGACGTGTCCTCTGGGTACACGATTGGGTCGTCGAGAACTTCCTGGTCAATGAAGTCGCCGGATGCCTCGTTCGGGCTGGCGTAGAAGTTCCAGTTCGTCAACTGTGCGCCGCGCTCAGCGTCCAGCAGGAAGTTGATGAACGTGTGTGCTGAACACGGGTGCGGAGCATCGAATGGGATAGCCATGTTGTCGACCCAGCGAGTGCCACCTTCTTCGGGTACGAAGTAGGTGAACTGATCCGGGTTGTCGGCTCCGTCGAACTGGACGATGAAGTTGCCGCTGTAGCCGTGGGTCACCGCCGCGTCACCGGTGACGAGCAGTTCGTCGTACTGATCCGAATCGTACGCGGTGATGCGGTCACGAGCATCCTGAATGATCGCCGCTGCTTCCGCGAGCTCATCAGGATCGGTCGTGTTGAGCGAATACCCGAGGAATTTGAGCGCAGCGCCAAGCGTCTCGCGAGGGTCGTTCAGCAGCGTGGCGAACTGACCCTCGAGGTTGTACTCGGCAGCAATCTCCGGATCGAACACGAGACCCCAGGTCTGTGGAACATCTTCACCGGTAACCGACAAGTCCACACCGAGGCCGGTGGTTCCCCACTGGTACGGCACGGAGAATTCTGCTGCCGGGTCGAACGGAAGATCCGATGCGAACTCTGGCAGAAGGTTGTCGATGTTTGGAATCGCGTCGCGGTTGATCGGCTGAATCGACTCATCAGCGATCAGGATCGACACCATGTAATCCGACGGCACGATGAAGTCGAAGCCAGAACCGCCAGCGGCGATGATCGGCTGCATTGCCTCGTTCGAGTCGTAGAAGTCCTGGCTGACGCTGATTCCAAATTCGGCTTCGAAGTCGGTGATCAGTTCGGGGTCGATGTATTCGGTCCAGTTGTAGATGGCGAGGTCGCCATCGGTCTGCCCTGCTTCACAGGACGAGGCCGAGACGGCGGTGACTGCTCCGGAGTCTCCACCATCGCCATCACTATCACTTCCGGTTGCGGTATCAGCAGTGCTTCCCCCACACGCGGTCGCAAAGACAGCTAGCGCTGCCAAAACGGCTAGTAGTTGCTTTCGTTTCACTTTTCCCTCCCAGGATTTTTTTGTTGCTTTCCCACCGGTGTCCCATTTGTTTCTCGCTCATGCCGCCGAACCATCTCGTGCCCTCTGCGCCAATAGTGACAGCAGAACGAGCAAGATGGAGATCGCCAACATCACGACCGAGACGGCATTGATGAGTGGCGTTACCCCGCGGCGAATCAGCCCGAAGACGAAGACTGGCAACGTCGTCGAACCTGGCCCCGCGGCGAATTGTGTGATGACCACGTCGTCGAGCGACAGGGTCAGAGAAAGGAGTGCACCGCCGACGACACCGGGAACGATGAGCGGCAGTGTCACGAAACGGAACGATTGAAACCGAGAGGCGTACAGATCCTGCGCAGCTTCTTCGAGGCGTTGGCTCATCCCCGAGATTCGGGCGCGAACCACGATCGACACAAAGCTGATGCTGAAGGCAATGTGGCTCAACGTCACGGTTGCAACACCTTTGGCAAAGCTGATGCCAAAGACCGCATCGAGCAGATCGCGACCAGCAGCAAAGAAGAGAAGCATCATCACCGCCATGGTCACGTCGGGAACGATGACCGGCAGATAGAGAAGCGCATCAAAGAACTTGTTGCCCCGAAAGCGGTAGCGCTCGAGCGCAAGGGCTGCCATCGTGCCCAGCACGACCGAAACGAGCGTCGAGACGATCGCAACTCGAATCGAGATTGTCAGTGCGTCCTGGACTTCTGCGTTGTCGGCGAATGCTTCGTACCACCGGAGCGTGAAGCCACCCCAGCGCCCAACCAGTTCGTCGTCGCTGAACGAGAAGAACACCAGGAGCGCAATCGGTGCATAGAAGAAGACGTAGACGAGGACAGCGTTGAGTCCAAGAAGGTTGCGACTCGCGCCCTTGAGTTGCTTGTTGCTGCTCACAGGTTCCGCCCCCCGCTTCGGAAGTAGCTGATCGTGGCGATGAGCATCACGACCATAAGAACTGTCGAGACCGCAGCTCCTGCGGGCCAATTTCGTGCAGTGAGGAACTGGGAGACAATGAAGCTGCCGAGCAAGGTGGTGCGACCGCCACCGAGGATCTCTGGAGTCACGAACGCTCCCAGACTCGGAATGAAGACGAGGATTGAACCAGCGATCACCCCGGGACGTGAGAGGGGAAAGGTGACGTTGCGGAACGTCTGCCAACCGGTCGCACCGAGGTCTCGACTCGCTTCGACGAGGCTCCAGTCCATGCGTTCGATGGCTGCATACATCGGCAAGATCATGAACGGCAAGAAGCCGTAGACCAGGCCAAGTACCACTGCTGTTGAAGTGAAGAGGATGCGCGTCTCGCCCGCACCAACGGCTTCGGTCAATTGACTGACCGGACCGTCATTGCCGAGCAGCACCCGCCACGCGTAGTTGCGCACGAGGAAGTTCGACCAGAAGGGGATGAGTACGCCGACGAGCATCAGGTTTCGTGTCAACGGTTTGCGAGTCGCCAGAAAGTACGAGAATGGGTAGGCGACAACAAAGCAGATCGCGGTTGTAAGCACCGCCAACCAGAGCGACCGGAAGAGGATCGTGCGAACGATCGGATCAGCCAGACGCGCATATGAATCAAAATTCCATCCCGCGAGTTCGGTCGCCCCGCTGCTGGTTCGTGTAGCAAACGAATACACCACGACGATGCCGAGCGGAATGGCAAAGAACAGCACCAGGTAGAAGTAGGCGGGCAATGCAAGAAAGAAGCCACGCCGACGTTTGTTCTTCTCGTTCGCCTTTTCGAACTCGGGTGTGGCGAGTGCTGTCATGAACCAAACCCCTCGTCGGGGACGATCCAGTCGCTGCGACGATCCCACCAGATCGAGACCTCGGTGCCGGGTTCATACACGGTCGTCGTCGGTGTTGCTGCGGTGCGAACCTCGAGAGGCATCCAGTCGACGTTGACGGTGTACACGTGGCTGTGCCCGAGATAGTTCACATCGCTGACCTTCCCAACCAGACTCGTGGCCGCCATCTCGGCCGGCACATCGTCGATCGCTCCGATTGAAATCGACTCTGGACGGAGGCTCATCGCCACTTTTGTTCCGGCAGGATGTGGGTTCGGCGCCATAATCTTGATCCCGTTGGCCAACGCGATCATGTCGTCGTCTACCACCGTTGCATCGATCAGATTCGTCTGGCCAATGAAGTCGGCGACGAACCGATTGACCGGTCGGTCGTATAACTCTTCAGAGCTCCCAACCTGAAGCAGTTTGCCGTCGTGCATGACCGCAATGCGGTCGCTCATCGTGAGCGCTTCCTCTTGATCGTGGGTCACGAACACGAAGCTCACGCCCAACTCCTGCTGGAGACTTTTGAGCTCGCTCTGCATTTCCTGGCGCAACTTCAAGTCCAACGCACCGAGCGGTTCGTCGAGGAGCAACACCTTGGGCTTGTTCACCAGCGCACGAGCGAGCGCAACACGTTGCTGTTGGCCACCCGAGAGCTGATTGGGTTTGCGCTTCGCCATCCCTGCGAGCTGAACGAGCTCGATTGCCTCGTTCGCCCGTGTCGCAATCTCTTGCTTCGATACGCCCTGCATCTTCAGACCAAAGCCGACGTTCGCCAAGACGTTCATGTGCGGAAACAGTGCGTAGTTCTGGAAGACGGTGTTGACCGGCCGCTTGTTCGGCGGAAGCGTCCCGACTTCTTCACCGAAGATCTTGAGGCTGCCTTCGGTCGGGAACTCGAGGCCCGCGATCATCCGAAGCGTCGTGGTCTTGCCGCAGCCTGAAGGTCCGAGCATCGCAAAGAACTCACCGTCGGCGATTTCGAGATCGACCGAGTCAACCGCGACGACATCGTCGAAGCGCTTGGTTACCCCCGAAATTTCAACTGCTGCCGTCACCGGCTTCCTCCTAAAACGTGTCGCTACTGGCGTCCGTAATCGATCCCTACCGCTCCCGCTTTGCGGGCCTGCACAGCAATGAAGTCATGAACGATGGTCGCCGCGGCCAGCGAGGTGATCTCGCTCACGTCATAGGCGGGCGACACCTCGGTCACATCGGCACCAACAATGTCGAACTCGTCAAGGCTGCGAATCGCCTCCAACGCCTGCGCCGTCGACAGGCCACCCGGCACAGGAGTGCCTGTACCTGGCGCAAACGCCGGGTCGAGACAATCGATATCGAATGTGAGATAGGCCTTGTTCTGGCCAACGACTTCGCGAATCACCTCGATGACAGCCGGGATTCCCTCGCGGTGCACCCACGGAGCACCGAGGACGGTGAACCCGTGCGTATCGTCGTTGTGTGTGCGGACACCGATCTGTACCGAGGTTTCGGGATCGATAATCCCTTCACGGAGAGCTCGCAGAAACATCGAACCGTGGTCAATCCGCTGACCGTCATCATCCCAGGTGTCACTGTGGGCATCGAAGTGGATAAGCGACAGCTGACCGTACTTTTTGTAGTGGGCTTTCAAGAGCGGGTAGCTAATGAAGTGATCGCCACCGAGTGAAATCATCATCGTGTCGCTGTCGAGAATCTCATCAGCGTGTGCTTCGATGCGGCCGGGCATTTCTTCGACGTGCCCAAAGTCGAGGTAACAGTCGCCGTAGTCCGCAACGCGAAGGGTCGCGAACGGATCGAACCCGAATGGGTACGCGTCGAGCTCGGCGAGCCCAACCGATGCTGCTCGAATGGCTCGAGGCCCAAAGCGCGCTCCCGGTCGGTTGCTGGTCGCCATGTCGAACGGCACACCCGTCACAACAATGTCGGCCTCGCTCAGATCCCGGGTGTAGTTGCGGCGCAGAAAGGAAGTCGCTCCTCCCCAGGTCATCTCCCGATCGCGGCCGTCGAGCTGGGTCGCACGAAACGCCTGGTCGCCCTCGAGGTTCTCCCCCATCAGCCAACCCCCCAGTCATAGGTCTGCTTGGTCACAGCGAGGTACGGCATGGACTCGACGTGAGTCACGCCGTCCATCATGCGGATGATGTTGGTGACGTCGATGAACGAATCATCGCTCCGACTAACGACCTCGACCATGAGATCGAACCGACCGGTCGTCATCACCACATAGACCGCGTCGTCGAGCAACCCCACGTCGTTCGCGATCTTGCGGATATCGCCAATGATGTTGATGCCGAGAAGCGAACCGTGTCCGAGCCCGAGCGCCAAGGGGTCACTCACGGCAACAACATCGATCACACCCGTGTCGAGCAATCGCTTCACCCGCTGGCGACACGCTGCGTCGGACAACCCAACCACGCGGCTGAGCTGGCTGTACGACGTACGGCCGTCGGCCTGAAGAATACGGATCAGCTCGCGGTCGATGTCGTCGATCGGGATCATCTCGCTCATTTCACAGACCCCGCTTCCAGATTGTCCTTCGTACCGACACGTGCGGCCGGATCGAACTCGTTGTTGTGCCACACGATCAACGACGCGGCGTTGTTGACCTCGGGGTCGGCAATGTAGTCATCGAGTGCGCACGGAGCTTCGAAGCCATTCTCAAGTTGAAAGGTGAGCGTCGGGTCGTAGAGCTCGCCCGCCTTGACCTTCTCCACATACTCATGGGCGTTCATCTGGTCTTTGTGGTTCGCAAATCCGGGAATCACGCCACCGGCAACAATCCCGGCCAGGTTCAACTCGACACAGATCTGTTTACGAAGGTCGTACAGCTCCTGGCCAATGCCGCGCCGGCGATAGTCGGGGTGCACCACAATGTCGGTGCCGTAGTACCAGAGCCCGTCTGGGTCATCTCCCGACTCGGTTGGTGCGTCGTCAAAGAAATCCTTGAGGTTGTGTTGGGGATTCTCAAAGTCGAAATCGGTGCGGACGCCAAGCCCAACCGCGACCGGTTCGTCACGGCCATCGCCATCAAAGCCAATGGCGCTGCCCTCGGGAAAGTCGTTCGTCAACACCAACAACTCGGCCTCGTCATAGAGGTCTACCGGGTCAGCGGTTGGAAAGCCGATGAGCTCAAGCTCCTCCAACTTCGCGCACATGTGCGGCTGTATACGCACATACTGCAACCCAGACCGCGGTCCCACGGCAAACACGTCACTCATGATTTTCCGCGCCGCTCAGTCACGCCAGGCATCGAACTTGTCGGTAAGTACCGCTCGAAGCTGATGTGTTCGTATTCGTTGTCGATCGGTGGTCCCCACACCGCCCAGAAGTCGCTCGTCGATGGGCGCATCACTGCGGCTCCGCTCGA
Source organism: uncultured Acidimicrobiales bacterium (assembly GCA_964610745.1). GTDB lineage: Bacteria > Actinomycetota > Acidimicrobiia > Acidimicrobiales > SHLQ01 > SHLQ01. The sequence goes on from CAZSYL010000069.1 coordinate 8,501, forward strand.
CTCGATGTGGTACGGCTCGACCGCTGCCTGGCAGATGGCGTCGGGATGTCTCGTAATCTCCATCACCCGCTCGACCGAGACTGCCTTACCCGCGGCGATGTCGTCCTGGAGGAAGCGACGCCCCTGTTCGAGGCGGGCTGCCGAACTGTCGATCAATCCGGGGGCTTTGTCCGCCTGCACGGCCGACGATTCGGGAAACAACGTGTGATTTGTATGCACGATCGGCGCATCTGAAAGCTCGACGAATGGACGAGCCGACGGCATAGCTTCGACGTCGAAGCCATCGCCGTGCCGATCGAAGATCAGGTAGTTGTGGGCACCCGCAAGATCTGCGTTGAGCAGTACGTCGCGGGCTTCGGCAGCCGTTGAGGTCTTCAACATCGCTCGAACAACGAGCGTCCAGTTCACGCCCCGGACACCGTCGAGACCAACGAGGTTGTTGATACCAACGCACACTCCCTCGGAGTTCATGCCGATCTGACCAAGACAACCAGTCGTGGAGAACACGAGGGCGGCCGGACCATCATCGGGATGCAAGCGCAGGAGGATCACGTGATCGGTCGCCGTGTTGTGCATGTCCCAGGTCTGGCCAAAAATCCCTGCTCCGTCAGCGACCCCATCGGGAACGATCATCGCCGTGCAGTCATCTTCGATGACGCTCTCGGGCATGTCGCCGCCAATCACGGCCCGCATCGTGTCGACGAAGTCGGTGAAGCCCCCAACGACAACCGCTTCGGCAGGCGTGATTCCAGCTGCGTCCGCCATGGCCAGCATCTCGCTATAAAGATCGGCATCGAAATGTTCATGGGCGGCAAGCATCGACTCGGCGATCTCAAGGACAACATCACGGCCGACCGGTCCCCCGGTCCACAACCCTGAAGCAGCCAACTCAACCCGGTCGTTTGCGTACTCGCGAATCTCGTCGCCATAGGTCCGGCCGTGGGTCGAACCCATCTCGATCGGCGAGCCTGCAAGCTCGAGAATGCGAATCGGTGGGCGGCCCATCAACCCGCCTCGACCGCACTGGCGAACGCCTCATCGACAACCGCGAGCGCTTCGTCGATCTGTTCGTCGGTGATGGTTAACGGTGGAAGGAACCGAACACAGTTTCCAAACAACCCGGCGCGAATCGTGATGAGCCCTCGTTCGGTCGTGGCCTTGGTGACCGCTGCGGTGAGATCAGGGTCCGGCGTGAGGGCTTCGTCCTTGACGAGCTCCATCGCCAGCATTGGCCCCAGGCCACGGACTTCGGCAATCCGTACTGGATGCTTCGAGGCAATCACGTCGAGACCTGCGCGCAATCGTTCTCCAACGACGGTTGCTCGCGAGAGAAACTCTGGCGTATTGACGATCTTGATCGTTTCGAGAGCGGCGACGCAGGCGAGAGGGTTACCGCTGTAGGTGCCGCCCATTCCGCCGGGGTGCGGCGCGTCGAGAAGTTCGGCCCGTCCAACAACGGCGCTGATCGGCATACCCGAGCCCATCGACTTCGCCATCGTTATCAGGTCGGGTACGACCCCTGAATGCTCGATCGAGAACAGCCGGCCGGTACGCCCGAACCCGGCCTGGACCTCGTCGGCCACCATGACGATGCCGTGCTCATCACAGATCTCACGGATCGCCTGAAGGAACGGCTTTGGAGCGGGGATGAATCCGCCTTCACCCTGGACTGGTTCGATCACGATCGCTGCCAGCGCCGACGGGTCGACGAACCCGATCATGGCCTCGTGGAGACGTTTGACCGACCACCCAACGAACTGTTCTGGATCGGTTCCGGCGGGGCGACGAAGCACGTTGGGAAACGGCACGCGGTAGACCTCTGATGCGAACGGTCCAAACCCTTTCTTGAAGAGGCTGTACTTGCTCGTCATGGCCATCGTCATGTTCGTGCGACCGTGATATGAACCTTCGAACACGAGAACGCCGGCGCGACCAGTGGCTGCTCGGGCGATCTTGACCGCCGATTCCACGGCCTCAGCACCGCTGTTCATCAGCAGACTCTTCTTCTCGAAGTCTCCAGGTGCTGCCGCGTTCAACGCCTCGGCGAGCTCAACCGACGAATCATGGGTAGCAACGATGTTGCAGATGTGGAGCAGGTCAGCCGCCTGAGACTGAATGGCCCCAACGACCGACGGTGGACAGTGGCCAGCAGCGAGCACGCCGATGCCGCCAGCGAAATCGAGTAGCTGGTTCCCGTCGACGTCGGTCGCTACAGCTCCCGTCGCCGATTCCACCGCCAATTCGGTGAGAAAGGCCGCACCATTGCTGATGGCTGCTCGTCGTCGAGCAACAATCGCTGCGCTCTTCGGACCAGGGATGTCAGTGACGAGACGAATGGAGCCCATTCGGTCAAGCTACCGATTTCGAAGCACAAGGGAAAATCCACCACGAAACTAATGGGCGAATCCATCTAAGTGGGACGAAAGCAAGGCCATGAGCTACGTTCTCCAAGAATATCGAAGGGCGCCGCCCCTGAAAGGCCGCACACCATGACCAGCTCAGCTACCTCTGGCAGCGAGTTCATTGCGAACGCCACCACGACCGCTCTGTGGATCGACCAGCTCGGACACATCTCCAACCGACCTGCACTGGACGGCGACACCAACGTCGATGTCGCCATCGTCGGCGGTGGGTTCAGTGGACTGTGGACCGCGTATTACCTGGCAAAGGCCGACCCCTCGATCCGCATCCTCGTGATCGAAAGAGACTTCTGTGGTTTTGGTGCCTCCGGGCGCAACGGTGGATGGGCCGAAGGAGGCCTCGCATCTGCTCCAGAGAAGTACGCGAGCTGGTCTTCGCTCGAAGCAGCCCAGCGTCAGGCGGCAGCGGTCGCCGATGCCGTCGACGAGATCGGACGCGTCGCCCACGAGGAGGACATCGAGTGCGGCTATGCCAAGGGCGGTTGGATCCGCGTCGCACGCAACGCTGCACAAGAGGAGCGAATGCGTGACGAGATGGCTGCGACGCGAGCACATGGCACGTTGCTCGGCGCGAGCGCTGCCCGCGAGTGGTTGAACGCAACGAGCGTCCGCGCTGGCATCTACTCTCCAGACTGCGCGGCGCTCGACCCCGCTCGATTGGTGCGAGGGCTCGCGGAAGCTTGCGAGCGCCTGGGGGTGGTGATCGTCGAGGGCACCGCTGTTAGCGCGATCGACGGGCGCCGGGTTCACACGTCGCATGGCACCGTCACCGCGGACTCCGTCGTTCGAGCAACCGAGGCCTACACCCGAGATCTCAAGGGCGAGAAGCGCAAATTGCTTCCGGTGTATTCACTCATGGTTGCGACCGAACCCCTTTCTGACGAAATGTTCGACGAGATCGGCCTCGGTGGTCGGCCAACGTTTTCCGACGACCGATTCATGGTCATCTACGGACAGCGAACGCAAGACAACCGACTGGCATTTGGCGGACGCGGTGTGCCGTATCTCTTCGGATCCGCCATCACCAGGAGCGGAGAAATTCACGACGGGTCACACGCCCTGCTGCGCGAGACCCTCATCGAGATGCTGCCGATCATTCGGGACGTGTCGTTCACGCATCGTTGGGGCGGTGTGCTCGGTATCCCTCGAGACTGGGTCCCGAGTCTGCACTTCGACCACACCTCGGGCACTGGAGTCCTCGGTGGCTACGTCGGCGAAGGCGTCGCCGCAGCGAACCTCGCCGGTCGGACAATGGCCGACCTCATACGCGAGGAGAACACCGAACGAAGCACCTATCCGTGGGTTGGTCATCAAGCCCGAAGTTGGGAACCTGAGCCGTTCCGGTGGCTCGGCGTGCGAAGCAGCCGCAGCATCCTCCATACCGCTGATGAACGTGAGTATCGAACCGACAAACAAGCGCGAATCGCGTACCAGATCTCGAAGTTTCTGAAAGGCGCGTGAGGTCCAATCGTGTCGATGAGGCCACACTGGAGACTGTGAGCTACACCCCGGGCGCCCAGAACTCACCACCGCCGTCGGCAATTCCGCCACCGACTGGCGCGCCCGCTGGTTGGTACGAAGATCCTTGGCACCAGGCCGCGTGGCGATGGTACGACGGCCATGTGTGGACCGGCCACATCAATGGCACGCGAACTGCTGCGCCCACACCAGCCGCACAGGTCGCGGCCGCGACCGTACCGGTCGCACAGGTCCCAGCTGTACCGGTCAACAAGCCCTTCCTCCCGGCCTTTCTCAGCTGGCCCGTCCTACTCGCTGCACTTCCCAGCCTCGGGTTCATGGGCTGGGTTCTTGTTACCGCAACACCGGCCTTCGCCCTCGGGTTCATTCCACTTTTCATCGTGATGCCGGTACTGCTGTGGATCGATCGCATCGAGCCCGAACCGTGGTCGTCAAAGATTCACACGTTCCTCTGGGGAACATTCGTCGCCGGAATCATCTCGGTCATCGTCAACACCGTCGTCGCCATCGCCGCAGGCGAAGCAGTAGCGGCGGTTGCATCGGCTCCCATCATCGAAGAGATCACCAAGGGTCTCGCCATTGTCTGGATGGTCAGACGCCACGAGGTCGATGGACCAATGGACGGCATTGTCTACGCCGGGTGGTCTGCGCTTGGTTTCGCGATGATCGAGAACATGAGCTTCTTTCAATTCGCCCTTCAGGAGAACATGCTCGTCGAGACTTTCGTGGGTCGTGCGTTGTTCACGCCGTTTGCTCACCCCCTATTCACCATGTGGACCGGCCTTGCGATCGGGCTCGCCATTCGTGCTCGAAAGTCTCCCTGGACTGGCTTGTGGGGGCTTCCAATCGCAATGGGACTGCACGCCCTTTGGAACGGATCGTTGACCTTCGCCGAATCGAATGAGAACGGTCCTCTGGTCCTTGGCGTAACGATCCTGCTGTTCGTCGTGCTCTTCATTTCAAGTGGAATCGGTATTGCACGTCTGCGACGTCGAGACCAGCGCCGCTACCAACAGCTGATTCCGTTCCTTGCCTCGAGATACCAGATGGACCCCGATCGCGTGAGCCTGTTACTCGATACCCGAGCACGGCGAATGGCGCGCGTACAGATCAAGGACAAGACCCAACTCCGACGCTTCAAGATGGAGTCGAGCGCCATGGTTCGCCTCGCGGCACTACTCGACCACGACGACATGCCCATTCCGGCAGATGAAGCTCGCTTGTATAGCCAGCTGGTCGCCGCAAGAACCGAAACCTGAACTCGCCGTTATTCGTCGAGTTCCTCTTCTTCGGGCTCGGTCTCGGCCTCAGACTCAGATATCGAGGCCGAACCTTCCTGAGCACCAGGCCGTGCCTCGTCGACGAACGCTAGGGCGCCAGGCGCTTCGGCAAGCGTCGCAGCAAAGCTGGTGCTGCCATCGAGCCTTGGCTTGACGGGTGCCGCGAAGATTACGTTCTCGTCTGGGCCGGCCTCATCGACAGGGTCGAGTGATCGGTCCTCATCGAGATGACCATCGCCGGAGATCTCGAGGTCTTCAACCGCTTCGCGCGCTTGTTCGCCCATGTCGTTGGCGAAGTTCCAGACGTCGACCGCCTGGGTTCCTGAGGCGACCAAAAGTACGACCCCGAATACTGCGATGACTTTCAGAAGGTATGACATCCCACCCATGTGGACCCCCGCTTTTCGTTGGTGACTACGAGAGGTATCGGGCCTTTTGGCCTATGACTTGACTCAAAATTCGATCCATCCGGTAGAACGGAATATGGCCACTGCTGATATCGAGTTTTTCTTCGACCCCGTTTGCCCCTTTGCCTGGATAACTTCTCGGTGGATCGAGAAGGTTCAAGAGCAAACCGACTACAGCGTCGAGTGGCGCTTCATCGCGCTGCGAATCCTCAACAAGGACAAGAACTACGCGACCGACTTCCCGCCCGAGTACGAACATGGTCATACCGCTGGCCTGCGCATGCTTCGAGTGTGCGCCGCAGTTCGTGAAGAGCTCGGCAACGAGGTGATTGGACCGCTCTACACCGAGTTCTCCGGCTCAACGTTCGACGCTGAGCCAAACGAGGAGTACCGTCTCGCGCTCGGCACCATTCCCATGATCGAAGGGGCGCTCGAACGGGTTGGGTTGCCAACACACTTTGCGACCGCTGCCGATGACACTGCGTGGGATTCCATCATCGAGGCCGAGACCGAGATGGCACTCTCGCGAACCGGACGCGATGTGGGTACACCGATCATCACCTTCCAACCGCCGGACGGTTTGTCGTTCTTTGGTCCTGTCATCAGCCGAATCCCCGACGATGCTGACGCCGTGCCGCTGTGGAACGCCGTCACTACGTTGGCTGCCTACCCGGGGTTCGCGGAGATGAAGCGTTCGTTGCGTGAAGCTCCGCAACTGCGCGTATTTGGCGAGCTAACCGACAATCCAGAGTTCGAGGATTGGCAGGGCGGAGCGCGCGCAGCACATCTTCCCGAAAACGACGGGTAAGAACCGGCCGGCGAACACCGATGTGGTGACCACTGGAAGCCAACTTCCGGTACCGTGGGGCTGACCGTTGCAACACGAGGAGATCCTCATGGCTGGAAGCGCCCCCATCGAAGAAGCACCGAAGCTCGGCCGAGCTGCCACGATCACGGGCTTTCTTTTCGTCCTGCTCATTCTGACCGGATTCAGCGCCGCTACCGCCGTGTCGTTCGAGGACTCGGTCAGCGAGGATTACTCCGAAGAGGCTGACCATTCCAAAGAGGATGATCACAGCGATGAAGACAAAGTCGACGACCACGCCGACGAGTAGCGCGCTCCGTTGTCTCACGGTCGTTGTCGCACTGATCGCGTCAGCATGTGCATCATCGGAACCACCGCCAGCGAGTAACGCTGACACAACGCTGAACGAAGAGGTCGCCGAAAGCGATCCCGTCGAGACAGCTGAGGCTTCTGATGTCTCCTCGGTCGACGACTCGTCCAGCGAGGAGATCGACGCCGAATCCGAGCTCGATGTCGCCACGGAGGACGATCCCAGTGACGGAGAAGAAGCAACCGCCGAGTCGATCTTCTTCCCCGAGCTCTGCAGCGCTGAGCCAGTAGTCTCCGGCTCACGAGTCGACATTCAGTCCAGCGGCAACCGCATCGCGCCTGGATCGTTGAACTTCGCCGACATCGACGAGTTCGAGGTCGAGCTACCCGACGCTGCCGTGTGGGTCACGGCCGATCCATCGGTGACCGGTGGCTGGTACGTCGTGCTCGAGCGGGGCTCGGCGGTTCGTGTTTCGGCCGATGGTGTCGTGACCTCGGCAAACGGGCCAGCGGCTACTCCCCCTGAGCTCGATGCCGAGGGCAACCCTCAATCACCGTTCCGATTCCACGAACTCTTCGCGGATCCGATCGACGACGGCCGGGTCATCTTTGCCGACTCGATCGCTGCGGTGCTCAGTGCCCCGACGGGCTTCTATGCCCATGGAGTGCTCGGTGATGCCCTTGAGGCCGCCGCCATCGAATGGGTCGACACTTGCACGGGCGAGACTGGACGGATCGACATTGCCGAGCCCGATGTGATCGAAGGCATCGCACCGATTCTGGCCGACATTGATCGCGATGGTCAGATGGAGATCGTCGTCACCCTCAGCAACAGCGATGGTGGTGCCCGGCTCGCCGCCTTCGAACTCGACGGCACGACCGCTGGCGAATCCGACCCGATTGGTCAGGGCAATCGGTGGCGTAACCCACTCGCTGTCGGAGCGTTCGGCCCCGAAGGTGAGATCGAGATCATCGACGTCCGCACTCCTCACATCGGCGGCACAGTTCAAGCCTTCCGACAAATCATCGACCCTGAAACCGGACCGACGCTGGCACAGGTCGCAGCGTCCGATCCCAGCTACACCTCCCACGTCATCGACACACGAAACCTCTCCATGGGCGTCGCCGTCGACCTCGACGCCGACAACTTTCCCGACGTGTTGGTCGCAACCGCCGACCTACGAACAATTTCCGCCCTGACGCGAACATCGGATGTCGATGCGGTACTCCCCGGATGGAACATCATTGGTGAGCGCGAACTGACCAACGGCTTAACGTCAAACATTGCAACCCAAGAACCGAGCGCTGGACGCTCGGCGGTTGCGATCGGAGATGGCAACATTCTCCGCATATGGAACTGAGCTCGCTGCAGGCAATACTCAACACCTCATGACCATTGCATCGGCCGCCCCGCCCTTGGCTCGTCACGGCCTTCGACGGGCCGAGTACATAGCTCTCGCGTCACTGGTTACTGCGACCATCGCAATCAGCATCGATACCATCCTTCCGGCCTTCGACGAGATTTCCGAAACGTACGGTCTCGACGAATCCGGATTGTCGGTTTCGTTGAGCGTCACCCTGTTCTTTGCTGCACTCGGCATTGGCAACCTGCTCTGGGGACCGCTCGCTGACCGGTTCGGTCGACGCCCAATGATGTTTATCTCGCTCGGCACGGTCGTGATTGGTTCGGTGCTCACATCGTTCGCTCCCACGTTTGAGATCTTTCTGGCAGGACGAGTTCTTTGGGGAATCGCCGCAGCAGGCCCTCGAACGATCGTGCTCGCCATTACACGCGACTGTTACGACGGCGATGCCATGTCACGAATCATGTCGCTGACCATCGCTGTGTTTCTTGTCGTTCCGATTCTGGCTCCGGGGCTCGGCACACTGCTTCTGACCCTTGGCTCGTGGCGGTTGACCACGCTGTCTGCGAGCGTCCTGGCGGTCATCGGCGCAGCATGGTTTGCCCGCATCTCCGAAACACTCCAGCCCAACGATGTGCTGCCTCTGGAATTCGGCCGGGTTGGGAGGGCTGCAAAAGCAGTCGTCACCACGCGCTCGACCGCGCTGTTCACCCTCGCCGCAATGATGACCTACGCGTCGTTCATCCCATGGCTGGGAAGCTCGCCCACCCTCATTGGCGACATCTACGGTTTTGACTCAAGCTTTGCGCTCATCTTTGGTGCCAACGGACTCCTGATGGCACTCGGCATCCTATTTATCGAACGAATGGTCCGTCGCTACTCCACGTTCCCGATCGTGAAGGCACAGGTCGTTGGGTTGATCGTCGTCGCGGTGATCTATGTCGTCGTCGCTCTTTCCTTCGACGGAGTCCCGCCCTTTGGTGTGTGGTTCGTGTTGGCCAGCCTTCTTTTGACCCTGAATTCCAGCAGTTCGCCACTCTTCCAGTCGATGGCGATGGGACCAATGAAGGCCATTGCCGGTACGGCCGCCTCGGTGACCGGCGCGATCGTCTTCATTGGTGGTGCGATCCTGGGATCGATCACCGACAGCCTGATCACCGACACGGTCACACCGTTCGGTTTTGGCTTTCTCGTCTACGGGCTCGTGATCGCTGGAGCCACCCTCGCGGCTCGAACCGCAGTAGCCGCGGACGATCTTGCCGACGGCGAGTAGATCGGTTGTTTCCCGCAGTCCTATCCGCCCCGTGGGAAGCTGGGCCAAGGATCACGTCCGCGGACGCATTATCTCTACAGATAGTGGCGTGAAAAACACGCAAAGTAATGGAATCCGTCCGCGGATGCACCGTGGTCACTCGGTGGGAGAGGAGAGCGACTGTGGGCGTTTTACTTAATGTGTGATTTCGGCGGGTGAGTCTTAGCTACCCGACGCTATGAAGCATTGACTCAACGAAGAACTTGGTGCTCTCTTCTCGCCCCATACCGAGGAACTTGACAGTCTTGCCGATCGGGAAAGACATCCCGTCTGGTCTTGCTAGAACCCCAAGCGTTGAGAGCTGTTTGCCAGCACCATTCGTTGCTTCGTTGATCGACGCTTCAGCATTGTCGTATTGCAACCAGTACATCTCGTTGGGGGAAGAACGTCTTAGGACTTCACCGACGTAGGCACCCGAACGAAGGGCTGCACGGAAAACGTCTTCGTCACTCCCGGGTGATTGATAGAACGCTTCGAGATAGTCGTCCACAGCCGAAAGACTGTCGACCGAGTAGTCCAGTTCGCCACAGCGAAGGCGCGATCCAAGGTGCAGCTCACTGATGATCTCATCGTTAACAAAGAGATCCGCTAGCTCCATAAAGACTTGATTATCAGAATGATTGTCCATGTCATGCCCATCGACACACTCCTCGAAGGACATAAGTTCGAGATTTCAGGCAGCTTTACGTAATGCAGCTTTGCGGCGGTTGGGGACTGCCCTAGAACCTTTCGAAGCCAGAGCAGCCACTCAAAGTCGTGACGAACCAATTGTCGGGCGACGCCTCGCTGGCAATCGCAACGACTACCTCACGATTCTGAGCATCTAGCAAAGAGGCCGTGGCGTCCCCGACCTGCTGCGGACCTCGTAAATCTGAATGGTCCTCAATGAAGGGTGACAGTCCATCGGCCAGTGCTTCAGTTGCTGTTCCGAAACCTTCTGCGTTGGGGTCAGGGTCTCCCTGTATCCCCCAAATTTCGTCGCTCGTACAATCGAGACCCCCATCTGGTGGGAACTCGGCGAGGTCCAAGGGTTCGGCAGTTGAGCAACTGACCGCGAATGCTGCGAAAGAAAGGACTAGCAGAAGCCGTTTGGTCATGTGAACCATCATGTCGTTTCTACGAATGCGTAGACCGTCCAGTTCCAATGCCTTTACATAACATCCGAGGACGGCGGTTCGACGTGCAGCGGTAAGGCAGTGGAACGCCCCCGCACGTCCTAGCTGCGACAGACTTGAGTT
>CAZSYL010000070.1:0-19113 GCA_964610745.1 uncultured Acidimicrobiales bacterium
GTGATAGAGCGACTCGGAGATGGTCCCCATACCGATCAGCTGCTTGAGGTGGCCGATGTCGAAGTTGTGCCTGCGGATCGACACCGATGGGCGACCGGAAACCCAGGCGATGGCGTGGAGTCGGTCGCCGGATGGGAGTCGCATGTCGAGCTCGGGACTTGCTGGGTCCCACCGCTGTTCGCTTCGCCCCCGCCTTGCCTGGGTCTGGATCAGCTCGATGAGCTCGGCATCTGAATCAGCGATCGGCGCACCCTCGACGACGGCGCCGTCATTGCGAAGGAGCCAGACCTGGTCGCATCCGTTCGCGTGAATGTCGGTCCACTGCGGATCGTCGATGTAGGCCTGGAGCCGGCCCAGGCCGAAGAGCCGATTCATCACGGCGACCATCAGCTGCTTGGATTCGGCGTCGGCGATCGGCGGTCGACCGTCAGCGAGACGCTGGGAGTCGAGTCCGGCGAGTTGCTTCGTGATGAGCTGCCGAGCGAACTGGCGCCGGTCGTCGTGAGTAAGCGTCCGGCGCTGTTCCCTCTCATCGTTGGCGTCACGCTCATCCAGCGATTCACCGACTGCGGCGTGGAGGCGGTTGACGACGGTCGAGTCGAACATCAGCCGGCCTCCGTCGTGAGTGCTGCCAGCGGCTTCGCTTCGTCTGGCGCTGTCGCTGAGGTGGCTACTGTCTCGTGCGTCGTCTCGGCGGCCGACACCAGTGCGGCCTCGCTGGCGAAGGCCGCGATCGCTCGGGCAAGGCGGCTCCGCCGACCGCGTCCGTCGGCACGGCCGTCGGCCATCGCAGCGGCCGCCCGGCCGTCGTCGGGTAGCACCGCTGCGACAGGCGTTCGGGTGACCTCGGCGACCTCAGCCGGATCGTGGGGCTTGTCACCGATCAGGACCCAGGCAACCGTGAGGCCGGAGTCGCGGGCCGTCGCTGCAAGCGCCGCGGCCGGTTGGATCTCTTCGGCGACCGGCCGTGCAAGCACGTAGAGGGCGCCGGCTTCGCTCGGCAGGCCGCTCGCGATGCTCTCGCTGTCGAGTCGCCCGCAGTCAGCCACGATCTCGACGTCAGGCAGGTCGGCGAGGAAACGGCCAAGGCGGACTCCGTCGGCCCGGAGAATCGCTGCGGTTCGGTCGTGCCGCTCAGGAGCAACGATCGCCGCCAATCCGCCGGGGATCGCTTGTGCGTGGCCCGTGATCTCGTTGCGATTCAGGCCGTGGCGGCTCGCCGCTGCGAGGGTGATGAGTCCAGGCTGGCGACCGAGTTGATATCGGATGGCGAGGCTTCCGCCGCTCGGGTCTGCTTCGAGCAGCAGTGTTGAGGTTCCGGCAGCTGCCCTTGCTGCGGCGAACCCGAGCGCCGTGAGCGTGACGCCTGGTGATCCTTTGGCGGAGGCGAAACAGGTGAGGGTCATTCCTGCGCCTCCGAGACCTGGATGAGGCGCACCCGGTTGGTCGCAGCGGCCGTGGCGATGCGTCCGGCGCTTTGCTCGTCGACTTGAAGCGAGATGAATAGGCCGCCCTGCACGCCCAACGGACTCACCTCGACCACGGTTGCTCGCTCGACGAGGACGTTGGCCGCCTGCTGCTCGTCGAAAGCCCGAGGATCGCTCGGCGACGGAGTAAGCACCACCGAAACCGCGTCCCCTGTGGCGAGTGACAGCGACGGGAACTGACCGGCGTCGAGAGCCAATCCGACGACACCTTCATCAACGCTGAGGGTCGAGCTGGAGCTGAATTGCTCAGGAGTGACGAGCGTCCCGGCGGCGAGATCGGTCCGTGCCACGCGCCCGATGACCTGCGCCGACTCGGTGTCGGCGAGCACGGCGATTGCCTGGTCGGTGTCGATGCTGACGACCTGCAAATCCTCGAGCTGAACGACGTCGCCTCGCTCGACCGAGTTCCGCAGCGCCAGCACCGGCTGGCGCTCGGTCGATGACGCCTGCCACCACAACGCCCCGAGTGCGCACACCACGACAAGGAGGAGGCCGCCTGCCATCTCGGGCATCCGCCGCTTGCGCAGATTGTCCGGCGGCGCACCGATGGTGACCGGCGCTTCGCCGTGCCCGTTCAACTTCGCCCGTTCTTTCAGTTGAGTCGCCACTTCCAGGCCTCCCTATGTTCCGCTCGTCTCGATTGCCTGAATCTCACCGACGATCACGAGGACCGGCGCCGAAGATCGAAAGATCTGACCGAGGTCTTGGACCCCGCCGGTGCTGGTGCTCCCGGTGACGTCGAAGGCCACCTCAACCGCCATGCCGTAACCGGGGCTTCCGGCCGTCGATCGCACGTACGTGTGCGAGCACGCCGGCTCATCGACGGTCGTGGCTGGTCCCCATGGTTGGCCGCCATCGACGCATGTCACGACGGCGCCGTCTCCCGCCGTCCACTTCGAACTCGTAGGCACAGCCGTTGCTTCGGCCCAGACTCGGCCGCTCGGCGTCTCGACCCGAGCGACGAAGTTGCCGGTCCAGTACGCGGTGTCGACCCAGAGCGCCGTGGGCAGTTGGGTCACCATGGCGACCTCGACTCCGTCGGGGCTTGCTCCCCAGCCCGGTTCGGGCGGGTCGAGCACGTCGATCGCCTGCTGCAGCAAGTCCGGAGTGCTGAATCCATCGCCCTCGGGAAACGTGAACAAGCCATCGACCGGGATGGTCTCGCCTTCGCATGACTTCCGGAGCCACCGGCCCGTGTCGGAGTACATGCGAGTGCCGTCGACCTCATACACGCCGAAGGCGAGGTCGTCCTCGATCACGACTTCGTAGATGCAGTCGCTGTCCGATCCCCACGACTCCCCCGGAATCGTCGCTACCGCCACGACGCGCACGGTCCCATCGACGATTCCCACATCACCCTGATCCGCAGCTCCGACCGGCGTTGCCGTCAGGAGCGTTGCGAAGATCAGAAGGGGTAGTCCGCGGGTGATAACGCGCACCCGGCCACCCCCTCCCACTGCTGGACGCGCACGATGCGGCTCACCTTCCAGACCCCGTCGTGGAGCTCGAGGTTGACCTGATAGTTGTGCGTCACGACGTCGTCGTTCACGACGGCGCCAGTTGCAACGTCGAAGATCACGCCGTCGTCGACGGCGCATGCGGCTGCGGTGGCGGCTGAAGCCCCCGCTTCGACGAACCCGACCCGAATCTCGGCCAACCCTTGTTCGCCAGGTCGAATCGCCTGGCCGGCGTCGAGCCTCGTTTGCGTGTTCGTAGTCACGGTCGCCAGTTCCTCGCTGACGGCGAACTCGGCGAGAGCGGGGTCCTCTGGGTTGGGAGCGGGAGCAGCGTTGGCGGTCGCGCGGGCGGCGAAGTAGCCACGAATGCGGTCGGCAACGACTTCCTCGATTGCGACCTCGGGCTCCGTCGGAGTCGCCGTGGTCGTGCTCGGCGCCTCTTCCTCGGGATCATTGGTTACGGCGTCAGGCTCCGGCGTCTCCCCCGTCGACGGGACGCCGTTGGTCGACGTGGTCGACGAGACCACAGCAGTCGTCGCCATCGACGCTCCGCCATCGTCCTCAGACGAGCAGCCGGCAGCGATCAGGATCACAAGCAACAGCACGATGGCAGAGATCTTCATGACGGGAACCTCACTCTTTGTGGTCGGGTTCCCTCGCAGCTGACCAGTTCGGCGAACGGCGAAACGGACCCCCAGTGGTGCAAGCCCACCGTAGACATGGCGCGAGACACCGTCTCGCCACCTGGGGTCACCAACTCCCGCCCCTCCGCACGCCACGTGCCGCCCGTCACAGCAACCACGGTAAGTGATGCGATACGGCCGCTGTCAAGGGTTCGTTCCGACCAGAGCACAACCACCCAGGGACGCCGAACCTGCTCGATCGCTACAGATTCAACGATCTCAGATCCCTGAAACGGCAAGGGATTCGCATTGAAGATGATCCATTCGGCCCAGCCTCCTCAGCCACTCAACGTGACCGCCCGGCCCTCCCCGATGGATGCATCAGGCCGTCGCGTCGCTAGCAGAACACCGTCCCTTGGGCGGTCGTGAATCGACCTCGGAACACGGCGTGAGAGCCATTGCTGCGGCTGCCGCACTCTTCGCTGTGCTGCTTGTGGGCATGTTCGGGCTGGTCTTCTTCGTCGTCATCGCATCGGGTGGTGCCGGTTCGGCGGCTGCTGCGGTCACCGTCTCGAACCCCTCCGACGAGGCACTCGAGGACATTCCCGCTCTCTTGCTGCAGCTCTTCATCCAAGAAGCCCAGCAATGCCCAGGACTGCCGTGGACCGTGATGGCGGGCATCAGCAAGGTCGAGTCAAACCACGGCCGGTTCGGCGGAGCAGTCCTCGCTCTCGACGGAACCATCCAGCCTCCGATCATCGGAATCCCACTCGATGGCACGAACGGCACCGCCCGCATTCCTGACACCGACGACGGCCGATGGGATGACGACACCGTCTGGGACCGGGCGGTCGGCCCGTTCCAGTTCATCCCCAGCAGTTGGAGGATCTTCGGAGGCGACAACAACAGCGACGGCCTCGCCGACCCGAACAACATCTTCGATGCCGTACCAGCGATGCGGCGACACCTCTGCCCCGACGGCCACATCGCTGACATCGAGGCCGCCGTGTTCAGCTACAACCGGTCATCGGCATATGTCGAGGCCGTGCTCGACTGGGCCCGGCGCTACACCGGGCCACTTGCCACTGCTGCGATACCGATCGCCGGATACGCCCTTCCGATTCCAGCGAGCTACGCCGACGAGGTGGCGCTGACCCGGCCCCACCACGACTACCCCGCCTACGACCTCGGGATCCCAGTCGGCACTCCGCTGTTCGCCATGGTCGCAGGCACCGTCACCACAGCATCAACGGCCGGCATCTACCCAACCGACCCAAACCGCTGCGGCACCACGGTGATCCTCGAAGGAGTCGACGGCGCCCGTTACACGTACTGCCACCTGACCCAACTCCTCGTCACACCGGGCCAGGTCGTTGCTGCAGGATCACCGCTCGGGCTGTCGGGCGGTCAACCCGGAACTCCAGGAGCCGGCAACAGCACAGGGCCACACCTTCACCTCGGCGTCCGCTTCGCCGGTCGGTCGGTCTGCCCGCAGCCACTCCTACTCGCCATCTACCGAGGCCAACCCATCAGCCCCGCCGCCGCCCCGACCGTCGGCTGCATCCAAGGCCAGACCACGACGAACTGGAGCCAGTGGCTCGACCAGATCCAGGAGGCGCCGTGACCGGTACTCCGCACAGGCCCGCTCCCTCAGCAGCGGAACGCCAGCTCCGACTCGTGCCTGGCTCGCTTGCAGACACCGTCGCCCCGTCGAATCCTCCGGCGCTCACGCCCGGCCTAGCCCGGGCGCTCGCCCGACTCGTTCAGCGAGCGGCCACGCGCACGGAGGCCTGTCCCAAGGATGACCTATCGTCAAAGGCATCGTGAATCGTTTCGCCTTCTACGGACGGGTCAGCACCGAAGACCAGCAGGACCCCACCTCATCTCAGAACTGGCAGCTCGCGCGCTCACGACAGCTCATCGAGCCAGCGGGCGGGGAGATCGCCGAGGAGTTCTTCGACATCGGACAGTCGCGATCACTCCCCTGGAAGCGGCGCCCAGAAGCGTCACGCCTGCTCGACGCGCTCGCAAATCCGGCTCGCGGTTTCGACGCCGTAGTGATTGGCGAGCCGCAACGAGCCTTTTACGGCAACCAATTCGGTCTCACGTTCCCGGTGTTCGTCCACTACGGCGTTTCGCTGTGGGTGCCCGAAGTCGGAGGGGCCATCGACCCTGGTAGCGATGCGCACGATCTCGTCATGTCGCTGTACGGAGGCATGAGCAAGGGCGAACGCAACCGAATCAAGACCAGAGTCCGAGCGGCGATGGCTTCGCAGGCAGCCATCGAAGGACGTTTCCTCGGAGGGCGGCCACCGTACGGCTACCGGCTTGGCGATGCTGGCCCGCATCCGAACCCAAGCAAGGCCGCTGTCGGGCAACGACTCCACGTCCTCGAACCAGACCCCGAAACTGCTCCGAACGTCGTGCGCATCTTCACCGAGTTCATCTCAGGCTCGGGGTTGTATTCGATCGCCGAAGGGCTCACCCGAGACTCCATCCTCTCGCCTTCTGGCCATGACGCAACGCGCAACCGTCATCGAGCGAGCAGCAAAGGGGTCTGGAGCAAGATCGCGGTCCGAGCCATCCTTCAGAACCCCCGTTACACCGGCTACCAAGTCTGGAACCGTCAGCAGCGCCACGAGGAGCTGCTCGACGTCGACGACGTCTCTCTCGGACACCAGTCGAAGATGCGATGGAACGATCGCACCGAGTGGATCTGGTCGGAGAACCCCACCCACGACGCCATCATCAGCCTCGACGAGTTCACCGCCGCCGAAGCAGTCTTCACCGGCGCCAAACGAGCCAAAGTCCGACGCGAACGGACGAAACACACGTATCTGCTCAGCGGACACGTCTACTGCGCGGAATGCGGCCGCCGGATGCAGGGATCGTGGAACCACAAACGGGCGTACTACCGATGCAAGTTCCCCGCTGAGTACGCCGTCGCCAAGGACAAGCATCCCAAGACCATCTACGTGCGAGAAGACTCCCTCACCCCCGCCATCGATCAGTGGCTCGCCCAGCTCTTCGATGACGACCACATCGACGACACCTGCTCCGCCCTCGAAGCCGCAACCGGCCCCGACATCGCCGAGCAGAACAGGCTCGCCACAGCGCGCAAGAAGCTCAAGGAATGCGACGACAAGCTCGCCAAGTATCGCCAAGCGCTCGAAGCCGGCACCGATCCCGCCATCGTCGGACAGTGGATCGACGAAGTGAAGCTCGCTCGCAAGGCAGCCGAGATCGCTCTGCGACCCAAGGGCGGCGATGGTCGACTCACTTCAACAGAGATCAAGGACCTCGTCCGCCAGCTCAAGGGAATCGTCGCCATCCTGGCCAACGCCGACCCGGAAGATCGCAAAGCCGTCTACAGCGAACTGAACCTCGCCGTCGTCTACCACGACGACGGACGCATGCAGGTCTCCGCAGGACCTGACGCGTGTACTAACGAGTGTGTCGGAGGGGGGACTTGAACCCCCACGTCCCTAAGGACACAGGCACCTTAAGCCTGCGCGTCTGCCAATTCCGCCACTCCGACGTGGCAATTCAGGTCTCCCTGAACCGAGGCATTATCGTAGCCAACTTTGCTGGAAGCTCCACCCATGCTCGCCTCGAATCGTGAGTCCAAATCCGCTGTCACACCCCATCATTAAGTTGGTGTCATGACCTCGGGAGACCGCACCAACACCAACACGGGCCAGGCGTCCGACTGGTTGTTGGCGTCCCAGCAGGCCATGAACATCGTGACGTCCGCGCTCACCGAAGCGCCATTCTCCCCCGCCATCGAGGCGATCGACCAGTATCGAGGCCGGCTCGACGCTCTTGAAGCCCTTCTTATCGCCCAACGCAGTGAGGCAGGCCACAGCGACCGCTCGACCGAAGGTGTCATCAAGAAGTCGGGCGGGGTCTCGAAAGGCGAAGCCAAGAAGCGCACGAGCCGAGCCAAGGCAATCAAGAAGAACCCCAAGCTCGCAAAGAAGCTAACCAATGGTGATCTCTCGACCGAACAGGTCGATGTCATCGCCGAAGCCTCCGACAAAACCGACGGCGCTGCCGCGAACGATGAAGAGCTGATCGACGAGATCGGTGGCGCAAACCCCGATGTCGGCCGAGGCATTGCTCGCAAGTTCGTCGAAGACCACACGAGCTCCGACGAGCGCAACTCGCGTTATGACCGCCAGCGACGACGCCGCAAGGCATACAAGGCCCGCTCAACAAATGGCCTCAGTCGCTTGGTCATCGAAGGAGATGACGAGTCAATCGATAGCGCCCTTCGGACGATTCGCCGGCGAGGCGACGCTATGTACCGCGAAGACGGCGGTCGTGATGTTCCCGGCGCAAAGCACGAACGCACTAGCCAACAGCGCATGTTCGACGCTGCCATCGAGATGTTGACAAGCGACATCGAGCCCCTCCCCGCCGACTCCGACGGCTCAAACTCCAACAACAGTTCCCAACCTGGCCGGCGGCGAAGTGAACGCCCAACAATGGTCTTCACCGGCAAGCTGTCCGACATCACAAACGACCTCGAGCTTCTCGCCACGTGGGAAGCCGAGCTCATCGGAACAGGCATCGTCCCAACAGCTGTTGCCAGCTACTACCGATGCATCAGTGAGTTCGCTGGCCAACTCGTCAACGACAAGGGTGAAGTGCTCTGGCAGGGTCGCGCAGTTCGCCGAGCCACCCCGGGCCAATGGGTGGCCCTTGTCGTACGTGACGGCGGCTGTGTTCGCTGCAGAGCCGATGTGACTCGGTGCCAAGCGCACCACATCGTTCCGTTCAGCGCACCCGCTAAGGGCGAAACCAACATCGACGAAATGCTGCTGGTGTGCGATGACTGTCACCACTGGATCCACGACGCCGAAATCACCGTCGTGTGGGACCCGGGCACGGGCACGTGGCAATACAGAAACGCTCGATGGGAAGAAAAGGCAGCGAAACCCAAATCCGGAAAGAGATCCGGTGGGAAGCGGCCCGAGCGACCGCCAAGAAACCAGTCTCGGCGCAAACAAGACGCCGAAGACCCACAATTGCTCTAGGCGAGAGGCAGAACCCAGCTATTCGATCAGACCACGGGGGCTTGCCCCTGCCCTATTTCTTGATGCGGACGAGCTACTCGCCGTCGAGGATTGGTTCGTCGGGGGCCTCGACCGGAGCAAACCGCATCTCACTGAGATCGAGCGAACCGTCTGGCTCGAGGCCCGCAGCATCGAGCGTGGCACCAAACGCAATCTGATGGTTGAACTGAACGAGTGGCAGCACAACTGCTTCAGCGAAAAGAATCGACTCGGCTTCGGAGTAGTGCTGAGCTCGCTCGTCCTCGCTCATGGTTTCTCGGGCCTCGTTGATGAGGGTGTTTACACGAGGGATCGATGTGCCGG
Organism: uncultured Acidimicrobiales bacterium; assembly: GCA_964610745.1. Classification (GTDB taxonomy): domain Bacteria; phylum Actinomycetota; class Acidimicrobiia; order Acidimicrobiales; family SHLQ01; genus SHLQ01. The sequence goes on from CAZSYL010000070.1 coordinate 8,949, forward strand.
TGACGTTGTCACGTCCGTTGCCGTGGAAGGACAGACCAAGGTCGGTCTCAGCCGACAGCGTCGTCGACGCCGATCCAAAGCGGAAAAGCCCCAGCTCGCCGGCCGAAGCTGCTGCTTCGAACTCTTCGGGGGTGTGCCCAACAGCCTCTGCCCTCAGACCGATCTCGTTGAGTGTGGCCGCGATCCGCTCAGCGATGCGCTTGTCGACCGTGGCCTCACGAGGATCGATCTCGACGTAGTCCACGGTGAACGCAGCATTGCGCGACGGCGATGCCTGCACCAGCGTCCGCGCCTGCGAAGGATTGAACTCGCACGACGTTGCGCAGGCGTTGCGCACTCCGCCAATGACATCTTCGGGGATGAAGTTGCGCATCACCTCTGCGTTCGGGAAGAACGTGTCGCGAATCTGTTGCGCATCGATGGCGTGCACGATGGCTTGGCGAATCATCACATCGTCCAATGGCGAGACAAGCGCATTCATTGCGAAATAGGTTTCAGCAGAACGCGGCACAGCAGCGTTCGTTACGCCCTCGAGTGGCTCGTCTACATCGACAGCAACAGCGAGATCGGTCTCACCAGCCTGAAGCATCGTGAGCTGCGGATCGACAAACAGCTCGATCTTCGAGACGATGCCGTTCTCGGCTTCGCGTTCGAGACGAAGCCCATCTTCCCACCGCTCGGTCGGCGTGAAGTCGATCGCCGAGCTCAACGGCAGGTCACCGTTCTCGCCATCGGCAGCATCAGCCGGAAGAACGCCAAAGCTCACGGCGGCGAGAATCTCAGGGAGTGGAGTAAACGGGCGCGTTGTCGTGATTCGAACTCGATCTTCACGGGGAGCTTCAATACCACTCACCGAATCGACGTTCTCGTTGTCTCCGGCCCTGTCCCAACCAACGATCGGCCACAGGTTTGGTCCGCTAATCGAGGCCGAGCCCTGCAACGCGACACGATTCAGGCTCGCCACGACATCATCAGCGGTCACCGGGGACCCATCACTGAACGTGGCATCACCAAGCTGGAACGTCCATACCAGCCCGCTGTTGTTCGTTCGCCATGACTCAGCGAGAGCCGGTTCGATCGATCCGGTTTCGTCGTTGCGTCGCGTCAGGCCATCGGTCAAAAGGTCGGCGATCAGAACCTGAACCGCATTCGTCTCATCGACCTCATGAGGAGGCACCACATCGAGTTCTGGAACACTCACCCGAAGGTTCAATGGTCCCGACGTGAACGCCAGCCCATCGGGAGTCAAAATTGCGCTGTCGTCCTGCTCTGCTTCAGGCGTATTTGGAAAATCCGCAGGATCGATCAGCTGTGCAGCATCCTCGCTGCTCGAGCACGCAGCAACAACGAGAGAAAAAGCCAACAATAGAGCGGCGAAACGTCCATTCGAACGAGTTTTGGCGCGAAGAATCACCCTGACCTATCGGCAGGAGGCTCCTCCAGTTAAACGCGCAGCGGGCTCAGCCGAAGTCGAAAAGCAGCGCAAGCGACACGGTCGTGAAGCTAAACGCGGTGGCAACGAGGATCGTGATGCGGTTCAGGTTCTGCTCGACCACGGTCGAACCAGCCGACGTTGCGCCAAGGCCGCCACCGAACATGTCAGAAAGGCCGCCGCCCTTGCCACTGTGCAGCAAAATGAGGGCGATAAGGCCGAAGCTCAACAAGACGTGAATGACGAGAACTACCCAGAACATCGATCTACCTAGTGTTTCCTAGAGGATTGGACCGCGAAAAGAGCGGATCCGTATGGTCACTAACTGTACCCGCGGCGCTTTCACCATTTGCAGCATCGCCAGCACTCTTTTTGGAGTTGTTTACGTTGGGTCGCGAAGCGACTAACCCAGTCGATACTGGATACAACCAGCAAAATCGTCGGCTTTGAGCGCTGCGCCACCAATGAGGGCACCATCGATGTCGGGCTGGCGCATCAGCTCTCCAGCCGACATTGGCTTGACCGAACCGCCGTACTGGATTCGAATCTTGTCCGCGGTGTCCTGGTTGTACAGCTCAGCAATCTCGCGTCGGATCAGCGCACACACTTCCTGCGCATCCTCAGCAGTGGCGGTCATGCCGGTGCCAATCGCCCAAATCGGCTCATAGGCAACAACCATCGATGCCACATCTTCAGCCTTGACACCGCGAAGACCTTCGGTCACCTGCTCGATGATGTGTGCTTCCATTTCGCCGTTCTCGCGCTGTTCAAGCGTCTCGCCGCACGCCATGATCGGCGTCATCCCGGCCTTGAGAATTGCCTTGACCTTCTGGTTGACCTGCTCGTCGGTCTCACCGAACTGTTGGCGACGCTCGCTGTGTCCACAGATCACATACGAAACGTTCAACTTCTCGAGCATGGAGGGCGCAATCTCACCGGTGAACGCACCGTTGTCTTCCCAGTGGCAGTTCTGCGCACCGAGAGCGATCGGAATCTTGTCCGCCTCAAGCACGGTCTGAACCGACCGAAGATCGGTGAACGGAGGGTGGATCGAGATGTCGACCGCCTCAATATCGTCCTTGGTCAACGCATACGACAGCTTCTGCACCAGCTGAATCGCCTCAAAGTGATTGAGGTTCATCTTCCAGTTGCCACTGAACAGCGGCTTACGTTCCATGATGATGTTCTCCTAGAGAGCGTGTTGTGAATCCCGCAGGGCAATCAGGCCCGGGAGGTCGCCCTTTTCGAGCAATTCGAGCGACGCGCCACCGCCGGTCGATACGTGGTCGATTCGCTCGTCCACACCAAATTCCTTCGCCGCAGCAGCACTGTCGCCACCGCCGATCACCGTAAACGCACTCGCATCTGCCAGTGCATGGGCAATGTGCTTGGTTCCGGCCGAAAAACGTGGGTCTTCAAAGACACCAACCGGGCCGTTCCACAGCACGGTCTGGGCCTCCGCGATGATGTCGCTGTACTCGGCAGCCGTGCCGGGCCCAATGTCGACGCCGTCCCAACCGTCGGGAATGCTCTGACCCACCTGACGAACGTCTCCCCCAGCTTCGGGGTTGAACAACTCGCCACCTGGGCCAAGTGCGGTCGTGTCGCTCGGCAGCTTGATCTTGTCAGTGCTATCGAGCAAGCCCTTGGCGTAATCGATCATCGATTCTTCGAGCAGCGAGTTCCCAACCGGGTTCCCCATTGCGGCAAAGAACGTGTACGACATGCCTCCGCCGATAAGCAGCGTGTCGACTCGTTCGAGAAGCGACTCGATGACCGCCACCTTGTCGCTCACCTTCGAACCACCCATGATCGCAACGAACGGACGCCGCGCCTCGTCGCGAACGCCGAGAAGGATCTCGACCTCTTTGGCAAGGAGGCGACCAGCTGCCGACGGAAGGTGTTGAGGAGGGCCAACGATCGACGCATGCTCACGATGCGACGCACCAAAGGCGTCGTTCACGTAGAGGTCCTGGCCTTCGATCAACTTCTCTACAAATGCCGGGTCATTGCCCGTCTCACCTGGATCGAAGCGAAGATTCTCGAGCAGGGTAACCCCCGGGAGCAGCTGGTCGAGCCGCTCCCGGACAGGTTGCACGCTGTATTTCGGATTCGGTTCACCCTTTGGGCGACCGAGATGGCTCATGGCCGTGACGCTTGCGCCATGGTCCAATAGCCAGCGAAGTGTTGGCAGCGCCGCACGGATGCGAAGGTCGTCGGTGATCTCACCGTCCACGATCGGGACGTTGAAGTCGGTACGAACGAGAACCCTCTTGCCGGCGACGTCGCCGAGGTCCTCAAGCTGAGGAACGCTCACTTCTTTGCTGCTGCCTTCTTCTTGGCTGGTTTCTTTGCTGCTGCCTTCTTCGCTGCAGGCTTCTTGGCAGCTGCCTTCTTCTTCTTGGACTTGCGCTTACCAACAATGTCGGTGAGCTCGACGAGGCGGGTCGAGTAACCCATCTCGTTGTCGTACCAACCAGCGATCTTGACGAGGGTGCCCATCGACATCGTCAGTCCCGAGTCAAAGATGCACGACGCAGGACGTCCAACGATGTCGGACGAAACGAGCGGCTCATCTGAGTACTCGAGCACGTTCTTGAGCTGACCCTTAGAAGCAGCTTCCTTGAACGCAGCGTTGATCTGCTCGACCGTTGCTGGCTTCTTGAGCACTGCGGTGAAGTCGGTCAACGAGCCGTCAGGGATTGGCACACGCAGTGCAATACCGTCGAGCTTGCCCGCCATCTTCTTCAGCACGAGGCCGGTTGCACGTGCAGCACCGGTCGTGGTCGGCACGATGTTGACCGCAGCAGCGCGTGCACGACGAGGATCACGGTGAGGGCCATCGACGAGCGACTGATCACCGGTGTAACCGTGGGCGGTGGTCATGAGACCTTCGACGATTCCAAACTTGTCGTCGAGCACCTTGACCATGACTGCAAAGCAGTTGGTCGTGCAGGACGCGTTCGAGATGACGTGATCCTTGTCCGGGTTGTACAGGTCATCGTTCACGCCGAGGACGAACGTTGCGTCACAGCTCGCTGGAGCCGAGATCAGCACCTTCTTGGCACCAGCATCGCGGTGTGCGCCAGCGGCTTCCTTGGAGTTGAACACACCCGTCGACTCGATGACGACGTCGATGTTGAGCTCGCCCCATGGCAGGTCGCCAGGGTTGCGCTCGGAGAACACCTTGATGCGGTCGTTGCCGACGCGGAGTTCCTTCTTGCCTGCGGTGATCTTCTCGGGGAAGCGGCCGTGGACACTGTCGTTACGAAGGAGCAGTGCCATCGTCTCGATGTCACCGAGGTCGTTGATTGCAACAAACTCGATGTCGGCTCCGGTTGCCTTGGCGGCTCGAAGGTAGTTACGGCCAATTCGGCCAAAACCATTGATTGCTACGCGGACGGTCATGATTGGGGAAGTCCTTTCACAGAGATCTCTCCATTCTTGTCTAGCGCAAGCCCTTTGGAGTCGCTGACATCATGGCGAGTTTCTGTCATACAGATCCGACCAAACATCTCATCCGCCCATCTCCAGAACAGATGGACCATTCACTAAAGGTGACCCGCGCCACAGAGCGCTACCCCGAAGTCGACGCCCGTTCGACATCACGATGCTGAACCGTTGGCTCGTAACCAAGCCTCGTCAGCACCTCCTTGACCGCCTCAGCCATCGCGACAGACCGGTGCTGTCCCCCGGTGCAGCCAAAGGCAATCGTCAAATAGCTCTTGCCCTCTTTGACATAGGCCGGCATGACAAGCGCGAGCATTCGCTCAATTCGTTCGAGAAAGGTCGCGGTGAGCGCCTGACCCAGGACGTAGTCGCGAACGGGCTCATCGACCCCGGTGAGCGGCCGCAACTCCTCCACCCAGTGCGGGTTCGACAAGAAACGGCAATCGAGCACGATGTCGACATCGAGCGGCAGCCCGTGCTTGTACCCGAACGACACCACCTTGGTCTGCATATCTCCGCCCGGCGACTCGGTCCCAAAGAGCTCGACCAATCGGGCGCGCAGCTGATGCACGTTCAAGTCCGACGTGTCGATCGCGACATCGCTCTCGGCCTTGACCGCCTCGAGCTCAGCCCGCTCGCCATCGATTGCCTCCGTCAGGCCCATGTCGCCGAAGGGATGCGGACGCCGCGTCGATTCGTAACGTTGCACCAGGCGCGCCGTCGACGCCTCGAGGAACAGAATCCGCACGCGAGCACCCGACGACCGCAGGTCGGCGATCGCCTCGAGCAGCTCTTCGACGTTGGCACCCGCGGGAACAGCAAGCGCCACGTTTGAGATCGACGACCCTGGAGCGTCGGCCAATTCGCCGACCTTGGAGATCAACGCGGGCGGAAGATTGTCGATGACAAACCAGCCCAGGTCTTCGAGCACATTGGCCGCGTGAGAACGACCAGCGCCAGAGTTTCCCGTGATGACCAGAAATTCACTCACGTCTTGAACCTACTAGGCCCGCTCACACACCAACACCAACAGGCGCGGAATGTGAGCGGCTGCAGCGAAGAACGGCGACTTCTCCCGAAACCCTTCCGGCGGCGATGGCTCGTGCATCTCCGTGATGCGCAGTCCGTGCGCCGACAGCGTGTTGACGTACCGACTAAGCGGGCGGTGCACGAACGGAATGAAGACGTCCTTCTGCACCTCCTCGACCGAGGCGGACTCGACGAGATAGGGACCTATCCGCCAGTACTGATCAGGCGGATCGACCATGTGGTCGTCGATCCATCCGCTCCCGGGCGTCTGCAGCAGCGGGTGGTTTAGAAAGAACGCAAAGCGCCCGCCAGGGCGCAATACACGAGCCACTTCAGCTACGGCCGGCTCGAGCGGATCGATGTGTTCGAAGACGAGGCTTGCGAGCACGGCGTCGAACGATGCGTCGGGGTGAGGGAGAGCCGACGCACCCGCGACCCCAAACAACGCTCCCCCGCGATCCTTCGCGGCCACGATCTGCGAGTGCGTTGGGTCGACCCCAATCACCGTCGGCGACCCCGGTCCAGACGCCAAGAGACGAGCGATCTGTCCTTCGCCACAGCCGAGATCAAGAACACGATCGAACCCTGCCAACAGCTGGGCTGCGAGCGGGAGGATCTGTTCGTCGTATTCAGGGTCCGCGCCATCAGTGAACTCGGTCTGCCACCAGTCCGAGTGCGCCTCCCACAGCTCTCCGGCTTCTCCTTCGAGAAGCCCAAACCCCTCGGGTGACTCGCTCACGGGTCAGTTCGTCGCAGCGTCGGTGTCGCCAGCAGCCCCGTCGGTTCCGTCAGTCCCATCGGTGCCAGCCTCGGCGTCCGCCGCATCCTCATTGGCTTCCCCGGTGACGAGCGAATCGATAAAGAGCATCTGCGCCTCTTCGGCAACGGTCGTCACAAAGACTCCCGAGTCACCCTGGTGCAACGCGGCGGGTTCGGAGTCGAGCGCTGTCCGGCTAACGACCGCGCTCGTGCGAGTATCGACCTCGATTAGCGATGAACCTGCACGAAGACCTACCCAGACCGAGGAACCAGCAAACATCGCGTCGATCGGGTCACGTCCGACCGGCACGGTCACCAGCACGGCACCGGTGACGGGGTCGATACGGCGCAGCGAGCCGTCGGCGGCCGACAACGTCCACAGCGCATCGGGGCTCGCGGCAATGCTGATCAGATCTTCACCGGCATCGATTGGCTGCACCGTGAAATCGGCGGTGTTGATTCGATAGACGCGGCCATCATCACCGAGCGCCCAGACAGAACCCGCACCGATGGTCAGATCGACGACCTCGACCGGGATCGGCACCGACTGGGTGATGGTGTTGTCTGCTCGGCGAATGCGGACAATCTCGCCAATCGCGGGGTCAAAGGTCCAGAACACCCGCGTATCGGGCACGAGGAATCGCGCCGGTCCATACGGCACTGGATCCTGAGGACCGAGCTCGAGGCTCATGGGAATGACGTCGATCTGCGGGTTCTCGGTGCTGATCCATGCTCGGCCACCACCTGCGAACAACCCGGTCGGGCTCCCGTCGACCGAACCCGAGTCGGTGATTGGGTTGATCACACCGTCGCCCCAAACAACGTATTCACCGGTCGCCCCAACCGCGATCAATCGGCCGCCTTCTTCGTCGGCAAAGACTGGCGTGAAGGGCACGTCGACTTCGGTGACCCGGCCCTCTGGCAACTCGAGCACGAGTGCGCTCATATCGGCGAGCTGTTGCTCCAGCTGTTCGTTCTGCAGACGCAGGGTGTCGTTCTGCCCTTCGAGAGCTGACAGCTCCGAGCTCTGATCGTCGACCTGCACCGCAGCGATGTTCTCGCGCAGCTCTTCTGCGACATTGCGCTCGCGCAACCACAACGCTCCGAGAATCCCCGACAGGACTGCCAAAGCGACCGCAACGACAAACAGAAACGACTGACGACGTTGCGACCCTTGGGTGCTCTGTTCGTCCCAGAACTCCTCACCCCGCGCCTCGGAGCGTGTTGCCGGTTTACGAGCCGTGCTTTCAGCGGCATCGGAACCAGAACCTTGCATCGGCCCTGCTTTTGCGGCCGATTCGGTTGCATCGGTGCCAGGCCGCAGCGGCGAAGCCATCGAGGCTGAGCTCAGAGACCCCTTGCCTCCTCCTCCGCCGCTGTTCGACGACGCGTTGGAAGGCGCAGCATGAGAAGACGAGCCACCACCGGAGCGCACGCTCGGCCCCACGACACTTCTCGTCATGCTCGCCGGACGGTCACGGTCGGTCCGCGCAAGATCGGTAGGCAGTCGGTCATCGCCGGCTGCAGAGGGGCGAGCGACCGAAAAGGTGACTGCGGGCAGATCGAGTGATTCCTGATCGTGAGCAACACCTTCGTGGCCCTCGGACAGCGCCTTGACCGGAACGGCTTCGGCATCGAGTTTCGTCAGGTCAAGCTCAGGTCCCGCCGGATCGGATTGAGCGCTCTCGGTGGGCGGGCCATCACTCGGGACGCCCGCGTCTTCCCCGCTCTCGTTCAAGTCGGCCACGCCTCCAACATCTCTTAGGTCCGAGTCACTATGGGGCGTTGAACCGTCGACGTCAAGCGGGGGATACCACTTGCCGTCACTGGCATACCACCAGCCCGGTTCGACCCAGTTCTCGCTCATCAGAAGGTGAGGCTAGCCGTTCGGCGCAATTAGACCGAATGCAGATGAGACCAAACGCGTTGGCCGACCTCATCGGGCAACCACGACAACTCGAGAAGTTCAGCTTCGGTTGCCCCCTTGACGGCCTTGACACTGCCGAATTCCTTGAGAAGACGAGCCTTTCTGGCCGGACCCAATCCGGTGATGTCGTCGAGCACGGACTTGGTCATGCGCTTGTTGCGCAGCTGGCGGTGGTAGGTGACAGCGAAGCGGTGCGACTCGTCACGCAAGCGCTGCAACAAGTACAGCGCCTCGGATTGGCGCGGGATTCGAATCGGTTCGGACTGGCCGGGGACGTAGACCTCTTCGAACTGTTTGGCCAGCGCGACGATCGGGATCTCCTCTTCGAGGCCGAGCGCCTCGAGCACCTCATACGAACTGGACAGCTGCCCCTTGCCACCGTCGACCACGATCAGGTTCGGCGGGTACGCAAACCGGCCTCGCTCCTCTACTGGTTTCTCGCGATCGGAGAGGTAGTTCGTCAGACGCCGCTCCAGCACTTCGGCCATTGCTGCGAAGTCGTTGTTGCCGTCGACGGTCTTGATCTTGAAACGCCGATAGTCGGACTTCTTTGCCAGGCCGTCTTCGACGACCACCATCGATCCCACGTAGTCGGTGCCCTGAATGTGGCTCATGTCGTACGCCTCGATTCGAAGCGGTGACTCTGGCAGGCCGAGGTACTCCTGCAGCTCGTTAAGCGCCCGCGCCCGACTGTTGTGATCGCTCGCCCGCTTGAGTCGATGCCTCGTGAAGGCCTCGGTTGCGTTGCGGGTCACGGTTTCGAGCATCGCCCGCTTGTCGCCGCGCTGAGGTACCCGAACGCTCACCGCCGAGCCGCGAAGCTCCCCCATCCACGCCGAGTACAGCTCCGGGTCGCTCGATGGGAACGGAACCAACACCTGCTTTGGGTAACCCATGGCGGGTTCATCGGCGTACACACCTTCGAGAATCCGGTCGATCAGTTCACTGTCATCGAGATCCTCGACGCGATCGATGACAAACCCACGACGGCCGACCACACGACCCCGGCGAACGAGGAAGATCTGCACTGCGGTCTCGAGTTCATCGCCCGCGAGGCCAATGACATCGAAATCATCGGAGCGCGCCCCAACCATCTGCTGCTTTTCGATTGCCTTGTTCACCGAACCAAGCTGATCTCGCAGCCGTGCCGCCAACTCGAACTCGTAGGAGTCGGCGGCGTTCATCATCCGCTCTTCGAGTTCTTTGACAACCGCGTCCGTATCGCCATCGAGAAAGGCGATGAGGTCGCGGACGAGCTGGTCGTAATCCTCTTGTGAGATCTCGTCGACGCACGGACCGGAGCACTTCTCGATGTGAAAGAGCAGGCACGGCCGCCCGAGCTTGCGATGGCGTTCAAGTTTGTTGTCCGAACATGTTCGAATAGGGAACGTTCGAAGCAGCAGGTCGAGCGTTTCGCGAATCGCATAGGCATGCCCGAATGGCCCGTAATACCTCGTGCCCTTCTTGCGCTTGCCACGAACGACCATTGCCCGCGGGAACTGATCGGATTCGGTTACGGCGAGGAACGGATAGCTCTTGTCATCGACCAGACGGATGTTGAACCGCGG
>CAZSYL010000071.1:0-18941 GCA_964610745.1 uncultured Acidimicrobiales bacterium
GCGCCGCAGACGCTGCGGCGCACACTGAAGCGACCGACACCGTCAGCACGATCGAGGAGCGTTTACGTCAGGCACGAGATGAGCTCGAACACACACGCATCGCTGCAGGGGCAGCCGGCATTGCCTCCACGCTTTCTCTTGGCGACGACTGCCCAGTCTGTGCCCGAACGATCGACGTGCTACCCGAGACCCACGACCATGACGTAAGCCACCTTGAGTCGCTCGTCTCGCAGGCCGAAGAGGCCGCGCTTCAGGCACGAAAGACTGTCGCAGATGCAAGCACCCAGGCAACGTCCAGCGAAGTCGCTGCTGGCACCGCACGGCAGTCCCTCCAAGAGCTCACCGACCAATTGACCCAAGTCCCGACGCGATCGCAACTCACGGCCGCGGCCAAGAAGCTGGCGACCGCCACCACGAAGCTGGAGACCGCTAGCGATGCGGCGACCGAGCTCATCGTTCAGCTGGACGCTGCATCCGAGGACCGAACCGCTCTCACGGACCGCGTATCGGAGCTACGACGCAACTTCGTCGAAATTCGAGACAGCATTGCCATGCTCGACCCACCGGTTCCTACAAACGACGACGTCTTCGCGAACTGGCGAGAGCTGACCGAGTGGAGCACGGACAAAACAAAGACACTCGTGGCGGACCGAAAGTCGCTTATTGCTCAGCAAAAGGTCGACGAGAAAGCCGTGTCGGCCCTTCAAAAGCAGATGGCCAAACACGTCAAGCCATTCGGTATCGACATCGACCAATCCGCCGAGCAACTTCACTTAGCGTTGACGGCCGAGCGCGACGCAGCTGTGGCCGCACGCGACGATGCGGCGTTTCGCCAGAAGCGTGATGCGACCAACGCCGAACGGATCATCGAACTCGAGGAGGAAGCGATCGTCACCGCCGAACTCGGGCGCTTACTCAACGCCAAAGGCTTCGAGCAGTGGCTGATGACCGACGTGATGATCGATCTCGCCGAACGCGCCACCGAACGCCTCATGGTCCTATCCAGCGGCGCGTATTCGCTGACGACCGACGGCACCGACTTCGCTGTTCTCGACCATCGAAACGCCGACGAGGTTCGCAGCGCTCGGACGTTGTCTGGAGGCGAGACCTTCCTGGCATCGCTCGCGCTTGCACTGTCTCTTGCCGACAGCATCACCGACGTGGCGTCGACCGCAATCGCACCTACCGAGTCGGTCTTTCTCGATGAGGGATTCGGCACCCTCGATGGCGAGACCCTCGATGTTGTCGCCAATGCAATCGAGGAGCTCGGGGCGCAGGGCCGCTTGGTGGTCATCGTCACCCACATCAGCGAACTCGCTGACCGCCTCCCGCACCATGTTCGGGTCCTGCGCGGTCCCACTGGATCGACCGTCACCCAGGGCATTGGAGCTCTCTCATGATCTTCTCGGTTGAGGCTTGGGACCCCGACTACGGCACTGGCGGAGACGTCGAAGCGCTCGACGCGTCGACCGATGTGGTCCACGCCGATGCCGAGGTGCCGACGGGCGAGTGGGAACCAATCACACCCGAAGCACCCACCGCAATCAGCGGAACGATCTACTTCGTCGATGGCGTTCGGCGCATCGACGCGCGCGTTTGGGTGACCGATAATGGCCGAGTCCTTCCCGGGACGTGCGCAACGGTTGCGGCAGGCTCGGTGGCGTGCAGCCCCGATGCTGCAATCGTCCACGATGTCGCCGTCCAAAGGGTATTTCTCACACCACCGACACCCGGCGCCACGTCCATCATCACCGAATATGGCGAGTACGAACATGGCACCATCAAGACCGGCTCGCCCGAAGACCTCTACCTCGGCATCCACGAGCAGATGACGGAACTTGAGACCCAGATCGTGCCATCCGCCGGGCCCGATGATCTCGTCGTTTTCGACGGCCCCCTCCGCGGGCGCGTCGGCGAGCGAACGATCGGCCTGATCAAGACCCAACACGTGCAGTATCTGGACCTGGCCGAACAACAGGTCGTTACCCGGCTCGAGTCTGGGCAACGGTCCCCGCTATTCACGATCGGGTCTCGCTACAGCTGGTATTTGCGACTACCTGGGCCCCGCACCCATGGATGGGCCGGCATCGTCCGCTGTGAAACCTCCAGCTCCGGCGACGCTCCAGTCGATGCTTCGGCCCGGCTCGCTGATCAAGTCGCCGCCCTGCTGCCGCGCTATGCCAGCGAGCCGCACAAAGAACATCGCGCCCCCCAGAATCTCTACCCGATCAAGGGTTTAGAGCAGGCGCTGCGCCGTCGGCTTGGCGATCAACGACTTCTTCAGAGAGCACTCCGAAAAGCGAGCGTTGATTGATCAACTAACCGCTAGCGTGGATAGGTGGTCCGACCGTCATTCCCAGCCGGCGCGTTGCATGCAACGTGGCTCGGCGATCAGATCGGCCTCTGGATCGAGCATTCTGAGGCGCTACCCCGAGACATCGCCAACGCCGCTATCGGCGTCTTCGGTCCTGACCTTCGAGCCAGCATTGGCGAACGACCCGAAGACGTACCTCTCTTCGAGACCATGGGGGCAATGCCGACCATGGAGACCGTTTCGGTCCTCCCGGTTCGCGTCCGCCCGCTAGCCGAACAAATGCTGCCTCGTTCATCGAGCCAGCGATGGTCGCCCTCGATTTCGTGGCTTTACCACGCGACCTTGGTCGCAACCGAGATAGCGGGCAGTGGCCGGGCACTACCCAGCCTGCGAACCGCTGGACTGCGCTGGCGCGCCGAGTGGGCAGGAATCGCCGATCCCGAATGGGAAGCGCGTATTAAGCGACTCGCCGAAATCGTCCCACCTGCGATGGTCGCAGCGTCCGAAGAATCCTCACTCGATCAAGTCATCAAGATCACAAACGCGCTCATTGACGCCGTCAGCCGATTCGCACTTCAGGAGCAGGACTGGCGACCGCCACTTCCACGAACACGAGCTTCGACCGTCGTGGCACTGCGCCGGGTGACCACCGCGTGGTCGGGTCCTGATTCGATCTTCCTCGCTGATTCGGTCGCTCACGAATCCGCGTTTGCGGATTGGTCGACGCAATTGGCTGACTATTCGAGCCGGGTACTCGGGGCGCCCGACGTATCTCTCCAGGGACGGCTGGAACCACCTGACCTCGACGACGAGGCCCTCGATGGGTCTGCTCCCTGGACCCTGTACCTCGAAGCGGTCGCCGCAGACGGGACCGTGATCGGCTTCGATGACGTGTGGGACGCCACTCCTGCAGCGCTCGAACTCTCCGACGCCAACGGGCTGGTCCCGTTGCGCCAGCGAATGCGTGAACTCATCGACCGCCTCGCGACTCAACTTGCGACCCTGGCCGGCCTCGCCGAAGAGGACAATCCGCACGTCCTGCACCTCGATATCGACGAGGTCTCCGACCTGCTCAGCGAAGGGCTCGAAGCATGCCGTCTCGCTGGACTGCCGATCCTCACGCCCAAGGGGCTGCTCTCCCGTTCCGCACGCCTCACCGCCTCTGCCCACACCGAGACCAACTTCGGTCGATCGAGCGGCTTGAGCCAGGCGATGGTCAATGTCGATTGGGGCTTGGCGTTGGGCGACATTTCACTGACTCCTGAAGAGCTCGAGGAGCTCGCTCGTTCAAGCGCCGACATCGTGGCACTTCGAGGCGAGTGGGTGCAGGTCGACCGGCGCCAGATGCGTGAGGCATTGCGTCGCCTCGAGACTCAGCGGCGCGATGCTAGCGAACTGACCCCGGCCGAACTGCTCCGCGAGACGATCAACGAGCTGAGCTCGGGCGATGGCGATGACTTCACCGCGGATGGGTGGATTGCCCAACTGCTCGAAGGCCTCCCCGACGACGAGCTCAGCGAAGCGGTCGAGTCAGCTGGTTTCACCGGCGAACTCCGCCCGTATCAACGACGGGCGCTTGGATGGTTGCAGTTCCTCGGACGCCTCGGGCTCGGCGGGTGCCTCGCCGACGATATGGGTCTTGGAAAGACGCCGACCGCACTTGCGCACATTCTCGAACGCACACTGGCTCGGGTTCACAACGATCTGCCCACCCTTCCCCACCTCGTGATCTGTCCGCTGTCGGTCGTTACGAACTGGGAGAACGAAGCAAAGCGCTTCAGCCCCGAACTATCGGTCATGATCGCCCACGGCCCTGACCGCCCTCGTGGGCGCGCGTTGGCCGAAGCTGCAGCGGCTCACGACGTGGTCATCACCACCTACGGCACCGCTAGTCGAATCACCAGTGAACTCGCTCCGATTCCGTGGGATGTGGTGATCTGTGATGAAGCACAGGCGATCAAGAACCATCGCACGAACGCAGCGTTGGCGATACGGGAGCTCAATTCGCAACAGCGGGTGGCTCTCACCGGCACCCCGGTCGAGAACCGCCTGACCGAGCTCTGGTCGATACTCGACGCACTCAACCCCGGCATGCTCGGTGGCATCACCTGGTTCCGCAACCAGTTCGCGAACCCGATCGAACGCGGCGACGAAGAGGGCACCCAGGCTCTCGATTCGCTCCGTCGCCTGACCGCCCCATTCGTACTGCGCCGTACGAAGGCCGATCGTTCCCTCGTCCCCGACCTGCCCGACAAGATCGAGCAGGTCGCGTGGTCGACCCTCACCCCAGAACAGGCCGGTCTCTACCAGGCAGTCCTCGACGACTTCATCAAGAGTGCGGCAGCTGCAACCGGTATGGAACGACGCGGCCTCGTCCTCGCCACGCTCACCAAGCTCAAACAGGTGTGCAACCACCCGGCCCACTTCCTTCGCGAAGGCGAGGTTGGCAACGACGAGCGGTCCGGCAAACTTCAGCGTCTCGAGGAGCTTCTCGACACGATTTTCGAGGCTGGCGAGCGCACGCTGATCTTTACTCAGTACCGCGAAATGGGCCTTCTACTGTCCGCGCACATCGAGGCGAAGTACGGCCATGCTGCTCCGTTCCTGCACGGCGGCACGACCTTGAAGAAGCGTCAACAGATGGTCGATACCTTTCAAGGTGATGATGGCCCTCCGGTGCAGCTGATCTCGCTTCGTGCGGGCGGCACCGGCCTGAACCTCACCGCGGCCAGCCGGGTTATTCACTACGACCGCTGGTGGAACCCCGCAGTCGAAGATCAGGCCACAGACCGAACCTGGCGCATTGGACAGGACAAGACGGTGTTCGTGCACAAGCTGGTTTGTCGAGGCACGCTCGAGGAGCGCATCGACACGATGCTGACCGAAAAGCGGGCCCTGGCCGATGCGGTTGTTGGCACCGACGAATCCTGGCTGACCGAGCTCTCGACCGACGAGCTCAAAGAGCTTCTCCACCTAGATCCAACCGCACGACAGCCGGTGCTCGTATGAGACGCCCGCTCCGCTCAGACGAGGCACGGTCCGTCGCCAACCTGGCGATCGATCTCGGTGATCCCGGCCGGATGGCAAAGGCTCGTCGCATCCACCGGGGCAACAACGTGGGTTCGGTCGATATTGGTCCCGGCATAGCCGAAACGACCGTCGCGGACGCCAACGGCGAGGTGTACGACGTCACCCTCACCGTCGATGAACCTGCACCTCCTGGCGAGGCGCCTCAGGCATCCAACGTCACGACCACGTGCACCTGCGACGACGACGGAGACATCTGCACCCACGGCCTTGCTGCAATCCTCGGCGTCGCAGAAGAGATCGAGGCAAACGGCCGGCTTCTGGCAGTCTGGGCGAGTGGGCCCGCCGAAGAAGTACCACCCTCGGCCGAATCGACCCACTCGGGCTCATCGGACGATTTTCTGGCCGGCAACTGGACTAGCCCTCCAACCATCACGGCAATGGATCCGCTCAAACTCGCTCACGAGCCACACCTGGTCGTTGATGACGTCGACGCGGGTCCGGTCGTCGTCGATGCCCGCGCGGCAATCAAACGCGGCCTCAGTCGATATCGAGCTCGCTCCTGAGTCCTTCGACCGTCTCGGTGTTGTGCTTGTCATAGATCAGAACCGTTCGACCATTCTCCTGGAGCAGCTCTGCGCGAACACCCTTGAGCAGGAGACGGTCCCGAAGTAACGCAGCATCACCTGCGCGGCCGAATTCGGCGACAGCGCCGTTGGGCGACGAACGGAGCTCCTCAGCGCGCGAGACACGGACAGACTCGGCCTCGCGACGTGATTTCGCGTTGATATTGCGGTGGATCGTGGGAGCGATCAGTAGTACGACGAAGCCGGCGCCAACGACCAGGGCAACGATCATCCACGGATCCACGACGTGACCCTATCTGGCGTTCAACGCCGTTCCGTCAATTGCTTAGGACGTTGAAGTGTGGTCGCTCGCGCTGGTCATACGGGCCACGTCATTGGCCTGCCATAACACGCTGCGCAAGATCTCTCGGTCGCGCAGCTGTTCGTCGGTGATGAAGATCCGGACCGCTTGTGGACCAAGGCGTTCTTCGTGATCGCTATAGATTTCGTGCAACGCTCGACGCTGATCATGGTTCAACAAGTGGACCGGAAGCCGAAGTGCAGCAAATCCAGCGGTCTCGGGATAGCTGCACAACTCCATCAAGACTTCTCGAGCTCCATGGCCAGACGGATCGATGGGGTCGTTTGCCAGATGTGCGAGCAGGTCGAGTGTTCGTGGCAGCGCGAGTCCGCGGCTCTTGTCTTCGCTGGCGAGACGGCCCGGAGAGGTTGGACGAACCGCTGCGGCCAGCGCGGCAACAACCCGGAACTCATATGCCAGGGCAATGATGTCGCGCTCAGAATCAACCGCAGAAAACATTGCCTGATGGGTCTCGTATCCGTGCTGGCACAGTTCGACCAGTTCGATCTTGGCCTCATCTGCACCGAGTTCAAGCTGAGCGCGAAGCGTTCGCACCTTTTGTGTGAGATTGAGACCGTCGCACTGTTGTTCGAGAATCCATCGGAGCTGATTGTCGAGGCGCTGTGGGAGCACTCGATCAGCAAACAGGGACAGCTGACAGACCTCTGAGGCAACCTTGACGCAGTAATCGACGAGACCGGAGACGTCGTCTCGGGGATCTTCATCGATTAGGTAGTCGTAGAAAACATCGGTGATCTGGGACGCGAACTGATCCGGGGTGAGCTCGTTGGCTTCACACAGGTCTCGGATTGCGTCGACCGCTTCGATTGTTTCCACGTATTGCGGTGACTTCATCACTGCCATCATGGCCGCTCCCACTGACAGAGTCGTGGACCCTGAAGCCCGAGTCGACACCGACCAGTGATGACGCAGCCAAACTGCGACGAGCCACAACTTGTGCCCGGAAAGTTCGTGGTGAAGAGTCAGATCATGTCGAATTTGTCCCCCGAGCCTGACCACGATGCCGATCCCAAGGCACAGCTTGCCGCAGCCATTCATGCCGGCGCTGATCTGCTCAACTCACGCACCGTGGAGCCGCAGATTCTCGACGAGGCCCGATCGCTTGTCGAGCAGGCCAATAGCCTGCTCGCCGCGGGTGTAGCCCGGACCGAAGAGGAGCGTTTGCTCGACTTTGCCTCGCAGATGGTCGTGCCGCTGGGAGCGCCGATCGTCGAAGATGGCACGGTCTTTGAGGCCTTTCTCGCTTCACCGTTCTCGGGCAAACACAACGCCTTGCGCCCTACCTCGGTGAGCTATCGGAGTGTCGATGGCGAAGTCCACGGCGAAGTATTGGTCGGGCCGGCATTCGAGGGCGCTCCGGGTCGAGCTCATGGGGGACTAACCGCGGCGATATTCGATGATCTGATGGGCGCAATGCAGCGGGTGACCGGCCTGAGCGGCTACACACTTACGCTCGAGGTGACCTATCTCGCCAAACTTCCGATCGATGAGATCGTCATGTTCCGAGCGTGGCAGGTGGAATCCACTGACAAAACCTTCACCGTCGACGGAGAAGCCGTCCACGACGGAACCACCGTTGCCACCGCTCGCGGCGTCTTCACCGCGATGCCTGCTGAACGCTTTGCCTCTCAATAGTCAACAATGGCAATAGGCGACCGGCGATTGGATGCAATTCGCATGGAAAGGCTCTAACCGAGAGCATTGCTGAACTACCGTTCGGACAATGGAAGACGGTCTTCTGTTCGTCGTCGATGGCGACGAGCTGCACAATTTCAAGACGCGCGAGGCGTTGGGCGACGACATTATTTCCGCTCTCCAGAATGACCTTGGCGTGACCGTGGGCGAGACCGTCCTACCTATTGCTCATTGGGAAGATGACCGAACTGGTCCACTGTCGATAGCACTGAACTACTCGGGCGAACTCGTCGTCTTGATGATGGCCGACTCCTTTGATGAGCAAGCCGATCTGATCGGCGTGCTCAGCACGCTTGAACAATGGCTCATGCACATGTCCTTGAGCGACCTCGGCGATTTGTCAGGCGACCGCGTGCGATTCGTCGAGGGACTTCGCGAGCTCAGCCCGAACACCCCGTTAGCTCTGAGCTCGATCCTTCGTCTGTTGCTGATCAACCCGACGATCGAACCAGATGCTGAGGCACTACGAGAAGCGCTCCCCTTCTCTCGGGTCGAGCTACTGCGTCTTGAAGCCCTCGAAGCACCCGATGGCACCCTCGTGCTCAAACGCGCACACGAGCTTTCAGACTCACTTGCCGACGAAGCGAGCCTTGTGGACGATCCCGACGCCGCGTTGACCTTCCGGCTCGATCCAGTGGAGATAACGAGTCCCGCGGAACAATCCATCGACCTCACCTCTGAGCTTGAAGTCGGTTCCTGGCCAACGATCATTCGAGGATCGAACTACGTGACCGCAGAGCTGCCGTTGCACTTCGATTCAACCGGACGAAACATCGAATCGATCAGCTCGGAAATGTTCACTGTCGGCACCCACCTCGCGGTCGTCCTCAACTTGGACGACTATCGCGACAGTCCCTTTGAGACGGCTTCGATCGTTCGGTGGGATTCCTCGTTCCAACAACGTGGCCTCTTTCTCTTTCACCAGGTCGACAACCTTCAGCGCCCACGGACCATTCACCTATTCGTCGAAACAGAGCGCACCCCGAACCGAGTGTTCTACCTCGGTACCGCCGACCAACTCTCCCAGGGCGACCCGAACCAGCCCCAGGCAACGTGGCTCAAACTCACCGCGCCGATCGATAGCCGACGCCTAGCTGTTCTCAAGGATGGCGCACTACCAAGCACCGACGGCGACCCGTCGTTCAGCTTCTCGTCACGCCGCTCTCCGCTCCACGCAGACGAAGAAATAGCCCAGGAAAGCACGCTGCGCCGCAACGGTCCAGCACATGCTGCCGAGCTCTCTCATCATTGGGTGCCCAACGTCTGAGCGTTCGATTCGAGGCTCGCTAGTTTCGCCCGAAGAACGAATCGAAGCCATGCACGATTGGATGCGGTGACGAGGACGGAAGTTGGCTTTCCTGTGCAACAAACATCGCGGTCGACATACCGAGCGATCGAGCCATATCGAGGTCATCGATCTGATCGTCGATCAGGAGGCTGTCGGAGTACTCGACCTTGGTCATTCGACGAAGCGCTTCGAAGAACGCTGCCTCGGGCTTACGGGCGCCGATATCGCCGCTGACTACAAACACGTCCACCCTGTCGCCGAGCTGGTACTTCTTTTGCAGAATCGCCGACCAGGTGAGGAGGTTGTTGGCAATAACGGCAACACGAAGCCCACGCTCGTGAAGCCGGTCGAGGAAGTCGAGGACGCCTTCTCGAAGTTCGAAACGGTCGGCGTACGCTGCGTCGAGCTCCGCGGCGTCTTCGGTGAGTCCCAGCTGAGCCCACAGTTCAGCGCTGGACAGACGTCCGAGGCTCGCCGATCGGAAGGCATCGTTGATCTCTTGTAGTGAAGCCTTTCCGCCACGTTCGCGTACGAACGGCACGAGCCTGGCCCCAACATCGTTTGATTCGTCGTACAGAACCCCTCTGGCGTCGATGACCACCAGTTCGAGCCGCGGTGGACGCTCCCTTGGTGTGGTCGCTGGCGTGACCTCGATTGCCTTCTCGGGCCGGCGCATCTGGACGACCTCTTCGCCCCGCTCATCAACGCGGCGGCCACTAAAGCGAGCGAGAACCCTGAAGACGATGAGCGTGCCGAGGATTCCCAATGCGGTGAGAGCGACCGCAGCCCATACCCGCGGGATCTGATCTTCGATGCTCGCTCTGACCTCAATCTCGGTCGCAAGCTGATCTTGCGGGCTGGGGTTCCAGGTAGCCACCCGGTCGTCAACTTCGGTCGTGTTGGCCTCGACGTTGGCCGGCAGTGTCACTGTGAACTCGAGCGTCACGGTTTCGTTGAGCGGCCGCCCTGCAGTCGCTTCGAGTTCGGCAAGCGATAGGCCGAGAGGGCTTCCGACGAGGCCCGCAATGTTGTCGTCGCCAAAGCTCGTGAAGGTGATCTGAGGGCTAACGGTTCCGGTCACCTCATAGGTTGTCCGGGCAAACGACCGTGTGCGTTCGACGCGGAAGTCGCTAAAGAGCGTGTCGGAGCCCGCAATCTCGGCGAGGACTCCGTTGAGATCGTTGGGATTCGCGAAGTTTTTGGTGGCCTGAACAACGACCGACTCGCGCGTGTTGACCAACTCTTCGACAGTCCACCCGGCCGTGGCCAGATCTTCGGTGCGAAGGGCATCAACGAGTTCGGGAGCCGCTGCAATGACCTCTTCACTGAATGCCGTGGTCACGCTGACCGTTCCCGAACCGTCCTCGGCTACTTCGACATCGACATCGACATCGATCTGACAGGCGCTGAGGACGATGGCAACAACGACGAAAAAGAGAAAGCGAAGGGGCCTCACGGCGCCCCACGCTAGGCGCTGGCGACCGCCAATGGTGAAACGAGCAGAATCTGTCTTCGAAGCGTCATGACCCTTAGTTTGGGGTCAGACCCCTCGTCGAGTGTTTTGGACAAAACGCAAGGGGCCAGGCCCGTATGGACCTGGCCTCTTCACATGTAGGTCTGGATCAAACCCAGATTAAACCTGGGCTTTCTCGCTATCTTCGAGTTCTTCGACCGGTGGCGGTTCGAATCCTTCGATCGCGCGGAACACAATCTCCTTCTCGCCCGGGTACTCCGTGCTGTCCTCGACGTCGACGATGACGATCTCGCCTGCACGGAACTCCTTGTAGAGGAGCTTCTCGGACAGTGGATCCTCGACCAGACGCTGGAGTGCACGACGCAACGGTCGGGCACCGAGCGTTGGGTCGTAGCCCTTGACCGAGACGTAGTCCTTTGCAGCATCGGTGAGCTCGAGACCCATACCGAGACCGGCCATCTGGGTTCCGACACGCTTGATCATCATGTCGATGATCTGGCGTACTTCCTCCTGGCTGAGCTCGTGGAACACGATGGTGTCGTCGATGCGGTTGAGGAACTCGGGACGGAAGTGCTCCTTGAGCGCCTCGTGTGCCTTTTCCTTCATCCGTTCGTAGCTGATGGCTGAATCGACCTTGGTGAAACCGAGGTTTGCCTTGCGCAGATCCCGGGTACCGAGGTTTGATGTCATGATGAGCACGGTGTTACGGAAGTCGACCGAACGGCCTTGGCTGTCGGTGAGGCGACCCTCTTCCAGGATCTGGAGGAGCGTGTTGAATACGTCTGGGTGACCCTTCTCGATCTCGTCAAAGAGCACGACGGAGAACGGCTTGCGACGGACTGCTTCGGTGAGCTGTCCGCCTTCGTCGTAACCGACGTAACCGGGAGGTGAGCCAACGAGACGGCTCACCGTGTGCTTCTCCATGTATTCACTCATGTCGAGGCTGATCAGCGAATCCTCTTCGCCGAACAAGAACTCTGCGAGCGTCTTGGCGAGCTCGGTCTTACCAACACCGGATGGACCGAGGAAGATAAACGAGCCCGACGGACGCTTGGGGTCCTTCAGACCCGCACGGGTGCGGCGGATTGCCCGGGAGACAGCTTCGATTGCGGCCTCCTGACCAATGACACGCTTGTGCAGCTCCTCTTCCATGTTGAGCAGCTTCTCGGTCTCTTCTTCGGTGAGCTTGTACACGGGGATACCCGTCCACAGCGAGAGAACCTCAGCGACGGCTTCTTCGTCGACCTCGTCGAAGAGATCGGTGCCCGATGCCTTGATCTCGGCCTCGACTTCTTCGCGCTTGGTCAACAGTTCTTTCTCACGGTCGCGCAAGCGACCAGCTTCTTCGAACTGCTGCTCTTCGACAGCGATCTTCTTGTCGCGAACAACGTCGGCGATCTCGGCTTCGATCTCTTTGTACTCAGGCGGGGTGTTCATCCGCTTGATGCGCAGGCGTGAACCGGCCTCGTCGATGAGGTCGATCGCCTTGTCCGGAAGGAAGCGATCCGAGATGTACCGATCGGCCAGGTTGGCGGCGGCGACGAGCGCCTGATCGGTGATCGTGACCCGGTGGTGCTCTTCGTAACGCTCGCGAAGGCCCTTCAGAATTTCGATCGTGTGTGCAACCGATGGTTCTTCGACCTTGACCGGCTGGAAACGACGCTCGAGCGCAGCATCCTTCTCGAGGTGCTTGCGATACTCGTCGATCGTCGTTGCGCCGATCGTCTGGAGTTCACCACGAGCGAGCATTGGCTTGAGGATCGAGGCGGCATCGATTGCGCCTTCGGCAGCGCCTGCGCCGACGAGTGTGTGGATCTCGTCGATGAAAAGAATAATGTCGCCGCGAGTCTTGATTTCCTTCAGCACCTTCTTGAGGCGCTCCTCGAAATCACCGCGGTAACGCGAACCTGCAACGAGTGCACCAAGGTCGAGGGTGTACAGCTGCTTGTTGCGGATGGTGTCGGGAACCTTGTCGGCTGCGATGGCCTGTGCGAGACCTTCGACGATGGCGGTCTTACCTACGCCAGGCTCGCCGATGAGTACCGGGTTGTTCTTTGAACGACGGGAGAGCACCTGCATGACGCGCTCGGTTTCCTTCGAACGACCAACGACGGGGTCGAGACCCTTGTCGCGTGCAACCTGGGTGAGGTTACGGCCGAACTGGTCGAGTACGAGCGAACCAGATGCGTTGTCGCCTCCGCTGCCGCCCGCGGTCGCTCCGGCCTTCTCGCCGCCGGCGCTTCCGCTTGCAGGGGCAGAGCCGCCAGGACCCGAGTAGCCCGAAAGCAACTGGATGACCTGTTGGCGGACTCGGGACAGGTCTGCGCCGAGCTTGACGAGCACCTGAGCAGCGACGCCTTCGCCTTCGCGAATGAGTCCGAGCAGGATGTGCTCAGTGCCGATGTAGTTGTGTCCAAGCTGGAGCGCTTCACGAAGCGACAGCTCGAGCACCTTTTTGGCGCGCGGGGTGAACGGGATGTGTCCACTCGGCGATGAGCCACCCTGGCCAATAATCTCCTCGACCTGGCTGCGAACAGCCTCGAGGGAGATGCCGAGGGATTCGAGCGCCTTGGCGGCGACTCCTTCACCCTCGTGAATCAGCCCGAGCAGGATGTGCTCAGTGCCGATGTAATTGTGGTTGAGCAGGCGAGCTTCCTCTTGCGCCAATACGACAACGCGGCGGGCTCGATCGGTAAATCTCTCGAACAACGGCTTTTCTCCTTGCGACCTAGTAACCCCGAGTCTACCCAACCTCTCGAATCGCACACGTTCGATTGGGGATTCGGCTCGGAATCGTTAATGCCAGTGACTTCGTAACCCACACCTTGTTGGTGAGGATGTATTCAGCTACCGACCATGCCCTTGGCCCATCGGCAGCAGTTCCTCCGTGCTGAGCGTCTACCAAAGGTAATTCATTCCCCCTTCGACGTACTAAATAGGTAGATGTGCCCGATTAAACAGCGTTCGGTGCCCAATGACGGATTTTTTGCTTCCTCTCGACCCTTTTTGGGTGTGAATACCGGTCGTTTTCGGAAGTTGTCCAGTCGACAGCGCGCACGCTGTGACGATTCCCTACGATGAGGGGTATGGCGAGCACGAGCCCCCTTGAACAGGTACCTACTCTCGCGAACGATCTCACTCGGGTAGAAGAACAGCTCCACCTAGCGGTCGCGACGGACAATGAGCTGCTTCAAGACATTGCTGCCCATCTGATCAGCGCGGGCGGAAAGCGCGTTCGGCCGGGCTTTTGTATCACCGCAGCAGCATCGGCCAGTCAGGACTTTGCGCCTGCTGAACACAGCGTCATCCTCGGTGCAGTCGCGGTGGAGCTCGTCCATCAGGGGTCGCTCTACCACGACGACGTCATGGATTCGGCCGAAACCCGACGCACCGTTCCGTCGGTCAACTCTCAATGGGGCAATCACCAGGCCATACTCGCCGGCGATTTCTTGCTCGGTCGGGCTTCAGAGATTGCCGCATCGCTCGGCGTCGAAGTCGCTGGCCTCCTGGCGAGCACAATCAGCCAGCTCTGCGACGGGCAGGTCCGTGAACTCGAATATCTCTACCGGATCGACCGCACCGAAGAGAGCTACAACAAATCGATCGACGGCAAGACAGCGTCCTTGCTCGCCGCCGCGTGCCGAATTGGCGGCATCGTTGGTGGACTGGACGAGACAACGATCGACAAGCTGACCATCTTTGGCCGCTCGTATGGCATGGCCTTCCAGGTCGTCGACGACATCCTCGACCTCACCGCGACCGACGAAGAACTCGGCAAGCCCGCGGGCAACGACATGATCGAAGGCGTATATACCCTTCCGGTTATCCGGGCGATGCAAAGCCCTCTCGTCGGCGCCGACCTCAGCCAGCTGCTCGGTCGCCCTATCGACACCACGGCACGCGACGAAGCACGCGAGCTCGTCAAACAGTCCGGCGCCCTCAAGAGCGCCCACGAAGACGCTCGCCGCTACGCGAACGAAGCCAACGACTCACTCCGCACCTTTGCAAACACCGCAGGCGGCGCCGCCCTCAAGGCCGCGGCCGACCACCTCGTGGCACGAGTCGAGAACCTGATTCTCTGATCTTCCGGGCTTCGCCCTTCGAGGTGAAGATCTGTGGTCTGTCAGCCGCGTATTCGCGGCTGACAGACCACAGATTTGGACTCGGATTGCGGCCGCTAATCGAACGACGGTAGCTTGCGGGAAGTGCCCGCTGGAGAGCACTAATCGTTGTCGAATCGATGAGATCGGCGGAGGGGACGTACCGTGACCAACATCAACTCGGATCAACTACGTGATGATCTCGTAGTTCTCAACCGTGAGAAACAGACCGCTACACCTTCGGCCGAGGATGCCGACGCGATCAACGCGTTGCGCTTCCTCATCGCCGATGGTGTGGAGAAAGCCGCATCGGGCCACCCGGGCACCGGCATGGCTCTCGCACCCTTGGCCTATCGGCTGTACGCGCAGCACATGCGCCACGACCCGTCCAACCCGGACTGGTTTCATCGGGACCGACTGGTTCTCTCAGTGGGGCACGCCTCAATGATGCTGTATGGATCTCTCCATCTGACCGGCTATGACCTCACCTTGGATGATCTTGGCTCATTCCGCCAGGCGGACTCGTTGACGCCCGGACACCCCGAGCGCGAGGTCACGCCAGGGATCGACATGTCGACCGGACCCCTCGGTCAAGGTGTCGCGAACGGTGCCGGTTTCGCGCTTGCCGAGAAGATGCTCGCCGGGCAGTTCAACAGGCCTGGTCATGAGGTGATCAATCACCGGAGCTGGGTGATCGCAGGCGACGGCGACATGATGGAAGGTATTAGCAGCGAAGCCGCCTCGTTGGCTGGACGTCTATCGCTCGACAAGCTGACCGTCTTCTACGACGACAACCGAATCTCACTCGAAGGAGCACGCGATCGCGAGTTCTGTGAGGATGTGCCCGAACGTTTCGACGCCTACGGCTGGCATGTTGAACGAGTGTCATCGGTCAATGATCTCGATGCTCTTGACGCTGCCATCGCAGCTGCGAAGAACGAAACCGAGAAGCCATCGCTCATCATCGTCGGCAGCACCATTGGTTATGGAACATCCAAGCAGGGGACTGCGGATGCTCACGGCACGCCACTAGGGCCCGACGTCATCGCGAGCGCACGCGAGACGCTGGACTGGCACCACGAGCCGTTCGAGATTCCCGACACGGTGTACGACTCTTGGCGCTCGGGAATCGAAGCGCAACACATCGAAGACCACGCGGCGGTTCTCGACTCCTATGCCGAGGCTCACCCCGAGCTTGCAGCCGAACTCACACGGCGAAAGTCGGGGCAACTGCCCGACGGTTGGGCCGACGGCATCACTCCATTCCCCGCAGGTGGGCGAATGTCAGGACGCGCAGCGGCGAGCAGGACACTGAACGAGATCGCAGCCGCCGTTCCAGAACTCGTTGGTGGCGCAGCTGACGTGACTCCGTCGACGTTGACCGAGATCGACGATGGCGGCGACGTGAACTCAGGCCATTGGGATGGTCGCAATATTCACTTTGGCGTGCGCGAACACGCCATGGGCGCCATGTGTAACGCAATTGCTGCTCACGGCGGTCTACGCCCGTACTGCGCGACCTACTTCGTATTTTCCGACTACCTCCGACCCACCGTGCGCATGGCTGCGCTGATGGAACTGCCCGTCATCTTCGTGATGACCCACGATTCAATCGGGGTTGGTCAAGATGGCCCGACGCATCAACCCATTGAACATTTGGCGAGTTTCCGAGCAATGCCGGGGGTACAGGTCATCCGAGCAGGCGACGCGAACGAGGCGTCGATTGCTTGGCAGACTGCCATTGCTCACAACGGCCCGTCGGTATTGGTCTTCTCGCGACAAGACATGGCCATCCTCGATCCAGCGCTCGTCGATCCATCATCGGGCCCCGCCATCGTTGCTGACGGAGACGACCTAACCATCGTCGCCACCGGCACCGAGGTCGAAGTCGCCATCGCCGCCCGGGACCAATTGGCCTCCAAGTCGGTTTCGGTCAGGGTGGTTTCCATGCCCTCGTGGGAGATCTTCCGAGCACTGTCCAGCGACGAGCGTGAAGCGATCATCCCCCGCACTCGTCCCTCGCTGTCGTTCGAAGCTGGCTCGACGCAGGGTTGGAGAGAGTTCGTAGATGAGCCTCTCGGCATAGATCACTTCGGGGCGTCTGCGCCACCTGCAACCCTGTTTGAGAAGTTCGGACTTACCGCGGAGGCCGTCGCCGAAAAAGCTCTCGCCATGGTGCGCAATCAGTAACTAGACCAACACCTGGTCGACAAGTGCCTTCGCGTCGGCCTGGACTTCTGCCAAGTGAGCCTCACCTTTGAAACTTTCGGCGTAGATCTTGTAGACGTTTTCGGTGCCCGATGGACGGGCCGCGAACCACGCATTTTCGGTCTGTACCTTGAGCCCTCCGATGGCAGCACCGTTACCGGGCGCCTCTGTGAGGGTCGCGGTGATGACCTCTCCAGCGACCTCGGTCGCCTCGACCTGTTCGGGACGGAGCGCCTTGAGAGTCGCCTTTTGTTCTCGGTTCGCCGGAGCATCGATGCGGGCATAGGCCGGTGCTCCAAACCGGTCGGTCAGATCTCGATACCGTTCGCTTGGGCTGGAGCCGGTAACCGCCTGAATTTCGCCAGCGAGCAGGCCAAGAATCAGGCCATCTTTGTCCGTCGACCAGACCGACCCGTCAGTTCTCAGGAATGAGGCACCTGCTGACTCCTCGCCACCGAAGCCGATCGAACCATCTTCGAGGCCAGGCACAAACCACTTGAAACCGACTGGAACCTCGACGAGCCGTCGACCCAGACTGTCGGCCACGCGGTCGATCATCGAAGACGAAACTAGCGTCTTGCCAATAGCGGTCTCACTCGACCAGCCGGGCCGGTTAGCGAACAGATACTCGATCGCCACTGCGAGGAAGTGGTTTGGGTTCATCAGACCGTGATCCGGTGTCACGATGCCGTGGCGATCGGCGTCGGCGTCATTGCCGGTCGAGATATCGAAGCGATCTTTCCCGGCCACCAGCGACGCCATTGCGTTTGGCGATGAGCAGTCCATGCGAACTTTGCCATCCCAGTCGAGCGTCATGAACCGCCACGTCGGATCGACCTCAGCGTTCACGACGGTCAGATCGATTCCGTAGTGCTCAGCGATTGCCCCCCAGTAGTCGACGGCAGCTCCACCCAACGGGTCGGCGCCGATGCGCACGCCCGCGGACTTGATTGCGTCCAGGTTGACGACCGATCCCAACTCGGACACGTATCGCGCCATGTAGTCATACGAGCGCGTCGTATCTGCCGCGCGAGCCTCCGCTTCGGTGACCCTTTTGACGCCAACGAGGCTTGCTTCAAGAAGTTCGTTGGCGCGGTCAGCAATCCAACCTGTGGCGTCGGTGTCAGCTGGACCACCACTAGGCGGGTTGTACTTAAAGCCACCGTCACGGGGCGGATTGTGCGACGGCGTCACCACGATGCCGTCGGCAAGTGCGGAGCCACCGTCACGGTTCGCGTCGATAATCGCCAGGCTGATCGCAGGTGTCGGCGTGAAACGATGCGCGCTATCGACCATTACGGTGACACCATTTGCAGCCAGAACCTCGAGCGCGGTAATCCACGCCGGTCCGCTCAGTGCGTGCGTGTCCTTTCCAAGGAACAACGGACCTGTGATCCCCTGTCCAGCGCGATACTCGACGATCGCCTGTGTGGTCGCAGCGATGTGAGGTTCGTTGAACGAGGCATCGAAAGACGACCCGCGGTGACCCGATGTTCCGAACTCGACCCGTTGGTCGACATTGCTCGGATCGGGAACCGTGTCGTAGTACGCCCCAAGAAGTGCGTCGATATCGATCAGGTCTTCGGGTTGAGCCAGTTGGCCAGCGCGTTCGTGCATGACCCCAGTCTTCCCGAATTACTCCGAACTTGCAGGAACTTCCTCAGTCGCATGATTCACAAAGAACAGGAGGTATTCAGCAAACCGCTCGCGGGTGACGCTTCCGTGACGGAAAGCCCCCTGCATCGCAACCGATTCGGCCATCTGCATCATCATTCCCACGTGTTCGACGAGGTCGACGCCATCTCGAACTCGTCGACCAGCAGCGGCCAGAAAGCGTTCCCATCCGCGAGCATGAAGTACTTCGTAGGTGTCATACCAAGATTCAAG
>CAZSYL010000072.1:0-18189 GCA_964610745.1 uncultured Acidimicrobiales bacterium
GCAAAAATCGCGGCGGAGCCGCTTGCGGAAGGGGTCAAGCCTGCGTGGCGTCTGAACGCTCCCCGAAGGGACAACACAAGCCTGCGTGGCGTCTGAACGCTCCCCGAAGGGACAACACAAGCCTGCGTGGCGTCTGAACGCTCCCCGAAGGGACAACACCAAAGTAGACGGCTTCCGCAAAAATCGCGGCGGAGCCGCTTGCGGAAGGCGTCTACTTCTTCTTGGTCTTGCGTGGCTTTGGTGGGGGTCCGCTCGCGCTTGACTTTGAACCGGTCTTGTTGGACTTGCGGGGTTTCGGTGGAGCACCACCGCCCTTTGCCGTTGAGCTCTTTGCCGAACCCGACTTCGAGGCACCGGCTTTCGCCTTGCGTTGAGTTGAATCGCCACCGGTGACGTCTTCGGCGTCGACGGTGCGGGTGCCTTCGTCCTCGCCCGAGCTCTTCTTGGCGACCTTGTTCGAGATCTGTTCGTATTCGGGCTCACGTTCTTTGAGCTTGGCCACAACGAACGACGCAATGAACAGTGAGGAGTAGCCGCCAACGAGCAGACCGACCAGCAACGCAATCGAGAACTCCTGGAGGGTTGTCGCTCCGAGGATGAAGCTTCCGATCACCAACATCGACAGCACGGGGATAATCGAGGTGATCGTCGTGTTGATGGACCGAGCAAGCACCTGATTGAGGGCCAGGTTCATCATCTCGGTGTAGGTGTAGCGGCCAGTAGCACCGACGCGTGCGGTGATGTCGCGCACCTTGTCGTACACGACGATCGTGTCGTAGAGCGAGTAGCCCATGATGGTCAGGAAGGCAATCACCGTCGCGGGCGTGACCTCGAACCGGAATATCGCATACGCGCCCACGCTGATGATGATGTCGTGGGCTACCGCGGCGAGTGCGCCGATCGCCATCTTCCATTCGAGGCGAACCGAGATGTAGATCGCAATCCCGATGAAGAACACGACGAGTGCGCGCAATGCCTTGTTGGTGATCGCCGCTCCCCACGTGGGCCCGACCGACTCGAAGGCGGTGATCTCACCGACTTGATCGAGCGAGAGCCGCAGCTCTTCGACCTCATCGGCATTTTCGACAGAGGTACGGACACGAACTAGGCGGGTTCCATCTGAGTCGGTCACTTCTTGAATGATCGCCTCTGAAGCCACCGAACCGGGCAGGGCGTCGCTGACCTCATCGGTCGGTGCGTCCGTGCGAAGTTCGAACGAGGTGCCACCTTCGAAGTCGATTCCGAGGTTCAGCCCTCCGAACACCAGGAAGATGAGGCTGAGCAACACAATGGCACCCGACCCAACGAGAGCCTTTGGCCAAAGCCCAGGGAAGTCGAAGGTTCTGCGCGTGTCGGGAAGTTTGGTCGCGGTCATGATTCCTCCACCGTTCCTACTCGGTCAGGGGTCAGCCCCGGGATGCCCATCAGTGCGGAGTTGCCAGCGATTCCTTGCCGCCGCGAAAGCCACTGCACGGCAGGCCCCATAAAGAAGTACGTGGCGATCAGGTCGAGGATCGTGGCGATCCCCAGGTAGAGGGCGAAACCTCGGACCGCTCCAACGGTGAGCGCGTACAACACAACCGCGCCGATCAGCGAGGCCACGTCTGCTTTGACGATCGTCGAGAAGGCGACCGGGAAGGCCTTCTCGACTGAAGTTCGCAGCGTGCGACCATTGCGCACGTCTTCTTTGAGATGCTCGAAATAGACGATGTTGGAGTCGACCGATACACCGATCGAGACGATGATTCCGGTGATTCCAGCCAGCGTGAGCGCCAGGCCTTGGTTCTCACCGAGGAACGAAATAATCGACCACAACAGCGCTGCCGAGATGAGCAGACTGAGGATCGCGATCACCCCGAGCGCTCGGTAGTAGCCAATGATGAACACCGTGACGATCGCCATGCCGATCAAGCCTGCAACAATGCCGGCGTCGAGCGCATCCTGACCAATCGTTGCCGAAACAACCTGCTGGTTCTCGGGTTCGAGCTGAATTGGTAGCGCGCCGAACCGCAGCGAAAGCCCAAGGCCGGTCGCTGTCTCCTGATCGAAGTTGCCCGAGATGACGAACGAGTTTCCAAGATCAGCTGCGTTCACGTTCGGCGCACTGATCACCGTGTTGTCGAGATCGACCGCGATCTGGCCCGGACCGCCCGCACTTGCCGGGCAACTCGGCGAACCGAGGAAACACTGCTCGGTGAGCGATCGAAAGGCGTCTTCGCCGAGCGGTCCGCTTTCCAAGTCGACCGTAACGACCCACTGGATGCCATCGAAGAATCCTTGAGCATCAGAAAGGCCCTCACCGGTCATCCCGGTCGGACCAAGCACATACCGCGCCGGGATTGCCAGGTTTGGGTCAGAGGCGACGACGACGATCGAGCTTTCGGTGATGTCGTCTTCAGGTGTGAGTCCATCTGGTCCGAGAGGCAGGTCGTCGGGATATGCCTCGGGACGGTCGGTTCCACCGGGAGGGAGTTGTTGCAGAACCGGCCGGAACCGCAAAACGGCAGTTCCGCCGACGAGATCGAGGGCTCTGTCCTGGTCCTCGACGCCGGGCAACGAGACGAGGATGCCATTGCCCTCAGCCTGAATTTCGGGCTCGGCGACACCGAGGCCATCGACGCGGTTTCGGATGACCTCGACGGCCTCTTCGATCCTCATCTCGAGCTCGGCCGGATCGTCGAACTGATCAACAGCTCGATAGCGGACGCTCACGCCGCCCTGAAGGTCGAGTCCGAGCAGTGGTTCATTCCCTTGCACGAAGGTGAAGACGAGCAAGAGGATCGACACGAGCGTGATCCCTACCAAATAGCCGACCTGACGTCCCTCCATTTAGGCGTCTGCCTCGGTTTCGTGCTCGTCCATGTCCTCATCCATGTCGACAACCTCGTCCTGAATCTCGTCGTCATCCATCTCATCGTCGATGTCTTCGAACTCGTCGTCGTCGGTGTCATCGTCGGTGTCTTCGGTCGGAAAGCTCTTCAGAATTTCCTGGAACGAACCTCGAGCGACGAGGACTTCAAAACCCTCTGCCAGCTCGACGTAGGCAGCTTCACCAACGACTTCGGTGATCGTCCCATAGATGCCAGACGTCATGAGAACGCGATCGCCCGCACCAGCTCGCTCGACGAGCGCAGCCTGCTCCTTAATCTTGCGCTGCTGCGGACGAAGCAGCACGAAGTAGAAGACAGCGAACAGCAGTAGCGGCAGAATCAGTGCTGACATTGGTATCCCTCGATCGAACGTCGGTGTTGAGACTATCGCTCGACCGACGAACTAACCCGCCATCACCAGCGTTCGTGCACGTCCGCGGCAAACGCCTCAAATCGTTGTTCGGCGATCGCGGTGCGCATGTCGTCGACAAAGGTGAGCAACCACCACAGGTTGTGAAGCGTCAGGATGCGGGCCGCGGTGGGTTCTTTGACCTGCAGAAGGTGCCGGAGATAGCCGCGGCTCCAACGCGATGCGGGACCGTTGGGATCGATAGGTCTGTCGTCTGTGGCGAACTCGCGTCGAGTGAGGTTCACTCGCCCTTCGTTGGTGAGCAGCGTCCCGTGACGAGCCAATCGGGTAGGGAGAACACAATCGAACATGTCGATTCCTCGTGCTACCGCGTCGACGATTCCGGCCGGGTCGCCGAGCCCCATGAAGTATCGGGGCTGATCAGCTGGCAACTCGCCAGTTGCCGCCAGAAGTGGTTCGTGCCATTCGCGGCGGTGCTCTCCCACCGACAATCCACCGACCGCGTAGCCGTCGAACCCGATCTCGATGGTGCGCTCGGCGCTCTCTTTTCGCATCGCGAGGTCGAGGCCGCCCTGCACGATTCCGAACTGGGCCTGCTTCTCCGGGCCTACAGGGTCTGCCAGGAAGTGTTTGCGAGCTCGTCCAGCCCACAAGACGGTCCGATCGAGCGCCTCGCGGATCACCGCGTCACTGCTCGGAAGGGCCGCGCACACGTCGAGCACCATCTGGATATCAGCGCCGATCGAGACCTGCGTGTCGACTGCCCCTTCCGGGGTCATCATGATCCGATCGCCGTCGTACACAGATTTGAACACGGCCCCTTCGTCGGAAATTTTCGGTTCGAGCGAGAAGATCTGGTAGCCACCCGAATCGGTAAGGGTATGACCATGCCAGTCCGCCATCTTGTGGAGGCCGCCGAGCGCTTCCACGGTGTTTGCACCAGGCCTGAGCATGAGGTGGTAGTTATTCGCCAGAATGACCTCGGCACCGAGGTCTTCCATGTCGGCCGACGACAGATGTTTGATCGCTCCACGTGTCCCCACCGGCATGAACGTTGGGGTCGAAAAGGTGCCTCGGGCCGTGGTGACTACACCGGCTCGGGCCAGGCCGTCCTGGTGCTCGAGGCTGAAACTAGTACGCATTGAAGTGCCTCAGGGCTTGGCAGATGAACACCGAATGATACCCGCCTCACACTCCGCCTCCTGATGCTCGTCGGTCGAGCAGCATCGCGTCGCCGAAGGAGAGAAAGCGATAGTCCGTCGCGAGCGCCTCGGTGTAGAGATCTCGCCAGCGGCTCCCAATAAAGGCGTCGATCATGACGAGCAGAGTGCTCTTCGGCATGTGAAAGTTCGTGAGCATTGCATCGACGACTTGAAACTCGAACGGGTCCCGAATAAACAGATTCGTTGCTCCCGCGTCGCCAAGCCGGGCCCATGATTCGAGCGCTCGAACCGTGGTTGTCCCGATGGCGACGACCCGTTCTGCTGAGGCCAGCTTCGCTGCGGTTTCTGTCGATACCCGGTATCTCTCCGAGTGCATGTGATGGTCGTCGAGGTCTTCGACCATGACGGGTCGGAAGGTGTCGAGTCCGACCACGAGCTCGACCGTTGCCGTCTCGATTTTCCGCTCGGCAAACCGTTCGAACAGCGCTTCGGTCAAGTGCAGGCCTGCCGTTGGCGCAGCGGCGCTTCCGGGTTGGTCTGCGTAGATTGTTTGGTAGCGGTCGGCGTCGTCGAGCGTCTCGGTGATGTAGGGCGGGAGCGGCATCTCGCCCACTCGCAGCAGAGCCTCTTCGAGATCGGACGACTCGATGACGAGCCGCCGACGCCCCTCGCCGAGGTCTTCGCCGACGGTAATGGCCAGGTCCTCCTCACCTTCGATCGTGAGCTCGGTTCCCGGCGCGACCTTTTTGCTAGGACGGACAAGCCCGACCCACTCCGATGCGGGCGCTGCCAGCGCTACGGGCGCAGGACCGTCAGGTTCGAGCAGCAGAACTTCGGTGACGCCACCGGTTGGCCTTCGGGTGAACAACCGGGCGGCGAGGACTCGAGTGTTGTTCACCACGACGAGGTCGCCGGGTTGAAGGATCTGGTCGAGATTGGACACCTGACGGTGTTCGGGGCTGGCGGTTCCACGGTCCACGAGCAGCTTCGAGGCCGAACGATCAGGAAGTGGTGTTTGCGCGATCCGATCCTGAGGCAGCTCGTAATCGAACTCGGAGATTGTGGTCATTGTTCGCTCGGTTAGCTCAGCCAGCTCAATCAAAGAGGCCGGGCGGCAACCCCGTGTCAGGGCTTTCGGTCGGCGGTGTCATTCCGAGATGCTGCCAAGCTGCCGCGGTCGCGACTCTCCCCTTAGGCGTGCGCATCAGCAGGCCTTGCTGAATCAGGTACGGCTCGTAGACATCTTCGACCGTTTCGATTGGCTCGCTCACGCTGATCGACAACGTCTTCAACCCAACCGGGCCACCGCTGAACATGTTGCACAGCGAACTCAGCAACGAACGGGTGGCTTTGTCGAGGCCACGGTTGTCGACACCGAAGAACTCGAGTCCCTCGCGGGCGACATCTTCGGTGATCTTGCCGTCGCGCTCGACCTCGGCAAAATCTCGCACCTGTCGCAGCAGACGGTTTGCAATGCGGGGCGTACCGCGGCTTCGAACCGCAATCTCGAACGCACCCTTTTCGTCGACGGCCACATCGAGGATGCCGGAGGCGCGGGTCACGATCGATTGCAGCTCGTCGGGTTCGTAGAAGTCGAGTCGGGCCGGGTAATCGAACCTGTCGCGCAGCGGACCGGTGATCAGCCCCGTTCTCGTCGTGGCGCCGATGAGGGTGAATTTCGCGACCGGTAGCCGCATCGTTCGCGCTGCCGGACCTTTACCGAGGACGAGGTCGAGTTGAAAATCTTCCATTGCTGGATAGAGCACCTCTTCGACCGGACGGGCCAAGCGGTGGATCTCATCGATGAACAGGACATCGCCATCTTCGAGCTTGGTGAGGATGGCAGCGAGGTCGCCACCCTTCTCGAGCGCTGGACCGGACGTGATGTGGATGGTCGCATCCATCTCGTTCGCGATGATCGCAGCGAGCGTTGTCTTGCCAAGCCCGGGAGGTCCAGCGAAGAGTAAATGCCCCATGGGCTGTTCCCGACCGCGGGCTGCTTGAAGCATGACCCGCAGGTGAGCCTTGAGCTGTTCCTGGCCAACAAAATCGTCGAGCGAGGTCGGCCGAAGACCGAGTTCGTCGCGGTCTTCGACGAGTCGTTCGTCGTCGCTACCGCTCGCCGAGAGTAGTTCTTCGCGCATCAGACGCCCTCGGCCATCATGCGAAGTGCATCTCGGGTCAGCAGCGCCGGGTCGCCCTCGGCGGGAAGCTTGGCGAGCACGACTCGGACATCGTCGGAGCTGTACCCGAGCGATTCGAGTGCCTGGCGGACCTCGACGTGAGCCGGAAGGTCTTCAACCGGTGCAACTCGTTCGATCGCGGACAGGTCGACATCGGGCAAGTCGAGCTTTGACTTCAATTCGATCAGCAACCGAGTAGCGGTCTTCTTGCCAACCCCGGGAACAGCACAGAGTGCATCGATGTCTTCGGTGGCAAGGACCGCCTTGAGCTCGGCGGGGCCGTGGATTGACAGGATCGCCATGCCGAGCGAGGGACCAACACCGTGGGCGGAGATCACCGCCTCAAACACCCGACGCTCATCGATCGTGGTGAAACCATAGAGCAGCTGAGCATCCTCGCGCTGCTGGTGATGGACATGGACGAAGGCCTCGGACCCAATAGCGCCGGCGCGAGCCGATGCTGCAGGGGCAACGGCCACTCTGTAGCCAACACCACCCACCTCGATAAGAAGCTCCCCGCCATCGGGGCTGCGATCGAGCAGGATGCCTCGAAGTGACCCAATCACGTTGCGCAGCCTTTCGATTTCACGAACATTTGTACGACACTACAGGCCAGCCACGACAGAGCGTGACACTGCGCCACCGTATTCGCACACCTTAGCTACGAGTCAGCTAGGAGTCGGGGTTGCCGGAACGGGAACACCTTCGATCGCGGTGTGACACAGCGCCACAGCCACGGCGTCTGCGGCATCGACGGGCTTGAGCTCGACGTCGAGGTTGAGCTGAGCTCGAACCATACGTTCGACCTGCTGCTTATCCGCGTTGCCGTAGCCGGTGACGGCGAGTTTGATTTCGTTCGGGCTGTACTGCACGACCCGGCACCCAGCGGATGCACCGGCCGCCATCACGACACCCGATGCATGCCCCACAGCCATGGCGGTGCTGACGTTGACCTGGAACAAAACGCGCTCGATCGCGACGATCTCGGGGACGAACTCTACGACGAGGTCGGTGACCTCGCGGTGAAGCGTGGCCAGTCGCTTTGGGAGTTCTTCGTTGTGATTGGTTCGAATAACTCCCGCAGAGACAGCTTTGACCCTGTTCGGGCCACGCCAATCGACCACGCCGTAGCCACATCTGGTGAGGCCCGGATCGATACCAAGAACGAACATTCGTACGACAATACCGAAGCGCTCGGACACGGTGGCCGATAGCACGCTCAAAAGCGCGCGTTCATGCGATACGGTAAGTCCTGGTGAGCGATACAACGATCAGAACAAACACGAGCGAGGAAGAGGCTGGCGAGCCTGAGGCCGAACGGGCCTTCTCGAAGTCGGTTTTCATCTCCGGCATCCGTTGCTTGCTCACTTACGTGATCTTCCCGTTCGTCGCTCCCCTGTTTGGCATCGCCGCGAGCACCGGTGCTGCGGTCGGCGTGATCATCGGCGTCGTCGCCATCGTGTTCAACGTCTTGAGCATCCGTCGATTCTTCAAGGCTGACCATCCATACAAATGGTGGGCCAGCGCCCTGAACGTCGCCGTCATCGTGCTTCTGATTGCGCTCTTCGTCATCGACAGCCAAACCATCCTCGGATAACGCCTTGCTGTTCGGCGACGCTACGGCGCTTAGCGCTACCGCCGACAACAACCGTTTCAACGGGCAGATCCAGCCCGGATGGGACATCGTCGGCAATGCCAACGGCGGATACACGATGGCCATGTTTGCCCGCGCAGCACTCCTCAGCTCGGGCCGCCCTGACGTGATCTCGGTATCGGCCCAATTCCTCGCTCCCGGGAAGGTCGGCCCGGTGACTGCGACCGTCGAACCAATCAAGGACGGCAAACGCTTCGCCACCTCGCGGGTCGACCTCGTGGGCGGCGGCAAAACCATACTTTCGGGCACGGTCATCACCGGAAACCTCGACGACGGTGAAGGCCCAGACCTAATCACGGCCACCGCACCCAACATTGCTCCACCGGAGCAATGCATCCGGTCGGTAGGCACCGAGTTCTTCCCTCCCCCATTCGTCGATCGAATCGATCAGCGGATCGACCCGGAAACGGCGCTCGGAACAGACCCTGGCCCGTTCGTGCGTGGCTGGATCAAGCTGCTCAACGATGAACCGCTCGATACCGTTGCGCTCGTTTTGGCGTCGGACGCCATGGCGCCGACCGTCTTCAACACGCACCTCGAGCCATCGTGGGTTCCGACCGTGCAGATGACGATCCACATTCGCAATCGACCGCGCACAGAATGGCTTCTGCTCGACAGTCACACGCGTTTCGTCACCGGCGGGATGTTCGAGGTCGACAACACGATCTTCGACGAGCATGGCTTAGTCCTCGCCCACAGCCGACAGCTCCAACTGCTGGGCCTGGCGCATTAGCCCACGCTTCAGGAGTTCGGGCTTTGGCCGATGGTTATTGCATGGAGTTCTCCTCGTCGATGCCACCGGCGGTTCGACGCATCCGTTTTGACTGGTCCGAAACCGAGACCGACCAGTGGCATCATCGTCTGCCCGAATTTGGGGCTGCAGCGAACGCCATCTCGTTGTTGATGCCTCACGCTGAGCCCTACGTCATCACCATGCTTCGAGCCGGAATCGACGAAGGCGAACTCGACACCGAACTCCGTGAATCGGTCGAGGCGCTGATTGGCCAGGAGGCCGCACACTTCAAAGCGCATCGCGAATTCAACCGATCGCTGACCGCGAGCTCACGAATCGCCCGTGGACTCGATCGCTTCGCTGAATGGATATTTACCAAGCTGCGAAAGCGGTCGAACGCGTTCGGCATCGCGTTTGCGTCCGCCTTCGAGATCTTTGCGTTCTGCTCGGCGCGATGGGCCGAAGCCGATCTGCGCAGTTACTTCAGCGGTGCGGACGAACGCTCAGCAACGCTGTTTCTCTGGCACCTCGCCGAAGAGATCGAGCACAAGGGCATTGCTCATGACGTCATGGAAGCGCACCCAACAGCGAGATCGAAGTATCGCGTGGCATTCTTGGTTGCCTTCGCCGTCCTTATCGGGTTCACCATCCTTGGCGGGCTGAGCCTTTTCTCTCGACGGCTGTCGGTACTGAACCCGGTCCGTTGGTTTCGCCTGGTCTCGTGGGGCATCAGCTTTGCCTTTGTTGTTCTGCCGGTGGCTTCCTCGTCGCTGTCGGAGGACTTTCACCCGAGTCAGCTCGTCGACCCGCCGTGGATGGGGATGTGGCTAACGGAGTTCGACCCCAAATCGAACACGATTCCGCTCTGGACTGACGCGGGAATGGGCGCGCACGCAACGATCACTGCGCTTCGGCCTCCTGACGACGTTCAGCTACCCGACGCTGCCTAGTTCTCTAACCGATCGCGAAGTTGGGAATAGAGATCGTGACCGAGGAGTGCTTCGAGCTCTGTCGACAACGATTCAATGACCAGTGAATCGGCGACGTAGGCGTTGGCAACGGTGCTATCCCGCTCGGTACAGCAATAGGCCATGTCTTCACCTTCGACTCCCCAATCGCTTCTGAGCCAGCGACGTAGTCGACGCTTGGAGGCTCCGTTTGTGTCTTCCACCGTCTCGATCTTGATCGGTAGCTGCCAACAGATCGACGGTTTCCAGTCGATCGGCTCCTCGCCCTCGCTCAATGCAGCGAGATGCAGCGCACAACCAGCACCGCCCGAATAACCGGGCCGGTTGAGAAATATGCAGGCTCCATCCACCACGCGAGTTGCCCAGGGGACGTCGACCGAGCCTGTCTCTCTCAGCGCTCCGCCTTCGGCCAACTCGGCAGCGAACTGGGCGATCGACGGGTTGAGCGAAGCGCCGAGGGCCGCCACACGCATTGCTTCGTCCTCGTCGAGCATCTGGGCCCCGACCGAACAGCAGCCGAGCTGTGACTCCGGGTCGGCTCGGTCGCCAATGCCAGCACAGCCTGAATCCCAGATGCACTTCCACTCGGACCGAAGGAAGTCGGCATCAAAGACCCAACCGTCTCCGCCGCTCTCCAATGCAATCCAGTCGTCTCCTGCCACGGCGAGATCTTAGGGCACTCCCCCAAGAGGTCGACGAGCTATACCGAGGCGGATAACGCGCAGCCCAAGTGTTTCCAGATTGTGAATTGTCTCGTTCGATCCGCCGAACGCCGGTGGGGCTAATACGGTGTCACTATGGGGTCGAGTGCCCCTTGTCGGGCACAACGCCCGGCGGGAAAAGGAAAGTAAGCAAATGCCAGCAGGAACTGTGAAGTTCTTCAACAACGAAAAAGGCTATGGGTTCATCTCACGGGATGATGGTGACGACGTGTTCGTTCACTACAGCAACATCTCCGGCGAGGGATATCGCTCGCTCGAAGAAGGCCAGGCCGTCGAGTTCGAAATCGGGCCTGGACGCAAGGGCGACGAAGCCCTCAACGTCGTCGCGATTTAACACGCAACAACCAAGCAATACCTAAGTTCACTGCGGGTACCGTTTCGATCCGCCCGCTCAAAGACAGAATGGCTGGGCACGAGCTGTACATGTCGCGGTCTCAGCCAGCAGCGTCACTTATGAGCGTCAGGAAGAAGCCTCGCTCAAAAGTCGGTCGGTACGCCGCCCTCGGCGACGCGTCGATCGACGAACGCGTCTAGCTCGGCACGGACCGCATCGTCGAGCTCCGGCACAGCGAACTCGCTCAGGGCTTGTTGTACAAGGCTGGGCAATTTTCCGCTCGCTTCGGGCGATCCAGCCTCCTCCCAACTCTCAAAGTTTCGCCAATCCGACACCATTGGCTGGTAGAAGGCTTCCCGGTATCGGTCCTGGGTGTGCTGCGTTCCAAAGAAGTGGCCACCGGGCCCAACATCGGCGATCGCCTCGAGGGCAAGGTCGGCCGGTTCGACACCGATTGGCTCCAGGAACGTCTGCATCATTCCAAGCAGATCCGCGTCGAGTACTAACTTCTCAAAGCTGGCTCGCAATCCCCCTTCGAGCCACCCAGCGCCATGGAAGACAATGTTCGCTCCTCCCATGATTGCTCCCCAGAGCGAGAACGATGACTCATAACCTGCCTGGGCATCGATCGCGTTGGCAGCG
Source organism: uncultured Acidimicrobiales bacterium (assembly GCA_964610745.1). Classification (GTDB taxonomy): domain Bacteria; phylum Actinomycetota; class Acidimicrobiia; order Acidimicrobiales; family SHLQ01; genus SHLQ01. Next base: position 11,640 of record CAZSYL010000072.1, read on the forward strand.
TTGACATTCGAAGATCGATACGGCAGCCGATAACGACGAGCGAGCTGCCCGCCGAGCATCGCTGCTTTGATGAATTCGGGTGTCCCGAACGCTGGCGAGCCCGACTTCATATCGACGTTGCTCGTAAATCCGCCATACACGACCGGCGCACCGCTCCGGACGAGCTGAGTGAGCACAATTCCAGCCAGAGCCTCGGCATTCTGCTGAGTGACCGCACCAGCAATGGTCACTGGCGCCATTGCTCCGGCCAGCGTGAAAGGTGTCATGATGACGACCTGACCGCGACGTGCAAACTCGATGATGCCTTGGCACATCGCCATGTCGAGGCGCAACGGCGAGGATGAATTGATCACCGTGTGCATCGAGGGCTCATCGTCGAGCTGAGCCTCCGAGACCTGACGAACGATCCGAACCATCTCCAAACAATCCCGATTCCGCTGCCGGCCGAGGCTGTATGCATGCAACGCTTTGTCAGAGAGCGTGAGAAGGTCGTGAGTGGCATGGAGATGTCGAACCGACGGGTGGATATCGGCAGGCTCGACCGGGTAACCGCCGTGCATGTGAATCGCATTGAAGTGCTGTGTCAGTTTCAGCAGGTTTCGAAAGTCCTCACGGTTTCCGTCCCGACGACCCGTGGCAGCGTCGGATACGAACGGCGCGCTCGCCACCGCACCGAAGACCACGTTGTCTCCGCCGATTCGGAGATTGTGCGCCGGGTTTGGGGCATGAAGTGTGAACTCGCTCGGCGCGCTCACGATGACCTCGGTGACCATCTCGGGATCAAACCGGACCCGTTCACCGTCGACACTGCATCCCGCAGCTGAATACAGCTCCCTGGCCTCGGCCTCGAGTACGTCAACTCCAACGTCGCGCAACACGACGAGCGAAGCTTCGTGAATTGCCTCCAGCTCCGAGGCCGACACCACAGCGGTCGGCTCGAAGTGGCGTCGCAGCTGGGCGAAGGGCACCTGGGGATTGCTCGAAACCGAACTCCGACTGGATCGTCGACCTCGTCGTCCTTGTCGTCCTTGTCGTCCTTGTCGGTCTTGTCGTTCTTTGCTGGCGCCTTCGGTCGGCGCAGCACCCACTGACTCGTCAACCACGTCACCGACCTCCTGTTCTGTGGCAATTCGACCGGGTGTTCCTGACTCGGTGCAAGTCCGGCGCCGAATCTCGGCCAGAATCATCTCGTGACGACCACGCAAGACTTCACGACACCCAACAGCTCCGGAACGACTCAGAGATCGTTCGCTCCTGGTGATCGGGTCCTGCTCTGTGCGGTCTCCTGGGCGACGGGCGCACCCGCGTTTCAGCTTCGGATCAATGACGAACCCTCCACCTACGTGCCCGTGCGCGGACTCTCACTGACATATTCGAGCCGGGACGGTGACACCATCCGGTGCATTGGCCATAAACCATTTCGAGATGCGTCCGCAGCTTGGGTCGACTGCGACAGAACACCGCTGCACGACGGCAACAAGTGCGATCGTTGCGCAGCGAACGACGCGACGTTCGCATCTCAGCTCCACCATGCACACACGAGAGGCGCGGGAGAACTCGATGCGGCTGTCCAATCGCACCTCAACCAACAAAACCACCTGTACCTGGCGGCGTTTCGAGATGGTTCGATCAAGGTCGGGACGTCGACCTCGCATCGACTGCAGACGCGTCTAGCCGAACAGGGCGCATGGCGCGCCGCGGTTGTTGCGAGCACATCAAACGGGGTGACGGTCCGAGAGCTCGAAGCACGTGTGACCGACGAGCTCGGCATTCCCCAGTCCGTCTCCGCGCGCCGGAAACTAACCGGCCTCGTGTCCCCGGTACCGGACGTGTCGTTGATCGAGGAGCTGGCACGTTGGCGAACCGGCGTTCAGAGCCTCATCGCCAGTGCAAATCTGTCGGACGTTGAGATCCCAACCGAGACCGAGCCTTCGGCGTTCTGGGAAAGCCCCATCTCTGGTGTACGACTGTGGGAGAACGTGATCGAGTATCCGCTCAAGCTGAAAACAGGCAATCACGCGCTCGACTTCCTGGGCGCCTCAGGGCGCCTCTGCGCTTTTCAGCGACCGGGCCTCGACGACCAGTTCGTTGCAGACCCGCGCCCACTCTTCGGGCGAGAACTCGTTATGGCCGAGGTTGACCCAGACGAACTCACCGTCCAGGACAGCCTCTTCTAAGCTGACCAAATGCAGGTCGACAAACCGTTGCCAGGGCTACGGCAGAACGTGTCAGCGTCGCCGTATCCGTTCGGCCCCCGCTCGCTTGCAGAGGTGCTCGACACCGGACTCACCGAATACCCCGAACGCCTCGCACTCATCGACCGCGACCGTACCTGGACGTGGCGCGAACTCGACGCTGCTGTCTCGCTCACTGCGAACGCACTCGGCCCCGGTCGGACGGTGTCCTGGAACGTTGGGAACTCTGCAGAGGCTGTCATTGGGGCTTTGGCAACGTTTCGAACCGGCGGCGTGTGGGTCGGACACTGCTCTGATGCCGAACGCATGAGACTCGAACAGTGGCTGGGACCAATCACCACGTTCGACGCCATAGAGGACGCCATAGAAGAGGTGGGCATCACTGACGCGTCGTTAAACAATGATGCTCAACAGAACCCGGTCGTGGACCCTCACCGACTTGCCGCGATCACCTTCACGTCCGGCACGAGTGGTCGACCAAAATCTGTTGCACACAGCCAACACAGCCTCCTAGGCCCAGGCCTTGTGAGCATCGAGGTCGAGCCACCGCAACGCCACGAACGCATCGGCACTCCCCTCAGTCTCGGGATCGCGAACATCCTCGTGCTCGGGCCAATCTCCGCGCTTGTGCGCGGTAGTACGACGGTCATCATGTCTCGGACCTGGGCCGAGGGGTTCGCCGACGACGCGGAGACAAACGCCGTGACACGAACATTCGTCGTGCCGACCATGCTCCACGACCTCGTCGCCAGCAACACCGTGTCACCCGATCGATTGGCGACCCTCGATCGGGTGATCGTGGGCGGGTCTGGAGCAGCTCCGGAGCTGCTGAGAGAGTTTCACGATCGATTCGGGGTTCGGCCGACCCTCAGCTACGGATTGAGTGAAGCACCGACCGGGGTAGTCCGCGAATCACTCGACGACCCCATCGGTTCCGGCCGCGGCTTCCCGTTACCTCACCTCACCGTTGAAACGCGCAGCGACACCGGCGAGATCTGCCTGCGCCCGACCGCTGTGGGGCCGTGGGCTGGTAGTTGGACCGGGACCCTCGGGTACCTCGGCGAGCCAGAACGAACCGCTGCACTGTTCGACGGAGATTGCCTCCTCACCGGCGACCTCGGCACGATCGACGCCGATGGAGCCCTGTCGGTCACCGGACGAACGTCGAGCCTGATCATTCGGGGCGGCAAGAACATCGACCCGACCGAAATCGAAGCCCGGCTGTGCACCCTCGATGGCATCTCGGATGCGCTGTGTGTCGGAGTCGACGACGAACGTCTCGGTGAAAGGGTTGCTTGTCTGATCGTCCCGAGCAGTGAAACATCAGAGGTAACGGGCCTCGGTGACGCAGAACCGGCAACGGCGCTGGCAGAAGCGACCGGTTCCCCGATCGACCTCGTAGCCATCGTTGAGGCGCTCCCGCGCAACGCGATGGGAAAGCTCGATCGAGGTGCAGGACTAGCGAGGTTTACCGGTAGCGATACGCACCGTTTGTGACCGAGGCCGAGCCGGTCCGCTACTCGACGCCGCTGTTGAGGTCGAAGCTGGTCAGGCCTGCGAGCGATGTGGTGCTGATGACGCCAACCGGCACGTTGTTCTCGTCGACCACGGCGATCGCAGCGGTGTCGTATTCGTTCATCAGACGAGCAGCCTCGACCGCAGGCGCGTCCCGCGAGACCGATGGGAGTTCCCGCATTGCTTCGCGCACTCCCGCATCGGGTCCGTGCTCGAGCATGGCGCTCGCCAGATCGTGGAGCACGATCAGACCTTCGTACTCCGGTCCGCCCACCGGAATAGCGAACGACTGCGACCGGTCGCCGTAGCCATCGATCACATCGAGCAGGGTTGCCTCCGGGCTGATGATGCCGAGGTCGTCGATCATCACTGCCGCACACGGCTCGACGAGACGGCGTTCGAGCTGGCCCTGTCGCTCGCTTCGCTGTCCTGGTGATACCGAATCTTCGCCCATGACGGTCTGGGCAATCGCGGTCGCGATCAGCGCAGGGATAACAAATTCAGCTCGACCGGTGGTTTCGGCCACAAACATGACCGCTGCGAGGGGCGTTCGATACGCCGCGCCGAGCACGGCTGCGAGACCAATGACGGGATACAACCCGGTCGATGGAGCACCGACGATGATTTCTACGGCACGCCCGAGGAGCATGCCCTGTACGACGAGCGGTATGAACACACCGCCAACACCGCCGAGTCCGAGTGCAGCGCCGGTCACGAGCGCACGGAGAAGGAACAGAACCACGATTGCGATGAGGGTCACTTCGTTATCGAGCACGAGCGAAGCTGCAATTTCAGCACCGATACCAATGGTGAGCGGCTCATCGACGAGCGAGTTCGCGATCAAAAGCGCTCCGCCCATGATGACCGCCGCAATCGGCAGACGAACAACGAATCGAAAATGTTGGTCGAGGGTCTTGGCCCAATTGAATCCACGGGCGAGCAGACGAGCAACACCGCCGGCGAGCACGCCGATAATCAACGCCGCGATGATCTCATCGCTGATCTCCAGTTCGGTGGGGTTGAACCGCAGCAACGGCTCTGCGCCGAGGAAGGCAACGAAGGTCAGATAAGCAGCGGCCGAGGCAATCAGCGCCGGAATCAGACCATGTCGCGAAATATCGCGCTTGTACGGCGCTTCCATCGCGAACAACACACCGGTCGCTGGCGCCTTAAAGACCGCAGCGACGCCGGCGGCCGCGCCCGCCACCAAAAGCACGAGGCGGGGGCGTTCGCCGAGCACCCGCGGAAGTCGATCACCGAGGGTCTGGCCGAGGGTTGCACCGGTCAGGATCGCCGGCCCCTCCAGGCCAACCGCGCCTCCCGTGCCAATCGTTGCGAAACTCGCGAGCAACTTGGGAAGCAGCGCATTTGCCTCAGCACCAGAACCCTTGTGGAACGAGTCGACGTACGCGTCCGAGGTCTTGGCGGCCGCACCCGGCGTCTTCAACTTGATTAAGTGCACCACGATGAGACCAATGGGCGGCAAGATCAGCTGCACCCACAGCGGTGCATTTAGTACTTGTTCCAACGCGACTTCGACCGTGACCCAGTCGAGCAGAGCTACGAGGGCACCAATGGTTATTCCCAGCCCGGCGTACACGAGGAAACGGAGCGCGCCGTTGGTCAGTGGTGCGCCGTTGTTCACCTAAGTACTCTACGGAATCGACTCGGGGTGACTGCGCGATCTGCGAAAGAAAAGCGCAATTACCGCGAGGACACGAGCGGCCCGAGCACGCAGTAGGCCATCGCTGGTTGCTCGTGATCCGCGGCCGGCAGCTCGGCGTTCGTCGACGCCGAAGCGGGACTTGCCGAGAGCGAGAGCGATGCTGCTGTTCCCGACGCCACTACGAACAACGCGAGCGCGACAGGTGCCAATCCTCGTGGGCCACGCTTGGGAGGTTCGGGGGCGGGGCCCTCGTCGAGCAGTAGGTGCATGGCCATGGCAAAGACACCCAACCCGACCGCCAGCCACCACATGATTGCGTAGCTCCCGGTGATGTCGACCACCTCGCCACCCATCCAGGCGCCGATAAACGACCCCATCTGGTGCGATAGAAACACGATGCCGAAGAGCGCACCGGAGTTCGTGGGCCCGAACATCTCGGTGACGATGCCCGAGGTCGGCGGAACGGTGGAGAGCCAGAGAACGCCCATTGCCATGGCGAAGATGATCGTTGACGTCGGCGTGATCGGAAGCAGGACGAACGTCGAGATAACCACAGCCCGCATGCCGTAGATCGCTGCCAGGAGTTTGGTGTAGGAGAAGCGTTGGCCGAGCGCTCCGACGAGCAGCGAACCAAACACGTTGAACAGGCCAATGAGTGCAAGCCCCGTCGACGCTGTCCCGGCGGAGAGTCCCTGGAGGTTTACGAATCCGGCCAGGTGCACGCCAATAAACGTCACATGGAAACCACAGACGAAGAACGCGGCGTTCAACAGCAGGTATGGGCGACTTGCGCGGGCACGGCGCAGATCTTCCGACAGGGTTGGAGCGGGCTCAGCGGTGACCGCATCCTGTGGCGTTGCTGAATCTGTTGCGGAGGCGATCGGGCTTGCACGCATCGCTGGGGCGAAAGCGATGATCGGGACCAAGATGATGGCCAGGGCAATGGAGGTCGACTGCCAGTCGCCTCGATCGAGCAAAAGGCGTGCGACCGGAATCAGTACGAACTGTCCGAGCGAGCCGATCGCGCTGACAATGCCGAGGTTGAGCGACCGCTTCTCCGGAGGCGAGATCCGTCCAACCGCGGACAACACCACTGCGAAACTTGCCGCGCCTACAGCAATGCCAGCAATGAACCCGCCGGTGAGGATGATCACCCCAGCACTCTCGGCGGTGG
>CAZSYL010000073.1:0-16651 GCA_964610745.1 uncultured Acidimicrobiales bacterium
GTTTCACTCACCGTGCCAATCATCGTGGCCGGATTTGCCAGAGGCTATATCTACGCACTGCGAATCGCCCTTGTCGCAGCCCTACTACCCACCGGTCTTCACCTCGTCCGCAATGGCTTTGGTTTGGAGGAGTTCCAACCCGTCCTGCAGTGGACGATCATCCTCATCGTCGTCGGCCTCATCGGCGGTCAGACCCGCAGAATCACCGGCGAGGCCGGCCGTCAGCGCAGCCTGGCGATGAACCGAATGGAACGGTTGACCGACGCCAATTCACTGCTCTATTCGCTCCACCGTGTTGCCCAGACGCTCCCCGCATCGCTCGATTTGAACGATGTACTCGACACGACGATGGGTCGAATGCGAAGCCTCTTCGATTACAGCGCAATGGCGTTGCTCGTCTTTGACGAAACGGATGCGAGCTGGCAGGTCATGCGATCTGAAGGTACATCCATGCCGCTCCGACTTGGTCCGACCGAGCTCCCAAACCCGCTCAAGACGGCAATTACCCAGAATCGGCTGGTCGACATCTCTGACCTGCAGGCCTCAAACACGAGCGGCCTGGCCGGCGACAGCGGCAGCGGGCTCTATGCAACGCTTACCGCGCGCGGCCAGATCATTGGCCTATTGGCGATCGAGAGCACCTCTTCGAGCCACTACGACGAACGAACCGTGCAGATGCTGAACGGGTTTGTTGACCCGGTTGCCCTCGCTGTCGACAACGCCCGATGGTTTGGACGCCTCCGAACGATGGGAGCCGACGAAGAACGAGGTCGCATCGCCCGAGATCTACATGACCGCATTGGTCAATCCATGGCATTTCTCGCTTTCGAAATCGACCGGCTCATCAAGCACCACGGCGAAGGCAAAGAAATCGACGGAGCGCTCGATCAGCTCCAAAGCGATGTTCGTTCCGTCATTCGCGAAATCCGCGACACCCTCTCGGACCTTCGCACCGACGTCAGCGATGACAAGGGGCTAGAGGACACGATCACCGACTTTGCTGCTCGCGTCGCCGAGCGCAGCGGACTGCAGATCGATGTCGAGATCGATGCCCCAGATCGCCTGCCGATCATGCAGGAACGCGAGCTGTGGCGGATTGCCCAGGAGGCGATCGTCAACGTCGAACGCCACGCGGAGGCAACGACAGCATCGGTGCGATGGATCTCGGACGGCGAGAACGGTGTGCTGGAGATCTCCGACGATGGCCGCGGGTTCACGATCGGCGAAAGCGGTCGGGTCGACAGCTACGGACTGGTCGGCATGCGAGAGCGTGCATCGAGCATCGGAGCATCGATGGAGGTCGCCACCTCGACCGGTGGCGGAACCCTTATCAGATGCCTCCTCAACCCGGAACCAAACCAACTCGCTGCCTGAGCTGTGTAACAACAAGAGCAACAAAAAGCAGAAAAGAGGGCCCGCTGGCCCTCTTCCCAAACAACCGAAAGGTTTACGGCAAGCTACGAGTTCGTTGCGACTGCGATCTCGCTGTTGATGCTGCTGAACTCGGTTCCAAGACCACCGCCGAATGCGGTGATCGCACCGATCGCAACAATGGCGATAAGTGCCAGAAGCAGTGCGTACTCGACCATGGCTGCGCCACGCTCGCGGCGTACAGCGTCCTGGTCGGCAACCAGCTCTGAGGATGTTTCGTTGTGTAATGAGTTGATTTCGGCCATCTTGGGTAACCGCCTTGTAGAGAGTTTGGGGACTATGTCTTTGGAGTAGGGGCTGTCTGAGGAATAGGGGCTGAAACGACAGGTGGCGGCGAGCTTGCGCCCGCCGCCACCGTGGCGTTCTAGTTCGGCACTGCCAGCAGAGCTAACGTGCCGGACTTACTACTGGTTGAGGCCAGAGTTGATTGCGCTGAACTCGCCAGAAACGGTGCCACCAAGAATGGTGATTGCAGCGATTGCGACGATGGCGATGAGAGCCAGAAGCAGTGCGTACTCGACCATGGCTGCGCCACGCTCGGTCTTGGTCTGGGCCTGGAGCCAGGTTGCGAGGAAGTTGAACTGGGTAGTCACGTCAGGATTCTCCTTGTTGTGGACCCGGTGTTGGGCCCGTTGTGTAGTTAGAACTTCGACGCTGTTTCGGGTTTTCCGTATAGGCCCATTGGCCCTTCAAACAGATAGTTTTGACTGCGTCCGAGCGCCCAAAAAGCCCGCTCAGCGTTGAAATACCAACGTTTATGCCGCGAGGTCCTGTGTTGGTGCTGAGCCGGCGGTCACAGTGAGCGAGGCTCCGATCTCGGGCTCAGCGACGACTCCTGTGTCCATACGCCTGGCGTCGACGGCGGTCAAAATCAGCGTGACCGCCACCGCTGGTCCAACGATTGGGTTCAATTCGACGAAAACACTCCCCCACGTCCCGAACCACACAACCCATGCCAGACGCTGAGTCCACCGCTTTGCGAGCTCGCCACCGCGAACCCGAGCGTTCATCCAGAGCGCAAACATCCCCATGGCCACGAGAGCGCCGTCATAGAAGTACAGGCGTGGATTCGCTGCGACAGCAAACAGTGCCAGAGCTCCAAACGCCCGTACCGGGCTTTCTGCGAGGCGATCGGGGGTCCACAACACGAGAATCGACACACCGAGCACCGTGGTAATGGCCAGCCAGATGGCGATCGACACCGTCGTTGCATCTTGAAGGCCAAAGATGGTCTGCACAGAAGAGAGTACGGTCACCATCTTGTCGATGGGAACAATCCCCTGTTCCTGGAGCTCTGCCATGTTTTGAACATTGCCCAAAAATCCACTCCAGAGACCGACCCCGAGGGGAAGCGATGACAAGACCAACGCAACGCTGCCCGCAATGAACCCACCGAGTGTCTTCCACGAGCGGGCCCAGACGAGCGCTACGGGTGCGACGATTGCGACGTTGGGCTTAATCCAGAGCAATGCGAGCACGAGACCGGCTAGAGCTAAGCGGTCTCGCTTAAAGAGGAGCACCGCCGCGCCGAAAGCCAACACGTAGAACCCGCTGTACTGGCCAATGAGGGTCGCTCCAACCGCTACGCCTGAACAGATAGCGACGATCAGGCCCGTCGTGCGATCGACGTCACCGTCTTCGGCGCGAGCAAACCAACGCAGCCCCGCAATGTAGGCAATAAGAGTGCTAACCGCAGCGACTGCGTAGGACCCAAGAAACCCGAATAGTGCAAGCGGGAACGAAAGCCACAACACAAAGGGCGGGTAGAGATACGGGAGCGGTTCTTCCTCGAACGAGAACGGACGATAGACCGTCTCACCTGCAAAGAACCGGTCTGCCGCCCGATCAAAGGCGGTCCAGTCGGTCTCAAGATTCGTGCTTGGATCGTCTAGCACCCATACAGCCAGCATGAGGACCAAGACACCGGTTACGGCAATCGGTCCCATGCGTGCAAGCTTTGTGCCCGCGGAGATGTCATTCATCGTGGACTACCGCCCACCTCAGAATCGACTTGGTGGCCCACAGACTGACCCCTTAGTCGAGGTGAACGATTCCCATCCGGACAGCGGACAGAACAGCCTGGGTGCGATCCCGGGCATCGAGCTTCTGGTAGATCGACGCGAGGTGGTTCTTCACCGTCTTCTGCGAAATGAAGAGCTGCTCGGCGACCTCTGGTGTCGAGCATCCGTCCGCGATCAGCTGGAGAACTTCTTCTTCACGCTTGGTGACCACACGTTCCTGCTCAGGAACTGGCTGGTCCATGCGACGGACCTCGTTCAGCATCGTTGCAGCCAATTGCGGTGACAGCGCAGTGTCTCCAGCAGCGGCCATGCGAACCGCATCCGCGATCTCGTTGGTCGAGCAGTCCTTGACGAGGTAGCCCGAAGCGCCTGCACGAATCGCATTCGCAAGCACGTCCTGGTCGGCGTGCATCGTCAACATGACGATACGAGCTTCCGGGTATGCCTCACGAATCTGGCGACACGCCTCAACGCCGTCGAGCTCAGGCATCGTGACATCCATAAGGATGACCTCTGGCTTGACCTGGGTTGCAAGCTGAACTGCTTCTGCGCCGTTGCGAGCCTCGGCTACAACGTCGAAGCCCTCGTCGCGCATCGAGCGGCTGAGGCCCTCACGGAGCATTCGGTGATCGTCTGCGAGCATCAAGCGGATCGTCATGGTTCTTCGTTCCTGTGTGCGTGGTAGTAGTTGTGGAGAAGGCGTATCCCCTCCGACCTACTCCTATCGACCTCTGAGGGACGGACTTAAGGTTCAAAAGGCCCATCCGCCGTCAAACGGCCTATTCGGTCAGGATTAACCGAGTTCGTTGAGGATCTGAATCATCGCTGGCACGAGCACGACCACGAACAACGCCGGGAAGATACACAGAACCATTGGGATCAGCATCTTGACCGGGGCCTTCTGTGCTGTTTCCTGAGCGATCTGGCGACGACGGATTCGCATGTCGTCAGACTGTGAGCGAAGTACACGGCCGATCGAAACACCGAACGTGTCCGCCTGGAGAATTGCGAGGACGAACGAGCGAACCTCGCTGATGTCAATACGGGCGTCGAGCGCTCGCATTGCGTCTGCTCGGCTGGCGCCTGCTCTGGTTTCACCGAGCATGCGGGCAAACTCGGTCGACAGTGCGCCCGGTACGGTCTCGATCGTCTTGTCCAATGCCTGTTCGAAGCCGAGTCCGGCCTCGACAGAGATCGTCAGGAGATCGAGCACGTCGGGAAGGTCTCGCAGAATCCCGGTCTGACGTTCCTCGACTGCACGGGTCAACTTGGCGTCGGGGCCAAGGACGAGCGCTGCCAGAATTGCACCGCTGATAGCAAGCCTAGTGAGTCCCTGGAAGTCCAGTGGATTCCAGACAAACATGAAGATCAGCACGAGTGGTACTGCAGCGATTGCGAAGACGCGGCTGGCGAGAAAGCGGTCGACCTCGGCGGTCGAATCGCGGCCTGCCATGACGAACTTCTGTCGAACCTTCTCGATGTAGCCAGCAGGAGTGAACTTACGTCCAAATTCTCCTGCACCATCGAAGACCTGACCACTCAAGCGGCTGATGACCGAACCTTGGAGGGCGTGCTCGTCGATGATGCCGGCGTTTGCAGCGGCACCGACGTCATAACCGTCGACCTGGCTCAGCGTCTCTCGAGCTTCTTTCTGCTCGAGGTACCGAGTTGCGATGTAGAACGCCATCAACGTGACGGCGATGGCGGCGAGCAGAACGGCGAGCTCGACCGGGATTGATGTAAGGATTGACATGTTCTTATTTCTCCTGCATCACAGCTCGATGTCGATGATTTTGCGCATCCAGAAACCACCGATGGTCATGCTGATGAGTGCTACACCGACCATGACCAAACCAATGTTGTTCGTCCACAGCTCACTGAGGTAGTCCCGGTTGAGGAAGAACATTGCCAACCCAACCAAGAACGGCAGACAGACGAGCACGATCGCTGAGATTCGGCCTTCGGCGGTGAGTGCCCGAACCTCGCCACGCAGCCGAGCACGAGACTGCATCGTCTCGGCAACAATGCTGAGAAGCTCGGCGAGGTTACCGCCGACTTCACGCTGAATCTTGATTGCGACGATCGCCCAGACCATGTCCTGTGAGTCGACTCGGTCGGCCAAGTCATCGAGAGCAATATCCATGTCCTTGCCCAAACGAGCTTCGTTCACGGTACGGCGGAACTCACCAGCGAGTGGTTCTTCTGCCTCGTTGCCCACAGCGTCGATGCCCTGAAGGAAGCTGTAGCCGGCCTTGAGCGTGCTGGCCAACAGGTTCAGCGTGTCGGGCAGCTGTTCTTCGATTCTGCGAGCACGTGCCTCGACCTTACGGCGGACGATCACCGATGGGATGATCGCGGCCGGAAGAGCAAGGGCGAGGCCGCCAAGGAGGCTGGTTCCAAAGATCAGGAAGCCGAGAACGAACGCAAAGAGCACGAGTGCAACCTGGATGGCGAAGGCTTCGCCCGCACGGAGTGGGATCTCGGCCTTCTCGAGAAGGTTCGTCGTCGAGTTGAGGCTGCCACGAGCTTCGGCGGCTTCCTCGGCGCGTTCGACCACTTGTTCGATGATTCGCGAACGGTTGCTTGCAAAGGCATCGTCAGCTTCGATCTGAGCATCGGTTTTTGCGTCCTGAGAGCCATAGACCGACAAGGTCGAGTTCAGAGTGTTGTCCGAACCTGCAAGGATCTGCATGAGCGAGAAGGCAAAGACCAGGACGGCCACGACGATCAAAGCGATTGCCACGAGCGCAACGGTGTTGCCCTCGAAGATCGAGAACCGTGAAGACTCGGCGAGCAGCGGAGCGTTGAGTCCAGCACCATCGACGATTCCGTTCGGAAGAATTCGAACTCGTTCAGAATCACCTGCATAACGAACGGTGAGTTCGTTGGTGCCATCTTCACCCTGGCCGTTGTCGGAACGGGCGTCGATGATTGAACTCGTTGAGAATGTACCAACGAGGTACGACTGCTGAGTGGCAGCCGCGTTTTGTGCCGCAACCGTCATGTTGGATTCTGCGGACACGCCACGGAAGACTGCGCCGCCACGAACCGCATCTGCAATGCTGGCGAACCCAGAGATATCGAGGTTGGTTGTCCGAGGTGCAACAACGGTGAGCGACGCATCGACACCGAGCAGTCGGCCGCGAGTCGCATCAGGAGTCAGGTTAGAGTTACCACCTGGGGAGCCAATAAAGGCCACAACGTTGCGAATGGTGTCGCCTTGGTCGGCAAAGGCCCGAACCGACTGGCCAATGGCGTCATAGGTAACAGCACCGCCGCCGGGGCTGAGTCCATTGATCGCAGATCGAATGGTTGCATGGTTGTTCGTGAAGCCAACCTCGGGCGTAATCTCGTTTCGGCCGCCACCGGCGCGAACGAGCATGATTTCGGTGTCGGCACTCAAGCCGTCGACAAACGCGAGCGCTGCGTCGCGGATAGCCGAGAAGCCAGCGATGTCGTCAGCGTTCTGCGAATCGTCGATGACGACGATCGTCTGCGAGCGAACCGACGTTTGGAAGATCGGCGCAACCGAAGCAACGATCTCTTCACCTTCGATCTCAACGGTGAGCTCGCCACCTTCGGCGCCAGCTGCAGGTCGGACGACGATCGTACCTGTCGTATCTCGAACATCGACCTGGAGCGTCTCAAAGTCGACTCTGTTTTCCGAGCCCGACTGTGCCGACAACGGCGCAGCAAAGAGCCCGACAACCAACATGAGGATTGTGCTGATCGCTAACGCCAGCGTTCCTCGCCGTCGACGAGGTGCAGGCGAGCTGCCCTCGTTTCGACGTTGCGTGTGAGAACTCAGGTTCATCGGGCCCTCCGGTTAGGAGTGAATACCTCAGCGCCCAACTTGATGCCGTAGTCCGAGAGCTTCTCAGCGAATTTCGGGCGAACACCTGTTGGCTGAAGCGTGCCGAGCAACTTGCCGTCTTCGCCCACACCGGCAGCGAAGTCGAACAGGAAGATGTCCTGAAGGATGATCACGTCACCCTCCATGCCCTGAACCTCGGTGATGTGTGAGATTTTACGAGAACCGTCACGCTGACGACCGATCTGGATGACGAGGTCGACAGCTGACGACATCTGCTCGCGAATTGCCTTCACAGGCAGGTCGTAACCAGCCATCATCGTCAGCGTCTCAATACGGGTCATCGCGTCACGAGGCGTGTTTGCGTGGACGGTGGTGAGCGAGCCATCGTGACCGGTGTTCATGGCCTGGAGCATGTCGAGCGCTTCTCCGCCACGACACTCACCAACAACGATTCGGTCGGGACGCATACGCAACGAGTTCTTCACAAGATCGCGGATCGAAACCTCGCCCTTACCCTCAACGTTTGCTGGACGGGACTCCATGCAGAGCACGTGTTCCTGTCGAAGCTGCAGCTCCTTTGCATCCTCGATCGTGATTACCCGTTCACCCTCGGGGATGAACGATGACATGACGTTGAGGGTGGTCGTCTTACCAGAACCGGTACCACCGGAGATGATGACGTTGAGCTTGCCGATAATGCACGCCTGAAGGAAGCGAGCCGAAGCCGGCGTGAGCGTACCGAAGCCAATGAGGTCTTCGATGCCAAGCGGGTCCTTTGAGAACTTACGAATGGTAAGGAACGGTCCGCCGATCGCGAGCGGTGGAATCACCGCGTTCACACGAGAACCGTCCGGAAGTCGAGCATCACAAAGAGGCGATGACTCGTCGATACGACGACCGACCTGAGCCACGATCTTCTCGATCACGCGCCGGAGGTGGTCCTCGTCGATGAAGGAAACTGGAGCAACGCCGGCCTTACCACTGCGCTCTACATACACCTGGTTTGGACCGTTGACCATGATCTCGGTAACGGACTCATCGTGGAGGAGCGGGTCGATGGGGCCGTAACCCAGAACATCGTTGGCGATCGACTCAATAAGGCGCTGCTTGTCAGCAGCTGACATTGGGACACGCTCATCGGCGACGGCCTGCTCGAGCTTGCTGTAGACGAGCTTCTTGAGCTCGGATTCTGGCATGTCGCTGTCGTAGAGCGTTGAGCCGAGCTCATCGATGAGCCGGCCGTGCACGCGCAACCGCAACTCCTGCACGCTGTTGACCTGTGGGCCTGTGGCCTGCGGTGCAGCGCCGGCGGCTGGACTGCCCCCGGCTGGACCGGCGTCACCGGCGCCGCCGCCCTGTACTTCATTTAGGCGTTCGTAAAGCGACATTTTTGTAGTTCTCCTGCAACAGGTTTCGATAATTCGTGTCTGGATAGACGGTCAGTACGGGCGTCGGGAGTTAGCCGGTAACTCGGCGGCCTTCGTGGTCGGCTCCGACGAGGCTTTCAGCGAGCGCACGGATCGACTTTGCGACGCCGCTCTTTGGGTGGGACAGCACGAACGGCACGCCCTTGTTTACCGACTGTGGAACAACAACATCGCTGGGGATCAACGCTTCTGCGCTCACCTGGAGCGTGCGCTCCACCCCACCAATATCGAGCTTCACCTTCGAGTTCGCTCGGTTCAGAACCAAACGCAGCTTCTCCATTGGAGTGTTGAGCAGACGCAGGGTCTGGAGACCGATCTTGACGTTCTTGATGTTCGGAATGTCCATTCCGGCCACGAGAAGAACATCGTCGGATTCCTCGACGAGGCCGAGAACGACATCGTTTAGGTATGCCGGTGTATCGATGACCACGTGCGAGCAGAACCGTCGCAGGATATGGATCATCGTGATCATGTCGTTTGCGCCGATCTGGTCAGCGAATGCTGGTTCGAGCGGTGCGGGCAGGATTCGAAGCCCCGATGGCTCGTGAGTCGCCAAGAGGCTCTCGAGGAGCTGGGTATCGAGGTGCTCGATGTTGGTGACGGCATCGACCACGGTGTGAACCGGGGCGAGCTTCATCATCACGGCAACATCGCCGAACTGCAGATCAGCATCAACGAGGCAGACCGGTCCTTCGGCCTGCTCGGCGAGCACAACTGCGAGGTTGGTTGCAATGACGGACTTTCCTGAGCCACCTTTGGTTGAGAAAACCGTGGTAACTCGGGCATTGCCGCCTCCACCAGCGGTCTCAAGGCTAGAGCCTGAGCCTCCGCCAGTCGCCGCTGCGCCTGCGCCAGGAGCAAGCCCAACACCGACACGCTCAATGGCTTCGACAATTTGCAATGTGTCGCCCTGAAGGGTCAGCACGTCTTTGACGCCGGAGCGCAGTGCAAGCTGAAGAATCGTGGTCGACAGCTCGTCAGCAACGAGTACGACGCCGACGTCGCGACGACTACTCAGCGTCCGCTCCACGGTCGAAAGGACCGAGGCATCGGAACATGAGGGGCCGAGGACGACGACCGTGGGTGTGCCAGCGAGGTTAGGCAGGAGCTGTTCGACAGACTCATAGCCGCTCACGCTTGGCCCGAGACGGTCCTCGAGATTCAGTCGCACTCCTGCAACCGGCTCGACAACCGCCACCGCCAGTTGAGATGACTGTGACATCGCTGCTCCCTCTGTCTCGTAGAAATCGAAGGCTGCCATATTTACTGGCCTTCTTCTTCGTCTACTTCTTCGCCCTCGTCGGTGTTCTCTGTTGCTTCGTCGGTGTCGTCGACTTCATCAACCGGAGTGCCGAAGCCATCATCGGCTGGTGGCACGATGTTGTTGTCTGCATCATCATCAGCAACTCCGTCAGCGAGGAAGTCCACGAAACCTTCAGCGCCGTATGGCGTGATCTCGTCGGGGTTCTCACCAGGGAGGTCTTCGCCAATGTTGATCGCTTCGAGAACTTCGTTCTCCTGCTGCTGGGTCTCACCATCACGGGTTGGCTCCCAGCCCGTTGGAAGGAGCTGGAGGACCATGTTGGCCGGGGGAACCGACAGAATTCGCTGTGCGGAGCCCGATGGAACAGCGAACGTAATGTTCAGCGTGTTTGTGGTCTCTTCAGCTGCAACTGGCTCGCCCTCAGCTGGGGCCGGAGCACCGACGATGTCGTTGTTGATGCTGATGATTCGAATACCACGGAAGAGCGTACGAGCAGGCTGGGTGTATGGGCTCTCGACGGCGCTTGCCTCAAAGACGTTCTCGGTCTCCTCGTTGGTCGCCGGAGGCGAACCGAGCACGACAATGTCTACGAAGTCGCCTGGCTCGATGAAGCCGTTGACAGCACGCTCCTCGTCGATCGTCACGCTGAATGCAACGTGATCGGGGTCGATCTGGTCGGAGAAGGTTGTCTGGACGACGCTCGGGTCGGCGAACATGCCGGCCACCAGTACCTGGTTGGCTGCGAGGTTTGCCACTGCGATCTGACCATCGATCTGAGACAGGTCGGTGATCGCTGTCGCTGGACGGAATTGGCTCTCGATCTCAGACTCCTGGATGGAGATAGTCGCCTGTGCTGCCGATGCCGTCGTTCCCTCTTGGATCGTCTGTGATACGACGAACACCGGAACACGACTGACCTCTTCAAGCACATCGTCCTGAACGCCCCGCACGTACCCCAGCAGGGCGAATCCGGCCAGAGCTCCAAGAAGAATCGAGCCGACCAGCATGATGATCTTCTTATTTCCCACAACTACCTCACTTGTATTGGCCGAGTTGGCCCAGATTTGTGTGTATTTGAGTTGTCGGCGCTGAGACGTCCATGTTGAGCAATACTTTGGGAATCCCAAGATCGATGGCGCGCGAAAACGACGACACCCCGCTGCCAAACGGCGGCGGGGTGTCGTTCTGCGTTGGTTTTTCAGTCCTTCAAGACTGTTGTGCCCATGAGCTAGGCAACATGAATCAAATTGGGCCTAGGCCTCGGCTTCTGGCGCTTCGACCGCATCTGCGGGTGCAACATCGGCCGCTTCTGCGCCTTCGCTCTCCTCGGCGGTCGGAACAGGTGCCTCGCCACCGTGCTCGGCAAAGTACTCTTCCCAGGCCTCCTGGCCTTCGGAGTGGTCCGAGCCAATGTAGTTGCCCTGGTCATCGTAGGCATGCTCGCCAAAGTGCTCCTGGTACTCAGCAGCAACAACGCCACCCTCAGCAGCCTGCTTAATCGACAGACTGATGCGACGACGCTGCAGGTCGAGATCGATGATCTTGACCCACAATTCCTCGGCGGGGGTCACAACTTGCTCTGGCAGGTCGACGTGGTGAGCCGACATCTCCGAAATATGGACGAGACCTTCGATTCCGTCGCCAACCTGGACGAACGAACCGAACGGTACGAGCTTGGTCACACGGCCATAGACGAGCTCGCCTGGGCGATGTTCGCTCGCGAACTGCTGCCATGGATCCTGCTGGGTGGCCTTGAGTGACAGGCTGATACGTTCGCGGCTGAGGTCGACCTCGAGTACCTGAACCTCGATCTCGTCACCGACCGCAACGACCGAACCGGGATGATCGACGTGCTTCCAGGAGAGCTCGGAGACGTGGACGAGTCCGTCCATGCCGCCGAGATCGACGAAGGCACCGAAGTTAACGACAGAGGAAACAACACCTGTGCGCACTTCGCCCGGCTTGAGGTTGTCGAGGAACTCTTCGCGCTGTTCACGCTGAGTCTCTTCGAGCCAACCACGGCGAGAAAGCACCACGTTGTTGCGGTTCTTGTCCAGTTCGATGATCTTGGCTTCGATTTCCTTGCCAACATAGGGCTGCAGGTCACGAACACGACGAAGCTCAACCAGTGATGCTGGAAGGAAGCCGCGGAGGCCAATATCGACGATTAGGCCGCCCTTGACGACCTCGATGACGTTGCCCTTGACAATCCCGTCTGCTTCCTTGACCTCTTCGATCTTGCCCCATGCACGCTCGTACTGAGCGCGCTTTTTGGACAGAACGAGACGACCTTCTTTGTCTTCCTTCTGCAGGACGAGCGCTTCGATTGGCTCACCCATCGCGACGATCTCGAATGGATCGGCATCGTTACGAATCGATAGTTCGCGACTTGGGATCACTCCTTCGGCCTTGTAACCAATGTCGAGGAGCACCTCGTCACGGTCGATCTTTACGACGGTGCCAGAGACGAGCTGGCCGTCTTCGACGGTGATCATGGATTTGCTGTAGGCGGCGTCGAGCTCGGCGTCGGCTACATCGTTCTCGGTGATTGCTCGAGGGATGTAGTTGCCTTCAGCGTCGAAAGTGCCGAATTCGGAGGTAGTTGCAGTGTCAGTCACGGATAGCTCAGCTCGGGGATAGGAAATAGGAATGCGCATTACGACGCATCGCTGCCCACTCTGGGCAACCACTAGAGGCTAATCGGTTCTCAGAAGAACCCACCATCTTCGAATGCGAATCGCGGAGCTGCTGCGCGCAGCTCGGAGTGTTATGCCTTGGCTTCTGCCCAACTGGGGCCAAAGGCCAAATTGACCTCGAGCGGTACGCGAAGGTCAAAAGCGGCACCCATGACTCTGCGGGTGAGCTCCGCCATGGCATCGCGCTCGTCGGGTGTGACTTCCAGAATAACTTCGTCGTGAACCTGGAGAATCAGTCGGGAACTCGCCTCTGTGCGACGCAACTCAGCGTCAAGATTGACCAGAGCAACCTTAAAGATGTCCGCCGCAAGGCCCTGGATTCCAGCGTTCATTGCCTGGCGCTCCCCCGCCTGACGGATTCGAAAGTTCGATGATGCCAGCTCGGGGATCTTGCGACGACGACCAAACAGCGTCTCGGTGTAACCGCGTTCGCGGGCATCTTTGACCGTTTCGTCCATGTAGTTACGCACGGCCGGGAACGCAACAAAGTACGCGTCGAGGATTTCGGATGCCTCCGACACTGGAATGTCGAGCCGTTGGCTCAGCCCATAGGCCTCCATGCCATAGGCAAGCCCGTAGCTGACCATCTTCGACTTCGAGCGCTGCTCGATGCTGACGTCATCGGCATCGACGTCGAAGATCCGCGCGGCTGTTGCCGCGTGAATATCATCGCCCGCCTCAAACGCACCGATCAGGCCGGGATCTTCGGCCAGATGCGCAATGCATCGGAGCTCGATTTGGTTGTAGTCGGCAACGAGTAGCTCGAACCCCTCGGCTGGAACGAATGCCTTGCGAAATGACCGTCCCATCTCTGACCGCACTGGAATGTTGTGCAGGTTCGGGGCGTCGGAACTGAGGCGACCGGTTCGAGCAACGGTCTGGTTGAAGGTCGCCCGAATACGGTCACCTTCGCCAACCTCGGCGAGAAGACCCTCTCCGTAGGTCGAACGGAGCTTCTCCACCTCCCGATAGTCGAGGAGGTGCTCGATGATCGGGTGCTCGCCGCGAAGTTTCTCGAGCGATGCGGCATCGGTTGAATATCCGGTCTTGGTCTTCTTCTGTGGCGTCAATTCGAGGCGTTCGAACAAGATTTCGCGCAACTGTTTGGTGGAGTTCACATTGAACTCCTCACCAGCGTCGGTATGGATGAGCCCTCTCAGGCGGGCTACCTCGCTCGTCAGGTGGTCACGTAGACGCTGCAGTTCGGCCACATCAACCCCAACGCCGAGAGCCTCCATCCGCGCCAACACCGCAACGAGTGGTACCTCGATCGTGTCGTTGAGATCACTCAGACCCTGCGCATCAAGGGCTGCGCGAAGCGGTTCGATCAGCCGATCGACGCCCAACGCGTTTCTCGCCGCGATCAACGATGTATCGATCGCCGTGCCACCAAAGTCGAGCTGTCCGTCGGCAACCCCTGTTTCCGACGGAATTTCGAACTCGGTGTAGCGCAGCACCATGTCGGAGAGTAAGTACGTGGAGTCACTGGGATCGATCAGGTAACTGGCGATCGCGGTATCGAGCGTGATCTCGGGCGTGTTGCCAGACCGGGCCTGCCACCCACGCAGCGCAGACTTGCCATCGTGGAGCGCAACACCGTGCTCTCCGCCGAGCTGGGAGACGGCATCCATCACCGAGTCGTCCCCGAGCAGACCAGCCTCGACCCAAATCACTTCCGCGGCGGCACCGTTGCTAACGACAGCCACCCCGGCATCGTCCCGATCTGGGTCGAGGCCGATCGCAACGGTGTGGTCGCTAGGAATTGCCGACAGCGCAGCCACCACCGCATCGGCGCTCGCGGGTTGTTCGACTTCGGCTTCGAGGACGGTTCGGTCGCTCGTTTCGCCGGTCCCGCCGTCGCCAAGAACCTCGTTGAGCCGGTCGTGTAGGGTTCGGAACTCAAGGAAGTCGAAGAGTCGTTTGATCTCTTCATGGTCGGGTTCCCCCGGCTTGAGGTCCTCGATCGAGACGTCGAGCGGGACGTCACGAACCAGTTCCATCAGTTCGAGATTCAGGCGAACCTGATCCTCGTTGTTGGCAAGATTCTCCTTGAGCTTTGGGGTCTGTTCGTCGAGGGCTTCGTAGATGCCATCGATTCCGCCGTACTTGTTGATCAGCTTCGCAGCGGTCTTCTCGCCGACACCTGGAACGCCAGGCAGGTTGTCGGACTTGTCGCCGCGCATCGAGGCATACATGACGTAGTCGACCGGCTTGACCCCAGTGCGCTCAAGGATCCCGGCCTCGTCGTACAGCGCATAGTCCGAAACTCCGCGCTTGTTGTAGAGCACCTTGACGTACGGGTCTTCAACCAATTGATAGCTGTCCCGGTCACCGGTAACGATGATGACTTCCTGGTCGTCGTCACGTGCCCAGGTCGCGATCGTGGCAATCACGTCGTCGGCCTCGTAGCCCTCCTTCTCGATCACGGGGAAGGCGAGTGCGTCAACGACTTCGCGCACGAGACCCATCTGCTGACGCAGGATGTCGGGTGCGGCCTCTCGTCCGGCCTTGTACTCGGGGTTGCGCTCGTGACGAAACGTTGGTTTGGGCAGGTCGAACGTGATGGCCACTCCGCTTGGATCGTGGTCACGCATGAGGTTGATCAGCATCGACGTGAACCCAAAGACCGCGTTGGTGACTTGGCCCGATGCTGTGGCCATGTCGGTCGGCAGGGCAAAGAACGCGCGATACGTGAGCGAATTGCCATCGATCAGAAGAAGAGGTTTTGACACGCCCTGAAACTATCCGGACGCGCTGACAGAGAACTATTCGGTCAGCGAGACCTCGAGTTCGGTGGACAACCGAACCGACTATTCGTCGCCGGCCGCCTCGTAGGTCCGGGTCCCTTCGAGAATCTCCTCAGCGATTGCACGCATGCTCGACCGTTCGCTCATCGCCGAGGACTGCAGGTAGCGGAACGACTCCTGCTCGGTCAGCCCATGGCCGTCCATCAACTTTCCCTTCGCCCGATCGACGACCTTGCGCGTTTCGAGCTGACCGATGAGCACGTCGTTGCCCTCGGCGAGCTCCACAGCATCACGATGGCGAGCCAGTGCCAATTCAATGGCAGGAACGAGGTCACTGCGTTGCCACGGCTTCACGAGGTATGCCATCGCTCCGGCTTCGGCAGCACGGGTGACGAGTTCACGCTGGCCAAACGCGGTCAGGATCAACACCGCCGCAGACCGTTGAGCAACGATCTCTCGTGCGACTTCAATGCCGTCGAGCCCCGGCATCCGAATGTCCAGGATTGCAAGATCCGGCTGGACCTCATCGACGAGGCGTAGCGCTTCGTCACCACGCCCGACCTCAGCAACAACGTCATATCCTTCTTCGCGCAGCGTCTCGACAAGGTCGAGGCGGATAATTGCCTCGTCCTCTGCAACCAGGATTCTTGGAGCGCTCATGAGGCCATCATTTCGTCGAGAAGTTCGTCCTGTCGAGTTTCGAGCGTGATGATCCGCTCCAAAAGGTCGTCGTGGTGGCGCTGCATCTTGTCTGCATGGCGTGCGGCCTCACGGTACTCCTGTTCGGCCAACGGTGTCTCCGAGACCATCGCCCGGAGACGGGCTTGCTCAGCATCGCTTGCAAGATGCTCGAGCTGTTCGACCGAAATACGGAGCTCCTCGCGGGCGCGCTTGAGCTCGTCGCCGTTCTCCTTCAGCTTCCGTTCGATCATCGACTGCTTCAACTTCACCCTCATGACGATTGTGGTCACCGTCGTACACCCAACGAACCAGACCCATCCCTAGCCCTCTCCGAGCATAGAAGGCGAGGTCAAATCGGCGAAGCCGATCAAGAAACGCTCAACAACAGATTCGGTGCCCGGAGTGGGACTTGAACCCACACGCCCTTTCGGACAACGGATTTTGAATCCGTCGCGTCTGCCAATTCCGCCATCCGGGCATGGATAGCAGGATGCATCGTATCGCGAGCCTGTTACTTGTCGACACTGCCGGTCGACATCTGTTGTTTGTCGACACTCCCGGTCGACATCT
>CAZSYL010000074.1:0-16299 GCA_964610745.1 uncultured Acidimicrobiales bacterium
ACCAGGCGTGGCAAGAAACCCAACACATCGACCCAGGCGACAACCTCCTCACCGCTGACGGCCACCTAGTCGAAGCAGGAAACCTGCTGTGGGACACCGCCCACCACGCACCAGCATTCGACCTCACCATCGAAGGCATCCACACCTACCACGTCACCGCTGGCGACGCGGACGTGTTGGTTCACAACAACAACGATGATCAGCTGTGCCAGGCACTGTTCGATGAACTCGAACAGAACGGGATAGCGCACACGCCCGAGAACATCGTCCGAATCGGACGCAACGCTGACGGGCAGGTGGTCTTCCTTGAGACAGGGGACGGTGCTGCAGGACTGCAACACATACTTCAAGAGCACGGGACCGACTTCGCAAACCGAGGAATCGACGCCGATGAGATTCCTGATCTGGTGATCGATGCGGTCACACGAGGGGATCTTGTCGAAATCACTCCCAACGGTGCAATGGTGATTGACGCGGAGTTCAATGGTGTTATGCAGCGATTGCAGGTCACAGTGGGTTCTAACGGTTTCATCGTTCAGGCGAATCCAAGATCAAGATGATTGGCGACGAGTGCACGATTAGGTTTATGGCTGATTGGGGTAGCGGCCCGATATGGATTAGTTGCCCGGACGGCACCCTTGATACTCCAGAACCGAGAGACCTTGGCCTGGAAGGTGATCTAGCGGAGTCGATATCGCATTGGTTATCGGAACACACGAAAATGCTTAACTGGGACGACCCCATGGGCGAGGCCCGCGCAACCGATCTGGAGTTTCATTTTCACGACCAGTGGGGTCAGTCACTTGCGCAACGCCTCGCAAATTTTCTCGGGCGCCAGGTGGAGTACCGAGGTCCGACTCGAATCGTGGTGAAGCCGGGAAACCCGTAGCACGGCTTGGGCGTCTCGGCGGCGTGCAGAAGCGTCGTTCGTGAAGATTGGAGTTCGGAACGTTTTTTTGCGGTGATCTGTTGCTTTGAGAGAGGGTTGATTGTGGGTTTGAGTGGATGAGCCAGTTGAGTACGCAGAGAGCAATCTTCGGTTCAACGATTCGGCCGAACACATCGCCATTCGAGACACGTTCGTTACACCGTTCCATAGGGGGGGGTTTGTGCGCGGGCCTGAGAATTGTGCGCGGGCCTGAGAATACGGTCGTATTGAAGCAATAGTCGAGTGCTTCAAGCGAAAGGCCTATGTGACTACGAAACCGATTGACCAGTTCCGCGAGCGGTTAGCTGCCATTGGGCCTGTCCCGGTTGGGTCGTTCGAGCGCAGGCCCAAAGACCATCAGTCGACCTGGACGTTCATGACGTCGGGCCTAGCCGGGCCCGAGACAATTGCTGCACAGGTCTTTGAATTGTTCGGCGAGTTAGGTATCGAGCAGGAGTACTGGAGGCCCGGTAGGCGACGACTTCGGGGCGCTGATGGCGACTCTTTTTCTGGGGGCTTCCTCGCCCCCGTGGAGTCACTAAGTGGTGATCGGTCTTCGTTGCAGTTGTACTTCTATCTGGGTGTTCAACCGCTACCCGATGGTCGCAAGGGTGCTTCGGTGTCTTTGCAGATTGTCAATCATTGGTTTGCGCCGTTGAGTCCTGGCCTGTTCCACGACAATCGTCGGTGGGCAAAGAGCAACCGACCCCTTATGGATGGCCTTTTTGGTGGACTCGCCGAGCTTGGCCTAACTCATGTTCCAAATGGCGAAGAGTTCCAGCTGTCGCCAATTGATGCATCCGGGTTTACAGCCGTTGACTTTGATCGGCTGAGAGCTGAGGTTTCCAAGCGGTGGCGTTCGGTGGTGGAAGGGCGCCAGTCTCTTCCGACAGACAGGGCCGCTCAGCTTGAACTGCAACCAAAGATTCCGCCTGGGGATCCGGTTTGGCTGAGTCTGCTTGGGTTCGACCACTCCGATGAGGAGGCCTATTCCCTTTTCGACGGCGTGCAACGGGGCGAGGAAGCGGCAAGGCGCGCGCTGAACTGGGTGTCGGCTGTCAAAGCACCCCAGCACTTGGGGCAACGCGATGAACTGTTGGAACTGGGACGCGAGTTGCAGCGTCAGCTCGTCGTCGCTGTTTCGGATCTGGATACGGAACTGGCCATGCAGATTCGCTCTCTACCAATTTTCCTCCAGGGCGAAGCGCTGGCAACTGATGGTGGATCGGCGAGTTGGTCTCTCGCCGATCTGCGGGACCTACTCTTCGCCAATGCCAAACCTCAGGGCGAATACATCTGGCCGATGTACCAACTCGAAATCAGAGAGGTCGCAGCGGCGTCAAGCCCGCTGGTCTTCGCTCATTTGGCAGCACCGGTAGCTGGCTTGAACTGTGACTTGAGCGCAGCATGTGAGCTATGGCGACTAGGCGGCAAGGTGAAGCTCTCGGACGAAGCATTGCAAATCGACCTCAACACCGACTTGTGGGTCCAACCGGGCGACATCAAGCCCTTGGACCGCGGAAGTTCAGGCTGTGAATGACCTGGTGGACTGATTGAGGTCCTTCTCACGCTTACGGGCGCTGGAGCAGCAGCAGTAGCAGCTCGGCTCGCCGAGAGGGTCATCGACTTTCTCCAAGCGCGCCAACGGGGCCTAGACGGTGACGGCGACGGTGGTGGTGACGGCAACGGCGACGGCGACGGAGACGGTGGGGGTACACCTCCGCGGTGTGTGTTGCGATCTTTCAGTGGTGATACCGAGGTATTGCTCGCTAATGGGCAGACGATCGATATTGCCGATGTGCAGGTTGGTGACTTGGTGTTTGCTCATGATCCCGAGACCGGTGTGTCGGGTCCTCGTGCGGTCACAGCGACATGGCCGCACACCGACACGCTCGTCGAGTTCGAAGTTGGTAGCGCGACGGTAACCACGACTGAGGATCACGAGTTCTGGAATGTCACTGATCAGGCGTGGCAGGAGACTCAGCACATTGATGAAGGCGACCTGCTGCTCACTGCTGGGGGTCTCACGGTTGAGGCCGGAACGTTGTTGTGGGATACAGCTCATGTAGCGCCAGCGTTTGATCTCACGATCGATGGCATCCACACCTACCACGTCACCTTCGGCGACGAGTCCGTGCTGGTTCACAACAACGATGGGCCTTGTCAGGAGGTCCTAGATAGGGCAGCAGAGCTTGGGGTGGATCCCGAGTATCTCGACGAGCTTGCAAGGGACCCAGCTTCGGGCGGAACTGTTGATGCTGACAGTCTTCGAGAGGCTGAGGTTGGCGTGCTCCTCGACCAGAGAGGCGACCTCCCAGGTCCGCTACGTCGAGACGCAAGTGGCGCTGGTGAATTCTTCGATGCCAATGGCGAGCTGTGGGATATCAAGGCCTTTCGGTCGACTCGGCCCGACGGATCGCCAAACTTCGTGCTGGAGGCCGCGCTGAGCTCGATCCAGGGAGAGTTCCTCGCGGGAGAGAACATTATTCTTGATACTTTGAATTTGGATGAGGCGGATCTTTCCGCACTTCTCTCGGCCATCGCTGAGAGCGATTTCGAGCCCAAGCTGAGCGTGGTAGTCCTGTGAGCGAAGATCCGTCGAATTTGCCAGTGGAGTATGTGCGTTGGCTGGAAGAAGTGGACCTGGTCAGGTTTTTGGCACCTGATGGAATCCGCGTTGAAGGTGGTGAGCTCGCGCATCAAGACTTTCGCCACGCAAGCTCATTGTTTCTGAGCTCGGTGCGACTGGATTCTCCGGTCTTTGATCGCGGGAGTTTTGGTAGGTTTCATGCCTCTGATACGGACTTCCAGAAAGCCAGCTTTCACAAGTGCATTCAGATGGGTGATGTGGATCTTGCAAGCGTCACTTTCTTCGAAAGCTCGTTCGCGAGAACGTCACTTCATAAGGCGAAGCTCTCGAAGGTCAAGTTCGTTGAGTGCGACTTGATGAAGACGTCCTTCGCCGACGCGCACCTGGAAGACGTGTTGTTTGAACGGTGTCGATTCGAGAGGACGTTCTTTTCGGGCGCCGTGCTCGAAAGGGTTAATGTTGTCGAGCCGTTGGTGGAGGGGCCGACGTTCATTGACGACCTGAAGTTGATTGGTGAGCCGGAGAATCATCCCTTTGCGGGATTGGCTACAGAGCCCCAGCTGTAGTTGTGGACCCGACCTTCAATACTCGAACGTGGCCCGCGCTTTGGAGATAGCGTCGTCCCAGATCTAGGCAGTCCTACGCTGGAAGACTTCGAGACGGGGAGCGTAAATGGGTTCTGACATAGTGCTGCCGATGTATCTGATGTCGATGAGTCGCAAGGACTCCACCTTCGGCGGAGCATTCCCTGGAACACACGCTGAGGTTCGCGCCGTCAACGACTTGATTGATCTAGTTGACGACCCAACCGACATCTCGGTGGGCACCTCAACACAGCTAGGGACACGCCCTTCCCTGCTTGCGAGCCCTGCGACGGTATCCTTGGCAACCTCGGCATCGTTCCAGTCACTGCATAGTTGAGTTGCGGAAATGAAGGGGTCGACTTCGACATGGCTTTGCCCTTGAGGTCAGAGGAACTCACACGATCGTTTGAGAGAAGACGTCTGAGCGTTGCTAGTGGTGACCCGCTGGAAGAACTTGGAGACTCATTCTCCGGCGCGGTCTTCGTGGCGCAACAGGACGATGGGCTGTACCAGTTGGTGTATTTCCGGCATGGCCGAGAAGACCCTTCTGCTGTTGACCCAGTTGTTCCGTTTGGCGAAGTGATTGTTGACGGATTGCATCGCAACTACTCGTCGTCGACCTGTACTTTCAATGGCCATCCCTTCACAGGGGTAGAGGTTCAGTTCGACGCCGAAGGCTGGATGTGGCAAGCACGGGTGATCGAGAATGGTCAGGACGTGGACTGGTTCAATTTTGACTGCGATGGACTGTTGGTGTTCTTTCGTAAGCGCTCGTTTCATGCCCCGGAGAGCGACCTTTCAGTGAAGTTGCTTGCTCAGAGCGCCTCCTGGTCATCTGAGGGTCAAGTGGTATCGCTTGCAGCACACTTGGATATCGACGGCGTGGGGGTCGACGGGTCCTTCGCTCGTGGTCGACACGGGTACCTTGCCTCGGTGTGGGCGTCGCCTGGTTACTTCCGGGCGATCGAGGAAGTCGATGACCAAGCGGATCTGCCGGTGTTTGCGGGACTTGAAGCACTTGATGGTGTGCCGGTTGGTGCCTTGGAGTTCTGGGTTGGTTTCGGGGATCGTGGTCTGGAGATTGCAGATTGGCTTATCGACAGTGGTGCCTTGGAGGAAGCGAAACTGCTCCACATCGATCTTCTCGATTCTCAAGCACAGTTGGCCATGGAACGGCTGCGCGACTCTTCAACAGTGAGCCCCAGCGGTGTGTTCGTGACCCCAGATAAGAAGATCTCTCACGTCAAACTACTTGAGTCTCTTTGCGAGTGGCGACGGCACAGTGAATCGAAAATATCGATCGAGAACCTTGCTCTGCGATCGGTCGCAGAGCTCGCTGACTCGAACCTCCAATGGAAGAACAAATCGGCGCTCTACTTCGACGAGAACTTCGAATCGATCGTGGGAGTGCAGAACTGGAGGTTGCCTTCAGACGAGTTACTTCAGTTGGCAGTCGACTCACCAGCACTTCGTTTCGTTCGGTGGACACGCGAACAAGATGAGCAACTGATTTCTCCGCTGATTGAGCAACGTCCTGATATTGAGGTTTACGGCAGCGATATCGAACCACAGCGGTGGGATGAGTTGGTTTGGACCCAATTGGTTTCTGAGGGAATCGTCCCGAAGTAGATCTAAGGCCATTGAACAGGGCCGATCCGCATTCGTGTTTCAGATGTCGTCTTAGTCAGCGTGAGGATGGTTAGTCAGCGTGAGGATGGGCATCACTCCCTCACAACTGCACGTTGGTGGAGTTTGAAGTGGGCGACAGCACGGTTACGACGACCGAGGATCACGAGTTCTGGAACGTCACCGACAATGCGTGGCAACAAACCCAGCACATCGACGAAGGCGACCTGTTGCTCACCCGCAGAGGGTCTCACGCTCGAGGCCGGGACCCTGTTGTGGGATACGGCGCATGTAGCGCCAGCGTTCGATCTCACGATCGATGGCATCCACGCCTACCACGTCACTGCGGGCGAGGCGGACGTGCTGGTGCACAACAGGAATTGCGTTGAGCTCAGCGCTGACAACACCGCACGGTTGATGGAACGAGGCTTCACTGAACAAGACCTCGCGAAGATTGCGGCTGACTCGGACGATGCAGCGAACGAGTTCTTCGAGGAGCCATTAGACAACGCTGATGGGGCCGGTGATGTGGCAGCGACAGCTGGGGCACAGGGCGAGCTGGGGAGTTTGCGTCGAAATCTCTCCGATCCCGAAGTTGTCCAAGTTGACCTGATTCCGACAGTCGACGGTTCTCGTCGTGCCGATTTCGCGCTTCATTTTGAAGATGGCACGGGCATTGTGGTCGAGTCGAAGTCCGCCACCAGCCTCGAAAACATCGTCACAAGCGCGGGGTCGGCAAATGCGCAGATCGGAGACACAGTGTCGCAGGTATCGGAATACGCTGGCTTCGCTGGTCGGGTGGACGTTACGCTTTCCGGCGGCGCACCGGACGCTGGAGAGCTACTCGATTCTGTCACCACGGTAATAAATGGAAACAACGGGTTTCCGCCTCCGGCGGAGAACATCACTTCGATCCTTGTTGAGCTTGAGGACGGAATAGTGCTTGGCGAGTTCGTTAGTGACGGCCGCTCGGTTGTGAACGTCCTAGAGTGAGAATCGTTGAGTTGCGTCTTGGAGCCTGAATGTTTGATGTGACGGTGGAGCAATACCGCGCAGCGTTGGCGGCGGTTGGGGCGCGGCCGTTGGGTTCATCCGAGTACAAGTACCCGGATGTCTTGCCGCCGTCTTGGGGCTTTCGGTGGCCGGGCCCCGGATCGTTCTCATCGATGTTCGATGGCGTCTTCGCTTTGCTCGACCGTCTGGGAATTGAGCGCTGGAATGGTGAGCCGCTGGCAATCGTCCCACCGCGTCACGGCGATGGGCATTCCGACGGTTATCGGTGGCCCGTTCGGGACTTGAATGGCGAACCTTGCGGGTCCTTTAGCTGCGGCATCTCAGGCTCTTTGTCGGAAGATTTATCGTTGCCTTCAGGGATCGGGATTCCAGCTACTTTGGCAGTTAATTTCGGATTTCATTGGCTGTCACCTTTGAGCCCCGGTTTGTTCCACGACAACCGTGAGTGGTCTGCCCTTAATCGGCCGTTGGTGCGCGAGTTCTTTGTTGGCTTGCGCGACCTTGGCTTCGTCTATGGGCAGTGGGCGGAGGAGTCTCGAATTTCTCCGTTGGATGCGTTTGGGTTCGTCGATGTGGACGTGGATGGGCTGAAGGCCGAGGTGGCTGAGACATGGCGCAACGTTGTCGAAGGCAGGTTCACCTACGAGAGACTGACGGTGCCGCCACCTCTTATCCCGAAGGGCAACCCGATCGTGTGGAGCTTGTTGGGGTTCGAGTGGTCCGAACAAGAACTATTCGAACTATACGAGGGTGTGCCCGGCGGTGAAGAGACCGTTCGCCGGCTCTTGCCACGCCAAAAGATCGTGACGTCCCCGCAGGTTGTCGGTGACCGCGACGATCTTCTGGAAACCGCGACCGAGCTGCGTGACCAACTCGCGGTAGCGCTGGCCGGGTTCGACGACGACCTCGCTACTCGATACCGATCAATGCCTGTTGTGATGCAAAACGAAGTATCGGAACAAGATC
This sequence comes from uncultured Acidimicrobiales bacterium, assembly GCA_964610745.1. Taxonomy (GTDB): domain Bacteria; phylum Actinomycetota; class Acidimicrobiia; order Acidimicrobiales; family SHLQ01; genus SHLQ01. The sequence continues at coordinate 7,709 of CAZSYL010000074.1, forward strand.
GAAAGAACCCCGTGAATTCGAGTCGTATCGTCCAAGACATCTTGAGGGGTGTCCCTGCGGATAAGAACGGAATCGCACCGCTAAACGAGACTCATCTCAACAAGTCGGGCACCGATAGATGGGTACTCCTGCACCTCGTGGCCCCGACTCGGGGAATCGACTGCGACTTGAGTGCAGCGGTGTCGCTGTGGGGCAAAAGCGGGGAGCTTGTCTTGTCCGATAATGCGTTGTTCGTGAAACTGAGTTCCGACCACTGGGTCAAAACCTCGCAGCTCTAGCTCGGGTGAGCTCTCGATAGCACAACGACGGTGGGATCCGCTGTGGTGTTCGCCCACGATGACCAACGCTGATCACGATTGAGGATCGTTCGCGGAAACACAACTTCAGACTCGCCTGGCACGCTCGACAACTCGTCGAGAGAGCGATGCGTCGGACCGTGTGACAGGTGTGGACTGAGTTTCGCCCATCTTGAGCGAGCGGCTTGATCTAAGATCCGTGGCGTATACGCCTACCAGGGTGTAGTGAGTGACGTGTGAGCGATTGTCTTCGGTTAGTGGGCGCAGGGATACCCTAACGTTGAGCTGATTACGGAGGTCCTGGAGCTTGTCGTCAACTGACTTTCACGCCCTGTATCGGGAGGCTTACGAGGCGCATGTGCCGGAGCTGGAGAGGCTGTTTGCGCTGGGTTGGGAGCGGGACCCTGAGTGGATGACGCGTTGGATGGAACAGCGCGAGCACAAGCACCAGGGAGAGCCGATCAAGCTGGTGGGTTCGCTTCCTAGCGACGTCGACCATATGCGGGAGATATTTGGCCGGTGGCTTGAGTGGGGCGAAACGCCGTGGTGGCACATCGCAACGGTGTACGAGTTCAAACTGGGCCGTTTCATTACCACGGAGCCTTTGGCGTGGAGTCCAGAGCAGTCCTTTGAGGGTGTCCGAGAGGCCATTTATGCTGCTGTTTCGACGGCGATGGAGTGGCCGACTCTCGAGAACGTCGAACAAGAGTTATACGAGCCAACTCACGGCAAGGGCTTCATTGGGCTTAGTGCGGTCGTCAATGATGCGCTTAGTGGCACCGGCCGTGCTGAGGAGCACTACAAGTTTCGTTGGAGGATGCTGGAGCACCACGGCGGTCCATGGGACGCGACTAGGCGGTTCGATCAGCAGCTGCAGGCGTTTAAGGCGGCCAACCCCAACGGGATTTCACGGTCGTGAATGCCGAGGTCGTGCCAGGTGCAGCTCAGGTCCGCATAGCGGAGTTAGTACGACTGCAACCGCTAACCCATGCACCGTCGTATGTTGTCGGGGTCGACGCCGGGTACGTGAGCGATGATGGCGATGTCGACGGACCGAATGGGGGGATTGGGGTTGGCGCTGCGGTCGTTATTGACACGGCATCGCTAGAAATAGTCGAGCAGGCGGTGGTTCAGGTCGAGGTTTCGGTGGGCTATACGCCTGGTCTGTTGGCGTTTCGTGAGGCGCCAGTGGTGTTGGCTGCGATTGATGCACTGACGCACGAGCCTGAGTTGGTGGTGTGTGATGGGCAGGGGATCGCTCATCCGCACCGAGCAGGGTTGGCCTGTCACGTTGGTGTCGAGCTGGGGGTGTCGACGATTGGTTGTGCGAAGAACTTACTCGTGGGGTCCCATGGTCCGCTCGGGGCAGAGCGAGGGTCTACGGCGGACATCGTCGACGACGACGATGTTGTTGGTGCGGTGTTGCGTACCCAAACCGATGTGAACCCAGTGTTTGTGTCGCCCGGCCATCTCATCGACGTTGCTTCGAGCGTGAGCATCGTTCTTGAGCTAGCGCAGTACTATCGCCTGCCCGAAACAACGCGGGCGTCTGACCAGCTCGCCCGAAGAGAAACGAAAAAGCTCGTCGCCGATCTGTCGAGCTAGCCCCGACGCTTCGGGCCGCGTTGCGTTCGGAAATGATTTGGGTCAGCGGGACGAGATCGGAAATAGAATTGAGCGTGGGTCGGGGTGAATGCCATTGACATGCAGCAAGTCTCGATCCTGATGAGTCTGCGCCGACCCTGATAGAAATTCTGAATGGCTATCAGCGATGAGAAGTATGTGTCCCTCACGACCTACCGGAAGAACGGCGAGGCCAAGCAACTCCCGGTCTGGATCGCCGACCTCGGGGACGGCACTGCTGGTTTCACTACCCAGGGTCATAGTTGGAAGTGCAAGCGAATTCGCAACGACAACCGAGTCCTGCTCCAACCGTGCGATCAACGCGGCAATGTCAGGCCGGGAAGCGAAATCGTGTCTGGCACCGCCGAGCTGCAAACCGGGGCCGACTTCGATCGGGTACGGGCCAAGATCAAAGGGAAGTACGGCTTCATGACCAACGTCGTCATCGCAATGAACACGATCGGCGGGCTCTTCGGCAAGGGTGGCGACAGCGACACTGCTGTCGTTATCACCCTCGACGAGTAGCCAGCGATCACGACCAACCGATCAGCGCACGGAGTGGAACCCGATCATGTTGCCCTCGGTGTCGATGGCCAGTGACACAAAACCGTGCTCGCCAATGCGGAACTTTGGACGCATGACCGAGCCCCCGGCATCGGCGACCCGGCTCTCTTCAACCGCACAGTCATCCGATGAGAAGTAGACCGCCGTGCCGCCGGGCCCGGGCTGTGCATGTTCCATTTGGACCAACGCTCCACCGGCACCGTGCGACTGGTAGTCATCTTCGAAGGCTCGCATCTTGATCGACGGATCGTTCGGATCGGTCATCGTGGTCAGGTTCGTTTCCAAGACCGACTCGTAGAACTTCTGGGCCCGATCGATGTCGTTCACGTAGATGTCGAACCATCCAACTTTTTTCATCATGGCAGCGTCCTTTCGAAGACCGAGAGCAGGAGTGCCCTCACAAACGACTCAACCAGAACGCCGCGCTGAAGGATTGTAGATATCAGACATCAAAGCGTTTCTGGAACTCACCGGGCGTAAAGCCGGTCAATTCTCGAAACGAATGAGTGAAGTGTGACTGGTCCGCAAAGGACAACAAGTAGTCCTGTCGAAACGACTTCTGCAGGCGCAAAACCTTCAGTAAGTCGTGAGGTGAGAACCCCGTCTCCGCCTTGAGACGCCGCTGCAATTGTCGGGGTGACAGTGCAGCAGCTGACGCCATGTCGCTAACGCTCGTAATGCCCTCAAGGTTCGTCAGGATCGCGGCGGTGACCGCGTTGGGAACGACCACTCCTCGCTCGGCCAGTTGGTCGACAAGCTCTGCGAGGACGCCACCCATCGACGAAAACTCGAGCCCGACAAGCCGACGGTTCGTCGCAAGCAGCGGTAGGTCACCGTCATAGGATGTGCCGACGTAGTGATCGACCGTGCTGTCGAGTGCCCGCCACACGCCGGGATAGAACTGCACGCCGACATAGTGAAACTCACGACCCAAGTTGAGCATCGTGTGTGTCGTCTGAAGCGCCGTGACCCCAGCAATATCGGTGTCGTGCTGGTCGAAGAGCAGGTTGACGCACGCATCAGGTAGTGCGTGCAGCGTGAAGTCTTCGGTAAGGCGAGAGTCGGTCTTCATTTCCCAAAAGCAGTGCACCAAATTTGACAGCGATTCGGGCGCCGGGGCCTCGATGTAGCTCACCGACTGGGTCGACTTCGGAACGCCATCTTTAACCGGGTCGTACATATGAACCTTACTGAACACTCCCCGGATCGACGATCGCGAGGAGGGTGAGGAGCGACATGGAGCCAACCTATACCTGCGTTATCTGATCGATCTGCTCTCGCCAGACTTTCACGTCCGACCGTGGCCATCCTCGGCCGCCTTCCTGGCCTAAATCGACTTGTGGTTCAATAGCTCTGTCGAGCCCGAAGTGGCGGGGCTCGGGTGGAGGCAAGCACATGCGAGCTGGACGATGCGCAGTGGTGGCGATCGTGAGTGTCGCGATGATGACCGCTGGTCTGGGAACAGCGACGGTCGGAGCTCAGGACACCGCGTCAAACAGTGGGCCGCTCATCGCTCAGGAAATTACCGATCGAGGGGTAAGTCTCGAGCTCACGCCGTTGTTCGAACTGCCTGACACCGCCCGTGGAACGGCACGTCCGACACATTTCGCTCTGGCAGGTGATCGCTTCTTCGTAGCAGAGGAACACAGCGGCAAGATCTATGAGATCAACAGGTCCGGGCGGAACGCGTCGGCGGTCGAGTTCTTCGATGTTGGAGCAGCGATTACCGCTGCTACAGGCCGCGACCTCGACACGACCAATTCATTTCACGGCGGGTTGCGCGGAATCGCGTTCCATCCGGACTTCGAGGACAACGGCTTGTTCTACACCGCGGTCATGGAAGAGCGCCCTGCCAACCCCGACCCGGACGACTATGTGAGCGACGAGCCGAACCCGATCGACACCGACTCGGTCGTGATCGAGTGGCGCTACAACCACGGGAACGCAACGGTGGCAAACACCAGCTACCGGTCGGTGCTTCGGGTAGGACTTTTCGCCTTCGACCACCCGATTCGAGAGGTCAGCTTTAACCCGTTCGCCGAGCGGGGAGACGAAGACTACGGCCTGCTCTACATTGCTCACGGAGACGGGAGTTTCGCGTCGGACACCGCTGGGGGAGGCATGGGTAACGATGCACTCGGCAAGATTCTGCGCATCGATCCCATTCGATCGGGAGCAGACAGCTACACCGTGCCGGCGAGCAACCCGTTCGTGGGTGACCCCTCGATGCTCAATGAGGTGTATTCGCTCGGTCATCGCAACCCGCAGAACTTGGCGTTTGCTGAGACTGATGATGGTGTCGTGCTGCTGGTCGCCGAGCCGGGCCGTGACAACGTCGAAGAAGTCAACGTGGTCACCGCTGGCGCGAACTATGGCTGGTCGGATCGAGAAGGAACCTTCGTCCAACGTGAGGGTGGGGGAGGCCTCGTTACGGGCGTGACCGACCTACCCGCCGACGAAGCCTCGAACGGCTTCACCTTCCCTGCAGTGCAATTCGGCCATCGTGGTGAGATCGGCGGTGGGTTCGGAGGCCAGGCGATCGCCGGCGGCTTCGTGGTCAACAACGGATCCGAACTGAGCGGCGAGTACTTCTTCTCCGACTTCCCGCTCACGGGCGACATCTACCACTCATCGCTCGACGACATCACCTCTGCAGTGATCGAGCTCGACCCGAACGATCCGAGCCGTGACGAACCGGATGAGTTGACGCAAGCCGAGATCTCCTTCGTTTCGGTCACGGTCGATCACGATGCGAATGCCGCGACCGCGCCGTTACGTCGCGACAACCCACGAGACGTGTTTAACGATTCGGCCAACTATGAGGAGGGCTCGTCACGCGCTGACGTCCGCTTCGGACAGGGTCCCAACGGCGAGATCTACGTGTCGAGCAAAAAGAACGGTGGCGTGTACCTCGTGGCGAACTCACTGCCGGTCGTTTCGGCTGATCCGGCAATCCCTGCTGAGACCGTGATCGAGCGCCGGACGTATCCACTGCGGAGGTTGGAAACTCCTCGTGTCCGTCAGCGCATCGCCCGCTGGCGGTTTGACGGTCTGTAAGCGCGGAGGAAGCCATCCGGGTCGAAAGGAACACCGGTTACAGGGTGACTACGGCCGGCTAAGTGGAAGGAACCTACGCCAGGCTCACCTATTACACCGACAATGGGACGCCACCCACCAAGCGATACGCAGGCGTCGCCGCGTTGGTCATTGCACTCATCCTCGGCAAGCGCAGCGGCCTCGGCAAAGAAGACATGTCGCCCCACAACCGATCGCTCCTGTTGATCGGTACCGGCGTTCTCTGGTTTGGTTGGTTCGGATTCAACGCCGGCTCTGCAGGTGCAGCTGACGGCATTGCAGCGCAAGCCCTCATCAACACCTTCGTCGCTGGCGCAGCTGGCATGGTCGGCTGGGTTGGAGCCGAGTGGATCAAAGATGGCAAGGCCACCGTGCTCGGAACCGCCTCTGGTCTGGTTGCGGGCCTCGTCGCAATCACCCCCCCGCAGCTGGCTTCGTCACCACAACGTCGGCAATTATCTTCGGCATCATCGCCGGTCCGATCTGCTACTTCGCAGTCTCACTCAAGGAGAAGCTCGGCTACGACGACTCACTCGACGTTGTCAGCATCCACGGCGAACCTGTCTACGCATCAGACCACGGCTCCTTCGTCGATCTCACAGACGGCAGCGCCGACGTCGTCAAAGCAGTCCCAAAGCTCTAGCGGGACGGTTCTCGAACAGGTCTTGTTTGCGCTGAGCGCAGGCAGGGCCTGTTGCTGTTTTCGGCTGAAACATTAGCTATGCCGCTCGGGTCAATCTCACGCGAATATTCGGTAGAGCAGATCGCCCGCCTGCTCGGTGAGCTGATCGGGGGTACAATCCTGCACGAACAGTCGTGTAAATTCCGAAACAACCCACGCAGTCTCGCCACATTGTTCAAGCGGTGAGTTCTTAAGCATCAGCGTGTGTAGGTCAGACACCTCAGCTCCGAAGCGTCGTTTGAAGTTGACGAGGCCGGGTTGGTCGACGTCACTGCGACCCAAATCCAGGGCCGAGCAGCCGCGTTCGAGCCCGTGGATCATCGAAGCATGAACGCCAGCATGGCTCACGCCAACCGATCGGTACTTCGGATGTGACGCAGCGAATTTGTAATAGAGCACACCATCGAACTCGAGCAGAAGACAGCCTCCCGCGACGACCTCCCCGTCGAAGCCCAAAATGAGCGCCCCAGCACCCTGCTCGACGAAAGTCTTCCAGAGGTTTTCGAAGAGCGCGTAGGGTTGAGCGAGGAGCTGGTGTCGATTCTTCCGTACACTGAGGTGCAGGTCGAAGAACGCTCGTAGGTGACGTGGATCCTCAGTCGCCCGAAACGTAAGCCCGGCAGCTTCGCTCGCCCGAATGTTTCGTCGAGGTAGTGGTCTAAATCGCCGAACCAGCTCAGAAATATCGGCATTGAGCTTAATCGAGTGATGTCTGCAGGTTTTGGCTACGGCAAATCGATCATCCGCCAGAGCGTCCGAATCCTGTGAGGTCTGAACTTTCACCTGAACCCCAGCATCGATGATGGGTTGGACGAGAGAGCGCCACTCTTTGACCCCGGCGGTCGCGGGAACGACAAAGTCGCTGAACGGCGACATAACGATGCGCTCGCCAAAAATATCATTGATGTGACAGAACGGAAGTCCGCCCGACAGTGCCCCCGAGCTATTGCGCTCTACCGAAGCCCGAAAGTCGAAGTCGTAGGTTTGCGCCAGCGTCCGCATCCAGTCCCGCGACTGGAACAGCGCACCAGGACGTCCAGCGACAAGCGCGTCCCAGGACCGTTCCAGCAGGGGGTCCACGATTTCAGGCACGGGTCCGCTCGTCAGCCTGATAGCTAGTCGTGGATTGCCCGCTGCTGCCAGCGAGTGATCGAAGGGCGTCGGCGAATTTCACCGGGTCGGTTCCCGACAGTTGGAACTCCTCGTCGGGAGTAACGATCAAGCTATGTTGATCTGAATATGTCTCCGAGATCGCTGCGAGCGTGTCGCTGACGGGAACGTTCTCGCGGAGGATCCGGAGTCGGACCCTCAGCGGGAGGCCGTGGGTGAGATCAGAAGCAGCGTCACTTCCCATCAGCACGTCTATCTGTAGTGCCGACGACTGGGCGAGCAGTACGAGGGAGCGAACCAGCTCTCGGCGGGCGTCGTGCAGCCAAAGCTCGGGCCACCCGGCAGCAGCGAGGCTGTCGCCGTCGAGAACGAGCACCGCACTTCGGCCTTGCGTGTCGTACTTCACCCACGGGAGCGGTTCGCTTCGTTCATTTGTGTGCTGCTTTGCCATAGCAACGATTCCATCAACCCACTTACCTCCATCGCGGAAATACTGGGCCTTTTGCATTTCGGTCTCGATGAGCTCCTGCACAGCGCGTTCGTTCGCTGAATCGATGGGCGAAACTGCGGGTAGCGAGCCGGTGCGGAGAACAGAATCCTCGCGACGGTGTCCCGCCTCGAGTTCGCTGATTTGGAATCGGCGGAATTCGTCGATATCTCTAATTGCCTCTGCGGCCTTGCCCCGAAGGTCCTCGATCTCTGCCCGATGCGCCACATCAGCCGCCGTTGTTGCTTCCGCGGCACTCGTTCGGACCGAGGTAAGAAGTTCCTCGGTTGCGGCGCTGCGGTCTTGTGCTTCTCGTTCCCGCTCGCGAGAAATCCGAAGCTCCTCGCTGAGGGCAACGATGGTTTCCTCATGCCCTTGATTCTCGAGGATAACGTTCGTCAGAAGTCCTTGAACCCGCTCGGTCGATTCCATGAATTGGGCGTACGCGTCGTGAAGTTCGCTTCCGCCGGGACCCTCGCTGTCCACTGCTCGTAACGGTCTCTGGCTCATAACTCTCTCCGTTCAGTGCGGGCTGGCGCGATCTCTACCGCCAGATCCGCTCGGGCTTGATTGCTCACTTTTTGCAACCGCCATCCAGTCATCATCAACGCTAATAATGGGTACAGGAGGTCGGCGCTTCCTCGCAAAGTCATATGGGGGTCGAACACCATTGCGACGCCCACGACAGCAAGTGTCCCGAGTGTCGCAGCCGCGGCAATACCAACCGGTCCGTCAACCGTCCTCAGCTGTTTCC
>CAZSYL010000075.1:0-14787 GCA_964610745.1 uncultured Acidimicrobiales bacterium
CTTTCTAGTGGGCATTGTTCCAGGAATGATCAAAGGGCTTGGCGTCACCGCCAAGACCGCATACGACACGATGTTCCCCGATGGGCCGCTCAAGCCACCGAGCCCATCGAAGGGCGCGGTCACCGTGCAGTACCCGCACGAGAAGGAAACGCCGACAGCGCGTGCTCGTGGCGTCATTGCGCTTCAGGAAGACAACTGCACGGCATGCATGCTGTGTGCTCGCGAGTGCCCGGACTGGTGCATCTACATCGAAGGGCACAAAGAGAAGGCGCCGCCGCGCCGGGCGGGTGGCAAGCCCCGTCAGAAGAACAAGCTCGACCGTTTCGACATCGATTTCGCACTCTGCATGTACTGCGGAATCTGCGTTGAGGTCTGCCCATTCGACGCCCTGTTCTGGAGCCCGGAGTATGAGTTCTCCGAGCCACGCATTGCTGACCTCCTCCACGACAAGAGCCGTCTGGCTGAGTGGATGGAAACCGTTCCCGACTTCGAGTCCTACGAAAGCGGCTCCGAGGCCAAGGTGCGAAAGGTCCCTCGATGACCGAATCCCTCTTGTTGGCACAGGCTGCCGCAGTGGACTTCGACGTTTCGTCCAACATCGCGTTCGCCATCATTGCGACCGTGATGCTCTACTCCGCGTTCAAGATGGTGACGACGGGAAACGTTGTTCACGCAGCGCTGTACCTCGTCATCGTGCTCGCCGCGTCGGCGGCGATCTTCATCCTGCTCGGCTCTGACTTCGTCGGTGCAACGCAGGTGCTCGTCTACATCGGCGCCATCATCGTGCTGTTCTTGTTCGGCATCATGTTGACCAAAGCCCAGCTCGGCGACGATGACACCGTTGCCCACGAGCAGCGAAAGATGGGTTCGCTCGTCGGTGTGCTGCTCTTTGTGGTCATGGCGTTCGCGCTCATCGACACGTTCGGGAACGATGCCATCGAATTTAGCGATCCGGAACCGATTGCCTTCTCCGGTGTCACCACCGACGCATCGGAGCTTCCAACGCCTGTGCTCGACGCCCTCAATATCGGGGCTGACGCCGGTGAGATCGAAATCACCGAGGCGCAGTTCGATCTATTCGAACCCGAAGTACAGCGTCGCGTGCCAACCGCAGAGGTTCGAGGCAACAACGCCCAGATCGCTGACGCAATCTTTAGCCAGTACATCATCCCATTCGAGGCAGTCTCGGTCCTGCTGCTCGCCGCCCTCATCGGCGCCGTTGTCGTGGCCCGGAAAGAGTAGGTCTGCAGTCGTGATCCTCAACCAGTTCCTTCTCCTTGCCGCCGTGCTCTTCAGCATGGGCGTCTATGGAGTCTTAACGCGTCGCAACGGTGTGCTCGTCCTCATGTCGGTCGAACTCATCTTGAACGCGGTCAACATCAACCTGGTGGCCTTCGGCGCGTTCCAGGACAACGTCCAGGGAGATGTGTTCGCCATCTTCGTCATCGCGGTCGCAGCTGCTGAAGTTGGAGTCGGCCTCGCAATGGTCCTTCTCATGTACCGAAACCGCAAGAGCATCGACTTCACCGAAGTCGACTTGATGAAGGGCTGATCAGTAGATGTTCTCCATTCTTGCAGTCGAAGGATTCGAAGGGTCCTTCACGACCGAGGCCAATTGGTTCCTCGAGAACGTCTGGCTGATCCCGCTACTTCCGGCCCTCAGCTTCTTCGTGATCTTGTTCTTTGGAAAGAAGATGCCAAAGGGCGGTGCCGAAGTCGGTATTGCCGCAATCGGCGCTGCATTCGTGCTCGCAATTCTCGCAAACGTTGCCTGGATTGATCACCGCGACAACTTCGACGGACCGACACAAAGCGCGCTCACTGGACTGATCGAACAAGAAGATCATTCCGAAGAGGGCGGAGAAGAAGACCACGCCGAAGACGACAATGCACTCGGCGCCACCCTGAACGTCACCGATACCTCCGCTGGTCCTGGTGCGGTCGAAGAGGTTGTCGACGTCGAATTGGCCGCATTCGTCGAATCTGACGAAGAGGAAGAAGCGCATCCAGCCATTGCGGTGCTTACCGGTACCGAGTGGCTGACCAACGGCGGTGTTGCGTTCGCGGTTGGAACTCTGCTCGACGGTCCATCGGTGATGATGTTGTTCGTCGTCACGATCATCTCGCTGCTCGTGCACATCTACAGCACCGACTATGTGGCAGGCGATAGGCGCTACACGCACTACTTCGCGTTCTTGTCGTTGTTCAGCGCGTCGATGCTGATCTTTGTGTTGTCGCGCAGCACATTGCAGGCGCTCGTGGCCTGGGAGCTCGTCGGCGTGTGTTCGTTTGCGCTGATTGGCCACTGGTGGGAAGAGAAACCTAATTCCGATGCGGCCCTCAAGGCATTCCTGACCAACCGTGTCGGCGACGTTGGCCTGCTTATCGGCATCATCATCTTGTTCTTCGCATCGGGTGGGCACTTCGACTACATCACGATCAACGAGATGGCCCTCGCTGGCGAGATCAGCCAGACCGCGCTCACCTGGGCAGCGATCTCGTTCACTGCTGCAGTCATGAGTAAATCTGGCCAGTTCGTACTCCATACATGGCTGCCCGACGCAATGGCTGGTCCCACTCCGGTGTCTGCACTCATCCACGCAGCGACACTCGTGACCGCTGGTGTCTTCCTGATCGGGCGTCTCTATCCGGTGTTCTTCATTGGCTACAACATCGAAGGCTCGAGCATCAACGGCCTCTCGCTCATCGGTGCCATCACCGTGGTTGGAGCTGGCCTGGTTGCCTTTGTTCAAGACGACATCAAAAAGGTGCTCGCCTATTCGACCGTCTCACAGCTTGGGTACATGGTGATGGCGCTCGGTGTTGGTGCCTGGACTGCGGCAATGTTCCACCTATTCACCCACGCGTTCTTCAAGGCCGGACTGTTCCTTGGTTCCGGTTCGGTGGCGCACGCGGTTCACAGCTTCAACATGAAGACCGACATGGGCGGGCTCCGAAAATGGATGCCGACGACCCACAAGACATTCATCATCTGTTCTATTGCGCTCGCAGGTGTGTTCCCGACTGCCGGCTTCTGGTCCAAGGACGAGATCCTGGTCGGCACCGGTGGACTGGGCGTTGGTAGCGGTTCAGCCAACGGCACCTATGACCTGATGTTGATCATGGGACTCATCGGGGCTGGGCTCACCGGCGCCTACATGACCCGTGCGATTTATCTGACCTTCTATGGCGAGTTCCGTGGTCATGGCGAACCGCACGAGTCGGGGCCGCGCATCACCATTCCATTGATCATTCTCAGCGTCTTTGCTGCAGGAGCCGGCTTGGTCAACCTTCCTCCAGGCTTCATTACGGGCAACCTCGAGCCATGGCAGGAACGCTTCTTCCACTTCGTGGAACCTGCAGCGGCGTACTTCCCAGGCATTGGTCACGCAGTCCCCAGTTATTGGCTTGCTGTCATTGCCAGCGTTGTCGGACTGATCGGGCCCGCGATTGCCTATTGGTACTACTTCATCAAGGTCGATGGGCTGGCAAAGGAGACGGGCCAGAAGCTCACCGAGCTTCCAGACGGGCTCGTTGCCAACAACAAATTCGCGGCGACCGGCCATGCCTTCCTCAAGAACAAGTACTACCTCGACCACCTCTACAACGACGTCATCGTTGCCTCGGTCAAGGGTCCGATTGCTCGGGCTGCGATCTGGTTTAACCAGAACGTGCTCGATGGTTTCGTCGACAACGCCGGCAAGGGCTCGGTCCGTGCTGGCAAGTTCGTCTATGACTCGATCGATCAGGGATTGATCGAAGGAACCGTCAATGGTTCAGGAAAGCTCTCATCTCAAAGTGGGCAAGAGCTCCGCAAGATACAAACTGGCAAAGTCCAGCAGTATGCGGCGCTCTTGTTTGCTGCTGCCACCGTCCTCGCTGGCATATTCATCGTCTTCATCTAACGAAATACAGGATTAACCAATCATGGAAATAATTCGCGAATGGGGCCTCACAGCGCTGATCTTCATCCCGCTGATCGGCGTGGCTGTGATGATGAGCATCCCGCGTGCCGAAGAGAAGCTTCACAAGATGATCGCCCTCGGCACGTCTTTGGTTGTCGCAGCGATCGGTGTCGTCTTGCTCTTCGACTTCGATTACGGCCGTGCTGACGAGTTTCAGTGGGCAGTCGACGTCGACTGGATCAACATCATCCGGTCCGAGTACGCCGTTGGTGTCGATGGCATCTCGCTGCCGCTGTTGATGCTGACTCTGTTGATCACGCCGTTGGTCATCATCTACTCCTGGGACCACTTCCCAGAACCATCGAACCCGAAAGCATTCCTGATGCTGATCCTGGTGCTCCACACCGGCATGATCGGCACCTTCCTCGCTCGTGACCTCGTCTTGTTCTTCGTGTTCTTCGAGGTCGTCCTCCTGCCGATGTTCTTCAAGATCGCGGTTTGGGGAGGCGTCGATCGCAAGTACGCATCGCTCAAGTTCTTCCTCTACACGCTGTTTGGTTCGGCGTTGATGCTCGTCAGCTTCCTCGCCCTGTTCTTCCTGGCTGGCGGGGAAACGTTCTCGATCGTTGGATTGTCAGAGGCTGTTCAGGAGAACGGCGTCAGCCGAAACGCCCAGATCTGGATCTTTGGCGGCATGCTCCTCGGCTTCGGTATCAAGGTGCCGATGTTCCCGTTCCACACCTGGCTTCCCGACGCTCACACGCAGGCGCCGACGCAGGGATCGGTCATCCTCGCTGCGGTCCTTTTGAAGCTCGGCACCTACGGCTTTGTCCGGATCGCAATCCCGATCCTGCCCGAGGCTGCAACCGTGTGGGCTCCATGGATTGGGCTGCTCGCCGTCATCGGAATCATCTACGGTGCCCTCGGTTGTCTTGCCCAGACCGACATGAAGCGCCTCATTGCGTTCTCGTCGGTTGCGCACATGGGTTATGTCATGCTCGGCATTTCGACGCTCACCGACTGGGGCATCAATGCGGCCGTGTTCGGCATGGTTGCGCACGGCTTGATCACCGGCATGTTGTTCTTTGTTGCGGGTTCGATCAAGGAGCGCTACCACACGCTCGAAATCAAACGTCTTGGCGGCTTGCTTGTACAAGCTCCCCGAATGGGTTGGATCCTTGGATTCATCACGATGGCATCGCTCGGACTTCCCGGCCTTGCCGGCTTCTGGGGTGAGTTCCCTGCGATCCTCGCGGCATATAATCCTGCGAACGGCCTCAACGAAGCGCTCTTCCGCACCTACATGGTCGTCGCTGCAATCGGCACCGTCTTGGCAGCTGGTTACCTGCTCTGGCTTCTCCAGCGCACCGCGTTTGGTGAGCCGAGCGAAGAGTTTGCAGACAACCCTGAGATCGTCGATGCACGCAAGGGCGAGTATCTGGCGTGGGCGCCGATGCTCTTTCTCATCCTGCTCTTTGGCCTTGTTCCAGGTCTGATCTTTAATGTCACTGACCCTGCGGTGGAAGCGAACCTCAGTGAGTGCTTCCAAGTGGACCTCGGTGAAGGCAACGAAGACAACTTCGATATCGCAACGTGCGAGCGCGAAGGTCTCGACGTAGCCCTAGCGAACCTCGGCGTTACCTCGACGGCCGAGGGAGAGTAGCCAAACATGGTCCTATCCCTACTGGCTCAGGTCGAGTCGTTCGAGCGTCCGGCGATCGACTGGCACGCTGTTGCACCAGAGCTCGTCCTGCTCGGCTTTGGCGTCATCTTGACCCTGCTCGATGTGATCTTTCTCGAGCGCGGCCGAAAGTACACCTCGACCATTGCTGGCATTGGGCTCCTCGCCACACTGATCCCGATTATCACCCTCGCAATCGACGGACAGGATCGGTTCCTTTTCAACGACGCCTATGTCGTGGACAACTTTGCGCTCATCATGAAGGCGCTCTTCCTGCTGTCGGGTTATGTGGTCGTCCTCCTCTCGACGAACTACATCGCGGAAGGTGACTACTGGGAAAACGAGTACTACTCGTTGCTCCTCGCATCGATCCTCGGCATGGTCGTCATGGCATCGGCGCGCGATCTGATCACTATCTTCGTGGCGCTCGAATTGCTGTCGATTCCTGCGTACCTCATGGCAACCTGGCGGAAGCGTGATCTCAAGTCGAACGAAGCTGGCTTGAAGTACTACCTCATGGGTGTCTTCGCCTCGGCGATTTTCCTCTACGGAATGTCGCTGCTGTACGGCTCGGCGGGTTCGACCATCCTCGCGGACATTGGTGAGGTCGTAAATGATGGCGAGTCAACCTCGGTGGTGAGCCTCGGCATCGTGTTCGTGATTGCTGGATTCGCTTTCAAGGTTTCGGCAGTGCCATTCCACACGTGGGCTCCTGACACCTACGAAGGTGCTCCGACTCCGGTGACAGCGTTTCTCGCCGTTGCGTCAAAGGCCGCCGGGTTTGTCGCACTCGTGCAACTGATCTTCGTTGCCTTCTGGGGCCGTGCCGATGTCTACCAGCCGCTGATCTGGATTCTTGCTGCGGCGTCGATGACGATCGGCAATCTGATTGCGCTGCGTCAGACCAACATGGTCCGCATGATGGCCTATTCGGGCGTCGCGTCCGCCGGCTACATCATGGCGCCCCTCGCCGTTGCCGGTGTCAGCGGCGGGATTGGCGACGAAGCGCTCCGCGCGGTCGTGACCTACCTCGTCATCTACGCAGCCATGAACCTCGGGGTCTTCGGTGTCGTGCTCGCTATTGCGCGAAAGACTAAGTCGGCCGAGATCTCGAGCTACTCAGGTCTCTTCCACTACGCCCCCGGACTCACCACGGCAATGACGATCTTCCTAATGGCGTTGGCCGGTATTCCTCCGCTCGGCGGATGGTGGGCAAAGTTTGTGGTCTTTCGAGCGCTGATCAACGCCGACACCTTCGGCGGATACTCGCTGGCGGTCATTGCTGCGGTCAACTCTGTTGTTGCGCTTTATTACTACCTCGCGGTGCTTCGCACGATGTGGGCTGACGATGCACCAGACGGTGACATCACCCCGCTGCGCATTCCGGCGTCGCTCATCGGCGCAATGGGACTGACCGTGTTTGCCACACTCGCCTTTGGCGTCTGGCCACGCATCGTCGACACCGTGTCTGATGTGACTCTGCTCGGGCTCGGCGGCTGAGCACTCCGCTCACCCCTCTCGACCACAAGGTCCGGGAGAGCATTCGTACTGCCGGGCCACTGCGGTATGCCGAGCTCATCGAGCTTGCGCTGTATGACCCCGAGTACGGCTTCTATGCCAGCGGTGGGCGTGCCGGGAGACGAGGGGACTTCCTGACCAGCCCTGAGGTCGGTCCGCTATTTGGTCATGTCGTGTCACACGCCATCGACGCCGAGTGGGACCGACTCGGACAACCGCCCGAGTTCACCTTTGTCGACTACGGGGCCGGTCCTGGAACGCTGGCTCGGGCAGTGTTTGCGGCCCGGCCTCGCTGCAGGGAGCACCTGCGCTATATCGCGGTCGAACGTTCCGATCTGCAGCACCAGTTTCATCCCGACGGGGTCGAGTCGGTCGCAGCGTTGACCGCCGAGCACATAGGTTCGGGCCTCACCGGCATGGTCTTTGCGAACGAGCTCCTCGACAACCTGGCCTTCACGCCGGTGAGGTGGGATGGCGAGACCGCGCTCTTCGGTGTGGTGGACATCGATGATGATGCCGAGGGGTCGCTCGTGACACGCTTCGTGCCTGACCCGCAACTGGACTCCGCACTGCTAATCACCGGACAGTCTGTTGTGGATCAGACCATGGCGGGGGAGTGGGCGAATTGGATTTCGACCGATGTGATTGCCGAGGGGCGGATGGTCGTCGTCGACTATTCGCGCCAGTCGACTTGCGATGTCGAGGTTCGGACATTTAGCGAGCATGGCCCCGCCGGCGATCCGCTAACCGAACTTGGCAACAAGGACATCACCGTCGATGTTGACCTCGAAGTCCTGCAGCGCCGCGTTGGTCGTGCCGCGTCGATCACTCCACAGCACGTTTGGCTTCGACAGCACGGAATAGATGAGTTGGTCGAGCAAGGACGGATCATCTGGGAACGCGGGGCTGCGGTTGGAGGGCTAGAGGCTCTTCGGGGCAAGAGTCGGTTGCGAGAAGCAGACGCACTGACGGATCCGATCGGCCTCGGCGGCTTTGTTGTATCGGAATGGGCCCTTTGATTTATCAGTCTGGGCCGTTTCTCATCTGGGTTGCGAGTTCATCTCAAATAGAGATGGATAAATGGTGCATTACCCCTAGACGAGATTCATCGTCGCGGCTATGTTCTCCGTATGGACTTGGCTGCACGTACCCCGCTTGAGGTTGGCTTTAGCGATTTGTCGATCGGATCTCACTCCGTTGGCTTAGCGCCCACACGTACAGGGGAGCAGCTGGTCGAGGCATACCTTGAGCTGATCACCCTCGTTCGTCGAGACCGGCCCGAGTACCTCCGTGATGAGGACATCGATGTTCTTGCCCGCGAGACAAAGTTCGATCCGCCATTCATCAAGAACCGGGTCAAGAACCATCTATCGGCGCTCGGCGTTCCGGCGTAGCCGCCGCATTAACCGTTGCCTTCGGCTTCCATCGGCCGAGATCGCCTGATGGTCTCGGCGCGTCTACAGTCTGCTCGATAGCGGGCCATTGGCCCGAATTCCGGGAATTCGCCCGGACATTGGATGGGAGTAGCACATGAGCGAGCCGACCATTGAGGTCTACGAGGTAGAGAATCGGTCTTTTGCTCCGACGCCAGATTTTCAAGCGCATGCGCTCACCTCGGATTCTTCGCTGTTCGACGAAGCAAATGCTGACTTTGAGAAGTTCTGGGCTCGCCAGGCCCGCGAATTGGTAACGTGGCAAAAGCCGTTTACCAAGGTCCTCGAATGGGATCTGCCGAACGCGAAATGGTTCAGCGACGGTCAACTCAACCTGAGTGAGAACTGCCTCGATCGCCATGTCGAGGCTGGACGTGGGGACAAGGTTGCCTTTTACTTCGAAGGCGAGCCTGGCGATGTCCGCACGCTGACCTACGCCGAACTACTCGATGAGGTGAAGAAGCTTGCCAATGTGATGAAGTCGATCGGCCTCAAGAAGGGCGATCACGCCGCGATCTACATGCCGATGATCCTCGAGCTGCCGATAGCGATGCTCGCGTGTAGTCGAATCGGTGTCGTGCATTCGGTCATCTTTGGTGGCTTTAGCCCGGACGCGATCAAGGACCGCTGCGAGGACGCTGAAACCAAGCTAATCATCACCGCTGATGCGGGCTATCGCCGAGGTGTTCCGTCGGGTCTGAAGGTCAACGTCGACGAGGCGCTTGCAGATGGGGCGCCAACCGTGGAAAACGTTCTCGTCGTTGATCGTTGTGGTACCGACGTCAACATGATGGAAGGTCGCGATCTCTGGTGGCATGAACTCATGGCGGAAGCGTCGCTCGACTGTCCAGCCGAGCCCATGGACGCCGAACAACTTCTGTATCTGCTCTACACCTCGGGCACGACGGCAAAACCCAAAGGCATCATGCACACCACGGGTGGCTATCTGACCCAGGTTGCGTTCACCCACAAGTACGTCTTCGACATTCATCCCGACGAGGACGTGTACTGGTGTGCTGCAGACATTGGTTGGGTAACCGGTCACAGCTACATCGTCTACGGACCGCTCGCCAATGGCGTCACGAGCGTCATGTACGAAGGCACGCCCGACACGCCTCGAGAAGAGGAGCGCGTCGGTTCTGAACGCACCGGATGGCACAAGGGACGCTTGTGGGACATCATCGATCGTTACGGCGTCACGCAGTTCTATACCGCTCCTACCGCTATCCGCACCTTCATGAAGTGGGGCGAGGACGAGCTTAAGAAGTACAAGCTCAACTCGCTTCGAGTGCTCGGAACGGTCGGCGAGCCAATCAATCCCGAAGCATGGATGTGGTATCACGACCACATCGGCGACGAGTCGGTGCCGATCATGGATACCTGGTGGCAGACCGAGACAGGTGGTCACATGATCACGCCGCTTCCCGGCGTAACGCCGACCAAACCTGGTTCCGCGTGCCATGGCATCCCCGGAGTCTTTCCTGAGGTCGTCGACGACATGGGCAACCTCGTGACCAAGGGCGGTGGCTATCTCACGATTGCAAAGCCCTGGCCATCGATGCTCCGAGGTATCTGGGGCGATCCGCAGCGTTACTTCGATACGTATTGGAAGACCTATCCAGGCCGCTACTTTGCCGGTGACGGGGCGAAGATTGATGACGACGGATACCTGTGGTTGCTCGGCCGGGTCGATGATGTGATGAACGTTTCCGGTCACCGCATCTCCACCGCCGAGGTTGAGTCGGCGTTGGTCGACCACCCAACCGTCGCCGAGGCAGCAGTCGTTGGTGCATCGGATGAAACGACCGGCAAGGCAATTGTTGGCTATGTGATCCTGATCGGCGGAGCGACGGAGTCTGACCAACTCTGTGCGGAGCTGCGAGCCCATGTGGCCAAGAAGCTCGGCCCGATCGCTCGTCCTCGCGAGGTCTATATCGTTCCCGACTTGCCGAAGACCCGCAGTGGCAAGATTATGCGTCGGTTGCTTCGCGATGTTGCCGAGGGCCAAGCGCTCGGTGACACGACGACCCTTGCCGACGAGAGCGTCGTCGATGCGATTCGACGAGGTCTTGCCGAAGCCAGCGAGGAATAGACCGTTTACAGGATGCCTCCAAGGTCAACTGCCGAGGAATAGGCTTGTGTGAGAGTCAGTTGATTCTGGTGAAGAACGAATCAGCAAAGGTGAGCAGATACATCAAGCGAACAGCGTTCGCGAGGTGGAGACGCTCCCCCGAGTTGCGATAACAAAAACAGGTGAGTGGAGCGAACAACGTTCGCGGCGTCGGGTTGCTCACCGGAAGTGCGACAAAATGAGTGAGTCCAGCTTTAAGAACACGACCAAAACGGTCTTCCTGCTCGCCCTACTCGGCGGCATCTTTGTGGTGCTCGGTGGTGCTGCGAGCGGCACAGGTGGCGCCGCAATAGGCCTGATCATCGGCCTCGTGATGGTCGGTGGTAGCTACTGGTTCAGCGACAAGATCGCCATCAAGTCGGCCAGAGCCGTGCCTGCAGATCGGGCCAAATTCCCCGAGTACTGGGAGATCATGGAAGACCTCACCACCCGCGCCGAGATGCCGATGCCGGCGTTGTACATCTCGCCGAACCCCCAACCCAACGCTTTCGCTACCGGCCGAAACCCGAAGAATGCCGCAGTCGCGGTCACTCACGGTCTGCTTCAGCAAATGACATGGGACGAGGTTCGTGGCGTGCTCGCACATGAACTTGCCCACATCCGCAATCGCGACATTCTCATTGGTTCGGTCGCCTCTGCGATTGGCATGGCCCTGACAATGCTTGCTCGACTCGCCATGTACGGAGGGCTTTACGGCGGTCGTCGAAGTGGGCGGGACGGGAACCCCTTTGCATCGCTGGCGCTGATCATTCTGGCGCCTTTGGCAGCCACGCTCATTCGTTCTGCGATCAGTCGTAGCCGCGAATTCCAGGCTGACGCATCGGCCGCCCGTCTCATGGGCGATGGCGAACCGCTGGCACAGGCGCTTGAGCGTCTCGAGCTGCACGCCAACAATCACCTCGCGCCGAAGATGCACGTCAACCCGGCGCAAGCCTCGAACTACATCATCAACCCGCTGAAGGAAGAGCTCAGGAACGACCTCGGCGGAATGGGTGGCTTTGGCAAGCTGTTCTCGACGCATCCACCGACTGAGGCTCGGATAGCGGCGCTTCGCTCCGGAGCTTGGCGCTAGCCGGTGAGCTTCGAAATCGACGAGGACGATCACGTCTATCCGACCTCGCCCGGGCGGATTCGGATGATGCGAGCGCTCGCCCTCGGGCTCGGCATCATTCTTTTTCTGTTCCTCATCGTTGCGCTGGCTCTCTGATCGCCTTGCGATCAACCGATGCTCCCGCTTCGCCCAGTCACAGCGTTCGCGCTCTGGGCGGGGTGTACTCAGGCGACCTTCTGAGGGGCTCAAAAAGTCGTTTTGAGGGTGGACACCCGGTTGAGGTCGGCTACCATTCTTCGCCGAGGGTCGGTGCCCGAGCGGCCAAAGGGAACGGGCTGTAAACCCGTCGGCTTATGCCTACGATGGTTCAAATCCATCTCGGCCCACACGTGATCTGCCCCGGGAGGTAACTCCCGGGGTGGTGACGTTTTTGCTCCGGTTTACGAGGGCGGGCTAGACAGTTCGAAAGAAGGGGACACCTATGCCATCGTTCGACGTTGTATCCGAATTCAACATGCAGGACGTGCGTGACGCGGTCGATCAGGCAGCGCGCGAGATTTCGCAACGCTACGACTTCAAAGGCACTAACTCAGAGATCGAGCTCGGCGAAAACGAGATCAAGCTCGCATCGGTGAGCGAAGATCGTCTGACAGCGTTGCGTCAGGTGTTGGAGGAGAAGTTCGCCAAGCGCAAGGTGTCGATGAAGGTGCTCGATTACGGAAACGTTGAACAGGCTTCTGGGAACACGGTTCGCCAGTCGGTATCACTCGTGTCCGGGATCTCGTCGGAGAAGGCCAAGGAACTCAACAAGGAAATCAAGGGAATGGGAATCAAGGGCGTGCAGTCCTCGACCCAGGGTGATCAGTTGCGCGTGACTGCGAAAAAGCGCGACGCGTTGCAGGACGTTATCGCTGCGCTGAAGGCAGGAAACTTCGGAATCCCGCTCCAGTTCAATAACTTCCGGGACTAGAGCAGGACCTGCATCACCGAGACGTCGAGCCATCGGCCGAACTTTCGTCCGACTTCTCGCTCCACACCGACCAGCTCGAATCCGAGCTGTTCGTGCAGTCTCAGTGATCCGCCCTGGCTGTCGGAAATTCGAGCGATGACAGCGTGGAAGCCGTGTGATTTCGCGGTGATCAACAGTTCCTCCATCAGTTGCTTCGCGAGCCCTTGACGTCGATGCTGCTCGCCGATGTACACCGATGACTCAACGGTCGTGCTGTAGGCGGGACGATCGCGGAACTTCGAGAGCGATGCGTACCCAGCGATCGACGCGGAGCCAGCCGGAGCACCATCGGTCTCGGCGACGAGAACCGCCAGCGCTCCCGAACGTTCGAGGAGCCACACACGCTGGTCTTTGGCGGACCGGGGGACGAGATCGAACGTCGCTGTCGATCCAAGAACTTCCGCGTTGTAGATCTCCGCAATAGCGTCTGCGTCAGAAAGTTCGGCTGGGCGAATGCGCACGCCGCGAACGTTACACCGTCGGGGTGTCTTCGGTGGCGACAGCCTGTTCGATGATGCGGTCTGCATCAATGTCGTAGTCGGTAATCACCAGAGCGTTGCTTCCAACAGCCTCAAGCGCAGCCCACTTCGTTGCTGCAACGTCGGAAGTTTCGAGGATGACCTGGCGCCGATGGGATGCCCGAAGCAGCAATTCACGCATCAGCGGGTGATACTGCTCGGCGATCTCGGGGAAGAGGTCATCGACGAGCAAGGGGACGCGCTCGGCGGGGAAGCGGCGAGCGAGTTCTGCAAGAAGAGATGCAAAGCCAACCAGGATTGTGGTGTCACCTGGAGCTGCCACCTGGGCGTGTGAGATGAGCTGAAGATGGCTGGCGAGCTCCTCGATGCGGGGGCGATCCTTGAGCAGGACCGATGGCTGGGCCTCGCCCGCAATGCTTCGCCATTGTTCCCAGCTCTGCGCGAGGCCATCTTCGGCAGACCGTCGGTTGCCAATGAGATTCTGGGTATTGAAGAGTTCGTCCACTCGACCGAGTTGCATCTCTACGGCTTCGGCGCTTGTCTCGGCATCCACGCTGCGCTTGGCTTGGACCTTTCCGCCGAGGGCGATGACGACGCCCAACGCGCAGATGCCAGCGCCGACTACGAGCGGGCCGATCAACGCAACAAGGATTCCAAGGATGACGATTCCGAGCGCGATGTAGGTGAACAGTTGGGCCTTGGCCTGATCGCTGCGTTGCTCGTCAAGTTCTGCCTGAATGCTCCTCTCACGAGAGTCGCGCTCGCGCTTCGACTCGGAAAGGTTGCTTCGCTCACTGCGTACCTTTGCGACTTCCTTTTCCGCTGTTGTGATGCTGGAGGCAAGATCGAAGAGCTGATCGAGGGGTGTTTGTGCGAGTCGAATGAGATCGGCATCCTGTTGCACACGTCCGCGAAGACGGTCGGCGTTGACATGGAACAGGTGCATCTCCGACGCCATCTGCTGAGGATTGTTCAGCCAACCAACAATGCCCAGACTGCGGTCATCGGTGTGGATGGGTAGTTTGCTCCGGGTATCGAACAATGCGGTGCTCTCGGCGGTTCGATGCGCGCTGATGGTCTCGCCGTACTCGGTTCGGACTTCCATGGTCGTTCCAGGCGTTGCCCGGAGTGCAAAGGCGACGCGCTCGAAGGCCGTTCGGCGGCGAGCCTGGTCGGCGCTGGAGATAACGGTTAGTCGCTCGTGGAGGTCTGTGACCTGTTGGCCCTCGGGCGAGTCAGAGATAATTCGATCGATCCACACAACACACCTATCGGCAGCGCAGGGAGGTGAGCTGAGTCAAACTTGGAGGTTTTCATGAGGCGCTCAAGCTGGCATGCTGTACAGCCGAGTACCCGTACTCGAATGCTCCCTTAGCTCAGTCGGTAGAGCGTCTCCATGGTAAGGAGAAGGTCGACAGTTCAATTCTGTCAGGGAGCTCCAATACTGCGCCCTCTGGGTGCCCGGCGACGTAGCTCAGTTGGTAAGAGCGCTCGACTCATAATCGAGAGGTCGACAGTTCAAGTCTGTCCGTCGCTACTTCTTCCCGGCGGCCAAATCCGGCCCACTCTGACCCCTTTCG
>CAZSYL010000076.1:0-14538 GCA_964610745.1 uncultured Acidimicrobiales bacterium
CCGGGGGTCGACCAGTGGGGCAGGAGCTAGCTCCGAAGTTTGTACCGTTGGATCTTGCCGGTGGCGGTCTTCGGCAGCTCGGTTGGAAAGTGATACGTCTTCGGCCGCTTGAAGCCGGCGAGGCGATCTCGGCAGTGCTCGGCGAGCGCTTCGGCTGACAAGGTTGCGCCGTCGATTGCGGTCACATAGGCGACCGGGCGGGTGACGCTTTGCTCGTCGGGTTGGCCAACGACAGCAGCTTCGAGCACATCGGGATGTTCGATTAAGACGCCCTCGACCTCGGCTGGCGATACCCACTCGCCGCCGACTCTCAACATGTCGTCGACGCGACCGAGGTAGGTGTAGAAGCCATCGGTGTCGGCCGAGTACAGATCGCCCGATCGCATCCACTCGCCCTCGAAGGTGGCGCGGGTGGTGTCGCTACGGCACCAGTAGCCGGTGGCAGCCGACGGTCCTCGTACGAGCAGCTCACCCGGATCACCAGCTGGCTGCTCGTCGCCGCGATGATCGACAACTCGCACCGCATAACCGGGTACTGGTTTGCCGCTCGTGCCCGGGCGCAGCTCGTCGGGGTTGTTCGATAGATAGATGTGCAGTTGTTCGGTCGAGCCAATCCCATCGAGAATGGTGACGCCAAAGCGATCACGAAACCGTTCGTACGTTTCGGCGGGAAGTGCTTCGGCTGCGGACACGCCATAACGCAGCGAAGCAAACGCTCCATCGTCGAGGTCTGCTGCCAGCAGTGCCGCATAGAACGTCGGGATACAGAAGAACAGCGTCGGACTTTCGCTCGCAAGGTTGTCGGCGACGAGCTGTGGGGTCGGCGGACGGGTCGGATCGAGCACCGCGGTTGCACCGACCGAGAACGGGAAGGTCAAGGAATTGCCCAACCCATACGCATGGAACATCGGGCCGACCGAATAGAACACATCATCGGCGGTCACACCGAGGATCTGGTCGGCATAGGTCTCACACGTTATGGGGATGTCGACGTGCCGGTGCATGGCAAGTTTGGGTTGGCCGGTCGACCCGGAGGTGCACAGCCAAAATCCTGGTGATTCGGCCCACGTTGAGGCAACCGATCCGTCGCTCCCCGCTGCGGTGAAGTCCGCCCAACCAACGGTGTCTTCGGCGGTGCCACCCGAGCTGATCACCGTCGTGACTTCGGGTGACCCGGCTCGGAGCTCGTCGAGCGACGCTTCGCGTTCGGCCGAGATCGACACGACGCGAGCTCGAGAGTCCGCCACGATCACGGCGAGGTCTCGCCCAGGCAGCAGCGGGTTCATCGGTACCGGGACGGCACCGATGCGCATCGCGCCCAGGAACATCGCCACGAACTCCAGCGAATCGAGCATCACCATCGCCACCCGTTCCTCGGGGCGGACGCCGAGCGCCCGAAGCCCGCCAGCGGCAGCCTCGACCTCGGTCAGAACCTCGGCGTAGGTCACCGATTCGCCGCCGACTCGGAGGGCAACCCGGTCGCCGTCACCATTGGCCACGTGGCGATCGACGAGCCATTCGCTCACGTTGAAGTGTTCATGCATGACGGTCCTCCGGCGGGAGTTGTTCGTAGAAGTCGGCAACCAGCGACATCACTGCGGTCGGTTGTTCGTGGTGGATGATGTGGCCGACACCAGCCAGCCGCTCGATAGTTGCGTTCGGGCCGATCGCGGCAGCCATCTCGGTGAGCTGGGCATCGGTGGCATAGCGGTCTAGATCACCTTGGGCAACGAGGGTCGGCACCTCGATCGACTCGAGCAGCGGACGGATATCCCAGCTGGAAAACTCGCGGCTAACCCACACCGAGCTCCATGCGTCGAATAAGGCCCTGGGATCGTCGTGGTGGGGCTCCAGTCCAGCAACGAATCGGTCGGCGCTTTGTCGCATGGCGGTGATCGCTTCGGTGCAGGCCGTCTCGACCCAGCTGTGTGCGGCGAGGACGATCAGGCCACGACAGTCTCCACCGGTGGCGGCGTGCAACAGTGCAATGCTGCCGCCATCGGAGTGGCCCACCACGAGCGGTCGTTCGATCGACATTGCTCGAAGCAGGTCGGCAAATACTCGCGCCTCGATGTGCAGCCAATCGGCCGGCCAGGCCCCATCTGGTATCGGCGTCGATGTTCCATGACCGGCTCGTTCGAACGCCATGACCGCCGTGCCGGTCGCTTCGGCGATCTCGGCTGGTGTGTCCCGCCATTGAGAGAGCGAACCGAGTCCGTCGTGCAACATCACAATGCCGACCGGCCCATCGCCCCACCTCGCCGTTCGAAGGCGTCGCCCAGCCACGTCAACGGTTTGAAGTTGAGCGGCGGACACGGTGAACACCCCGAGGGCTTACAGGCGGACGTAGTCGTAGTCGACGGGCTGGGTGTTCACGCCGCTCGCGGGGGGAGCGATCCATCCGGCCATTTCGCCAACCCCGAACGACGGCTGCATCAACGATCCAACATGCTGCTTCTCGGCCTCGGACGGTAGCCAGGCGTCTCGCTCCGCGATCCACTGCTCTTCGGTGAGTAGCTGGCCTCCCGGACTGACGAAGTGATCTCGAAAAGAACCCACCTCCCGATTGAAGCCAACATGGGGGAGTGCGAGTTGGGTGGTGATTCCCGCCTCACTCAGTGTGCGATTCCAGCGACGCATGCCCTTCTCGCAATCGACCGTGTACTCGCTACGGAGCTCGTGGTTTACCAGAGCTCGAGCCGACAGGGTCTCGGTTGCGATCTCGCCGTTGGTCACCGTCAGGTACTCGTCGTCGATGTCGAGGAGCACATGATCGTCGTCGTAGCTGTCCTCGCCATAACGACCTTTCAACCCGGCGGCGTAATAGTTCGCAGCGTTCGTCGACTTCTCGCTGCCGAACAGGTCGAGCGAAACCGAGTAGTGGAAGTTGATGTAGCGCTGGAGCGTATCGAGGTTGATCCCGCCATGGCTCGTGATGTCTTCGGTGTCGAACTCGTTCATGAGCTCGGCGGTGCGCTGCACGACACGCCCAACGCCGCTCGCTCCAACGAACATGTGATGCGCCTCTTCCTTCAGCATGAAGTCACAGGTGCGACTGAGCGGATCGAAGGCAGATTCTTTGAGCGCACCGAGCTGATACTTCCCGTCGCGATCGGTGAAGTAGGTGAACATAAAGAAGGAGAGCCAGTCGGGAGTCTCCTCGTTGAAGGCACCGAGAATGCGGGGTTGGTCGGCATCGCCCGAGTTGCGCTCGAGCATGGCATCGGCCTCTTCGCGACCGTCTTTACCGAAGTAGCGGTGAAGCAAGTACACCATGGCCCACAGGTGGCGTCCCTCTTCGACGTTCACCTGGAACAGATTGCGGAGGTCGTAAAGCGAAGGTGCGGTCGCTCCGAGCAATCGTTGTTGTTCGACCGAGGCTGGCTCGGTATCGCCCTGAACCACGATGAGGCGTCGAAGATCGGTTCGGAATTCGCCCGGGACCTCGTGCCACACCGGTTGACCCCGGTTGTCACCAAACCCGATCGTGCGATCCGGTTGCTGATCGCCCAAGAAGATTCCCCAGCGATAATCGGGCATCTTGACGTGCCCAAAGTGCGCCCAACCCTCGCGGCCAACATCGACGGCGGTGCGCAGATAGACGTCATTCTCTTGGAACCCGCGGGGACCCATGTCCGCCCACCAGTCGGCAAAGCGCGGTTGCCAGTTTTCGAGAGCTCGCTTCAGTCGGCGATCACCGGCTAGGTCGACATTGTTGGGTATCCGTTCGGAGTAATCGATGTTTGCCACGGTGTCTCCAGGTCAGGTTCGGTTGATGTCGAATGTGGGGCGCGAGCCGCTGCCGTACTTTCGCAGCGCCCCGTCGGGGCCGCTGGCGTTGGGACGATTGAAGACCCAGTTCTGCCACGCGGACAACCGCGAGAAAATCTTCGATGCCATCGTCTCGGGGCCAGCGAAGCGATGGTTTGCTTCCATAGCGGTGAGTGCATCGGGCGAGTAGCTCGCTCGTTCCTCGATGGCGAGGCGGACCTCATCGTCCCAGTCGAGGTCGTCTGGGGTTGACGTGACGAGACCGAGCTCGCGTGCCCGCTCGGCGTTGATGGTCTCGCCGACCGCCGCTTGCGCGGCGGTTATGTGTGCAGGCGAACCCCAAAAGCGCGATTCGAGTCTGGTCAGTTCGTTGGCCATCGGCATAGCTCCGAGGCTGGCTGCGGTGAACACGAGCTCGGCGGGGGGCAGCGGTTCTTCGTCGTCTTCGAAGATGCCGTCGAGCATGTAGCTGCGATCGGCGGCGAGCGGTATCTCGGCGAGGATGCCCACAAAGCACGAACCCGGGTCGATCACCGCGATCAGGCTGCGGGCGGTGAGATCGAGGCGCGACAGGACTCGCTTCCACAACAACGCAATCTCGTGGGTCAGGTGGTCACTTCTGGAAAGCAGTCGTTCGGTATGAGCAATCGCAGCAGCAGCGTCGCCCCGCGTCTTCAACACGATCGTCCCTAGAGCTGGTTCGTTGAAGCGGAGATGGCAGAGCGCATCATCGAGCTCGCGGGCTGCTACCAACGCCCAATCGTCGGCATTGCTGACCGATATGGTGAGCTCCACCGAACGTCCTGTGCGGTCGAGTCTTGCGTCGACGAATCGGTAGGTGATCCCGTCTTCGGAGACGGTTCGGTCAAGGGGTTGAAGAGTGATGGCCGATCCATCGTCTGAGCGCTCCGAGGTTTCCGCGAGCGCAGCTGCTCGAGATGCGACCGAATCGTCGAAGGTCGACGGCGGCGCGATCTCGTCGACGAGCCCCCACTCGAGAGCCTCCGATCCCTGGATACCCTCGGGCTTGGTGGCGAACACGTCCGCCCGGTCTCGGCGAACGTGTCGTTTGTCGGTGAGTCTCGTCAACCCACCCGTGCCGGGCAGGACGCCGAGCAGTGGAACTTCCGGTAATGAGACGGCGCTCGATCGATCGTCGACGAGTAACAGGTGATCACACGCCATCGCCACTTCGTATCCACCACCGGAACACGCGCCGTTGATCGCTGCGAGGAAACGCAAACCCGAGTTGGCTGAGGCCTCCTCGATCTCTAGGCGAGTCTCGTTTGTGAACTTGCAGAAGTTGACTTTGTGCCCGTGGGAGGAGGCGGCGAGCATTCGGATGTTCGCGCCCGCACAAAAGACTCCTGAAAGAGCGCTTCCGATGATGACGACCTTCACCTCGGGATGTTCGAAGCGAATTCGGCGGATGGCATCGGCGAGCTCGATATCGACACCGATGTCGTAGCTGTTGAGTTTCAGCTCGTAGTCGCCGAGCAAGCCGCCGTCGGTGGCGACGTCCATCGACAGGCGGGCACACTCGCCATCGATTTCGAGGGTCCAATGGGAATAGGAGTCGGGATGACGCTCAAAGGTGATGTGATCAGTTGCCCGATCTGGCGCATCCTCGTCTGACACTGTTCCCCCAAACTGCGTTGTCTAAACGTAGCTCGGTTTGAGCGTGGAGGAGACAGCCGACCAGAGAGCTGGCGCGCTTGGGCGTACACTGTGTGGTGCTATGAGTTCTCGGAAATTGCCTCGCTTGTCCACCGTCCTGTTCGCCTTCGCCATTGCATTGGCTGCCTGTGGCAGCTCCGATGAAGCGACCGTGCCCGACGTCGATGAAGCGGCGGGCTCAACGACAGAAGAAACGACCGATACCACCTCCAACGTGGAGCCTGCAGAGCTCGACGGGCCGATCGATGACCGTTCGCCGAGGGAACTCGCGATCGAGCAACTCGACCTGATGCTTTTGCAGCTTGGCACGGTCGACCTCATACCGACATCGGACTGCGTCGTCGAGCGACTGGACTCGGAGGGTTTCGAGATCGAGGGACAAGGTGGCCCTGAAATCGTCGCCGCCCTGGGTTGCGATCCGACGGTCGGTAATGAACTCTTTAGCGCTACTGCCTTTAATGTGGGTCCGGAACAGGGTTCGTGCATCGTCGATGGACTCATCAGCGCAACGTCCTCGATTCCCCTCGCCGATGCCGAGACGTTCTTCAGCACTCCGGTTCCTCCCGATGAGGTCCTCGAGGCAATCTCCTCCCGGTGCGACGTACCCGTCGACGTACTCACGCAAGGCTTTGGCGCGTAACCGCTAGTCCTCCCCTCAGCGGGGTGGATCAGAACGGATGCTTAAGGCTTCAACTATTGCTTTATTTCGGCGCTGATTTGCCGAAGAAATAGGGATGGCTGCCACCAAACCTGCTGAGCAAACCGCGGAAAGCCCGGATCGTCTGATCCAGGCTGTCGTTGGAATCGCGCTCGTCGTGCTGGTTGGGATGGTCGCTGTATTCAACTTTGGTCTGCTTGACGGAGACTCTTCGAGCGACACCGTTCGTGACTACCAGTCGGAGCTGCTCACGATCATTGGCGAGGATTCTCCCGCTTCGCCACCGGGCGCTGGCTTCCCGCACATCGTCTACAACGATGGTGTGCTTTTCGTCCGCGGAGTTGCGTCGAGCGAGGACTTGGTCGACGAGACCATCGCCGAACTCGAACCGCTCTTCGGTGAGGGAAATGTCATCCCAGAAATCGTGATCGATTCCAACTTCCAAGAGGATCCTGATGCCTCAACTTCGGTGTTCTTCTCCGAGGTCGTCCTCTTTGAATCCGGCAGTGCCGTCGTGGCTCCTGAGTTTCTCGACGTGCTCGGCGCCAGCGTTGCCTTTCTCCAGCTGACGCCCGACACCACGATCGAGATCACCGGACACACCGACACCGACGGTGATCCTGAATCGAATCTCGCCCTTTCTCAGGCGCGCGTGGACGCTGCTCGTGCCGCAATGATCGAACGAGGCGGCGACCCCGATCGAATCACCGCAGTCGGCAAAGGCGAGACCGAACCAATCGCGGACAACTCAACCGAAGAAGGACGCCAGCTCAACCGCCGTGTTGAGCTGACGATCGGCAGCTCATCGTAAGACGACTTGTCGGGCTCTGCTCGATGACGAAAGGCTCGGCCCCTCGAACAGGCGTCGGACTCGAACCGAACCGGGATCGGTCCTCCTAAGGCTGCTCTGTGCTGGTGTCGCCTGTTTTGGCGTCGTCTTCGTCCGGCTCTGGCTCGGTCGCATCCTCGACCGTCGCCGGGTCTCCACCGACATCATCGATCGTCTTGGTCAGGCCGACGAATGCCTTGGTCGATTGCACTGCTCGGTTGCGTCCAGCGAATTGGGCGCCACCAGCTTTCAGACTCGAACTAATGGCGTCGAGGCTGTCGGCCATACGAACTGTTGGATCCGGGCCATCGCCACCGTGAGCACTGCGGAACGCGGCAACGATCTCGCCCCAGCGAGCCTTTTGGTCGTCATCTAGGTTGTCGCGCAGCTCTCCTAGCTTCAGCAGATTTGCCTCAGCATCAGAGGTGAGGGTTTGTGCTTCGCCGCGATAATGATCGTCGAGGAGCGCTTCGATTTCGGCATCGTCCATGATCGGCAAGACCTTCTCGGCCAGCCTCGCCATGTTGCGGTACGAACCTTGCAGAAGAAATGGTGGCTCGACCCGGTACTCGTCAGCCTTTGACGCCGAATCGATGTATGCACCATTGACGGCGAGCAGAACATCCTGGACACGCAGTAGCCGGGACATCGTCGCAGTCATCTCGGCGAGTTCGGACGGCGGGTAGGGGTGAGACAGATCTTCTGCCGTTGTAGCGCCCTCGTGAACAATGTCGACGAGCTTGGCAACATCGCTGAGATCATGACTGGTCATCGCATTCAGAATCGGGCTCGCTGCGAGCGCGTTCTCGATGTAGCTCAGCGCAAACAGATCGTCGCGCCCCGAGAGGACGTCGCCGAGGTTGTAGGTGTCGGCACGGTTGGCGAGCATGTCAGGGATCGCGAAGCGTTCGCCCGACTCGGTGTATGGGTTGCCGGCCATGACGACAGCGAAGCGTTTGCCACGCATGTCGTAGGTCCGGGTCCGGCCGTTCCACATGCCTTCCATCCGACGCTGCGCGTCGGTCATCGAAATGAACTTCTGGAGCAACTCGGGGTTCGTGTGTTGGATGTCGTCCAAATACAACAGCACGTTCGAGCCCATCTCGAGCGCGAAGTTGATCTTGTCGACCTCCTGGGCTGCTGTCGCGTTGGGTGCTTCGCTTGGATCGAGCGAAGTCACGCCCGTGCCCATTGCAGGACCGTTCACCTTCACAAAGACCATGCCCAGGCGGTTCGCCACATATTCCATCAGCGTGGTCTTGCCGTAGCCAGGAGGTGAGATGAGAAGCAGCAGTCCCATGAGATCGGTGCGGCCACCATCGAGTGACCCAATCTGCTTGGCGAGGTTGTCACCAATGAGTGGCAGGTAGACCTTGTCGATCAGCTGGTTGCGTACAAACGCTGACATGACCTTGGGCTGGAACTCTTCGAGACGTAGTTGATAGCGAACATCTTCGAGCAGCTCTGCGCGAGCGGCTTGATACGCCCGGAAGCGAGGCATGCCCACCGCGCGGTACGCCGCAACACGATCGAGCAGCTCGTCGGCTCGGCCGCTCCATGTACCCGCGTCGATGGTCGGGTGTGTAGCGAGAAGACCCGGAACGGTAACCGTCATGTCGGTGCTGTCCGTCCGGCCTGTGAGGAGTTCGGGAAAAAGCACGAGCGCTACTGCCTCGCGGGCGATCGCTGGATCGGCAGAGCTCGCCGCGATCTGAGCTTCGACCCACTGGGTTGCCAGGCCCAACCGGCGATCGAAGTCGGTGACCGCTTCGAGTTCGGCGATGAGTTGCTTGGAGCGACTCGACCTGACGGCGTCGGCGACATCGTGGGCCATGCGCCCGTGGGTTGGATCGATCCGCTGGGCGAGCAACTCGGTCAGGTAGTGAGCACTCTGGTCTGGCGAGGTCACCCGGCCAGATGCAGCCATCGCGTCAGCGAGCTGCTGACGAACCGTGTCGAGTGCGTTGTGGTCGTCGAATTCGTCCCGAAGGGCGCCGAGACTCTGGCTTTGCGATTCGATGGCTATCGCCGCGTCGTCGTCGAGTTGCGCCCTGAAGATCCACGCATCGCCGCGGGTCGTTGGGCTGAACCGAATCAGGTCGGTCGTTAACGTAGCCGCGATCGCTCGGGTGAGCAGCGCCGCATCGTGATCATGGACGCCCCGCTCGTAGCCATGCTCAATATTGTCTTGAGCTCGCTGTTGTACGAGCTCCGAAAGGTCCTCGGTGCTCCGTTCTTGAAGCTCGGCGATGGTGCCGGCTTCTAGCGCGTCGAGCACGATCGATCCGGCGAGGAACTGAGCCCGGCTCATCGTTGGTGTCTCCGACGCGAGGCGCTGATCCCAGAACTCCTCGGTGCCATCCAGGCGCGCGGTATCGAGCGCTTGGCGGAAATCGGTGCCGGTGAGTGTGGCGTACAATGCGCCGTCGAACACCGCCGAGGTGAGTTCGAGCGGTTCGGTATCGACCGAGAACCGATGGTTGCCAAGGCGAATGACCTTGCCGCCGTCCTCGAAGATGTCAGAGCGATCGCGCAGCGACCGGCCAGCATCGTCCTTGGCTGAGGTCAATCGTGCGAGCAGTTCGTCTGCTGCTACGGCCTGATCAAGGTCCCGGAGGTCTTCAGCGAGTTCGCGGACTTTCTCGACCATCGGGTCGGAGATGAACCAGGCATTCATCTCCTCGATGTTCTCGAAGCGTTCTATGCGACCAACGATTCCTTTCAGCACGCGGTCGGCAGCGTCGAGCAGTCGCTGGCCTTGACGTTGGCGGTCGTCGAGCAGCCCTTGTTTTCGAGCGAAGAAGGTCTCGTTGACGACCTCGCGTCGTTCTACGATCTCGTCGAGCTCAGCGTCGAATTCGGCGAACCGGGACTCGATCTCTTCGAGCTGCAGCAAGAGTCTGCCGAGACCTTCCTCGGTCGCTGCAGGCGTTGTTGCGCGGGACAGCTCGGAGGTGACCGCCTGGGCGAAGAGTGTCATCTCAACCGAGAATGCAGCGCTGCCTTCGGCGGTTTTTAGTTCCTTGCTACGTGCGGCGGCGATTGCGCGTACTCGGTTTACGCCTGCGGTCACCTCGCTGAGGTGTTCGAGGATCTTGATGCGAACGGTCGGATCCTCGATCTTGAGGCCGGTCACGACCTGGGCGAGCACATCGATACCTTCGGCGAGTTCTTCCGTTTGTTTCTCCGGCTCGGCGAGTTCGACCGTCGTTGAAGCAGCACCGATCTTTGTCTCAAGCTCGGTGAGCACGGTTTTGAACTCGGCGAAGGACTCGGGGAGTGCGAAGAACTCCGCCGCATTGGCCGAAGCGCGGTCGAATCCATCGACGAGCTCGGACTCCAGAGCGTCGAGCTCCTCGGTATCGACGTAGCGGATGTCGGCCATCGTGATGACCCGACCTCTCGCAGCACGCAGTTCGCGCAACGCGGTGACGTGGCCATCGGCATCGGTCGGTGGGGCCTGGTTCAGGTTGTTGAGCAGCTTGTCGATGTCGGACCGGGCCTCATCGACCGCAGAGCGAGCAGTTGTTCGAAGCGTCTCGACCTTTTCGAACTCATCGATGATCAGTCCAGCGGTGTCGCGAATGCCATTGAGCGGCTCGCCGAGATTGCCAAGGTCGGCTTCGGTTAGCCAGTGGTGAGCGTCCAGCACCCGAGCAGCCGACGCTGAAAGATCGGCGTACACCGCGCTGGTCGGGGTTGCATCGGAGATCTGTCGCCCAATGCTCAACGCATCGGAGATACCCCGTACGAGCTCTGCATTACCAATGCGATGCATGGGCGTGTCGCCGATGGGCTGGCGGGCGTGATACTCATCGGAGGTAAACGGTGTCGCCCATATCTGGGTCGGATGTACACGGGTTGGTTCGGCGTCTTCGCGGAACACGATCAGGGTGCCGTCTTCGAACAATGACCAGCCGTGGGCGAGGATTGGGTTCGATACTTCGCGTCGGATGGCGTTGTAGCTAAGCAGCACCGAGAGTCCGTCGTTGCGATCGTGGAAGACGTAGAGCACGTCCTCCCCATTGGGGCTCTTGCGAGAGGTCTCGAACCGCATGTCTGTTACGTCGAGATCGAACTGACGGCTGTCGCCCGAGCGCAGCTCGAAGCCAGCAGGGGTGATTAATCCGTGGTCCTCGGGGAGTTGCTGGCCCGAGCGGAGGATTGCGTCGTTGCGCCGAGCGGTGCCTGCCAACGTGTTGACGACGAATCCTCGGAAGTCAGGTTCGTTATACGGCCGAACCCGAAGCACGATGATGTCGCCGAGCGACGCGTATTCGATTTGGCTGTCCGCCAACGACTGTTCGGCGTTCTCCACCGTTTCGGTCAGCAACAACTGTCCATCGGGGGTGTTGTTTTCTATCCGGATGGTGAGCGTGCCGTTTGTCGGGTCGACGAAAACCCTGTCGAGGATATTGACGTACGGGTTGCGACCAGTAGTGAAGTCGTCCCTGGTGACGAGGCTCCATTCGAAATCGAACTGGTTTGGTCGCGCGTAGTCACGCTCGCCTCGGTTATCGATGTACGCGACGTCACCGTCCGGGCTGACCGTCCAACGGAACACTCGGACATCGTCGACGCTCGAGCCGATCTGGAACGCGGCGAGCAACTTTCCGTCGCGCTGTTGAAGTTGGACGAGCCGAGCTTCCTGATAGAAGCGGTACAGCTCGCGGAAGTGCTCGACGAACTCGTCGTCATGGAGCCAGTTGCCCTGATCGGTGTCCGGCACCACGTTGAGCCTGAGCTCATCATCCTCGGTCGAGTAGTGGTGCAGCGTGAACACATCGTCCACGTCGGTCTCCGGTTTGAGGCCGAGTGAGACGTTGTAGCCGAACAGCAGGTCATCGCCGACCGCCACGATGTCGCGGGGAACGGAGTTGTGTTCGGTTCGGATGCGTTCGGTGCCGATGACCTCGAAGCGGGACGAGCCGAACGTCTGAACGCGTTCTGCGTTCACGCCCTGTGCTCGAGATGCGAGGTCCGACGCGTAGCCTGCGAGCCTTTGGCTCAACAGTTCGTACGCGCCAGACGCTGCTGCGTCGGGTTCGCCGGTGACCGGCTCGGTGTCTGCCATTGGTGGCTTACTCGTCGGTGATGGCAATATCGACGTCGCCGTCGGCGGCGCCCTTTGCGATGGCGAGGTCCTTCATGGCATCGGTTGAGATGCTGCCAAGAACCGTGGAGAGGTCTTCGACGAGGTCGCCACGACCTTCCTTCGAGGCTCCGGCGAGCGCATTGACACGACGGCCGGTCGAAACCGCGTCGAGCACGCCGCCAACAAACGAGTTGTCGCCGCCAACGATGTCGATGTTGGCGTTCGAGAGGCTGCCTGCAACCGCTTCGGCCTGAGCCGATGCGATCTGCACGTCAGCGTCGACCTGTGCGAGACGCACCTTCTCTTCGACGTCGAGCTGGCGGGTGAACTTCTCGAAGTCCTGACCAACACCTTCGAGCTTGGCCATGGCGTCGGCCTTCTCGGTGAGGCCTCGCGCTTCGCCAGCGAGGAGAGCCTCGACCGAAACGGCTTCGGCGGTGCCCATCTTCTCGACGGCAGCCGCCTCTGCAAGACCCATCTGCTGCACGGCCACGGCCTCGGCATTGCCCATCTTTTCGACCGCCAGGGCGTCGGCCTCTTTGATGCGGACCTCGGCGAGGCCAATCTCTTCGATCGCGGCGGCGTCGGCCTTCTTGACCTCTGCCTGAGCACGACCGACTTCCTGGATGGCTTCGGCATCGGCCTTTTTGACCTGCGCTTGGGCAAGACCTTCGGCGGCGGCCTCGGCTTGCACGGCTTTGGCCTGACGCTCGGTTGCCTGGGCGTCGAGGTCGGCTGCCTTCAGGCTGGCCTGCGCCAACGTGACCTGTTCCTTGCCTCGAGACTCCGCTGCCTGCTCATCAGCTTCGGCGTTCTTGATGTTCATGACGAACGCTGCTTCGGCTTCGGCCTCAGCGGTGATGATGGTGGCATCCTTCAGGCGATTTGCCTCTTCGACAACTTCGAGAGTCTTGATCTCTTCACGCTGGACAGCAACGGTCTTTTCAGTTGCGACCCTTGTGGCTTCGATGTCAGCAATCTGGGCCCGCTTCTCTTCGAGGAGCTTGCGTGACTCAGTGACCTCCACCTCGGTCTCAACACGGTGACGCTCCTGGGCGCGGGTGACCTTCTCGGCTTCGATCGCTACATCGCGCAGACGGTTCTGCTCGGCGATCTCGTGCTCGCGCAGCCTGTTCTGCTCTTCGACCTCAACCTGCTGAGCTGTTGCGATGCGGGCCTTCTCGGCGCGCAGCTGCTCTTCGGAAGTGATCTTGGCAGTCTCGGCCTGCTCGCGGGCTCGCACGGTCGCGACCTCACGCTGCTGTTTGGCCCGCGCATCAGCTTCCTGGCGTTCGAGCTCGAGGATCTGTTGGGCGGTCTCGACGTCCTTCTTCTTCTTTTCCGCTTGCTCATTGCGAGCTGCGATGTTGGTGGCGACGTGCTCGACCGCGGTGAGCTCGGTGATCTTTCGGATGCCCTGCGCATCGAGAATGTTGTTCTCGTCGAGTGAGGACAGTGGTGTTTGTTCGAGAAAGTCGATAGCAACATCTTCGAGCGAGTAGCCGTTTAGGTCGGTGCCGATCGTTTCTATGATCTGCTCACGGAACTCGTCACGAGCGTTGTACAGGTCGACGAACTCGAGGGCGTAACCGACGGTCTTTAGTGCTTCGGAGAACTTCGCAGAGAAAAGCTCCTGGAGGGTCTCGGCTGACGAGGCGCGCTCGACGCCGATTGCCTGGGCGACCTTGACGACGTCAGCGTCGGTCTTGTTCACGCGGACGAAGAAGTTGACCTCGATGTCGGCACGAATGTTGTCCTTGCAGATGAGTCCTTCACGACCTCGACGCTCGACCTTGATCGTCTTGACCGAGATGTCCATGATCTCGGCTTTGTGAATGACCGGCACGACGAGTCGGCCCGTGAAGGACACGACAACATCCTTCGGCGTGTTCACGACCAGTGCCTCGCCCTGGTTCACCTTCTTGTAGAGGGAGCTGTAGAGCAATCCAATGAGGATGGCGAACACCGCCAAACCACCGATGACCACCGCAACGATGATGAGTATCTGAAGCACGTTGTGCCCTTTCTGCTTGTCTGTTTAGCCGTTGGTTAGAGGTTGTTCCCGGAGGTCAGCTCGACATCGGGAGAGATCGTGAAGGCTTCGGCGTCGTCGTCGAAGTTGAAGATCAACGCCGAGTCGCCTTTGGAGAGTGCGTTTGGTTCGAGGCATCGAACCTGCACGAGGTACGAGCTACCGGTGCGGTCACGAACCTCGGCTTGTCCGAACTTGCCGTCGACGCGCTGGGTCGTGACCCGGCAGATCTTGCCGATCAGGTCTTGACGACCTGTGGCCTTCGCTGGTCGAACCTTCGACCACACGGTGCGGCCAATGGTTCGGGTCACCGATGAGCCGATGACCAGAGCTGCGAGCAGCAGGGCGATCGAGATGATCGCTCCCGAACCGCCTGTGAGAATGCTCGTTCCGTCGAGCAGGACGACAACGATCATCGTCACCGCCCAAGCAAACAGCGAGACGAGGTTCAACCCCAACAGAACCGGCATGCCGGT
>CAZSYL010000077.1:0-4953 GCA_964610745.1 uncultured Acidimicrobiales bacterium
GCGCCATAGGAAGAGACGCTTCGAACGGGCGCATGTTGATGCCGGCGTCTACCGAAGTGTTTGTCATCGAAGTGTTTGTCATTGTGGTGCCTCCACCACCTCGTCTGCCACCGTATTGCGCAGCGTTCCAATCTCGGGGACGGTCACCTCGACCACATCGCCGGGCTTCA
This sequence comes from uncultured Acidimicrobiales bacterium, assembly GCA_964610745.1. Taxonomy (GTDB): domain Bacteria; phylum Actinomycetota; class Acidimicrobiia; order Acidimicrobiales; family SHLQ01; genus SHLQ01. The sequence continues at coordinate 171 of CAZSYL010000077.1, forward strand.
GCCACACGGGCGGTTCGAAGCGGGCCCCTGCTCCCTTCGGTGTGCCGGTGAAAATCAGGTCGCCGGGGGCCAATGTCGTGAAGGTCGATAGGTAGTGGATCTGATAGCTGATCGAGTACTTCATCGATGCGGGGATGTCGTCTTGGCGAAGTTCGCCGTTGACCCTGGTCGTGAGGTGGAGCTGACCGAGGTCGCCAATCTCGTCGATGGGTACCATCCACGGGCCGATCGCACCCGATGACGCCCAGTTCTTGCCCTGGGTCACGTTGAACTTCGCGTGGCGAACCCAGTCTCGAATCGTTCCCTCGTTGCCGAGCGTGAGTCCGGCGATGTGCTCTCGCGCTGCTTCGATCGAAATGCGCCGCCCGCCCCTGCCAATCACTACGACGATCTCGCCTTCGTAATCGAGTTGGTCGCTCTCAGGCGGACGCAGGACACTTTGTTCGTGCCCGGTAAATGAATCGGCGAATCGTGGGAAGACCGACGGGAAGTCGGCATCGGACTTGTCGACATACTCGGCGGCTCGCCCTTGGTAATTCACGCCGATACACAAGATCTTGCCGGGCGCAGGCACCACTGGAAGAAACGTGATTTCGTCGTAGCCGTAGTCGGGAGTCTCGCCTGCGAGCGCACGGAGATCATCAAGGCGATCGAGGCGCAACGTGTTCTGCAGCGTCCCTAGCTCGGGCAGGCGGGTAGAAGCATCGATAACCCCGTTGTCGGTCGCCAGCCCAAAGCTGCGTTGCGATCCGGTAGAGAACGAGAGCACTCGTGTCACGATGGTCAGCTTCCCCCAGTTGCTAATGCTTAGCATGTTAATTATATTCAAACCGGGGTACAAGCCGACGAGTTACGGCTATCGCTGAGGGGAGAAACGTGCCGCACGTGACCATCGAGCATTCGTCCAACGTGACCGAACATCACGACATCGATGCCCTAGTGCAGGCGGTGCACGCTGGCGCACTCGATCATGGGCTCGCAACGCTCGCCGCGCTTCGGACCCGAGCCGTTCAGCGCACACACTTCAAGGTCGCTGATGGCGACGGGCGGTTCGCTTTCGTCGCGATCAACGTTCGCATCGGCCCCGGACGTGATCTTGCACAGAAGCAATCCTTCATCGAAGCACTGCTCGATGCCGCCACCGCCGCGTTAACGCCGACCGAACTCGCAATCGCCTGGTCGATCGAGCTGAACGAGATCGACCCCGAGCTACGCATCAATCGCAACGACGTGCGCACAGCGATGGAGAACCGGTGATGACCGCGTCTCACACCTTCGAAGAAAATGCGGCCGCGGCGGCCGAGCACCTGGCGCGATTCGCTGGCGACCCCCTCCCCCACCTCATCGGAGGCGAGCCGACACCGTCGGTGTCGGGTCAGACGTTCACCAACGAGTCGCCAATCGACGGAGCACACCTTGGGCAAGTCGCCGCAGCCGAGGCCGCCGACATCGACGCCGCAGCGAACGCCGCAAGCTCGGCGTTCGAGCAATGGAGCGCAACCCCTGGTGAGGAACGCAAGCAGATTCTGCACGCGGTAGCCGACCTGATCGAAGAGCGTGCGCACCAAATTGCGGTCACCGAGAGTGTGGACACTGGCCAGACCATGCGCTTCATGTCTCACGCAGCCTTGCGAGGCGCAGCGAACTTTCGGTTCTTTGCAGACCACGCTCCTCGGGCTGGCGACGGCTTGTCGTTACCCACTGAAACGCACGTGAACTACACGACGCGCCAACCGATTGGCCCAGTCGGTGTAATCACGCCGTGGAACACACCGTTCATGCTGTCGACCTGGAAGATTGCACCCGCCTTGGCGGCTGGATGCACGGTCGTCCACAAGCCCGCTGAGTGGAGTCCGCTGACAGCGCACCTGCTCGCGGAGGCTGCCCACGATGCAGGACTTCCGGCCGGTGTGCTCAACGTTGTTCATGGCTGGGGCGAAACCGCAGGCAAAGCACTGACAGAACATCGCGCAATCAAGGCCATTGCCTTCGTTGGCGAATCGGCGACGGGGTCACTGATCCAAGCCCAAGGTGCCAGCACCCTCAAGCGACTGCATTTCGAGCTCGGTGGCAAGAACCCGGTCATCGTCTTCGCGGACGCCGATCTGGAAAGAGCTCTCGACGCGGTCGTGTTCATGATCTACAGCCTCAACGGAGAACGTTGCACAAGCTCGTCTCGTGTGCTCGTCCAACGGTCGATCTATGAGGAGTTCACCGAACGGATTGCCGAGAAGATGCGCAACGTCCCGGTCGGTCACCCGCTCGACCCTAAGGCGGTGCTCGGGCCACTAATCCACCCGCGTCATTACGAGAAAGTGTGTAGCTACCGCGACATCGCGACCGCCGACGGTGCCACCATTCACGATGGCACTCCATGGGCCGACGCTCCATCCAACGGCAACTGGGTTTCGCCTATGCTCTTCACCGATGCCACGCCAGGAATGCGTATCGCCCAGGAAGAAATCTTTGGTCCTGTACTCACGGCGATCCCGTTCGACGACGAGGCCGAAGCCGTCGCCATTGCGAACGACACTGACTATGGGCTTGCCGGATATGTGTGGACGAGCAATAGCGGTCGCGGTCACCGTGTCGCCCGATCCTTGGACGCAGGAATGATCTGGGTGAACTCGCAAAACGTCCGTCATTTGCCCACTCCATTTGGGGGCATGAAATCCTCCGGCATAGGTCGTGACGGTGGCGATTGGAGCTTTGACTTCTACATGGAGACAAAGAATATTTCGGTCGCTTTCGACACCCACTCGATACCAAAGCTGGGTGATTAGGTGTCGCTCTACTACGTGCAGAAGTTCCTCTACGAGCTCAATCGGACACCCTCGCTGCAAGCTGCGTATCGAGCGGACCGTCACGATGTGCTCGAGCCCTATGACCTCACAAACGAAGAGATCGGGGCGCTCGTCCAGCCCGATATCGGTTTGCTGTTTCATCTCGGGGTGAACGGTCAAATCTTGATGCACTTCGCGGCGTTCCACCAGATTGCGTGGGCCGACTACCTCGACTTAATGCGAGAAGGTATCGGTAGATATGGACCAGTCCGTGAAGGGGTCTATGCCATGACCGGTTACGAGGGAACCGAGGAACATGCCGCCAGACTCGGCCACGACACAGAGGGGACGCCGTAGTGCCGCTCGTCTATGCAGGTGTCTGCAGTCATGCGCCAGGTATCACCGGGCGAGCAGACCAGGCTGATCCGTCCGTCCGCGATGACTTCTATGCAGCGTTCGACCAAATGCGTATCGATATCGCCGCGTCCGGAGCCGAAGCGATCATAATGATCGCTGCCGAACACTTCGCCAACTTCTTCATGGACAACATGCCGAGCTTTGCCATCGGCATGGCAGATTCCTACGAGGGCCCGATCGAGGATGCAGCCTGGCTCGGCATCGAACCGTTCCGAGCTCCGGGCAACCGAGATCTCTCGCAACGGGTCATCAGCGAAGTTATGCAGTCCGTCGATGTGGCCTACTGCGAAGAATGGAAGTTCGACCATGGCATTGCTGTGCCGTTGCATTTCCTCACCCCGAACTTCGACGTGCCGATCATCCCGGTGAACATCAACTGCCAAGGGCCCCCGCTCGCACCGGTACATCGGGTGTGGGAGCTGGGTGTGGCGCTTCGCCGTGCGGCCGACTCTGTGCCCGAGAGGATCGCCATAGTCGGAACAGGCGGCATTTCTCACTGGCCCGCAACGCCCGACTCCGGGAAGATCAACCGAGAGTGGGACATGGCGTTCATGGATCGCTGGTGTCGCAACGACCGAGAAGCGTTGCTGAGCTACGACGATGCAACGGTGTACGCCGATGCAGGCCAAGGTGGTTTCGAGATCCGGACCTTCATCGCCGTCAGTGGTGCCGCCGACGGTGCGGCCGGTACCGTGCAGTTCTCTGAGCCAATCCCTATCTTTGCGGTGAGCTGCACGATCGCCAGCTACGACTTGTAGGACGGTGTGGGAAACCGCTCTTCGCTCTGATGCAGGATTGGCCCTGGCTAGTCTGTTGTCGTGACAGCGACGCTCAAGCTGAAGCCGTACCAACGGGTGGTTGCAGCTACTGGGCTGTCCAACCTTGCCGACGGCGTTCGATTCGTCGCCCTCCCGCTACTGGCTCTCGACGTAACGAGCAGCCCGTTCTTCTTAACGGCGGTGGTGGCGGCGAGCATGGCGCCTTGGCTGGTCTTTGGTTTGTGGGCAGGCAGCCTCACGGACCGTCTTGATCGCAGAGCCCTGGCTCAACGAACAGCGCTTCTCCGTGTTGGTCTGCTGTCGCCCTGTGCCTCACCGCTCCTCCAGTGCTGTGGAGCTTTCGTAACGCGGCATCGGTCGACTGAGTATGGTGTGCTATTCGAGCGCGGTGATTCGCAGCTCACTGAATCCGCCGCATTCCTGTGACTCGTGGCCGGTGAAGGTGAGTCGAACCTCGTTTCCTTCGACACCGGGAGCGAACGTTGCTCCAAAGCCAGATCCTGAACCGGACCACACGACTGCACCGGCGTTCAGCACTTCAACTTGGAGTGACGAGAAGCCGAAACCTTGCTGGAAGTTCGGACTTGAGTGGTTGGCGTTTCCGGTCACCGCGATCTCGCTTATCAGCGAACTCTCTCTTGCCGTCCAGGTGAAGATTCCCGGTCCAGCCCCAGGACCTGTCGAGAACCAAGAAGTCGCGGTCGAGCCATCAACGGCCTGACTCGCTGCGAAACCGGGGAACACCGAGTTCGCCGCCACCGAGCCGCGCTGGGTGATGTTCACTGGCTGGGGCGGCGTGGTCGT
>CAZSYL010000077.1:5053-13193 GCA_964610745.1 uncultured Acidimicrobiales bacterium
GTCGTCGTAGTGGTCGAAGTTGAGGTCGTCGTGGTGGGGCGCTCAGTGGTCGTAGGTGCAGCGGTTGTTGTCGGTGGACGTGTCGTCGTCGGGGCGGCCGTGGTCGTCACGCTCGAGACCGGTGCGGCCCCCTCTTCTGGCGCTTCCGTTGTGGGGGCCTGCTCGGGCGAGCCTGCTTCGTCGCCGGCAGCCGTGGCATCACCACCATCGTCTGTGGGAACGCTGCTCGCGGATGCGGCAGAATCAGACACATCATCAGACCCATCTCCATCGTTCTCGTTTGGGTCATCTGGGGTTTCTTGGGCGCCGGCAACCTCGGCAGCAATCTCGTCGGGTCGTTGCTGTTCGATGTTGGTGAGGTCCTGGAGCGGCGATGGTGCATCAATCGACAACAGGCGATCGGTGGCACCCTCGCTGCCGGCGGGGCGCTCGATCGTCTCACCGTTGTCGGTGTTCTTCAACACGAAATCGTCGATAGGTGTGTCCTCCGCCTCGACAACTGCGAGGGCGCTTGGGTTGAAGCCTTCCCACGCCTCGCCAACGAGACTGGTTGCACCCGCCTGAGCAATCGGTGGAAGGAGAGGATTTCCGCATCCGCACTTGGCTCTAGGGACACCTTGCTCGTCCACCAGGACCGCTGTACCGGCCTGAAGCACACTCTGGAGCGCATTTGCTTCGCCGTTGCGGAAACCGTGGTTAGTTACCCTCGTGTCTGCCAAGAGAACCACCGGTGTTAGCTCTTCGATATACGGGCGCAGGTTCGTGGCATCTATGTCCTGCACACTCGCCCACGCTTCGCCCTTCTCCGGTTGTTCTTCGAGGAATGCGATGAACGAAGCACGATCGCAGGCCCCGATGTTCCCGGTGCCCCCATAGAGACCGGGCTCCCCTCCTTTGAATGCGAGTGCGAGTATTTCTTGATTGCTCAGTCCGTCTTGTCCTTCAGCGAAGCCACCTCCTTCGGATGTTTGGGCGGAAACGCGTTCGACCATGTTTGGGTCTGCGACGACAAGGTCATCGAATTCATCAAAGAACGGATCTTCGCCCGCGGAATCCGCCCGTTCGAGGAACACCTCGCCTGCTGCGGACACCACCTCTCCGCCACCGCCAATGACCGACGACAAGCCGAATCCGATCAGGGCCACAATGACGAAAACTCCCAGGGCTACCAAGGGACCGCGACGCTGCTTGCGCGACGGGTCCTTCGCACCGACGTCGATAGTGACGCCTCGAGCGTCAGCCACCGGAGCCATAGGGATTTCAATTTCCCGTCGCGTCATCGCAATGGTGACTGTCCCAAGCTCCGCCTCGCCGGTTTGGTGGAGCGCGTTGCGCAGCGCGTTCGCGAAATCGCCAGCACTCGCAGGTCGATCTGAGGGATCTTTGGCCATCGCGGATGTGATCACGTCCGCGATCGGCGCTGGCACACCGTACGGCTCGACGTCTGGTGGGGTGTCTGAGAGGACCCGCAACATGACCGCAGCGTCGGTATCGTTCTGGCCCGTCAGAAATGGTGAGTCGCCGGTGATGAGCGCCGCCAAGGTCGCACCCAGTCCATAGACGTCTGTGGATTCGGCGGTTTCGGTGGTCGTGAAGCGCTCCGGAGGCATGAACGACGGAGTGCCGAGCGCCTTTGACGACTTCGATACCGACGCGTCCATCAACTTGGCGATCCCAAAATCGGAGACCAGGGTCAGTCCGTCGTCATCGAGCAATATATTCGCGGGTTTCAGGTCGCGATGAAGGATCTTTTTCGAGTGAGCGAAGTCGATGGTGTCGGCAACGTCTGCGATCAATGTCGCCGCAGACTGCCAATCGAGAGGTCCCTGCTCGTCGAGGTGATCTTGCAATGAGCCGCGCATCAGCGGCATGAGGAAATAGGGCTCGAATTTGGACGTGATCCCCGCATCGATAACTGGAACAATGCCGTCATGTTCGTCCAAGGCGGCGAGCGTTTCGTGTTCGCTGGTGAACCGCGCTCGCTCTTTGGCCGATGTTGCGCTGGCCCTCAGAAGCTTGACCGCTACCTGTTCGCCGGTGGCCAGCTTGGTCGCTGCGAATACGTTCGCTGAGCCGCCGGCGCCGAGGAATGTCCCCGCGGACAAGCCCTCGATGCCGAGATCGACAATGTTGGCGTCGTCCGAGTCGTGCTCGGCCTCCGAGGCACGTTCGTCGTTGGTCCCACCGGTTGTATCCACCTACGCCCCCGCTGCGCTCGGTTCCTCAACAGATAGCACGGAGCCCAGGTCTCTGCCATGTTGGCGCGAAGCACTCCTCTCGGGTTTCGTCGATGCTCCGATTGGCTTTCGAGCTTGCCGCCATAAATCAACGGCGTGGACGGATCAGTATGAGACGCTCATGTCTGGAGTCTTGGAGATCGACTGGAACACGACGCAGTAACGCTCGGTGAGCTTGATGAGCGTGTCGATCTTCTCTTGCTCGGCGTCGGTGTCGATGTCGAAGTTGAGACGGATGTTCTTAAAGCCGACAGGGGCTTGCTTGCTCACACCGAGCGTGCCGCGGAAGTCGAGATCGCCTTCAGCGGTGATCGTGGCGTCACGGACATCGACCTCGATCGCTGTCGCGACAGCATTGAGGGTGACGCCGGCGCAAGCAACGAGAGCTTCGAGCAGCATGTCGCCAGAGCACAACGACAGTCCGTCGCCGCCGCTCGCTGGGTGTAGTCCGGCCTCAGCGATCTTACCGCCGGTCTCGACCTTGCAGGTGAGGCCTTCGCCGAGCTTGCCCGTTGCGTTGAGCGTGATGACCGCCGAGTCGGGGTCGTCGGTGTATTGCTGCTTGATCGGGGCTTGAAGCGAGCGGAGTTGTGTGGCATCCATGTTCAATGAGTTCCTTCGTTAGCACGTTCCGAACGATCGTATGGCGTTTGCAGCAATCTGACTTCTCTGGCGGCGAAAGTTCAGCGGTGCTTCATTCCAACAACGGTATCGACGACGGCTGGGTCACTCTTGCTCTACCCTCTTGCTCGGTTCAAGGTTCGGAAAAGGGTCATGCGAACAAGAAGCGCCGATAGCGGCGTATTACCTGAACAACGGTCGGTGATGGCTCTCATGCTGCGATTCGTTGAGGTGACATGACGGTTGCGACCATCGCCCGGGTAGTGGCCGCCATCTGGGCTGTTCTGGCAGTCATTAGCTTTGGGGCCGGGATTCGATCCTTGCTCGAAGCTCGGCAGGACGAGTCGAACGCGGCACTCTTTTCGTTTCTCAAACGAGTCTCCCCGCTTTCGCGATGGCAAGGTATCGCTGCGCTGTTGCTCGTTCCGTTGCTGTTCCGTGAGTTCTTGCAATCAGCCATTAACACCGACCTGTGGCCTTGGTCAGTTGCGGCTTGGATCGCGCTTGCGTTTCAACTTATTGGCCTGCGCGCGTATCTCTCCATTGCCAGCAAGCTCATCGAACGTGGTGTCCACAGGCCGTTCAAACGGTATGTCGCGGCGCACGCCGTGCTCGATCTGGTCGTTGTCGTGCCGGCCGTTGCCATTGCCTTAGCGGGCTTCGGGTGAACATCTCGCAACCGAGCTCGAGACTCGCTGGTCCGACGTCATCACCAACAGGTAGGGTCAATCTCACAAATGACCATCAGCAGAATCTTTGACTGGGTAAAGCGCAGCGTTACCTCCACTCCCGAATATCCCGAGTTCCTCGACGAATGGGATGACCTCCTTCGCGAGCAGATGATGCACTGGTGTCAGCTCACCGAGGACGAACAGGATCGGCTGGAAGAGCTCACGCTCTACTACATGAACAAGTGGCACTGGGAGGCTCAGCATGGCTTCGCCCTTACCGACGAGATGATCGTGCTGATTGCGGCATCGGCATCGATCCTTGTTCTCGAGCTCGACTTCGACGCGTATCAGAGCATGACCGCCGTCGTCGTCAGCGAGACGACCATCATTCTCGATCAGGATCGGGCAGGCCCGGGTGGGTTGGTCACAAGCGGACCCGTGGCCGTGCTCGGCCACACCAGTCCTCGCGGCCCGGTGTTCCTTGCATGGGACTCGGTGCAATCAGGCGCTGGCCTGAGTGGCAAGGGCTTCAACGTGACCTACCACGAGTTTGCGCATCGCCTCGACCTGCTCGACGGCATGGTGGATGGATCGCCACTTCACGCGAGCGACGAACGTTATGCGGAGTGGGCGGCGGTGTGCACCAGACTCTACGAAGAGGTTCGTAACGGACACGGCCCGAAACTGCTGCGGGAGTATGCCGGCACGAATCCCGCTGAGTTCTTTGCGGTCGTGACCGAGGTGTTCTTCGACAAGGGTTCGAAGATGGAGAGCGAGCTGCCCGATCTCTATTCGTCACTGCAGGCGTTCTACAAGCAGGACACCGCAGAACGCGATAGGCGGGTTCGTCGAGAGCAACGGCGAAAACGAGACTCGAAAAAGTCAAAGCGCCGAGCATTGCCTGTTCGCGGCGCCTCGGGGCATCGAAACAAGTCGTAGGCGTTGTTGGGCCGCTCGGGCGAAGAGGCCAAAAGCGCACCTTTGGACCACGCCTCCCTGAGTAGGTTGGGTCGATGACGAACTTTCGACAAGTTGATGTGTTCACCGGAAGCCCATTGATGGGAAACCCTGTTGCGGTGGTGATGAACGCGGAAGGCATCTCTGACGAAGACCTGGCGCTCTTTTCGATCTGGACCAACCTGTCAGAGACGACGTTCTTGTTGCCACCAACCGACCCTGCTGCCGACTACCGGGTTCGTATCTTCTCGCTCGGTACAGAGTTACCCTTCGCTGGACACCCGACGATCGGAACGTGCCATGCGTGGTTGGAGGCTGGTGGAGTCCCAAAAACAGATGGCACGATCATTCAGGAATGCGGTGTTGGATTGGTGACCTTGCGCCAATCCGAAGGTCGGTTGGCATTCGCCGCTCCCCCGCTGATCAAAGACGGATCACCGAGCGAAGAAGAGCTCGCCCCGGTGTGCGAGGTTTTGCAGATCGACCGCGCCGAGATCGTCGATGCGCAATGGGCCGACAATGGCCCCGGATGGATTGCGGTCATGCTCAGAGACTCCGACGCCGTGTTGGATCTCACGCCAGAACTCGGTGCGGTCGAGAACTACGCCATCGGCGTGGTTGGCGTGACTCCACAGAACGTGTCTGAAGCCGCGACCCGTGGCGTCGAGGACGTCACCATCCGCGCGTTCTTTCGACTAGGTGGTGCGGCAGCGGAAGACCCGGTCACCGGTTCGCTCAACGCTGCGGTTGCACAGTGGCTTCTTGGCAACGGGACGCTCTCGGCCCCGTATGTTGCCAGCCAAGGCACGGCGATGGGACGAGACGGCAAGGTCTATATCAACGAGGCGGAAGACGAGATCTGGGTCGGTGGCGATGCGGTAACCGTGATCACGGGCGAGGTAGTGATCTAACCCGTCGACGCACCTACTCTTCGCTTTCGACGACGGCGCGGATGCGCTCGAGGGTCGTTGTCATGTTGCGAATATTTGTCTGCCGTCGCAGCGGACCGAGTGCCTTCCAGTACAGGCGGTTCGATAGCGAATCTTGGAGTTCGAACGACTCGGTCACGTCGGTGCCGCCGTCGTTGTTCGCTTCGAGCTTGTAGGACCAGGTGTTCATGCGGCGGCCCTTGAGGATCACCGTGAAGGTGAATTCACTGTTGGGGTCAGCTGTATCGACAATGCATTCAGACCAGTACATCGGGCCTTTGCCGTTGCGCTTTACGTGGCCTCGAAAGTGATTACCAACCGCTGGTTCGGTCACTCCACCAAGCCATTCGGCGTCGAGTGTCTCGGGGCTAAACTCGCCCGTTCTTGTGATATCGCTGACCAACGCCCAGACCCGTTCGGGAGGTGCGTCCATCGACATGGTTACTGAGGCGCCCAGCTCGCCGGATCCAAAGGTCATGGCCAGAGCTTACCGAGGGGCATTCGAGGCTAGGGGGTACGCAACAGCCGCAAGGTTCGTCCTTCGGTGCGCAGCGTCGTGGTCGATCCGTCTGGGGAGACTTCGACGTTGACCGGCTCATCGGAGCTGAGGAACACGAACAAGTCCCGTTCGACCGAGTCTGCAGTGTCGATCTCAAAAATGACGTCTTCGGGGGTAAAGAACGTAAAGCTCTCCTCATCCCATTCGAACGCAGCCGTTCCGCTGACACAATCGGACGTCTTGAGGCCAAGGCCAGGAATTGGGAGACCCAACGTCTCGACTTCGAAGAATTGAACCAGCCCGCCAGTCGTGGAGGTACTGAATCCGGTTCGCTCGATAATTTCCCATGATGGGTTCGCAATGAAGAACTCATCGAGGCCGTCTGCCGGGGTGACCAACGAAGGGTCACCACCGTCGCCGCACGAAGCGAGGATCAGAAGCAGGCCAACGAGGATCGCTACCGAACTGCGGTGTGGTCTCGTCGTCGATCTTGCGTTCCGAGCGCCATAGGTTGGGTCGTGGTCAGTGCTCGATGATGTGAACCGGTACTTGAGCTGCGAGGCCACCTTCAGATGTCTCCTCGTAGCTGGTGGGCCGGTCGTAGACCAGTCTACGCCACGAGCCAGTTGTTGCCTTCTCCGTCGACCTCGACGTCGGGATCGTTGAACCACGATCCCCCGTCGGCGAGGTACTTAAAGCATGTCGCCGAGCCTGCTTCGAGCTCAATGGACGCGCTTCGCGTTCCATTGCTTCGCTTCTTCATCGGTGTGGCCAATGGGTTCCAGTCGTTGAAGTCACCCGTCACCGATGTCGCGCTCGGCGCCATATCGAGTGGTAGTGAGAACGTGACTTTTACCTTTCCGTTCGATGTGGCCTGTCGCTTAATCATCCCAATCCCTTCCAGCGGAATACCCAAACTGTAAACCCCACGGTCAGCCCAAGTCATCCGAAACCGATCCCGATTTGATCGCTTAGCGAAGGGTTTGTGGCTTCGGCTAGCGTCGGCCCATGGCAGCATTCACTTCGCACTCAGCAGGAACTCCGTCCTGGGTCGACCTCTTCTCTTCTGATTTGGACGGCGCTAAGGACTTCTACGGACAGCTCTTTGGATGGGAGCTTGAGGATCAGTTCGATCCTGACGGGAACCGGGTCTATGCCATGGCGCGTCTCGATGGAAAGGCTGTCGCCGGAATGGGTCCGATGCCGCCCGGAAGCGAGATGCCGTCCTTTTGGAACACCTACATCTCGAGCGACGATGTCGAGGCCACAGCGGTTGCTGTGGAGGCGAACGGCGGCCAAGTGATGATGCCACCAATGCAGGTCATGGAGTCCGGCAAGATGGGGGTGTTCGCGGATTCGACCGGTGCGGCATTCTCGGTGTGGCAGGCACACCAGCACATCGGAGCCGAGCTCGGCAACGTCGCGAACACCTACTCGTGGAATGAGCTCATGACCCGCGACCTGACATCAGCAGAAGAGTTCTACTCAAAGGTTTTTGGCTGGCAATACATCACTCATGAGATGCCGCACGGCAACTACACGGTGATCGAAGGTGGAGTCAACGGTGGCCTCGGTGGCATGTTGCAAATGCCTGCCGAAGTTCCCGAGAACATTCCGAATCATTGGGGTGTCTATTTCACCGTCGAAGACCTGGAGGCGTCTGTCGCGAAGGTTGAAGAGCTCGGCGGCAACGTCGCAATGCCGACCATGGAGCTGCCCGGAGTTGGCCGGGTAAGCACTCTGCTCGACTCGTGGGGTGCCTCGTTCATCTTGATGCAACCCAACGAGCAGTCCTAACGCGCCGAAGGGTTACGCGATACTTCCAGTTCCGCTTCAGGATGATCGCTGGCGCACGTCAAACAAGGAGCCTTGTAGATGGACACCTATGCCCAATGGCAGAAATTGGCTGCCGAGTTTCTGGGCACGGCGATTCTGGTCACGGTCGGCGTCGGCTCTGTGCCAGCAAGCGAGTTGTTGCTCGAACGTGCCGGCCAGCCATTGGCCGTCGCCGAGCTCGGCATTATCGCGCTCGCCTTTGGCACTGTCGTCACGGCAACCGTGTACACCTTCGGTTACATCTCGGGAAACCACATCAACCCGGCAGTCACGCTCGGCTTCGCCGCGACCGGGAAGATGCCGTGGAAAGACGTGCCCGGGTATCTCGCTGCGCAAGTCGCGGGAGCGATCGTTGGCGCGTTCGCGATCGTAGGCATTCTCGGGACCGAG
>CAZSYL010000078.1:0-12516 GCA_964610745.1 uncultured Acidimicrobiales bacterium
CCGGCATCTGTCGTGTCACGGCTCTGGGATAGGTTGAGCGGGTGGAAGCAGCACCCTCCGCCCTCGTGCTCGAGCGCCTGTGGCTGACCGACTTTCGGTCACATCAATCGGTCGACCTCGAGTTCGCCCGCGGTGTTACCGCGCTCGTTGGGCCGAATGGTTCGGGCAAGACGAATATCGTCGAGGCGATTGGTTGGCTCACCACCACGAAGTCCTTTCGCGGCGCACCCACCGATGCGCTGATCCGACGGGGCGCCGACCGGGCCATCGCACGAGCTCAACTGCGCAGCGATCAGCGCGAGCTATTGCTCGAAGCCGAGCTCCCGCGCTCGGGTCGAGCCCGCATCCAAATGAATCGACAACGGGTGCAACGCACGCGCGATCTTCTCGGCGTTATGTCGCTGACGGTCTTTGCTCCCGACGACCTGGAAATGATCAAGGGGTCGCCTGGAGAACGACGCACCTATCTCGACCACGTCGTCGTCAGCGAGCATCCACGCAACGAGGCAATTCGCGCCAACGTTGAGAAGGTCCTCAAACAGCGCAATGCCTTGCTCAAGGGGGTGCACGGTCGCCTCGACAACGACGCGGCGTTCACCCTCGACGTGTGGGATCAGAAGCTGGCCGAAGGTGCCGATCAGCTGGGAGCCTTGCGAGCAGACGCGATCTCGCGCCTCAATCCTCTGGTCGCAAACGCCCTACATTCGGTGGCCGGAAGCGGCCATGAGGTTGAGCTCCGATACGTTGCGCCTTGGTGCGTCGAAGCGGGTGGCGATGGCCTGCAGACAGCGCTCACCGAAGCGCGCAAGGACGATGTCCGTCGAGGGGTGACGACGGTCGGTCCGCACCGTGATGAGATCGAGGTCATCCTCAACGACATGCCAGCTCGAACTCACGCGAGCCAGGGAGAACAACGCTCCCTCGCGCTGGCGCTCCGCCTGGCTGGCCATGAGCTGGTCCGCAATACGACCGGCGTTGCACCCCTGCTGGTACTCGACGATGTCTTTTCTGAACTCGATGATGGGCGTTCTGCTGCGCTCGTTGCCGCGCTTCCGAGCGGGCAGACGTTACTCACGAGCGCAGTCGACTTGCCCGAGGGTGCAATCGCTGACGCAACTATCAGGTTGGATGGTGCTTCCGTTGGTTAGCTCGCCTCCGCCTCGACCTCCGGGCAACTGGGGTGATGGGCGTCGCGGTGCGCGGTCTCGCACCTACCGCGAGTTCTTCGATGGGCCAAAACCACTGGGCGCCGGAGTGGAACGGGTGATGAAACACCTCGATGCGCCGACGCCTGGCGTTGTGACGTCGATCTTTTCTGATTGGGAAGAGATCGTGGGTGAGGTGATTGCCGAACATGCTCGACCTCAACGCATTTCGAATGGTGTGCTCGTGCTCGAGGTTGACGACCCGGCGTGGGCGAGCGAGATGGAATGGCTCGGCGAGGAGATTGTCAGGCGGATCACGGTGGCGGTAGCGACCGAGGAGATCAACGCGATCAAGGTGCAACTGTCTCGCGAGTAAGTCGAGTGGTCGGTTTTTGCCGAGACGCCTGTGCGTGCACTAGTTGCACATAACTCAACTATTGGTTGGGTTTTCCGACCTTATTTCTATGGCCGAGTCGACCCGACTTTCTCGAAGGCACCTGTTTGTGGGCGGTGCCGCGACAGCTGGTGTTTGGGTGGCCCCGAGCATTTTGCAGCTCGATCGGGTCGCTGCGGCAGAACCATCGAACGGGTACAGGCTCTTCTACGCGGAGGATTTCGAGGGAGCGATTGGTGTCCCCGGCACAGCACAATGGAACTCGGTCAACACCGCCGACCCAACGCCGACAAATCGCATCCTGGGTCGATTCGGCAACGACACGGTCGTGCTTCGGCTGGCGTTGCCCGCTCATGAGTGCATTCGAATCTGCTTTGACCTGTTTGTGAATGACTCGTGGGACGGGACGAACCCGACGTATGGAGGTCCCGATCAATTCGGTTTCGCCATCGATGGGACGACCATCTGGAACGAGCCCTACGACTTCACCAACGCTCCAGCAGGGGGAACGATTATCCAGGGGCCAGCGCAGCTTTGGTTCAACGACCGCTGGAATGACCGCGTCATCCAATACTGCGTCGAGATTCCACACACCGACCCCGCCGTCGCGTTCTCGTTCTTTGGATCTGGACTGCAGTCGCTCAACGACGAATCGTGGGGACTGGACAACGTCGAAGTCTTCATCGGCTGAGCAGCCCAGCGTTGGTTATGCCGTGTTCATCTCGCGGTAGATCGCCGGCATGACACGCCGGAGGTATGGGCCAAGCTTGATGAAGCTGTCTCCCGTGGAGCGGAAGCGGTAGCTGATGCCGACCTCGCCATAGCGGTAGCCCTTGGCGATCAGATCGAGGGTGATGACCTGCGCGTAGTTGAAGTCGTGGATGACCTCCGCGTCTGCTGCGGCCGACGGTGAGAAGGCTCGGTAGCCGGTTTGCCCATCAGTGACCTTCGTTCGGCTGAGAAATGCAACCATCTTCGTGAGCACGATGTTGCCGAATCGGCGATGCGGCCGCATGTGCTCGATCGTGCCCATAAACCTGCTGCCCCCGACGTAGTCAGCGTCGCCATCAATGATTGGTCGGACCAGGTTCTCGAGCTCTTCAGGAGGGTACTCCTCGTCGGCATCACAGAATGCAACGGCTACAGGGTCGTGCGTTAACGCGTGTTCCAAACCGAATCGGACGCCAGCTCCGAGTCCTTGATTCTCCTTGAAGGAAACCACCTCGGCACCCTCGGCCTGAGCAATCTCGGCCGTGCGGTCGCTCGAACCATCATCGATGACGAGCGTGTGTACAGGGTGTCCAAGAACGTTGGTCGGCACCCGACGAATGCACTGACCAACCGAAGCTTCTTCATTGTGTGCTGGCATGAACAAGACGACCGGCCTCGGGTCACCATCGGGCAGCGACGGTTCCGCTTTGTTTGTAGGTGTGGCATTGTTCGAGATGTCCTTCTCGAGACGGAACTTTCCGAGGAAACCCGGGCTTGGCGTGAACACCGCTATGCCTCCAGCAACGAGCGAGTAGATGGTCTTGAGGGCGTGAGCGGTCAGCGCCGCGATCAGGCCGAGCTCGGGATCATGGCCGAGTGCCGTGTAGGCAGCTACCGATGCTGCCTCGTAGGTGCCGAGACCACTAGGCGCAATGGCGACGATCTGGGCTGCGACGGCAACCGTAGTGACGAGGACTGCGTCGGAAGCCGAGATGTCGAACCCGGCCCATGCAGCGCTCTGCCAGACGAGGATTGCTTCGAACAGCCATGCCGAAGCGGTGAGTGCGAAGGCGATCGGACCAGGGAACTTCACCGACTTGGTGACGCGCGCTGTTTTTCTGAGCCACAACAGGGCAAGGACGGCAACTACGATCACGAGGGCGACGAGTGGGAAGACCCAATTTCCGACGACTCGGATAAAGAAGGCGGGGGCTATCAGCCAGCCAATACCCAACACCGTCGCGATGTCCGCAGTGCGCAAGAGCACCGTTGACGATGCGGCCGCATCGATGGAGATGTGTTGGCGTCGTACGACGCTCGCAACACGGAACGGTTCGCCGAGGCGCAGCGGAAGGACGTGGTTTGCGCCGAGTGCGAGATGAATTCCCGCAAGCGATTGGCCCAACGACAGACCTGGAAGCAATCGCCGCCATGCGACCGCCCGGAGCAGGAAGGCAACAAAGAACGCCCCGACCGCGATCGACAACCCGATCGGGTCTGAGGCCATGGCGCCAAACGCACGACCGAGCGCGTCGAAGTCGATCGCGAGTGCGATCGCGGCGAGTGCGATAGCGGTCCCGATGAGACCAATCGTGACGACGGTTCGACGTGAGTCAATAACGATGCCGAATCGATTGAGAAGAGCAGACATAAGGCCGAGGATAATCAAAGATTGTGAAAGTTGGTTAAGCGAGCCTTACAAAAACCGAATCTCCGCGTTAACCTCTCGACAATGACGAGAAAGAACCGAACTCTCTTACTGGCGGGCCTGCTCTTTGGCGGCTTCGTCCTCGCAGCCTGCGGAGGCGAGCGCGAGTCGATCCAGGTTTACACCGGGCGCCACTACGATCTCGAAGAAGCGTTTACTCAGTTCGCCGAGGAAACCGGTATCTCCGTTGAGTTCCTCCCGGGCTCTGATGCCGAGTTGCGCGAGCGGATTGCCGCTGAGGGCGAAGACACTGTTGCCGACATCTACATGACGGTCGATGCGGGCAACCTCGCCCAAGCCGCCGAGCAGGGCCTGTTTGCCTCACTCGACTCGCCGACGCTTGAAAGTGCCGTCCCCGAGACGTTGCGCGACCCAGATGGGCAATGGTTTGGGCTGAGCCAGCGTGCTCGCACGATTGTCTACAGCAGTGAGCGGCTGACCGAAGCCGACCTGCCAACCACCTACGAGGAACTGGCTGATCCGGAGTGGGAAGGACGAGTCTGTCTACGCAACTCATCCAATGCCTACACGCAGTCGCTGGTTGCAAGCCTGATCGTCAACCTCGGCGAAGAGGAAGCGCTCGGGGTCGTCGAAGGTTGGGCCAACAACGCCGAGATCCTCGCCAACGACGTCATTGCCCTGAACTCGATTCGCGATGGGTTGTGCGATGTGGCGATCACCAACCACTACTACCTGGCTCGCGAGCTCGAAGAGGATCCGAACTACCCGGTCGACCTCCTGTGGGCCGATCAGGACACGATCGGTACACACGTCAACATCTCCGGCGCCGGGGTCACCGAGTTTTCCGACGACCCAGAGCTCGCCCAGCAGTTTCTTGAGTGGCTTGCAACCGACGGTCAGAGTGCGTTTGTTGACGGTAACCACGAGTTCCCCGTCAACCCCGATGTGGCTGTCGTCGATCTGGTCGAGAGCGAGTTCGGTAGTGACTTCGTTGCCGAGAATGTCAACGCATCGGAGTGGGGTGCCCTCAATGCTGATGCGGTCAGGCTCCTCGATGAGGCCAACTACGAGTGATGTCGAGTCATAACGCTCAGTAGGGTTTCGTATGCGTCGCTGGCAGTTCTTTTGTTTTGTGATCGCTGTGGCTGCTGGATTGATCGGAATCGACGCTCGAGCTACCTATGGCGCTCAGGTCAGTGCTGACGAGCCGCAGTATCTGCTCACCGCGATTAGCCTCGCGGAAGACTTCGACCTCGATATCAGCGATGAGCTAGATGAAGAACGGTTTCGTGACTTCCACGAAGTGAGCCTCAACCAGCAGACGATCGAGCTGAACGCAGAGGGTCAAAGGATCAGCCCCCACGACCCGCTACTGCCGATCATTCTGGCGGTGCCGGTCGCGCTCGGTGGGTGGGTTGGAGCAAAGGTGGCGCTGGCATTGATTGCCGGGCTGACCGCGGTCGCGACCTTTACGCTGGCGGTCCGGCGCTTCGGGGTCGACCGGCGGGTCGGGGGCTTTGTCGTCAGTGCGTTCTTCATCGCCTCACCGTTTGCTGCGTATGGGGCGCAGGTCTACCCGGCGATGCCAGCGGCTCTCACCATGACGCTGGGCGTGTTGGCAGTAACCGGTTCCCCCTCGACGAGGAAGTCGGTTGTCGCCGTCCTCTCGGTGGTTGCGCTTCCCTGGTTGTCGGTCAAGTATGTGCCGATCGCAGCCGTCGTGGCGCTCGGCTTGTTGTGGCAAAACTGGCGAGCAGGAAACTCCAAGGCTGTGGCTGCAATTCTCACCACGCTTGCGATCTCAGGGGTCGCATACGGAGTTGCCCACCAGCAGGTCTGGGGCGGTTGGACGGTGTATGCAAGCGGGGACTTCTTTGTCGGTGGCGAGTTCGAAGTCGTCGGTACGAACGCCAATTACGTAGCCCGGACGAATCGTCTTCTGGGACTGATCATCGATCGCCACTTTGGTCTTGCGGCATGGTCGCCCGCGTTTCTTCTCATGCCTGCCGCGTTGACCGCGCTCGTGCGAGGCGCACGGAGCCGACCGGGTGAGACCCCACGAGGTGAGGGGGAGTCGAGCTACCAGACCGCTGAATGGGTTGTGGTGGTTGGGGCGATCGCTGCCGGCTGGGCCGTCGCGACGTGGGTTGCGCTCACCATGCATGGGTTCTGGTGGTCTGGTCGCCAAGTCGTTCCGATTTTGCCGCTGGTCGTCATGTCTGTTGCAGTGCTGGTGCAGCGGATTCGTGGGCTGCTTTGGCCGGTCGTTCTGTTGGGCCTCGTTGGACTGTTCAATTGGGCCTGGATTGCAATCGAGGCATCTACAGGACGTCGCGCGCTGATCGTCGACCACGAAGACACGGCCAACCCGCTCTATCAGGCGTGGAAGCAACTGTTGCCAGACCATCGGATCGACGCAGTCCCAGATCAGATCATGACCGCGATCTGGGGGGCGTTGTTTGCGGGAACGGTTCTATGGATTGTGCGACGAACTGGCGAACATGCACATGGAATCCAAGGTGAAGTTATGGAATCTTCAACCTACGAAGTAAGTCACCTAGCTAAATTAAATTAGGTAGACATCCGTCCAATTCACGGTGGTCTCTTCGTTGTCCCGCCACCTCCAGGAGACGGAGAATTCCTCGGTCAGCAGTTCGTCGAGAGCTGAGCTGTTCTCTCCTTCTCGTACTCCTTCTCAAGGCGCGTCCAGCGGGTCGGAATCGGTGAAATGAAGCCGAGATTTCACCCTGTGGATAACTTTCAATAAACCCGACCGCTGGGGCTTCGCTGTCACTGCTGCGTGGTAGAATTGCATTGTCGTAATTCGTGGTTTTTGGGCATCGATACTTCGTGCTTGCAGCGGCGGGTATCGCTTCCACGATTTCGATGAAAAGGAGTAGCTCGTGACCGATTCAACGGAGTCATATAGCGCGGAAAATATCACTGTTCTCGAGGGTCTCGAGGCAGTGCGCAAGCGACCTGGCATGTATATCGGATCAACCGGTCCGCAAGGTCTTCATCACCTTGTCTATGAGGTCGTCGACAACTCAGTCGATGAGGCAATGGCCGGGTTCTGCTCGGTCATCAATGTCGTCATCCACGCCGACGGCTCCGCTGAGATCAGCGACGATGGTCGTGGCATACCCACCGGCGAACATCCCAAGTACGAGGGCATGTCTGCAGCTGAGGTCGTCATGACCGTGTTGCACGCCGGCGGCAAGTTCGGCGGAGGCGGTTACAAGGTCTCCGGCGGTCTTCACGGCGTCGGCATTTCTGTCGTCAACGCGTTGTCGAGCAAGGTCGAAGTCGAAATCGACCGCGACGGTAGCCGTCACTACATGGACTTCGCCGATGGTGGCAATGTCGTCACCAAGCTCGAAGTTCGCGGCGATGCACCCGACGAGCGCACCGGAACCACCGTTCGTTTCTGGCCGGACGGTCTGATCTTCGAAGAGACCGACTTCCGTGCTCAGACCTTGCTCGATCGTTTTCAGATGATGGCGTTCCTCAACCGAGGTCTGCGCATTCGGTTCAAAGACGAACGTCGCACCGAACCCCCCGAGGACGCAGACGAAGACGGTTGGGTCGAGTTCCACTACGAAGGTGGCATCATCGACTTTGTCCGCCACGTCAACCAATCGAAAGAAGCGCTTTTTTCTAAGGTTGGCTACTACGAGGTCAAAGAAGAAGAGCAAGAAGTCGAGATTGCCTTCCAGTGGAACACCGGCTTCAACGCCGATGGCTTGCACAGTTTCGCCAACGGCATCACCACCGGCGGCGGTGGCATGCACGAGACCGGCTTCCGGTCAGCGCTAACCCGCACGCTCAACGCCTACGGGCACGACAAGAACTACCTCAAGGAGACCGAATCGCTATCGGGCGACGATGTGCGTGAAGGGCTTACGGCCATCATTTCGGTGCGTTTGCAAGATCCGCAGTTCGAGGGTCAGACCAAAGACAAACTCGGCAACGTGTCCGTTCGATCGATGGTCGAGAAGGCCACGAACGAAAAGCTCGCCGAATGGCTCGAAGAGAACCCGAAGGAAGGCCGGGTCATCATCGACAAGTCCATCGCGGCTCAGCGGGCCCGTGAGGCTGCTCGTGCAGCCCGCGACACCATCCGCAATAAGACCGCCCTCGATGGCGCTGGCATGCCCGAGAAGCTCAAGGACTGCTCCTCAAAGGACCCGCGTGAACGTGAACTGTTCATCGTGGAGGGCGATTCCGCTGGCGGCTCGGCAATCCAGGCCCGCGATCCAAAGACGATGGCGATCCTGCCAATCCGAGGCAAGATCCTCAACGTTGAGCGTGCCCGTCTCGACAGGATGTTGAAGAACCTCGAAGTTCAGACGCTCATCCAGGCAATCGGTGCGGGGATTGGTGATGAGTTCGACATCGAGAAGATCCGCTACCACAAGATCATTCTTCTGGCCGACGCTGATGTCGACGGTAGCCACATTCGCACGTTGCTGTTGACCTTCTTCTTCCGCCAGATGCGCGAGCTCGTCGAGAACAAACACATCTACATTGCTCAGCCGCCTCTGTATTCGACGACGGTGGGCAAGAACAAGGTCTACCTAAAGGACGATCGCGAGAAGGATGTTTGGCTCGAAGATCATCCAAACCACAAGAAGGACTTCCAACGTCTGAAAGGTTTGGGCGAGATGCAGTGGCAGGAACTTGCCGAAACAACGATGAACCCCGGCGATCGCACGCTCCTTCAGGTATCGGTCGAACAGGCCGCGATGGCCGACGAGGTCTTTAGCACCCTCATGGGCGAAGACGTCCAGAGGCGCAAGCATTTCATCCAGACGAACGCCAAAGACGTTCGCTTCCTGGACATCTAGGGCGAGGAAGAGGGAAACCACATGTCAGACATCACCGACGCCGGAGAAGGCGCCGAATTCGCCATCGAACCCATCGACATCCAGGAGGAGATGGAGCGGTCGTTCCTCGACTACGCCATGTCCGTCATCGTGTCGCGTGCACTTCCCGACGTACGCGACGGCCTCAAGCCGGTACATCGCCGGATTCTCTGGGCAATGGACGAGCTCAACGCGAACCCCGATCGCCCAACGATGAAGTCGGCACGAGTCACTGGCGAAGTGATGGGCAAGTACCACCCGCACGGCGATTCGGCCATCTACGACTCGCTCGTGCGTATGGCGCAGGACTTCTCGCTGCGTCATCGCCTGATCGAGCCGCAGGGCAACTTCGGTTACACCCCCGACGATTCTCCCGCTGCTGCGCGATACACCGAGTGCCGCCTCGATCCGTTGGCGCTTCGCCTGCTCGCCGACATCGACGAGAACACCGTCGATTTCATCGACAACTACTCCGGTGAATTCTCCGAGCCCGAGGTCCTTCCGGCACGCTTCCCGAACCTGCTCGTCAACGGCGGTCAGGGCATTGCGGTCGGCATGGCCACCAGTATCCCGCCACACAACCTGGGCGAGGTCATCGATGCAACGTTGCATCTGATCGACAACCCTGACGCGGAGCCCGGCGACCTGATGGCGTTCGTCAAAGGGCCCGACTTTCCGACCGGTGGTCTCATCATGGGCCGCTCGGGAATTGCCGACGCCTACCGAACCGGCAAGGGCAGCATCAAGATGCGCGCCCGAGCCGAGATCATCGAAGGCAAGACCAACGACACGATCGTCGTCACCGAACTGCCGTACCAGGTCAGCCCAAACTCGGTCTTCAGCAAGATCAAAGAGCTGCTCGTTGCCAAGGAGCTCGATGGTATCTCTGACATCAACGACTTCTCTTCACAGGGTGAAACCAACATCGAGATCAAGCTGAAGCGTGACGCTCCAGCACTAGTCGTTTTGAACAACCTCTACAAGCGAACACCACTGCAAACATCGTTCTCGATGAACGCTGTTGCGCTCGTCGACGGCGTGCCACGCACGCTCAACCTGCGCGAGATGCTCGTCCCCTACATTCAGCATCAGATCGAAGTCATTACCCGTCGAAGCCAGTTCCGCCTCGACAAGGCAAAGGCCCGTGCCCACATTCTCGAAGGGCTGCTCAAGGCCCTCGATTTGATCGACGAGATCATCGCGACGATCCGTGCATCGGAAGACAAAGCCGATGCGCGGATCAACCTGATGGCCGAGCCGTTTGAGTTCTCCGAGATCCAAGCCAATCACATTCTCGACATGCCGCTGAGCCGCCTCACACGCCTCGGCCGTGCCGACATCGAGAAGGAAATGGCCGAACTTCGCGAGGCGATTGCTGACCTCGAAGCAATTCTCAATGACGACGGCCGTATGCGTCAGGTCATCAAGGACCAGCTCTCTGAAGTCAAAGATGAAGTTGCCGATGAGCGTCGCTCCGAGCTCATGCACGACCCTGGCGAGATCGACATCGAAGATCTGATCGATGATGAAGACCTCGTCTTCACGATGTCGGCTGGCGGTTACGTCAAGACGATGTCGATCGATGAGTTCCGCACGCAGAGTCGTGGCGGTCGTGGTGTCACGGGCGCAAATCTCAAGGACGACGACTACGTCGTCAACATGATCCACACCACCGCGCATGCGTACCTATTGTTCTTCTCGAACAGGGGCAAGGTCTATCGCCTCAAGGCGCACCAGATTCCAATGACGAGCCGAACCGCTCGAGGCACGGCGATCGTCAACCTGCTGCAGCTACAACCCGAGGAGAAGATCCTCGCAATCATCGACACCCGTGACTACGAGACAAATCGATACCTGTTCTTTGCAACCAAGCTGGGTCGCGTCAAGAAGACGTTGTTCAACGTATACGACAGCAACCTCAAGGCTGGTCTTATTGCGATCAAGCTGAACGATGATGACGAGCTCATGGACGTGATTCCGCTCAACGAGGGCCAGGATGTCTTCTTGATCTCCAAGAACGGTCAGACGATCCGCTTCGACGAGTCAGCGGTTCGACCGATGGGCCGCACCGCAGCTGGCGTTCGTGGCATGAAGTTCCGCGAAGGCGATCAACTCGTTGCCTGTGCGCGTGAGCAAGCTGAGACGAACCTGCTGATCATCACCAGCGAGGGTTACGGCAAGCAGTCCGCGCTCGACCAGTACCCGGTCAAGGGTCGTGGTGGTCTCGGTGTTCGGGGCATCCGTGTCAACGAGAAGAAGGGTGAGGTCGTCGCAGCGTTCATGGTTGCCGAGGGCGAAGAGATCATCCTCATCGGTGACGGTGGCACGATCATCCGGACCGCGGTCGATGACATTTCCGTTCAAGGTCGAGATGCCTCTGGTGTCCGGGTCATGAACGTCAGCGACGGACACCAGGTCGCCGCAGTGGCTCGTGTTCTCGCCTCCGACGAAGAAGATACCGATAGCGACGAGGACGAGACTGGCGAACGTGCCGAGCTCGCCGAAGCAGATGCCGAGTCCGACGACAGCTCGGTCGGCGACACAAGCGAAGAAGAGTAGGCCGAGCCCGTCTGGGCGAAGCGATGCTCGCTACGTCACAATCGATCTGAGCTTCCCCCATGGTTTGACTCAGCACGTTTGTGTTAGAGAGGAACGTCCCAATGTCGGGACTTGTTCTATGGATGGGTGCGCTTGCGATAGCTGTTGTGCTCGCCCTCGGGGTTGGTGAAGTAGGAACTGCAGCGATCGAGCGCGCTCAGGCGGCAGCCGCCGCAGACGCAGCTGCATTGGCCGGCGCGGCCGCCGGATCAGATGCCGCGGAGGTTGCAGCAAGCCTTAATGATGCGGTTCTTTTGTCGCTCGACGAACGCGGCGATGTCGTGACCGCAACCGTTCGGATCGGCCAGGTGACCGCAATTTCGCATGCCGAACGGCGCGTTGTGCCTGTCACAAAACGTCCCTGAGGCTGATGAAATCAGCTGCGTTGGGGACCCGAACCCACAAGGTCGACCCCTCTGCGCACCATTAGCGGCACATCTATGGCTTAGACTGTCGCCCGTGACTGCCATCGATGACTCAGAAGAGACAGTCTTCACTTTCGAGGATGAAGACTCTTTGGACGAACGCGCTGATGACTTCTTTGGCGTAGAGTCGTCCACTCCCGTTCCCGCCGAGGCGGGGAGCGCAGCGATCGTCCCCAAGGCAACGGCGGTCGAACGCCTGCAAGAACGCCGCCTTCGCGCTCGCAAGGTCCGGCGGCTCGTCCGCCATGTTGAGCCGTGGTCGGTCCTCAAAGTCTCTCTGCTGTTCTTCTTCTGTATCTGGGTCGTCGTCATGGTCGCCGGCGTCTTGCTCTGGAATGCTGCAGTTGCATCCGGCGTCATTGGCGACATCGAGAACTTCACCCAAGAGATCTTCGCCTTCGAAGATTTCCAGCTCGAAGGCGATGGCATCTTCCGAGCCACCGCAATTGCCGGTCTTGTTCTCTCAGTTGCAGCAACCGGCTTCTCGGTTCTGCTCGCCATTCTGCTGAACCTCATTTCGGATTTGACCGGTGGTATTCGAATCACCGTGGTCGAAGAAGAAACAGCTCGACCTATCTCGACGTTGCCCCGCCGGGGTTAAGTCGATACCGTCTTCTCTTGCCCTTCGGGGTTTGCACCCAGAGCGCAAGCTATGGGCCTATAGCTCAGTTGGTTAGAGCGCACCCCTGATAAGGGTGAGGTCGCTGGT
>CAZSYL010000079.1:0-8380 GCA_964610745.1 uncultured Acidimicrobiales bacterium
GGATCAGGATCAGATCCGGTGAGGACAGTGAGTTCCCAAGCAGTATCAGGACGCTCCTGGCCTGACGTATCAACGTTGAAGTCGTTGCGACGATCGGCGTCGACGAAACGGCCGACAGCAAGGTTGTACACACGAACCGTGCCGTCATCGAGGGTCACAATGTCCCACAAGACGTTGCCTGAGCTATCGCCCAATGTCACGTTGTAGTTGTCAGCGTTGTTGTCGGAAGGTCCGTTGCCGGTGAGGTACTCACCGTTAGGAGCCTGAATCAAATACCCGTCAGCGGTTTCGATGACGTTCCACTCGACAGGAACGGCCGAGGTGTTCACGTTCGAGCCTGACGAAGCGAGGTAACGACCAAAGTTCTGATCCTGAAGGGTGACGATAAGGCCATCCGCTGGTGCATCCGCCGTGGGGACATATCCGTCAAAGATCGGGCCGACAGCAGACTGAGTTTCGATTGGATCACCGAGAGAAACAGTGATGCGAGCAACAGCTTCACCAGCATCGATGTCCGAAGCAACGGTGGTGCCAGCTGCCGTGCGGAGACCAACGAGGTTGGTGAATCCAGAGTGGGGCGCAACTGTCGACGAAAGATCGTCGGTCGATGTTCCGCCGTCGGCATCACCTTCGAAGCCGAGCGAGAAGCCAGCAGCGCCCTGAGCGTCGTTGACCTCGGTGCCCGAGTCATAGAGGTCTTCAGCGAAGATGTCGATGACGACGTCGCCGTTGAAGTTGCCGTCAGCGTCGAATAACTCATAGGCCAGAGCGTCTTCGTTTCCGAAGAAGCCGTCGTTCGATGGGATGATCATCGAGGCGAACGAGAAGTAGCGGTAGTTCGCTGCGTTTCGCACCTCGATGGAGCCTTCGATAACTTCACCGGGAGAGATGAACTGGACGTCGCCGTTGCCGACGGTCGTCTGAAGGCGGCCTTGAGCAGCAAATTCCGATCCGAGAAGTTCGGTGTTGCCGCCCTCGGCGAGGGACTCAAGGCCCGGGGTTGCGCGCTCCCCGAGATCGAAGAGGTCGAAGTCCCCAGAGTGCAGGCCGACCCAAGGCTCGGTGAAGAAGAAACCGTCAGCTGGCTGAAGGTTCTCGAAGGTAAATTGCACCGCCTCGCTGTCGTCGTTCGTCTGTGCGGTGGCTACAGGGGCCACCGCCAGCGTCGTGACTACTAAGACGAGCGCAAGTCCGGCTCTGCCGAACCTCGCTCCTTTTGATCTTAAGCTCCGTACGTTCATCTTCTCTCCGTTCGCTTTTGTGACCATCTCGCCACTTTGGGTAGTTTTCCCAAAGTAAGCACGATCTCGAAGCCGGAGAGAAATCGACATTGGTTAACTCGAAAAGAACAGCTTCAACCCCCTACAGGGCGCCGAGCTTGCCAAAAGAGCAACCGTGCTTAGTCGCGACGGTGTGCCCCGGTGCGCCCAACCCTCCGAAGGTACCGTTTGTCAACGCTTAGAGCTTCAACCAAGCCTCGCCACGAGAGGTGCGCGAGAACGTCGGCCGGACGCCGAGACGAGGCGCTGTCCCAGATCTGAACTTTTGAGGAACGGCTCGTGATCGCTCGCCTTCGCTCTCGGAGATCCGCTTGAACAGAGCTATGTGCACAGCCCAAGCTTTGCCTAACGTGCACGGCGTGGCCGGTGCTTCAGGCCACGATCAACACGGACGAGGAGAACACCCCATGGCCATCCGTCTTCACCTGACCGGCGTCTTCGTCGACGACCAAGACGAAGCCCTTCGCTTCTATACCGAGGTGCTTGGATTTGAGCTGCGGATCGACCAACCACTCGGAGGCGATCACCGCTGGATCACGGTGGGCGCTCCGGGACAAGACGTCGAGCTCCTACTCGAGCCAGCCAGTCACCCAGCGGTGGCTCCATATCGCGACGCGCTGAACGAAGACGGTATTCCGCTCGCGTCCTTCGCTGTCGACGATGTCCACGCCGAGCACGACCGGCTACTCGCGTTTGGGGTTACCTTTACCCAGCCTCCGACCGAGATGGGTCCGGTCACCACAGCGGTCCTCAAGGACTGCTGTGGCAACCTCATTCAACTTCTGCAGCACTGACTAGAGCAAATCTGCCCGTGCGCGTATCGACTATGCCGTCGGGAGGCTCAGGAGTCCCGGTCGGCTAGCTGGTTCAGAATGCTGGTGAAGTTCTCGACGCCTTGGGCGCCGGTGACCAGGTGCTGGCGATCAAAGACCACAGCAGGCACGCCACTGATTCCCTGTTCGATCCAGAACTTCTGTTCTTCGCGCACCGCAGAGGCAAACCGCTGGTCTTCGATGACACTGACGGCCTCGGCACGGTCGAGGCCGATCTCCTCGGCCACGTCTGCGAGCACTTCAATATCGGACATTTCACGCCCGTCGGTGAAGTGCGCTTTAAACAGGGCCATTTCGAGGTCGTTCTTGCGCCCCTGTTGATTTGCCCAATGCAGCAGCTGGTGAAGGTTGAACGAGTTATGCATCTTTGAGTCGTCATCGAGGTTGAACTCAAAGCCCAACTCAGCCCCGATGTCGGCGTACATCTGCACCGTTTCTTTGGTCTTCTCCGGTGGAGAGTCATACTTTTGCTGGAAGTTCTCGGTGATGCTCTGCCCCTCGGGCGGCAGCTGCGGGTTGAGCTCGAAGGGATGCCAACGAATCTCATGTTCAGTTCCGGTTGCCTCTAGGGCTTCCTCGAGCTGCCGGTAGCCAATGATGCACCACGGGCACATAACGTCGGAAATGATGTCTATCTGAAGTGGCTCTGCCATGAGATCACACTTTCGCTTAGGGGGCTTGTGGTCGGGAACCAAGTGGCTCGCAGCGCTATTCCCTAGTCGTGAAGATGCTTGGTCAGTTTCGAACGCATCAGGCAAGGCCATAGCTAGAACGGAGCGATGCGTTAGGAGCTCGTGGTAAACACCAGCGGGCCATGGCCAAAATGCACAGCGACGAGTTTGCAATAGATAAGCACGGTCGACTTCTCGCGAGGGTCGATGCTCTTCGGAAACGCGATCTCGAAGTTCGTGTTGTGGTAGCCCAACATGGCGACGTCTTCGATTGAATCGTCCAATTCTCCAGTCGGGTTCGCAGTCAATGCAGCCCACACGTCTGGCGCGCCTGCATGTATATCCATGTCGTGCAACTGAATGACGTAGTTCATTTCAGTCTCGAAAAGCGTCGCCGTCCCCGTCGTGTCAGGTCCGTCAATCGTCGCCGTTGCGATCTGATCCATTGCTTTCTCTCTCCTCGTATGTCCAGCTCATGCTGCACACGAACCGAGTCCAACCCGTTGTGCGCTGCCAATAAGTCTGACCATGATCGGCTCGGCTTCGCTAACTGGGTCCAAGAAACACCTAAGCCTTACACGTCGCCCGTCGCAGTGAACTCGCTGCCGGTCCGCGTGGCACAGAAGGCGTCGAATGGAATGTCCTCTTGCTTGAGGAAGCCTCTGTTGGGCAGGCTCGAGTTGCGAACCATCTCGATGACGGCCACGACCGACCCGGCAGTGGTCCACGCAATTGCGGTCCTCTCCGCTCCGGCGAAACGGCGTGGTCGGTATTCTTTCGCGAACTCGAGTCGCTGCAGCCGGTCGTTCTTGTATCCCTCTGCGGAGACGTGCACGAACACCACATCATCGGAAACGGGTGGCTTTGCTCGCGTGAGGATGTCCTCGGCGAGTTGCCGGTCGTCGCGCATCAAGAGCTCGTGAAAGAAGAAGTTCATGAGGTCGACGTGACCTGGGTAGCGGAGGCTCTTGTAGTCCAGGTTGTGGACGCGGCCGTGGTACGTATCGCACATGGTTCCCAGGCCGCCCGAAGTGGTGAACGCCTCGAGCCTGGTGCCGGCGAGGTACACCGGCTCGTGCCACTCCATCGACGAGACGAGCTTGCGTTCACCGTCTTCGATGACTTCGCAGTCGTTGAGGTACTCGTTGACGACTCCAGCCGGCGACCAGTTAAACGAATAACCCAGGAGGCCATCAGGGTTCTGCGGCAAGGCCCCCACTCGCATCTTCACGGAGCGGCAGGTATCGAGCGACTCGATGAGATCGCTGGCCACGATGCCCACGAGCCCGGGAGCGAGTCCGCATTGTGGCGCCATGAGCGATGTCGCCGTCTTGGCGAGCTCGATGATCTTCGCCGTCGTCGGAACGTCCTCGGTCAGATCGAAGTAGTGGATTCCTTTCTCGTGAGCTTGAGTCGCGATGTCGATGTTCAGGTGATACGGCAGACACGACAGCACCGCGTCCACGCGATCGAGCACGGGCCCAATCTGGTCGGGGTTTGAGACGTCCACCGCGAGACAGTCGTAGCTGGCGTCTTCGGGTGCCCGCTGATCGACTCCGACCACCGAAAGGCCCGCTTCCACAAGCAGCTCAGCTGCAAGGGCGCCGACGCGTCCGAGGCCCAGGACTGCAATCTTCTCGAGAGTCATCGCGCATCTCCAATATCGTCATCACCTCGTGGCGAGCACGCGCTCACGACCGTAGTTGATGCTCGCACGAAATCGGCCGTACAGCGTGGTAGGCCCGAAAATCGCCTCTTCTAAGGCATTTCGGCATGCCCAAAAGGAAATTCGGAGAAAATCTCGATTTCTGTGTCGAATTCTCAAAGGTGCTGCGACAAGTGGACAAAGGGACCGGAAAAGCCGGTTCAACACCCACTAGGAGACCAAATCATGAGCAAGTACCAGCCAATCACCGCCACCGTCGAGCGAACCATTCCCGCTCCACCTGAAGCCCTCTATGACATCGTCACCGACGTAACTCGGATCGGCGAACTGAGCCCGGAGTGTAAGGGCGGCGAATGGGTTGGAAAGAGCCAAGGCCCTGAGGTCGGCGCCCGATTTGCGGGCAAGAATGAGCTCGGTAAGAGCAAGTGGACCACCAAGCCAACCGTCACCGCTGCAGAGCGGGGTCGGGTTTTCGAGTTCAAGGTACCGATGGGCTTCGGTCCAACATGGCGCTACGAGTTCCACGCCGTTGACGGCGGCACGCGGGTCGTCGAGTCGATGCGCCAGGACAAGGCATCACCGTGGTTCATCCGTCGGGCACAGCAGAAGGCGGGCGTTACCGATCGTGCCGCCAACATCACCAACGGCATGGAGATCACCCTCGACAACCTCGCCCGCCTTGCCACGGCCTAGGCCTCGTCCGTCCAATTGCGAATTCTCAAACCACCAAAATCACAAACGACTAACGTCGAAACCAACAGAAAGAAAACACAATGGAATACATGATCCTGCTTCACTCAGACGAAAGTGAAGCCCCGGACTTCGCTCCTGGCACACCAGAGTTCGACGAGATGATGGGCGAATGGATGGCGTTCAATGCTGAGCTCGCCGAGGACGGCCACATGATCGGAGGAGCAAGCCTCGCTCCCACCGCAACGGCAACGAAGCTGCGCTCGCCCAGCTAGTTCGCCAAGATGCACCTCGTGTGCTGGCGCTACTGGCTGGGCGATTCAGCGATCTGCATCTCGCCGATGATGCGGTTGCTGATGGCCTGGCCGAAGCGGCCAAACGCTGGCCCACCCAGGGCGTGCCGGACAACCCGGGCGCCTGGCTAAACCGGGTGGCAACCCGCAGGGCTATCGACCGAGTCCGTCGACTCGAGGTTGAGCGCCGCCGGTTACGAACAGCAGCCCCCGAGCTGCACACCGATACGAACGAGACCACCACCATGCATGACTCCTTCCTAATAGACGACCCGATCAGCGATCCGAAGTTGCCCGAAGACCAGCTTCGCCTGATGTTTCTGTGCTGCCACCCATCGCTGAGCACCGACGCCCAGGTGGCGTTGACGCTGCGACTCATCGCAGGCCTCACGACCGACGAGATAGCTGCGGCATACCTGATACCAACGCCAACCCTCGCTCAACGGATCTCGCGAGCCAAGAGCAAGATTCGCGACGCCGCCATACCGCTCCACATGCCACAACAGCTCGAGCACCGCCTCGACGCGGTCCTGAGTGTGCTCTACCTCGTGTTCAACGAGGGGTACCTCGGCAGAGGCGAGGACCCTGAGCCGATGCGGGTCGATCTTTGCGAAGAGGCACTGCGGCTCACCCGCTCACTCGCCGACCTCCTCCCCGACCACGCGGAGATCCACGGCCTTCTCGCGCTCGAACTGTTCCATCATGCACGCCACGACACTCGCCTCGACGCCAGCGCAGACCTCGTGCTTCTGCCCGACCAAGACCGCACCGAGTGGCGCCGACCTGAGATCGAACAAGGCAATGCCGCACTGCGCGATGCAATGGCATTGAAGGCACCAGGCCGGTACCAAATGCAGGCCATGATTGCGGGCTACCACACCAATGCCACAGACGCCGCCGATACCAATTGGACGCGCATCGCTGCGCTCTATGACCGTCTTGTCACCATCGACCCATCGCCGATCGTGGCGCTCAACCGAGCGGTAGCGATTGGCATGGCCGAGAGTCCACAAGCTGGTCTCGTCGCGCTACCGAAGGGTGACGATCTTGCGACTTATCACCTGTTCCACGCAGCCGAAGCCGAACTACACCTGCTCGCAGGCAACACCGAAGAGGCGAGGGCAGCCTTCGCCGAGGCCCACCGCTTGGCCCGTAATCCCGCCGAGATCCGTCACCTCGAACGACGCCTCACCGACACAGGCGGCGAACCATAGGACCAGCGCTCACCTCCTGAACAATTCGCAGCATGCTCACCGGCTGGTGACCGGATGAGCGAACGACC
Organism: uncultured Acidimicrobiales bacterium; assembly: GCA_964610745.1. GTDB lineage: Bacteria > Actinomycetota > Acidimicrobiia > Acidimicrobiales > SHLQ01 > SHLQ01. The sequence continues at coordinate 6,716 of CAZSYL010000079.1, forward strand.
TCAGCATCGGGAGTGTTCGTCTGAGTGAAGGCAGCGCCGCTCACCACCTCGTTCGTGCGTCGCCCCAATCGCGTACACTCCGATCATGTCTGCTTATGTGATTGTCCGGGTGCACGTCTCCGATCCAGCGCAGTACGAGAAGTACAAAGCGCTATCGCCAGTCGCAGTCGAGGAGCACGGCGGCTCCTTCCTTGTCCGAGGAGGACAAAGCCAGGTGCTCGAGGGAGAGGCGGACGATCGCCGCATCGTCGTCCTCCAGTTCCCGACGGTCGACGCGGCGAAGGCGTTCTACAACTCCGAGAGCTACACGCACGCACGAGAGGTCAGGGCCGGAGCAGCAGAGATGGAAATGGTCGTCGTCGAAGGACTCGGACGGTAGAGCCCAACTCACCTCTCACCATGTGCACTCGACGCTTTTACGGGATGGGAACCAGAACGCGTCAGCGGTCGTAGAAGTAGTTATGGGCACCATGAAAGCACTGAGGAAGCCAGTCACGATTGCGTTCGCGCTCGCGTTGTTCACGACGGCGTGCGGTTCGGATCAGTCCGAGGTGGCGAGCGATGACAACATCGCGGACGTGCCGGCAGCTGCAGAGGGCGCCGCTGCCGAGGAGTCCACGGCCGGCGACCAACCAGCCGAGGGGTTCAGTCGGTTCACGTTCACCTTCAGTCCGGAGGATGAAATCGCCGAGGTTTACGGTGGCGACCTCAGCACGTTCCAAGTTCGGTCCGCATTTGGTTCTGAGACGGTAATCGTGGGGTTTCTCGACGCGACGGGAACGATCGAGATCCCAAACGACATCGCCCAAGAGACGATCGGCATCGAAGCCGAATTTCCCGATGATGAGTTCTGCTGGTGGAGTGGTTTCTACACGAACGTCGACTCGTCAAGGACGGTGTCCGCAGAGGTTGAGCTCGAGCAAGTCTGCGAGTAAGCGACGAGCCGTCGACATCGGCTCAGACGTATATCACCCGACTCCAGTGACCCGAGGCATCTACCCCTGTCCGGCTTAGGCCCGATTCGCGGAACAGAAAGATGACGGGCCACTCGGCTGGGCAACCGCCAACGACATCACGGCCGTGTTTGGACCGGCCACCGCAGTGCACTAGCGTGCTTCCAGTGATTGAGACTGAGACCATACCTATATCCGGGTCGACGCACTCCCGACCGACTCAGGACCGGTGCTGCTCGAAGTCGAGGTAAACGAGCCCGCCCTTGGGCTGCACCTCGCTCCAGGTTCGGCCACCCGATTCGCACACGCTGTCCTTCAAGAGCCGAACGAAACACGCTGATGAACTCGCCCGAACACGAACGGCCATACGTGCGGATTTGTCGGGGAGACTCGTGCGGTACCGATAGCAAGCACCCAGACTTCGACCACGATGCGCAGGTTGATGCGATTTCAGAGGTAGCGCAGACTCGGATCGTCGGTTGCGTCGACGAGTGCGGTTTGTCCAACGTTGTGTTGGTGCAGTTTGGGAACGAGAAGGCCACGTGGCTTGGAGACCTGACCAGTGACGCCAGCACCGATGCACTGTGTACGTGGTTGGCCGCAGGAGGAGGCGAGCCCCCCGAGGCGGTAGCCGAACGGATCTTTGACCCGGTGCAAGTGCGCAAAGCCCGTCTCTCTCGCTAGCTCAGGGGTTGTAGTTGGATTCGTCAGC
>CAZSYL010000079.1:8480-12431 GCA_964610745.1 uncultured Acidimicrobiales bacterium
GGCGAATCCACTCTCAACGATCGTATTCAATAGTTCGTCTGAGAGCCGCTTGTCGCCACTTGGCCAGGCCGGCCAATGGCTGATCGGTCCGCCCCGATCGTCGCGTCCAGCATCATTGCTCAGGCGCCTCTCAATTCGGCTCGGGCCTGCATGAGCGCGAAGCCGAGAAGGTTCTTACCTCGCCATTGCGAGGGCTGTTCGACCGCTGGGTTGTTCCTTCCCATTCCGATTCCCCAGACCCGATCTCGAGGGCTGGCTTCGACCAGAACTCGGTCTCCGGTTCCGACGAGGTAGTCGCGCAGCGCGTTGTCCGAGCCGAACTTGGCGATGGATCCTCGGGTCACGATCTCGACCCCGCGGTCGTTCCAGAGATCGTCTTGGAATCCGCGGACTTGCCGACCGAGTTTCTTTGCTTCGGCGGGCGTGACGGCCTGCAAGATGAGGTCAAGGTGGTGTTGGTCATCGAACAGTCGAGCCTTCTCCGCCATCATGAAGTGTTCCGCCGTCCGGTAGGTCACCCCATCGCAGGTGAAGTCATGTGGGTACCACTGACTGAAGACGTGCGCCCCAATCTCGCCCGATGACGGTGGCGTGTGTCCCCAGAATGGCAGGAACTTGAGGCGGAGCTCGGCCGTCTCAGCCGCGAGCAGCTGCTCCATCGTCCACGCCCCGTCAGCTGGGCCCTGAAATTGATCAGTCATTGGTCTCTCCTCGGTCAGCTTCCACGTGGTCAGCGACATCGTTCGGTAATTGATAGGGGCGTTCTTGAGGAAGCAGTGACTGAGCCCCACTTAGGTCCTGCTGTTTCACCGCAGCGCTGACCTCGTGGGCCAGACCGGTGACATCGGTGATTTTCGTAATCCAGTCGTCGATGTAGTGGTCGACGGCACCGCCTGACAGACCGATCTGGATCGATCGGTGGCCAAGTGGGTTGAAATGCAGATCGCGCTCGGGATCCCATTGAACGCGGACCGGGCTCGCCTTCATGAGCTTGCGGGCCTCCTGTTTGCCGAGGCGAGCTGCTGCGTCGCTGAGGCAGCTGTGGCGCAGTGCCCACTCAAAGCCCGTTCGAGTGATGTCGATGGCGAGAACTCGATGCTGCCCAGGATCCTTGCTGGCCCAGCCCGATCGGTACATCATCCAGAGAAAGGACGGCTTGATCCAGGTCATTCGATCTCGCTTGAACGGCGTGACAAACGTGCCAGCTGCGAGCGCCGCGTCGGCGATCTCTTCGCTGTACGCCTGGTAGACGCGAATGGTCTCTTCGTTGTAGACCGCACGTACTTCTCGGCGCGGAGTCACGGTGTTTGCCTCATCATCGAGGGCACCAGCAGCTCGCCGCCACCAGGCTTGTAGACGGTTGCGGGAGCACCTCCAGCTTCTCCAACGCGCCGGCGACGTGTCTTTGCCACAAATCCCGGCGTTGCGAGCACCTTTCGACGAAAGTTCGCCCGCTCGAGAGGGTATCCCCAGGTTGCTTCGTACACGTGCTGCAGTTCGCCGAGTGTGAACTCTGGCCCCGCGAGCGAAGTTGCGAGTGTTGTGTACTCGAGCTTTGCCCTGGCACGCTCGACGCCCGCTGCAAGGATCTCGGCATGGTCGAACGCGAGTGAGCCGGCGAGCGCTTCTTCAACGGCCACCCACCGAGCTCCAGCAGCGTCGGTCCCTGGTGTTGGTTCGGGCTTGGCGGAAGATAGGGCAAGATACGCCGTCGAGACCACCCGCATCCTGGGGTCGCGGTCAGGTTCACCGAAGGTGGCCAGTTGCTCGAGGTGCACCCCGTCGAGGTCTGCCTCAGCGACACCGGTTTCTTCGAGCAGTTCTCGGCGGGCGGCGTCGGCGACCGACTCGTCAGGCAACACGAACCCGCCCGGCAGGGCAAGAACTCCCGCGAACGGGTCCAACCCTCTCTCGACGAGAAGCACCGATAACACATCGTCCACGGTCAGGACCACGATGTCAGCGGTAACCGCAAACGGCGGAAAGGAGCGCGGGTCATACGCCTCTCCCCCGACGGCTTCTGGTCTCAAGTTCATAGAGGTATTATATAGTCAGTTTTACTACATAGTCAACCTATATACAAATCGAGGCGCGCCAGAAACGAACTCGGGGTGACTTCATTGGGCGCAGCGCCGAATGCGGTTCTGAACCTTCGATCAACACCCGCAAGGTATGAAATCACGAGGGGCCTGGGCGGTGTTTATTCGTTTATGTTCACCGAACGACTGTCCCGCCGCAGGGTAATTCGAGGCCGCAAAGGCGAACTCGGACCAGCCCCTGATGTTCCCGAGGGCCCCCTTAGCCCCGAGGTAGCGGCGGCGGTTGACCTGCTCTACGGCCAGCCCATCCGCTCCGACCTCACCAAACAACAAGTGGCGGCCATAAAGGTGATCGGCGCGTCCGGAGACCCACGCTTAGCGTGGGTAGTCGCCGACCACATCCGGGTGTTCACGAGCATTCCGGCGTTCGGCAAGCTGACCCGGGTTGGGCTTACGAGGATCAGCAACGCGCTCGAAGATGCGGCCTCGCAACTCACCGGCCTCAAGTTCCCGCCGATTCGCTTATGGAACCCGCTCACCAATGCGCTCATGGCTTGGGATATCCCAGCGCCGCCAGATTACCTGTCGATCAAACGGAACATCTTCCTCCCGCTTGAACCTGGCTGGGCACCACTCATGAGTGACAACTCCGTGCTCGATTGGCGCATCGTGTCCTGGGGCGGAGTGCACATCGATGCACAACCGTTCAACCAGACCGACGGCTTTTGCAACTGCATTCCGGCCGCCGACAATCCAACGACGCAGCCCGCTGCGACTGCGACGTGGCTCGACCCCGACGACATCGTCTTCGGCGTGGTGATCAACGGCGAGGCCAGGGCCTACCCTCGCCAAATCATGGAAGTCCGCGAGATGGTCAACGACACGCTCGGTGGGCGCGACATCGCCATGCCCTATTGCACGTTGTGCGGATCCGCCCAGGTATGGCTGACCGACAATCTTCCCGACCACATCGAACGCCCGGTGCTGCGCACGTCTGGGCTGCTCTCACGGTCCAACAAGGTGATGTACGACCTCAACTCCAAGTCGATCTTCGACACGTTCCTGGGCACCGCTGTTAGCGGGCCACTGCTCGACGAAGGAATCGCTCTAGAGGGGCACTCGGTCGTGACTTCCACGTGGGCCTCATGGGTCGCCGAACACCCGACCGGTACCGTGCTCACCGAAGACTTGGCACGGGGAGCAAACTTTGACTTCCGCAACGGCCGCGACGCCAACGGCCCCATCTTCCCGATTGGCAAGGTCGACCCACGTCTCGACGTCCAGGAAGACGTGCTGGGTGTGATCCAACCAAATGGCCGCCCCCTCGCTATTCATGTGAACTCGGCAATCGCGGCGATCCAACGCGGCGAAACCGTTGTGATCGACGACATTGTTGTGTCCATGTCGGGCGACGGACTGCTCGCCTTTGACAGTGACGGCGCTCCAATCACCGCGCATCAAGCGTTCTGGTTTGCGTGGTCCCAGTTTCATCCCACCACCGAGCTCTGGCCAGCCGAATAGCGGGTAAGGCCATTTATCAAACTCAGAGCTGACGCTTGCGCAATTGGAGCGGTAGGCCTCGACGTGAAGACTTCAACCCTAATTTGAGTGGAGTACCTCAAGGCCAAACTCGGTTCGACGATATCCCAATATGAACTCGCGCGACCTCCAAACTCAGAAACCCAAGATGACGTGGCGGGCGACCACAACTGCGCGACATACAGCGAGTGCGATGTTGCTCCTCGTCAGCACCTTTGTCTTATTGCTCTCTGGGACTGCCAACGCGCAGTCGTCCGGTGACCCATCCACTTCAGAGTCGACCTGTCTCGGTTTTGACCAAATTGTGGAGTTCGACCTCCAGGTCGCGGATCGGACACTCGAGTCGGGAATCAACAATTCGACCGGCGCCATT
>CAZSYL010000080.1:0-11976 GCA_964610745.1 uncultured Acidimicrobiales bacterium
CCGAGCCACGCCGCGCGCACATGTTCGCAAGCATCGCCCGAGTAGGGGCGTTCGCCATTCTGGCGCTCCTGGTGTTGATCACCGTGGTTCTGCCGTACTGGTTGTGGAGCTCGTCGGATCCGATCTCTCAGGTGCCCATCCCACATGGCAGCCGCGCCAACTTCCTGGTGGAGCGCAATATCGGCCTGGTCTTCTTCGTGATCCCGTGGGGGATGCTCGCGTTCATGTACGTCCGCGCGATCGGCAGGGGTCTTCGGGCACGCACTTGGCCGCTCGCGCTGTCGATTCTGTTGCTGTCACTACTGGGAACGGGGGGAACTACGCCGATCCCTCGGCTGGTCCTTCGTGGAGCGTTCGACATATTGACCCTCGACCGGTTCACGTTCTGGGCCACCATCGCAATCCTCCCGCTCGCGGGTGGCGTTGTCGTCGACCTGCTCGCCGAGGCGGCGCAACGACGCAACATACGAGTCGGTGTCACCGTGTTTGCCATAGGCGTGATCGCTGCATTCGTGTTCACCGCAAACCTCAGCGAGTTCCGTCCGCTGCAACCCGACTCCATCGACGCTGCACCGATTGCGGAGTTCATGGAGAAAGACCAGCACGACCGCTGGCGATATCTCACTTTGGGATTTGGCGATCAGATGGCCTGGGTGAGCGCGCAGACCACCGCCACCACGGTCGACGGCAACTACCACTCGGCCCGCCGCCTTCCCGAGTTGGTCAGCCGCCCGGTCGAGCGACTCGAAGGAGCCAAGTTTCGTGGTCTTCCTGGCTTGGGGTCGCTGCAACAGTTCGTGACCACCCCCGAGCGCTACAACCTAAAGTTCGTCTTCTCGAACGACACCTTCTACGACCCGCTCCTCTTCGCAAGCGGTTGGCACCGAGTCGACACGCTGATCAATGGCGTGGTGGTGTGGGAACGCGCTGATGTAACACCGCTGCCCGACACTCTGCCCATAATCGAAGTTCCCAGATGGCAGCGACTGATGTGGGGCCTCTTGCCGATGACGGCCGTCGCCACTGCCGCGTTGCTGAACGCGTTAGTAGCGCTCGGCGCGATCGAGATGACGGGCGCTCGTTCGGGACGGATTGCGGTGATGGCCTATCCGTCGGTGAGCCGGATCCGAAGCCGTCTGATCATTCCAGCGAAGCTCGGTCAGCTCGCCGTGGCGGTCACCATCGCTGCCTTGTCGGTGGGCATCGGTGTGTCCCTACTGCCGAGCACCTCGTCGACACAGGCCGAGAACGAGGTGTACGACTTCTACGACGACGTCGACTTCGGACGCACCGAGCAGGCGTGGGCCCGCCTCGACCCGATCACCCGACCAACCATGGAGCAGTACCTGTTGGAGCGATCGGTTCGCGACGGTCTGGTCGATGGGTACGCCAAGCTCGACACCCTCGAGATTCTCGACAGTCGGATCGCGGGCGGCGCCGGCGAGGTCGATGTTCGGGCCAGCTACGTCACGTCACTCACGTCGTGGACCGTCGAGCAAACCCACGTCGTCGTCGACCGTGATGGCCAGTGGTACCTGCGTCACGAGGCCGCCGAGAACGCCGTGCCCGTTGAGCAGTTCGCTCGCCAGACCGTTGTCGACTACGTCGATCACGGACGCCGAGCCGTAACCACCGAGACCAGCGACTACGGCGACGTGCTCGACCGTCCCCGGATTGCGGTGCTCGACAGTTCGCTGGTGAAGGAGGACGACAGCTGGTTCGTGGTTGGTCAGATCACCAACCTCGACATCGATCCGGCCGACATCACCGTCACCGGTCGCCTGCGAGACGAGGACGGCGTCGAGCTGGCCGAGTATCAGGCCGGTATCGGTACCGTGCACAAGGTGCTCCCCGGTGAGACCGTGCCGTTCCGGGTGTCGTTCGAAGGTGTGGTTGGCGTCGCTGACAGCGACGCCGTCGACGAGAGCTCGGGTGTGTTCGATCCTGACAACGTCGTGCAGTTGGTTCTCGATGACGAAGTGGCCAGTTATGAAGTTGAGGCCAAGGCTCTGGTGACTGGACGAAACCTCGAGCGCCTCGCGGTCGAAGACGTGCAGATCTCGGCCGCAGATACGGACGGTCAACGCATGGTGTTAGCCACAATTGCCAACCCCAGCACCGACAACGCCACGCTTCCGCTCGTCGTTGTCACGTACCTCGACGGCCGAGGCGAGGTGCTCTGGGTCGACGCAACCCCGATGTCGACCGCGGTGCGCTCGCAACGTGAACGCCAGGTGGAGATCGACCTCGTCGACATCGCCGCCTTTGAGACCGTCGACGTTCCCGTCGAGCGATACGACAACGGCCTGCTGGTCGGTGACGAATCGGCATTCGCCTCGTCGGCAACTATCCAGATGCCCATCGATGCGAACTCACCAGTGGCAGCGCTGCGGGTCACCGTTATCACCTTCGAACGGGAGATGGATTAATGCCCGGCCCCTTCGGTTTCGCTCGACGTATCGGCGTGGTGTTCGCTATGGCGTTGGTTGTCACCACCGGCGGTATCGCCGCCGAGATGATCATGAACGAACCCGACGAGCAGACGCTCGTGTCAGTGGACGCACTGAGCGTCCCTGACGCCATCAACGCTGGCGACACCGTCATGATCGAAGCCACAAGCGCGTCGGTCGGCGGTGTGGCCGAGGTGCTCGTGCACGGGGCGTACGCCACACTGCGCTTCGAGATGGTGGTGGCCAATGGCGAAGGCCAGCTAATGCTCCCTGCCGCGGTGACCCAACACGCCGGTGTCGTGACCATCGAGTCCGGTGGGCAGGTCAAGGCCATTGAGATTCTGCCCGGCGAAGTGGCCACGTTGGTTGCGCCACTCGTAGGCCCTCGCACCGTCGTCGCCAACGGTGCCGACCAAACCCTGGCTGTGTTGTTGCCCACCGACCGCTTCGGCAATCAGGTCGCTGATGGAACCGACACGAACATCATTTGGGAACAACCCGGCAATGTCGACTCCACCGCCGCTCCCCAAACTACCGACGGTATGGCCTGGGCGCTGATTCCGTCGGGCGAACTCGCCGGGCAAACCATGGTCCGTGCCATCGCCGAATCGACGACTGAAACCAGAGAGACAGTGCGAGCAGCGGCGGTACGCATCGATGAAGTCCCCGGTGTTGTCAGCGGCATCACATTGGAGGCTGCGACAACGGCTGCCCTCGCCGATGGCCGCTCGGTCGTGGCACTCCATACCGGCGAACTCACCGACCGCTTCGGCAACATCCTCGCCGATGGCACGCTCGCTCAGTTCATCTTCGACGGACCATCAGGCACCGGCGCTGTGACAGGCACAGTCCAGAACGGTGCTGTACATATCGAGCTGACCGCCCCGACGCTTCCCGGAACAGTCATCGGCCACCTCAACATCCACGGGGTAGTCAGTAACGACGTCGTCATCGATTACTCGAGCGCAATCGCCGGGTTCGACGTTCGGTTGGAGTTCATTGGCCAAGATGCCGTCCTTCGAGTTGATGGTGCGCTCGACCCATCGGGCGCCTTCGTAGCCGACGGCACCGAAGTGACCTGGGGTGATCACCGAGCCAGCCTTCGACGCGGTAGCACCGAGATCTGGGTCCCGGCGCCCCTCGTCGACGCCAACGCGACGGTCGACATCCTCGGCCTCACTCAACAGACCGAAACGAGCACGCAATGACCATCCGACACAAGTCGTTCCTTCTCGCAATTCTTGCCCTGTCTGGCTTGCTCGCACTGGGCGCCGGAGTTCGCCTTGTGGTGGCATCGGGTCAAGGTGCTGGCTTCAGCAACGTCTTCAACGAGCCCACCACCGCTGTATCGACCGATGCCGACATCACGTGGTCGGTGGGCGAGCCACTGCTGCGCCCCCTCGAACCACAAACGATCGAAGCGGTCGAGTTCGCCTGGGTCCGTTCGCTTCAGGCCGCCGAACGCGCCGCAGCTGGCGACGCGAGTGGTGTAGACGTCTGGTTCGCTGGCCCCGCTAAAGAACAGGTGCTCGAAATCGTCGCCACCGGCGCCGTCGCAGAAACCACCGATTGGCAAACGCACGACTTCGAGCCGCACTTCTACAGCATCGACGGCCAGATCCTCGTCGCATACATCAACCGAGCAACAGCCCGCGGCGAGGCCGACACCGTCCGCGCAGTCTTCATCCTCCGCGACGGCAACTGGCGAGTAGAACACCTGACCCGGGTAGTTGCGGCTTAGTCAGCTCGACCATCCCAGCGGTCTCGCTTGGCTTTGTTTTCGGCGCCGTTGATCATTTGTTCGATTCCCAACATCTTGAACTGATCTTGAGGTAGCCCACCGGCCGTCTTGATGTTCGGACCCGAAATCTGGGTCATGAGCTACGAGAACTTCACCTTATGGAAGGCCCAGCCGGTCGCTGACACGCCAGATATCAGCGTCATCATCCCCGCCTACAACGAGGCCCAACGCATCGTCCCGACGATCGCTGCTATCTCCGCCCACCTCGCCCGGGCGCGAGAGAGCTTCGAGATCATCGTCTCGGACGACGGCTCAACCGATGGCACCGTCGCAATGATCCGCCTACTCGGACTGCGCAACGTCCGAGTACTCGACCCCGGCGTGAACCGAGGTAAGGGCGCAGCCGTCAAGGCTGGCGTGCTCGCCGCATCGGGCCGATACGTCCTCGTGACCGACGCCGACCTCTCCACGCCGATCGCGCATGTTGACGAAATGCTCGCCGAAGCGCGCTCTGGCATCCCGGTCATCGTCGGCAGCCGGGCACACGCCGAAGCCACCGAGCAGAACCGCTCGGGGTTGCGGCGCACATGCAGCGCAGTGCTCCGAGTCCTCGTGAAGTGGGTTCTCGGGTCTGCGATCTGCGACACCCAATGCGGGTTCAAACTGTTCGAGCGCCAGGCCGCAGAGGACATCTTCACCTCGCTCAAGAGCACGGACTTCAGCTTTGACCTCGAAGCGCTTTGGCTGGCCAACCACCTCGGCTACGACGTCCTCGAAGTACCCGTCACCTGGTTCGACGCACCGGGCTCCACCGTGCGCCCCATCCGAGATGCCGGTTCGTTCGTGCTGCAACTCGTCAAGCTCCGCGTGGCTCGCGCCGGCAAAGTCACCCAACGCAGCGGACGTCCGACCCGGTTCGGTGTAGTCACCGCCCTGCCGCCGTCGGACACCACCCTCAACGAATACGGTTTCCACCTCACCCGTCACCTCGCCACCCTCGACGGCGTTGAGGAGGTCATTGCATTCCACGAGGATGGCGAGGCGCAAACCCCGCCCGGTGTTCGTGGAGTCGAGAGCTGGAAGTTCAACGACCTCACCAACGCTTTGCGCCTCGTCCGGGCACTGCGTCGGGAACGTCCCGACGCAGTGCTCTTCAACATCCACTTCACCGCATTTGGTACCAAGAAGGTGCCCGCCGCACTCGGGCTATTCACTCCAATGCTCGCCCGACTCGCTGGTGTTCCCTCGGTGGTGCTCCTGCACAACCTGGTCGACACCGTCGACCTCGACGCTGCTGGCTTCGGGAGCAGCTCCACGATCGAACGGATCCTGCGAGGCATCGGCACCGTACTCACCAAGATTGTTCTGCGGGCGAACCGGGTCGTCACCACGATGCCCAACTACGTCGAGATCCTCCATGACACCTACGGCGCCGACAACGTGTTCCTCACCCCGCACGGCACATTCGACACGACCCACTACAGCAGCTGTGATCCCCTCGATGACGGTCGTCGCATCCTGGCCTTTGGCAAGTTCGGCACCTATAAACGGCTCGAGAACTTGATCGCTGCCTACCGTCAGCTCACCACCGACCCAGCGTTCGCTGATGTCGAGCTCGTCATTGGCGGCACCGACAGCCCGAACGCCCCCGGTTACCTCGACGGCATCGCCGCCGACAATCACGATCTCCCAGGCCTTTGCTTCCTTGGCTACATCGAAGAAGAGGACGTCGAAGGGTTGTTCGAGTCGAGTTCGGTCGTGGTGTTCCCCTACACCTCGACAACCGGTAGCTCCGGGCCGCTACACCAGGCCGGTGCGTTCGGACGGCCCGTCATCGTCCCCGAAGTCGGCGATTTCATTGGCCTCATCGAAGAAGAAGGTTTCGTCGGGATCCCATTCGATCCGTCCTCGGTTACATCGCTGCGAGCGGCGATCGAACGCATCTTGTCCGACGACGATCTGCGCGACCAGCAGGCATCGACCAACCATGCGGCAGCGAACAGCCTGCCGCTTGCCGATATCGCGGCGTGGCATCACCACCACCTCCTCGAAGCCTGCGCCTAACCACTCGTTTCCAAGTTCCACCGATCAGAAAGACAGCAAAGCCATGAGCCCATCCACTAACCAACAACACTTCAGCGCCACGGCGCCACCGGTCGCCCTGCATCAGACTCGCATCGCTCGCACGATCGAACTGCCGCAGCGGTTCGACATCCACGCGGACCTCGACGTCCACGCCATGTTCAACGAGCCTGGCACCACGCTGATGATCGACGGCTCGAACGTCGCTTTCGCTGACATGAGTTCGCTTCAGTCGCTCGTCGATGCCCGGCTGACCGCACTCGGTCGCGAAGGGGACCTCGTCATCGCTCTACCCAGCGACGAGCTCCGGGCCACACTCGAACTCACCGGCTTCGATTCGCTCATCCCGGTATTCACCGGAGGTGCCCGATGAGTTCGGCACACAATACGTTGACCTTCACTGGGACCATCAGCCCCGATCGTCTGAACGGCATCGAAGTTGCGCTCGACGAACTACTCGACCAGCCCCGACCACAGGTAGAGGTTCGCTTCGAGAACGTTGACTCGGCGCACCTCGGCGTTGTGAACCTGTTAGTCAAGGCCCGAAGTACTGCCCGAGCTCGACGCGGGGACCTGACAGTCGTCGTGGCCGCAGACAGTCAAGCTCAACGTGTCTTGGCAACGGTCGGGATCGTCGGGACAATGCGGCCATGACTGCGATGAGAAGACGGGCAGCGGCTATAACGCAAGTACCCAACGACCAGGCGTCGTCGCTCAAGAAGATCGGCGGCGGCAGCATCACGTTGGTAGCGGCGATGATGGTCGTGAATGCCGTGAACTTCGGCATCAATATCTGGCTCGCTTCGGTGCTGTCACCCACGACCTTCGGCGACATCTCGCTCATGGTGACCCTCCTGCTCGTGATCGGCGTCGTGGCCTGCGTGCTTCAACTCACGACATCGGTCGCGGTATTGAACCCAGCGCGGAACTCGACGAGTGACGTGACTGCCATGCGCTTGCTCACCAACCGGATCGGCCTTGGCGGTGCTCTCATGATCGGTCTCGGCGCTCCCCAATTCACCGAGCTGCTCAACATAGAAAGCCCCTGGGCCTTGCTCGTCATGGCGGCCGGTCTTCCCGTGCACCTTCAACTCGCGGTCGAGCGTGGACGACTCCACGGCGAAATGGCCTTCTCAAAGCTCACCGCCACCCTCCTCGCGGAAGGGCTCGCTCGTGCTGTGGCCACGGTTGCGGTCGTCGTCTTGTTCAAGAGCCTCCTCGGGTTGACTATCGCGCTCAACGTCGGGTTTCTCGCCAGCTATTTGGTTTGTCGGCCCCAGCTCGGTCGTTGGTCGTGGTGTGATCTGTCGTCGCCTAGCGGGCACCCGCCGCTGCGTTCCGTTGGCGCTGGCCTCATCGCCATCACTGCGCTGACCAATCTCGATCTCATCATCGCCAAAGCTGCTTTCGATCCGGTGACCGCTGGCGGGTTTGCGGCGCTCACGCTCGCCGGTCGGATTGTGTTTTTCGGATCGTGGACCATCCAACAAGCGGTCCTTCCGTTCGTGACCGCCGAGGACGGGCCACTCGCACCAGTGCTCCGACGACGCATCTTCGCCGCTGGAAACCTCGTGTTAGTTGCCATCCTCGTCGCTGGCGCGTGGCTGACCGCCGATCTTTGGGTTGCGATCACCTACGACACCCAGTTCGTGGACCTGGCCTACTTGGTTGGCCCCTATGCGTTGGGCACGGGTCTCATCGCTGTGGTCGCCGGAACGGCAATGTTGTCCTCGGTTGGCGGCGATGATCGACCGGCAACCCTGCTTCTGGTGGGAGTGGCCATCCTCGGGGTGGTCCTCGCTGCAAGCTCGGTCTCTCTTGCGTCCTTCGTCATCGCACGCACCGCGGTCGTCGGGTTGCTCGTCCTCACGACGTGGGGTGTCGTCGTGGTTGGCAACCGGGCTACTCAACAAAATAGCCGTGTCCGCCGATTGGTCACTGGAGGTTAAGGCCCATGGTGGAGCGATCTGCATCAAGTGATGAACGGTTCATGGCTGCGGTCAGTCATGAACTGCGCGGGCCGCTGCACGCGTTCCTTGGTCTGTCCGAACTTCTGCTCAACAGCGACCTCGATGACGACGACCGTCGGATCGCACAGACCCTTTACGACGAGGCTGCTTCGATGCGGGTGCTCGTCGATGACGTCATCACTTACGGAGAGTTCAGCTCCGCCACCCCCGTCCTTGAGAACGAGCCGTTCGCCCCTCGCACGTTGGTAACTTCCATCGCCGATCGGCTGCGTCCCGCAGCCAAGGATGCAGATCTTCGCTTGCTAGTCGACTTCTCCTCCGATGTGCCTTTGCGGGTTATGGGCGACTCGGTCCGGTTTGGTCAGGTCGTGCACAATCTGATCAGCAACGCCATCCGTTACACCCAGATCGGGTCTGTCCAGGTCACCTTGGCCTCCGACACTACGAACCTGTCGGTGCAGGTGCGAGACAGCGGTGTTGGCATTGAAGCAGATGATCTCGACGCGATCTTCGAACCGTTTGTTCGGGTTGGCCACTCGGGCGTGCACGGGACTGGCCTCGGTCTGTCCATCGTGCGCCGGATCGCCGATGCCATGGGCGGCACGATCTCTGCTGACAGCACCGTCGGTGTCGGCAGCACCTTCGTCTTTTCGATTCCATGCGCACCAGCCGAACGGAAAGCTGTTGAACGAGTCGCCCCAACCGAGCACGCGACGGGAACGGTGCTCGTCGTCGAAGACTCAGAGATCAACCGCACCCTCGCGCTCAAACAACTCGAACTACTCGGCCTTGGCGCAGTTGCTGTTGACAGTGGTGAGCGAGCTCTTGAGTTCCTCGAATCCGAAACGGTCGACCTGATCTTGATGGACTGGAACCTGCCGGGCGCAAACGGCATCGAGGCCACGCAAGCGATTCGTTCGCAGGAGCTGGTGGCCCCCGACGTTCCCATCATCGCCATGACCGCCAACGTGCTCGCCGGCGATCGCCTCGCATGTCTCGACGCTGGAATGAACGACCACCTCGGCAAGCCGGTCAGCCTCGACGACATGCGCGTCATGATGACCCGTTGGCTCGGACACGAGGACACCATCCCTCAAACGTCCGATACCGCTGACGGTCGCGATCGCGACGACGCGATGCACGACGCGATCGAAGCTCTCATTGACGACTTAGGCGATGCCGACACGGTGCGGGTCGTGATCGAGACCTACCTCGCCGAATTGGACTCTCGAACAGAACTCCTCGTGGCCAATGACACCGACGCCAGCGAAGAAGCTCGACGGGCAGCGCACACACTCAAATCGACGAGTGCCTTGATCGGCGCCGAACGCCTCGCCCAACTGTGTGCGGAATTTGAAAAGGCAGATCATCCAAGCGATCACCTTCGGGAGCGTTTGGTGGGAGAGATATCTCACGTAGAAGCACAGCTACAACAACGATTAGAAACGGGGATGGCCGCATGAAAGGCATCATCTTTAACGTCACCGAAAAGGCCGTCACCGAGCTACTTGGTGAAGACGCCTGGGACGACCTGCTTGAGAACGCAGGCCTAACCGGTGACTACACCGCCCTCGGGACCTATCCGGACGAAGACCTCCTCGCGCTGGTGTCGGCTGCGGCTATCAAGACGGGCCACGACCCCGCCGATGTGCAACGCCTCGTCGGACGACAGGCCCTTCCGCATCTCGTCGCGTCGATGTCGGATTTCCTCGACCCCGACCTCGACGTGCTCGGGTTCCTGGAATCGATCCACAGCATCATCCATGTGGAGGTCAAGAAGCTCGACCCAAAGGCCAACCCACCAGACGTCATCCCCGAGCGAATCAGCGACGACGAACTGCGCCTGACCTACCGATCCGAACGGGGACTGTCTCCACTCGCCGAAGGGCTCATCCTCGGTGCGGGCGACCACTACGACGAGCCAGTGATGATCGAAGTGCTCAGCGGCGGAGGCACAGAAGCCGTGATCGCTGTTCACCGCGAGATCGCCGTCGAGCGCGATGTCGCCTGACCTAGAGAAGCCTGACCTTGAGAAAAGGGTCCAGCGCCTAGAACGACGGGTGGCTCGCGAGCGCTCCGCTCGCGAAGAAGCCGAACGCATCGCCGAAGACGGCATGCGCCGCTTGTTCCTCGCCAACCAAGAACTCGACGATCGCGTTGCACAACGCACCGAAGAACTCGAACAGGAACGGAGAAAAGCGGCACTATCGGCCGCCGAGCGCGCCGAGTTCCTTCGCCTCCTCTCGCGAGAGACGCGCTCACCGCTCAACGGCGTGCTCGGGGTGATGGAGACGGCCGGCGCGAACGCGAAGTCCGAACAGATGCGTGCCTGGCTGGAAGACGGTCTGGCCTCAGCGCGCGACCTCGAAGTCATCATGACCCGACTGCTCCTGTTCCTTGAGCTGGAGGAGTCGCATTCGACCGAGTTTGGTGCGATCGATGTCATGGACGTCGTGTCGCGCGCTGGCGAACGATGGAAGCACCGCGCGCTGCGGGCCGGCCTCTTGCTCGCTACCGAGTACCGATGTGCTCACGGAGACTTCGCGCTCGGGCATCACTCGGACCTCGAAACGATCCTCGATGAGTTGATCGGCAACGTCATCAAGCACGGCCAGCCAGGACTGTTAAAGATCACCGCCGAGGACGCAAGCGAGGGTGTGGTCTTTTCGGTGATCGATTCCGGCCCCGGGATCGACGACGTCACCCCGCTGCTCGATCCGACGTTTCACGACTGGTCGAACTCTCAAGCTCGGGGCATCGGTTATTCGCTGATCAAGCGCCTGGCCGAGCGCACTGGCGCCACCTTGGATATTCAGTCGTCTCGCGGCGAGCCGACCACGGTGACCGTTACGCTGCCGATCGTCCGCTCGTAGCGCCAGCGAACCGGTAGCCGACACCGCGGATCGTCTTGATGTGTTTTACCCCGTTGGCGTCGATCTTCTTGCGGAGGTTCGCCAGGTGCACGTCGATCACGTGCGTGTCGCCAACCCAGTTCGGTCCCCATACATGTTCGAGTAGGGACTCGCGGGAGCGGACGACGTTCGGGTCGATCGTCAGCGCGTCGAGGATGTCAAACTCGATCTTGGTCAATGAGAGGGCTTCGCCGTCGAGTGCAACCTCACGGGCAGCGGCATCCACGACGAGGTCGCCGAAGTCACGAGTGGCTGATTCGTCACCGCCAAGCTTGCGTGGTCGACGAAGTAGGACGCCTACCCTCGCCACGAGTTCACGATTGCTAAATGGCTTGGTGATGTAGTCATCTGCACCAGCGGCCAGGCCGACGAGCTTGTCGATCTCGTCGCTTCGGCTCGTCACCATGATGATGTAGGCATCGGTGAACTTGCGGAGCTGTGCACAGAGGTCCATACCGTCGACGTCGGGCAGCACCAGATCCAAGATGATGACGACGGGGTCTACCGAGCGAGCGATCTCCAAGGCTTTCACTCCATCGCCGGCGACCGACACGCGGTAGCCGGCTTTCGATAGAGACTCGCGGTGGATGTGCTGGAACTCGGGTGCGTCCTCAACAACAAGAATGTGCTCCTGCATATCTTTCCTATCGGCAAGCAGCGGCCCACCATTGATACTGGGAAACGCAAAAGCCCCGTGCCGGTTACCGGCGCCCGGACGGAAGAGGGTGCGGCTTAGCCAGCTCGGCCATCCCAGTGGTCTCGCTTGGCTTTGTTTTCGGCGCCGTTGATCATTTGGCCGTTGTTCAGGTCGGTTGGGCCGC
>CAZSYL010000081.1:0-11680 GCA_964610745.1 uncultured Acidimicrobiales bacterium
CCTCATAACGGGTCAGCAAGGCGTCGAGCCTCGTTTGGAGCGAAACCGGTCGGTACACCCGAACCAGTTGGGCTGGGAGGCGTATACCGAAGGGTGGGTGCGCGTCAATCAAGGAAGCGGTCCACGTAACGCAGCTGGTTTACTTATTCCTTCAAATCAACCAAACGCTTTCTCACCCGTTCAACTCAACGCCGTCTCGTTGTCGACTAGCTTGTCGACGACGAGTTTCCAGATCGCGCAATTGGAATCGCCGCTTGACCTCGAGGTTTCCGAAATTGAGGTCACTTACCCCGAGGGAGATCTGATCTGCGGCGCTGAAGGATTTATCTCAGGCGACACTATTCAAATCTCCATCGAGAACGGGATAGCAGGGTCGGCTGCTGTGCTTCTAACAGGAGTCAACGAGAATGGTGAGGCCGTGACCGAGTTTGAGATCGACAACCAAGGGAATGCGGTTGTGGAGTTCACGATTCCCGCCGACTTTGTCGGTGACAGCGTCCTTAGTGTCGTAGAAACAAGCTCAGATGACTCACTAGTTCTACCTGACCTCAAGGCGCTCACAGTTCACGGCTCAGCCACAGGCTTCTGCGCGATCGATGACGCGGTAGCCAGCAACCACTCGAATGCCACGGTGACGATCGATCCACTAGCGAACGACCTTCAGGGCACGTCAGAATTCCGAATCGAAACCCTTCACATCCGAGACGAACCCGTCTTTGGCACAGTCGAAGTCGTTGGAAACCAGCTGGTGTACGCACCACAACCCCACATACGGGCGGTTGACGCCTTCACCTATGGAGTTTGCTCAACAGATGGACGATGCACGACTGCAACCGTTGAAATCGACATGACACTAGGCTGCACCATCTTTGGAGGAAGCGGCAGAGTAACCGGGACCGACGGCGATGACGTCATCTGCGGAACCAGCTTGCACGAACAGATCAACGCAGGCGCTGGTAACGACATCGTGTACACCGGTGGCGGCCAGGATTCCATCGACATGGGAACTGGCGGTGGATCCGCACACTTCCACGAAAGTGCCTTCCAGGTAACCGCCGCAGAGTCAGTCGCTCTATTCGGGGACGGACCGAACATCGCCATCCGTAACCAGAATGACCCGCTCGCAACACCTGACTTCGCGGAGGTGACTGCGGGTAGCGCTGTAATTAGACCGCTCGAGAACGATTCGTTCCCTCGCAGCGTGGATCTCTCTACATTTGCGATTATCGGTTTCCCAACAGGTATCACCGTGACCAGTGAGGATTCAGCAAATGGAACTCTTGAACTGGTTCTCGACGTGACGCCCGAAGGACTTGGGGAACGCATCGTCTACAGCATCTGTGACCTGGCCGGTGTGTGCACGACCGCTGAGATCCTTGTAGACGTCAGCCAACCTGACTCGAACGTAAAACCAGTCGCAGCCGACGACCAGTCAACTGCACAGGTTGGTGAGGCAGCCATAGCAGTAGACGTGCTCGCCAACGACAGTGACAGCGACGGCACGTTGGACCCAACCTCACTGAGAATCATCAACGGACCGTCCAACGGCGAGGCCGGGGTCACTGTCTTGGCCGATGGCCGAATCGGGATTGTCTATGCACCGGCCATCACGGGCGAGGACTCGTTGACCTACCAAGTTTGCGACGCTCAAGGACTGTGCGACCAAGCCGTACTCTCAATCTCCGTATCTGCAGCAGATCCAGATCCAGATCCACCGGCGTCGGACATGTTGCCGCCTTGTTCGACAATTGCGATCGATTCGTTCCAAGCAGCACCGTGGACCTTCACGTTCCAAATTCGGAACACCACCGCGGGCGCTCTGGACTTCGAGTTCTTGGTACCGAATGCGAACTATGAACTAACCAACTTGGTGTTCAACGGCAGCGGCCAAAACCTGTCGCTGGATCAGAATCAGAATGCGGACGGCACATACGACATCACGGTGTCGGGCACACTGCCAGCATTCCAATCCGTGGGAGGCCAACAACCCAACGGCTTCCAAGGCGCAATCAACCCAACCAACAACCAACCCGAAACCCGATGCGCCACACCTGGAACGATCGGTCAACAGGCCAACGGCGACATCTCCAATGACGAAGACGATGGTTCACCAGACCTTCTGCCGCCTTGTTCGACAATTGCGATCGATTCGTTCCAAGCAGCACCGTGGACCTTCACGTTCCAAATTCGGAACACCACCGCGGGCGCTCTGGACTTCGAGTTCTTGGTACCGAATGCGAACTATGAACTAACCAACTTGGTGTTCAACGGCAGCGGCCAAAACCTGTCGCTGGATCAGAATCAGAATGCGGACGGCACATACGACATCACGGTGTCGGGCACACTGCCAGCATTCCAATCCGTGGGAGGCCAACAACCCAACGGCTTCCAAGGCGCAATCAACCCAACCAACAACCAACCCGAAACCCGATGCGCGATCGAAGGGTAATGCGATTGTGCTCAAGCGCCGGGTTCCTTCTGCCGTTGATCGACGTATGCGGACTTGGACGGCAGGCGTAGCAATCGCGATGTTGCTACTTGTGTCATGCGGTAGCGATAGTGAGATCGAAGCGCAGCGAAACGAAGTGGACCGCGCAATTGAATCCGTCGTATGGCCCGCCGGATACAATCAGTTGACGGATGTCACTAGGCGTGATCCCAACTTAGACAGCCTCAATACTCAGCCTGGCACCGTCACATTTTCCTTCGAGCATACAGGCCAGACGCTCGACCAGATTAGAGATGACTTCAACGAGTCTCTAGCGAATGCAGGCTTCCTAGTTCGTTCGGGTTCATGCGACTCGGATGCTCTTCGAGTGGGTTACTTCTTTCCCGATGAGGAAGTATCGCTTGCTCCGTCCTTGAGAAGTGAAGGCATTGAACCGTTCGTTTCGGTCCAATTCCTGTGGACGCTTCCCTCTGCCGAGTCCAGAGAAGCTCTCGCTCAACGCGCGGCCGGCGAGCTTCCCAGCTGCGAGTAACCCTCCTATGCCTTGCATCGTTGATCTGGCCGTGAAGCGGGTCCAATCCGTGAGCTCGGCTTTGCCCGGTGCATCAGTCACTGTCGGCTCTGGCCCATCCGGAAGATCAATCGGGACTCTGTCCCCGATTGAAACAGGACGTTCTTGTGCGCTCGCCCCGCCTGCTGTTGCTAACAGTGCAACGATCATCGCCAGCACTAGGGCTACTTGGCTTTTTACTTTCATGTTCCTGCCTTTCGTCGGTAACCGCCCGACGCCCGCTCTTCCATGACACCCACATCGCCGAAGCGATTACCAGTCACCCTGTGTGAATTGACAGTCGTTGGTTCCGATCAATCTTCACGTGCCGCTTTGACACTCACCCACCATCGCGCTGGCCTATGACACCCAGATCGGGTTGGGCCGAACCGCTTGCAACAGCGACGTGACTCTTTGATGGCACGCCCAAAAATTTCGGGTTCGGTTACCAGTCGGAAACTTCGCAACTGCTCGAAGACAGCTAGCGCCCCTACGGCTCCGCCTTCGGGTTGCTCAGCCATGCGGTTGTCGATCGCTAGTCGACAAGCAGACGAGCGACACCGATAATTGACCTATGGGCGATATCCAACGAACCCAAATAGCGCACGAAGGCGAAACCATTGACGTCGAAGTCGAGATCATGGACGCTCACGAAGCAGGCATCACCGACGAAGAACGCGCCAAGCTCTCACGCATTGCTCGTGAGATGCGCGATAAACACGACACAAACGACTGAGCACACCCGCCGAAAACATGAGTTATGAAGGCAAGCTCAGAGGCCAGGCGGTCCCGCTATCTGCTGTTCGCATAAGCAATAGGGCCACATAAGCACAGTGCTAATGTTGCATCGGGCTCATGTTGCCTCACCGGTTGGCGGCCGTATGGAGGCGTTGACGATCACGCCGGACTGCACTCCTTGAGCGCCGTCGGGTCGATGGCTTGGCACGACCTGAACCATCCAGCCGTACCCGCCTGCGTTGCACAAATAGACGTCCCGGTACGGGATAAGAGCGCCGTCGATGAACGTGACATCGTCGAAGGCCTTGGGACTGTCCCGTGCTTCCCCGTTTCGGGGTAGGCGGATGAATCCGTCGGGCTGGATCACCCAGACAGAGTTCTGGGTTTCGGCTCGCCAGGCAACGGTCGAAGCCACCGGAACGATGCAAGGGAACATGGTGGTGTCTGCTGGCCAGGCATGGAGTGTTGTTTCTTTGCGCATTCCTGTAATGAGTACCAGCGACCTCTGACATCGATCTCTCGCATCATGTCGCCACTCTGAACTGTTCTAACGGGTCAAGAGCGATCCCAAACCCCAGACCGGTCAGCTTCACTAAGGCTTCGAGGATGGGGTGGCCCATACCGATGAATTGCAGAACCGCTCGTAGTAGGTAAAGGATATCAGACCATAGCCAGGCGCGATCACGGATCTCGCCTCCCATTCGTCTCCCCACGAGTTGCGGAATGCGAAGAAACCCCCACCCAAGAAGTCGGGGTTAGCAACAGCGCAGACAATCGTCACCGCATGTCCTCCGCGGATAGCACTGTTCGGGAAAGGCATCAGCACTTCGCCGGGCAATCAGGACATGTACAGCCCTACTACCTCGGGGCCCACGGTGCACCAAATACCGCAATTCCGGCGCTTTCAGATCTCGGACTCGACCACCCCGCTGCGGTCGCAGCTCGATATTCACGGCTAAGGTCCTTGATGGATCTGACTGTTACCTCACCGGACTCGACCGTTCCGCTCGCCGAGGATCCGTGGCGCGAAGTGGCAGGTCTTTTTGGAAGCATCGGAGAATCCCTTGCGGTTGCGATTCCTTGTGAGGTCGAAGTCGAGATGCACCGTCGTGCTCGCGAAGTGGGAGATCTGCCCAACTCGATGATTGTCGGCGAACGCTTCTTTGCGGAGAGTCAAGCCCAAAAGGTCGTCGAGCTGGCACACCGTGCAATCAACCTGGGATTTCGGGCCTTTGCACTTCGTGCAGACTGGAAAGCCGAGGTGACAGGACGTAAAAGATATGCACCCCTAGTCAAGACTCCCTTCTCCAACGAGCGCTCAGCGTGGGTTACCTTTTCGAATGGCCCAGCGAACGTGCTGCACGAAGTGTGTGCAGAAGTTGGCCATGAATCAGCGATCGTGATGGGTCGGTCGCTACGCGACCTGTCGACCAGTACACAATGGCTGGCCGTGGAGGAACAACGGGGTCAGGACTTTCACAGGTGGCGTCTGGAATCGTCAGTACTTGCGGGTGTCGATGCGACGTCATCGGGTGTGCGTGAGATTCGAGATGCGGACGCCGGAGTGATCGGCAAGGCCCACGGGACGGGAGTTCGCACGTACAACGCGGGGAACGGCGTCGACGAGAAAGTAGCGCGCATCGCCGCAGAAAGCCTCCGGCGGGTGGCAGTCGCACTCGACCAGTTCGCCGGTGGATTTCTGCGCTGTGTCGAGCCATTGAGCTTAGGCGCCTACTCCTGGTCCGATGACAAGGGCGTGTTCGTCCAACACATTCGACCTTGGAGCGATGTGGCTTGTGCGTGTAGCCGCACCGCCCCGACAGCGGAAGCTGTATGACCAACGAACCACGCCGACATCATTTGATCCCGAATTGGTATCTCAAGCGTTTCGCTACGAACAAGACGAAGATTGGGGTCCAGTTCTGATCACCTGCGACGTTCCAGTAGGCCTGTGGCGAAGGGCCGACATGTTTCGGGGATTCGGGGTCGGCATGGCAACTGCCGAAGAAGTCCGCTTTCCGTTGGACCCGTCACATCTCCTTGTGCTTCATAGCAAGCTGTTGTTGAATACCACGTCCGAAGAGGGACTACTAGAAGGCGCTGGTGATGAATTCAAGGATGCGATTGACACCGTTCTCGGATGGTGTCACCGATGGCTCTTCATGCACCCCGAAAACCCGGCTTTCGAAAGCCTCAAAATTCCAGAGATGAACCACCCGGCGCCAGAGGCCAAGCGTTTGATCAGCATGGCAGAGAATATGCGCCGCGCTCACGAAGTTCCCGAGCGATAGTCCAACTCAATTCCTTCTAATTTTGGGCATCATCTGAATCGACACTCAAGGGTCGTCGCCGCCTCGCCGAGCAGCAGGTGCCTTGTATCGCATGAAATCGCGTATGCGATGGCGGCTACCCGCCAATCGCAGCACGCTGCCATCTTGCCAGAGCATCTGGCGAAGGACCGACGGTTTCTCGCAGCCGGAACCGCCGACCAGCAAGCACCTTGTCCGAGATGTCGCGCAAATTCTTAACCTCAGCGCCAGTGAAGCCGTGACTCATTGCCCAGCCGCACAATTGCCCAGTCGACCAGCGATAGCCCTCACCATCGAGCAGCTGCAGCGTTCGAACAGCAAGTGACTTCTCGAAATCTTGGTCGAGCGCGTTGTTGTGATTCACCTGTTTAGCGAGATCTACCATCGCTTCGATTACAACCGGGTCAAGTCCTGGGTCCACTGAGTCGCCACTCAAGCCTTTCCCGCTCAGCAGATTGACGGCTCCTCGTCCTGCTAGCCAAGATTCAAGGTCATCGCGGGCAACTTCACTCTTCAAGATGCAGAGAGTCGTAATCTTATAGCCGAGACTTCCGGCAATGGCTTCAAGGACTTGTTCGCTTGGCCACGCAGCAAGCACCGGTCCACCCCGCCAGCCTGATCGAGCGATGGTGTTGGGGCTCTCCACCGCCAGGCCTCGGGTTCCCTCTCGTAGGAAATTGTTGTTGTCAATCATCTTCTTGGCATGCAGAAGGACCAGCCCGTCGCCAGGCTGCTCCCGCAGCCAGGCCCCAGCCAGTTGTGCCAACCGATTGGGATGATCGTCGCCGGGACTCAAGTAAAACGTCAGGAAATCGGCTCCGCTGCCTGCCATTTTGATCTTCCTCGCTTGTCGTAGCTGTCTCTCAGCGTACGAATGCCATATGACATTGGTGCGACCAAGCCTTCAACACAGATGACAACGAAGGTTCTGATCGGTTCTGAGTTTCGTCCAGTAGTATCAGCCGAAGCGATTGGACGACATAAATGGCTAAGGCTTCGTTCAGCCTAGGGTGCGGTCGGGGGACGTGTGGGCTGACCCCTCAAATTCGTGTGGGCCGCCATTCCAGGGCCCCAAATCCGTCGTGATTTCCCAACCCCGGGGGCCAGGTGGTCAAACCCCCACAATGTGATGTCTCAGGACATCGGAAACCCTCGAACCCTCGGTTCGGGGGTTTCTACTTTTTGAAGCGTCGCTGTTGAGACCTTTTGGGGTCAGGTCTCACTTTCACCCCATTTTGCTTGGGGTCAGGTCTCACTTTCACCCACCTACCGCAAACTGTTGAATTCATACCCTCTTCGCTGACCGAACGCGACCGCCCTTCGCCGTGAGGGCGGCGATCAAGTCCAGGCGTGCACGACCAAACTGTTGAATTTCGGCTGATTTGCGTAGCGGTCAAGTGAAAGTGAGACCTGACCCCGTTGCGACTATCGGTGAAAGTGAGACCTGACCCCATAAACCCCACAATCGATCGACGGTGGTTGTGCTTGCCCGCCTCCCTTTACTTTGTCTCGCTCGCGGTTTAGCGTGAGACACGAAACAAGTTCACGTGTGTGAGCAAGGTGGAAGAGCCTCAACACTGGGGCAAGGCGGAAAGAGCGGGAAAATGAGAATTCGGATAGCGCCGTTTTTGGCGTTGTGTTTGTTGTTGTCGGGATGCGGTGAGCTTCTCGAAGAAGCGGCAGAGCAGGCCCTCGACCAGGGAGGCATCGACGTCGATCTCGACGATGTCGAGGACGGGGATTTCACGATCAATTTTGAGGGCGAGGACGGCGAGCAAGCCACGATCAATATCAACGGTGAAGAAGGCACCGTCGATATTGAGACAGAGGATGGCGAGGAAGGTTCGATCTCGATCGACAGCGAAGACGGCACGGTCGAGATCGAGGCCGACGGCGAGCTGACAACCATCGAAGTCGACGAGGAAGCAGGCACCGTCGAGATCGAAGGTGAAGGAGGCGAAGGATCCTTCAACCTCGGCGCCGGGCTCCCCGACGACTGGCCCGACGAATACCCACTGCCGGACGACGCCATGATCTTGTCGTCGGTCGGTTTCGAGGAGAACGGCGAGTCAGGCTTCAACGCGGTCTTCACCGGGCCTACCGGATCGCTCGATCGCTACCTGGACCACTTCCGTGGACTTGATCTACCGATCGTCAGCGAAACGGAGAGTGCCGCTGGTGAGAGCAGGCAGTGGACGATCCTCTGGGGCACCGAAGACGAGCCGGCTGGAAGCTTGCTCGTTGGCGACAACGGCGAAGAAGTGTTCGGTCAGGTCACGATCGGAAACGTGTAACAACTCGCGCAGCAATGCGTGAAACAGACCGATGACGCCCCAACCGTCATCGGCCCTCCCCCTGGTCTCGGCGTCGCAGATCATTCGACGTCGAGACCAGACAGGAGTTCGCGCCTTGACCCATATTGGTCACAGGGTCTTTAGACCTAGTCGCTGCATGACGATAACGATGGTATGAAAAGCCCGTCGGCACGGTCGTGACAATTAACGCGCTTCGGCGTTCGTGGTTCGTTACCGCTGCTTTTGGCGCGCTATTTATTTTCTCCGTGGCGAGCGCGATCCTCGAGAGTCGCGAGGCGTTGAACTATCGAGAAATTCGCGCGGCATCGACGCAGTTGGAACTTGCTGCCCACACGCTCACGATGATCGAGCTCATCGACGAGATCCCCGAGGGCATCGAACTTGAGCAAAACGAGGCGGTAGACCTCCTCGAGAACGATCGGGCCTTCGAGGAAACCGGACTCGACGAGGAACGACGCGAGCGAGCGATCGCTCTGACCGCGATGCTCACCGGGAACGCCGGTACCGACGCCCAGACCAGCCGCGTCAACACCGAAGAACTGCTGCAGATTCTTCACGACGACACAATCACTGCGGATGCGTTGGCAAAGAGCGCTGAGCGGTCCTCGTTCCAATTCATCTTGTTGTCCGCAGCGACTGGTCTAGTCATCGTGTTGCTGATGTTGAGCACCCAACGCCGAGAGCGCGAGCTGAAGGGGTCGCTTCGTAGCCAGGCCTACACCGATTTTCTGACCGGGCTCCCCAACCGTCGCGAGTTGAACGTGTGTCTTGACATCGCGAGACATGAGCTGACCACCTCCCCTGGAAGCCACGCCGCGATGCTCTTTATGGACCTGGATGGCTTTAAGGAGATCAATGACACCGGTGGCCATGCAGCAGGTGATGACGCTCTGAGAGTCGTCGCCGCGAAGCTAAGGGCGGCAGAACAACCGGGCGAAACGCTCATGCGCTTGGGAGGCGATGAATTCGGTGTCGTCATGACCAACGTTGTTGCTCCCGAAGAAGCCCTCGCGGCAGCCGATCGATACCGACAGACTTTGACGGCTCCATCCAAGTCAGGCGATGTGATCCACGTCAGCATCGGCGTCGCGACCACCGACGACGTTGATCGACTGGACGACCTCCAGACTCAGTCGAACCTGGCGATGTACCGAGCTAAGGAGCGCCAGGGCTCCTCGGTTGCGCTCTACAAAGACGAGCTGCGCGAGACCATCAACACGCAAAGCACACTTCTGCGAGCGCTTCGAAACGCTGACCTCGACCAGGAGTTCTTTCTCGAATACCAGCCGGTCGTCTCCGTCGATGTTGGAGAAGTGTTCTTTGTTGAAGCCTTGGTGCGATGGGAACACCCTTCTCTCGGCCGGGTCGGACCAAACGAGTTCATCCCTCTAGCTGAACGCAGCGGCGAAATCACCCGTATCGGTGAGTGGGTCATCCAGAACGCGTTTCGCCAGCTGAGCCGGTGGCAGAAGGATCCGTTCACCCGAACCCTTTCGATCTCGGTCAACGTCTCAATCCACGAACTTGAAGACGGCAACTTTATCGATCGCCTCCTGAGCGCGGCGGCTAACGCTGGTGGCATCGACCCAGCGAAACTCATCATTGAAGTCACCGAGTCTTCAGCAACCGGCCCTCTCGCCATGCGGCGCCTCGCCGACATTCAATCACTCGGATACCGAGTTGCGATCGATGACTTCGGCTCGGGTTACTCAAACCTTGCACAGCTGATACACACCCCGTTCGACATCTTGAAGATCGATCGTGAGCTCATTGCCAGCTTGGAGAAGTTCGACGCCAACGGACACCAGGCAATTGAAGTGCTCCAAGCGGTGAGCGCCATCGCTCGCACGCAAGGGGCTCCGGTAGTTTGCGAGGGAGTCGAAGAGACACAGCAGCTTCGACCGTTGCGCGACGCTGGAGTGTCACACATTCAGGGTTGGCTGGTCTCGAAGGCGGTCTCACCAAATGAGCTCCGTTCCTTCCTCCATGACCAAAGCGCGACGCCCCTGGCCGCGTAGGAGACGGTTACCTCGCGTCCTTCTGGTGTTGCTGATGAATCGGGAAGATGCGCCGATCGGACATGGTCACCAGAATGTCGTCATCTGAGGTGGCGCAGACCTGGTTGACCCGGCGAAGCACCGCACTGATCGTGGTCTCGCCGTAGTACCAGTCCGCGAGCTCCTTGTCGGTTGCGTTTCCTGGCCGAGCCAGCCCGGCCTCGAAGTAGTAGGTCTTGATGTCGTCGAGCGCGAGCTTCAACATTTGTGATCGGGGGAGGTCAACCCGCGGTGGCTCGATGAACTCGTTGCCCATGAAGTCGACGACATATTGCACGCATGCTTCGAGGGGCACGCCCGAGACACCGAGCATCGACTTATGGTTCGCTTCGAGAAACAAGTCGTGCCAGGTCTCCATGAGGTCGATCTCCTGGCGCAGCGCACCGTGCGGATCGTCCTCGAAGCTGATGGGCGGCGGGCCACCAAAGTTGACCGGGCACGACCACCCTTCGAGATCTTCGATGCTGTCCACTCCCGTTCCCGGGGCCAGATCGGAGAACGTCTCAAGAATCGGCCCGTCGGTTCGCTCGAGGAGATTTAGTGCTTCGATCAGCACTCGTCGTTGGAAGTCTGGCTCGCCGGGCGCACCGAAAGGTCTGCCCAGCTCAAAGCTGCACCACATCGCCCGCGGCGGACGGATCTTTTCGCTGTGTTCCTTCACGAGGCTGACCTGGGTTGTGGCAATGCCCATTCGCTCGAGATAGTGAGAGAGCGCGCCGACCGCACGCGTGCACGACGGTCAAACGGGACACAACACTACGGCCGACACGTTGTCTGCTTTCAAGGTGGCCACTACTTCCTTGATCGAGGGTTCCATTAACTCCGGCGGGGTCGCCCCCATGAACGAGAAGTGATACTCAGCAACCGACCCAACCACTCCATCGTGAGCCAGCTCGTTCAACCGGTTGATCGGAAACGCAACATCGAGATCCTGCATGAACCCGAGACGGTCAAAGTTGGTCGACACATGACTCATCACGATGTCCGCGTCGTCGGTCTCGCTGGTGATGATTCGGAAGTCGCCGCTTTGTTCGGTAAAGGGACGATCGCCTCGACGGTGAAGACCAGCAGTGGAGATCAGCGCGACTCGCCGTTCGTTAAGCGGCGACCCACCGACCAAAGCCGTGTCCTCGAACGTCGGCATTTCCCGATTAAGAAAATCCTCTCGGACTCCATCGGGAAACTCATCTACCTTGACCACTCTTGAAAGCTCCTATTCGTCGCCGGGATCCCGACCCTCGTTCCACCAGCCATCACGCATA
>CAZSYL010000082.1:0-2029 GCA_964610745.1 uncultured Acidimicrobiales bacterium
AGCGCCGGTGGCATCGCGCAGCGCCTTGATGTCCTGAACAGTGAAGTCAGCCATGATGTTTCTTTCGTTCTAGTAGGGGATGAAACGTGTCGACGTTCCGAATACGGATGATGTGCTGGTGAGCCGCTAGGACTTGCCAGCTTCCTTGTAGCCAGCTGCGGTCGCGGCTTCGGCGGTGTTAAACCAGATCTCGGCAACGGTCTGCTCGTACCAACGGCCGCCCGGCTGGTGGAACTTCATCGAGTCGGCATTGCCCTTGATCTCGAATCCTTCGGGCATTGAACCGTCATCGAGTGGAGCGTGCGAGCCCGCTGGAGCGTCGCCAGCAGGCGCTGCTGGCGCAACTGGTGCCTCTTCAGCCGGAGCGGCTTCAGCGACTGGTGCCGCTTCTGCCGCAGCGTCCGGTGCTGGAGCCTCTTGCGCTGGAGCAGCGTCGGCTGCATCCTTTTCTGCAGCGATCCGTGCTTCACGCTCGGCTGCAGCTGCGGTCGCGGCCGCACGCGCCTCGGCCTGTGCTTGGTCGTGTGCTGCCTGCTCTTCGGCGGTGCGTTCGGTTGGCGCTGCAGGTGCGTCAGCTTCCTTTGGAACTCCCGCCATCTCAGCGCGCTTGGAACGAATGAAGTGTCCTTCCAGGACGGCGTCAGAAATCACGCGGGACATGAGGTCGCCGCTACGGATAGCGTCGTCGTTTCCGGGAATCACGTAATCGACGAGGTCGGGGTCGCAGTTGGTGTCGACGACAGCCACGAGCGGAAGGCCGAGCTTGTTGGCTTCGGTCACTGCGGTGTTCTCGAGCTTTGTGTCGAGGATGAACACGGCGTCGGGGGCCTTGGTGAGGCCGCGAATTCCGCCGAGGTTGCGCTCGAGCTTGGTCAGCTCGCGCTGGATCATCAGTGCTTCCTTCTTCGGCATGGCGTCGAACTCACCCGAGTCGCGCATGCGCTCGTATTCCTTCATCTTGTCGACGCGCTTTTGGATTGTTTGGAAGTTGGTCAGCATGCCGCCGAGCCATCGCTGGTTGACATAAGGCATCCCGGCCTTGTCTGCGTAGAACTGGATCGAGTCCTGCGCCTGACGCTTGGTGCCCACGAAAAGAATCGTGCCACCACCGGCAACGAGGTCACGCACGTAGGTGTAAGCGTCCTCGAGACGGTTTAGCGTCTGGTTGAGGTCGATGATGTAGATGCCGTTGCGCTCGCCGTGAATGAACCGCTTCATCTTCGGGTTCCAGCGACGGGTCTGATGCCCGAAGTGCACGCCTGCGTCGAGCAACTGCTTCATGGTGATAACTGCCATGTTTGGTGACCTTCCCTGCGGTTTTGACGGAGCTACACCCAGGCGCCGGAGGCGACCGCAGACGGGTGCAGCGGGATTCTCTAACCGACCACTTCTGCCTCACAAGCAGGGCTGGCCGTTGGGCAGATTTTGCCCACGTCAACGCTAGCGGCGAATCCCGAGCTGACCACCCGCGACCTAGGCTTTTGTGACTGCACCGACACGGCGCTATCTACGTCAAGGGGAGGGTCTAACCCGGCCCCGGCACTAGGCGGACAACGATCTCGAACGCAGCGAAGAGCAGCTCGGGGTTGAAATGAACTCCATCCTGGCGGGCGCTGAAGTGTGTGCTTGTTCCTGCGGTGCCAAGTCGTTGACCTCGAGACACGTTTTCTCCAACGCCGACGGTGATCGAATCGAGGAACCCGACGGTCGTAACCAATCCCCCACCATGGTCGACGGTGACGAACAGGTTTCCGCCGACTTGGCCGGCAAATTTGATCGTTCCTTCGGCCGACGCCGCGACGACCTGCCCGGGCGTCGTGCCGTACTCAATGCCTCGGTTGCCTGGCCCAAACGCATGCTCGGGCGCCCGGAACGGATCGACTATCGGAGCCTCGACGGGTGGAACATGTTCTTCCGAAAAATCGAACGATTCGGGCACGACCGGGCCGACCTCGGCGGCGCCCAAGGACGGGATCGCCAGGCCAATACCCACCGTTGCGCCAACGACCGCAACGGCAACGGCAACGGC
>CAZSYL010000082.1:2129-11535 GCA_964610745.1 uncultured Acidimicrobiales bacterium
GCAACGGCAACGGCAACGGCGACACACTTGCTCACACGCGAGCTCGACATGAGTTCCTGTTTCTCAAACGATCAAGGGGGAAGTGCTCGGTCGGCCAGGGCCAACACGTCCACAGTCCCAGCACACGCAAACACGCGCCAACCCCGACACAAGAACAACCCTCTACTGTGACAAAAGCCACAGGGTGTCTGACCCCTTTTTCGAAAAAGGGGTCAGACCCCTTTCGGGTGTTTGGGGTACGACCCCTACCGGAATTGCCGCTTTAGGCGGGGCTGTATTCGGATGCGGCGAGGCGCGAACGGAGGCGCAGCACCGACTTGGTGTGAATCTGACACACACGACTCTCAGTGACACCGAGGACGTTTCCGATATCCGCGAGAGTCAGGCCCTCGTAGTAGTAGAGGGTGAGAACGATCTTCTCGCGTTCGGTCATGTTGTTGATCGACTCTGCGAGAAGCTGACGCATCTCCTCGACCTCAAACGAGCCAACAGGCCCAGCGCCAGAGTCAGGGATCGTGTCTCCCAAGGTCATCGAGTCGCCGCGTTCGCCGCCCGAGAGCATTTCGTCGAGCGCAACAACGCCGACGAACGAGATTTTGGCGAGCATGCTGTCGAGTTCATCGGTAGAAATGTCGAGAGCGTGGGCGAGCTCATCGTCACTCGGGGCTCGCCCGAGCTTGGCCTCAAGCTTGGCGTTGGCCTGCTCGATTCGCTTGGCCTTTGTGCGAACGGACCGTGGAACCCAGTCCATAGAACGAAGCTCGTCGAGCATTGCGCCCTTGATCCGCGAGATTGCGTAGGTCTCGAACTTGTATCCGCGTTCGGGGTCGAACTTATCGATTGCATCGATCAGCCCAAAGATCCCGTAGCTAACGAGGTCAGCCTGTTCGACATTCTGCGGCAGGCCAGCAGCAACACGACTTCCGACATACTTCACCAGCGGCGAGTAGTGCACGATTAGCTGATCGCGAAGCTCACGAGTTGGTTTCTCGGTGTATCGAGCCCACAACGTGTCGGCTCGTGCCTTTTCTTGTTCGTCCACGTAATTTCCCTTGAAGGCCTTGCTTGCTATGCCCGCGGATGACTCGACCGATGCACCCGCTGCAAGCGTTCTTTGCTCACATGCGTGTAGATCTGAGTGGTCGAGAGATCTGAGTGGCCCAATAACTCCTGCACCGTTCGTAGATCGGCACCACCGTCCAAAAGATGAGTCGCAAACGTATGTCGAAGCGCGTGCGGGTAGGTCGGCTTTGACGCCCGACGGTCCAGAATCCGCCTTACATCACGTGGCCCAAGCCGGTTTCCACGTTGATTTTTGAACAACATTCGGGGTTTCTCTGCACCTGTCCCACCATCCAAAGAAACGTCACTTTCTGTGGCAGAAATTTCTTTCAAATGTGCTTTAAGTGCCGCTTTGGCAGGCTCACTAAGGGGGACGATGCGTTCTTTTTCGCCCTTTCCCCACACCCTGATCACTCCGAGATGGAGATCAGCGCTATCGGTGTTGAGGTCGCAGACTTCACTGACTCGGAGTCCAGAGCCGTAGAGCAGTTCGAGAACTGCGTCGTCCTGGAGCCGACGAGGTGATGTATCGTCAAGATCGATTTTCGGCGAGGGGTCATCACCGAGTAATTCGGCAAGTTCGCGGTCGCCGAGAACCGTTGGCAACCTCACCGATGCTGCTGGGCTGGAGATCCCAACCGTGGGGTCATCGGTGATGACACCTTCGGTTCGAGCCCATTCGAAGAACCGCCGCAGAGAACTCATCTTGCGAGCAATTGTTCGGCGGGCATACCCCGACTGATCCAGCTGAGCCAGGTAACGGCGAATCACACGTCGATCGATTCCATCCACACCCGTCTCAGCGCTCGCACGGCCGATCTGCTCACACCACTCGACAAAGGCGTCGAGGTCGCGTCGATACACCGATCGGGTTGATGGTTGCACCCCGGTCAGTTGTTCGGCGAAGGCGGAGACGTGTTCGCGCACGTGTCAGAGGGTAGTCGTCCAAACCTCCAGTACCCGGGAAGCGAACCAAGGATGATCCGAATGACTCAGCAATTCACGAACGCGTTATGGGTGGTCACCAAGCCGCGAAACACACTCTCGCTCAGCGCACGCGCTCGATCCACGGACCACTCTGAGCGCACAGACCATCGACGACCAGCCGCTCCACTTCGACTGCGACCTCACTCGGGCTCAACGTCACCCGGCTACACAACTCCTCAAAGAGAAGCGGGTTCCACCCAAGCGCATCGAGCAACACCGACGACCGTGCAATGTCGTCGTTGCTGTCCAGCGGAGCTTGAGGCGCGCTGTGGCCAATCATGAACAGCACGTCCTCGACCGACAGCAACGGCACGGCTCCTTCAGAGATCAGACGATTGGTACCGACCGACGAATTGGAGGTGATCGGCCCGGGGACCGCGCCCACCGGGATGTCTCGCTCCTGGGCGGCATCGACAGTAGACAGCGAACCCCCATGTTCGTGGGACTCGATGACGACCACCGCATCAGCAAGACCCGCGATGATCCGGTTGCGCGCGGGAAACCGCCACTTCTGCGGCCCAACGCCGGGTGCTGTTTCGCTGACGAGCAAACCACTGGCTGCAACGTGAGCCCAGAGCTTTTCGTTTCGTCTTGGATAGACGATGTCGAGACCACTACCAACCACCCCGACCGGAGGAGCCCTATGGGGTTCATCAACGCTGAGCACACCCTGGTGTGCTGCCGCATCGATACCCAATGCCAGTCCGGACACAACCGACACACCAGCGTCGGCCAATGCAGCACCAAACTCGAAGGCACACCGTCTTCCATATGACGTGCAGTTTCGTGTACCAACGATGGCAACCGTCGGCTCGTCGCCCAGTGCGCGCCCCAGCCCGAAGATCAGGTGCGGCGGCTCAACGTCGTGGCGAAGTCGTTCTGGATATCGGCTGCTGCCATGTCTCGCGACCCAGATGCCGAGCTCGTCAACCCTCGACCAGTGATCATCGACAGAAATTGAACGAGCCGCCGATCGCCATTTGGCGACCTGATCGTCGGAGACGCCGTCGATGGTTAGCGGACGACCACAGGTGAGGTCGTCCCACACGCGATGGGCGGGGTGCTCTTCGAGCAGCGACGACAGCCGATTGGGGCCAATTCCTGGGAGGCTGAGCAAGGCGACAAGAAACCGATCATCGTGTTCATCGTCGACCGAGGTGGTTGCACTGTTCATTGTCCGAACCCGAACGGATCGACCCGCAGCGACATGGCCAGGCACAGCTGTTCGGTCGTGACCTCGTCTCCTCCGCCCTCGAGGTCGGCGATCGTCCGGGACACCGCACGGACCCGGCCGACACCACGGGCCGACAGCCGTCCTTGCCCAACAGCGTTTTCCAAAATTGTTCGGGCACCCTCGGTGAGTGGAATCACGTCGTCGAGCTCCGATGGATCGATCCGCGAGTTGATCGAGCCAGTCCGAGCAATAGCACGCGCTCGAGCCTCATCGACGCGTTCTGCCACCTCGGCGCTCGACTCGCCGTGTGGCTGGGCGAAAAGTTCCGATGGTGCTGGGCGCTGCACGCCAATACGAAGATCGAATCGGTCGAGGAGCGGACCAGACACGCGGCGGTGGTATCGGGCTCGGGCACTATCACTACATCGACACGCCCCCGGTGCGCCCGACTCGCCACAAGGACAAGGGTTCATCGAGGCGACGAGCAGCACGCTGGCGGGGTATCTCGCCGTGCTGTGCGCTCGGGTCACACGCACCACGCGTTCTTCGAGCGGTTGGCGCATTCCGTCGAGCGCCGCCGGGGAGAACTCACCCAACTCGTCGAGGAATAGCACGCCTCGGTGCGCGAGCGACATCTCGCCGGGCCGCATCGACGCCGCTCCCCCGCCGATGAGCGAAACCGGTGAGGCACTGTGGTGAGGAGCCCGAAACGGTGGATCGATGAGGGGCGACTGGTCCGGGCCGAGCTCGCCGGCTGCCGAGTGAATCCGAGTGACCTCCAGCGCTTCGGTCTCGGTCAGATCGGGCAACAGCGCTGGCATACGACGGGCGAGCATGGTTTTGCCCGCACCGGGCGGTCCGACCATCAACAGGTGATGGCCTCCTGCCGCGCTGATCGCCAAGGCAAATTTGGCCAACTGCTGACCACGGATGTCGAGCAGGTCGTGCGAACTCTGTCGGATGGCGGGTGGCGCCACTTCGGGCGGATCGGGCCACGGCTCCTCGCCTGTGAGACATCGGAGCACCTCTTTGAGCGACGTCACGGGATGAACGGTCTGATCGAGCAGGGCCATCTCGGTGCGATTCTTGAACGGAACGACCACTCGTTCCGTCTTGACTGCATCGCCCATCGGTAGTGCGCCGCGGATCGGGCGAACCGTGCCGTCAAGACCGAGTTCGCCAAGGAACCCGTAGTCGTCGAGCAGTGAAACATCGAACCGTTCGACCGCGGCCAGGATTCCAACAGCGATTGCGAGATCGAGGCTGGGACCGCTCTTCTTCAGGTCGCTCGGTGCGAGACTCACGACAATCTTTCGATTAGGCCAGTCGATGCCGCTGGACTCGAGTGCGGCCCGAACTCGGTCACGGGCTTCGCGAATCGATGCATCGGGTAGGCCCACGATCTGGAAAGCGGGAAGCCCTTGACCCACGTGAACTTCGACGTCGACTGGATAGCCGCGCACACCACTGATGGTGGCCGACCGGACGATTGCAATCATGTGCGTCTCCAAGGTGCAGCCGTGCGTCGATATGAGCACGCTGCATGTGGTTTAGGTGGAGCGGCTTTCAGGCAGCCAGCACAAGGCCTGTGAGCAACCTACATCGGGACTGTGACAGTGCTCGACACGACTTCTAGGAGGGTTCGAGAATGTCCCGGGTGAAGCGCACAACAGCATCGATGTCCGAGTCGCTCAGGAGGGCGCCGAAGGCTGGCATGTTCCCGGTTGGCCCGTTGCGCCCGCTGACCACGACATCGCGCTGTTCTTCGTCGGTTAGCCGAGACTCGACATCTTGGATGTTGGCCCCGATTCCGCCGCCACCGGTCGGACCATGACACTGGGCGCAGCGCTGCTGATACACCGCTTGGCCCTGAAAGAGCTGCTCGTCGGCATCGTCTGGTAAGACGACCCCTCCTCCGCACGCGGTCACCAGCAAGGCAGCGACGATCAGCGTGAGGAGTGCGCGTATTGCCACCCCAAGAGCATACTGAGAGTTATGGGAATGGACCCGACGCGACAGCACAAGAAATCACCGTTTGACTATGTCTTTGTCGTGGCGTCAGTGATTGCGGCCGTAGCGCTGCTCGCGTGGGCTCTGCTCGGCTAGAACGCGCCTTCTAGCACCTCCACCGAACGGCCGGTTACGGCGACGACGTCGAAGCGGAGTTCGTCTCGACGTCGTTTGTTCTCGCGCAACCAGGCGCCGGCAAGGCGGCGGACTCGGTCTTGTTTGTCGGTATTGACCGCTTCGGCCGGGCTACCCCAACGGCTCGTGGCGCGGGTTTTCACCTCGACGAAGGCGACGGTGCCCTTGCGGCAGACGACGAGGTCGAGTTCGCCGCGACCGCTTCGCCAGTTGCGGTCGAGCACAACCCAACCCCGCCGCTCATACCAGCGGGCAGCGAGCTCTTCACCCTGACGTCCGAGTTCTTTGCGTGCAAATGTCATGGAACCACACAGTAGGTAGAGGGTCTGACAGCGAACACGAACCGGACTTCAGAGGAAGTCCTTAGCGGGGCATCGCGACGCCGTAGTACCGGTACATGGCTTTGGACTGCGCTGGTGGCGGTGCAACATGTGCACCGATTGCAGGCGAGTTCTTGACCGTTGCCTTGTCGAACGGAACGGTAAACGTGACGCCGCGTTGGCGCACCGAACAGATCGGCACGAGATGCTCGCCGCGGATAAAGCCGGTCTTGACCACCAACCACTCGGGGGCGAGGTCGGCTGGACGGCTAATGACATCTCGGATCGTTCCGATCTGTTCGCCTGATTCAGCAAAGAGCTTCTGATCGATGAACTGTGTCGTGGACATAACAAACCCTTTCGAAGTCTGCGCCCACGCCGTACCGTTCACCGTAACACAAATGAAATATTTGGCTAGGGGTTCTGACAAAACGACAAAAGCCGCCCGGCGAACCGAGCGGCCTGTCAGAACATGAAAGAACTTAGAAGTTGCGCTTCTCTTTGACCTTTGCTGACTTACCAATGCGGTCGCGCAGGTAGTAGAGCTTTGCACGACGCACGTCGCCCTGATGCACGAACTCGAGCTTCGACATGATTGGCGAGTGGAGCGGGAACGTGCGCTCGACACCGACGCCGAAGCTGAGCTTGCGGACGGTGAACGACTCGTTGATGCCAGAACCACGACGGGCGATTACGACGCCCTCGAAGACCTGGACACGTTCCTTGTTGCCTTCGACCACGCGGACGTGGACCTTGACGGTGTCGCCTGCCTGAAAGTCGGGGATGTCGTCCCGGAGGCTCTTGTTGTCGACGAGATCGAGAATGTTCATCGCGGTGCTCCTGTTTGAATGGCCGACGGGCCAGCGGTCAAGCCTAGGCCCCAACCACAGGCACTCCAACATCGTTGCCGACCTAGCACCGATCATTTCGCTTCTCCCACTCTTCGCTGTTCTGCGGAAGATATGGCGGCGCCGAGGGACCAGCCGTCGAGACGAGTCTCTCAGATAGAGGCGGCTACTTCGACTTCTTCGGGGGAGGTCTTGTAGATGTCTCGCATTGTTCGAAGGATGCCAGAAGCAACCTCCTCTGGCTTGACTGGTGCTGACCAGTCCCACTGGAAGGTGCCCCAGCTCTCTGATGCGACCGAGAAGCCGACCGCAATAACCGCACGCTCGTCGCGAACGGTCAGGCGACTGTCGCCTTCGAGGCTGTCGTTGCCCGCGGCGATCAACTGGATTTCACCCTCGCCCGAACGGCGAGCGTCGATTCGTTTGCCCAGCTGTGGCACCGAAACCGTGACCGACTCATTCTGCTCATCGAGCAGGTCGGTGAGCGATGAGATGAGGGAGGTCTGCACCTTGTCCCATGAATCGGTTCCGGTCGAGAGAAGCAGCTCGGTCGTCATACCGAATAGATCGGCACAGCATCACAGTTCCTAAGTCGAACAACCCATCCGACCGTGCCACTCAGTCGCTCCATCCCAGACGTGTCACAACGTCTCGCGCTGCATTTGCAGCTACCGATCTTCTTCTTGGGCGTCGAGCCAGGCCAGGAGCTTCTCGTCCTCACCGGTGAGGCCGCCACGAGCCTCGATCAAGTCTGGGCGTCGCTCGATCGTGCGGCGAAGCGACATGGCGTGGCGCCAGCGGCCGACCGCACCGTGGTTGCCCGACAGCAGAATCGGCGGTACCGCAGAGCCTTCGAAGTCGGCCGGGCGGGTGTAGTGCGGGTATTCGAGCAGCCCTGCAGCGAATGACTCGTCCTCGATCGAGTCGGCGTTGCCGAGAACGCCAGGGACGAGGCGACCCGCCGCTTCGATAATGACCGCAGCCGCAACCTCACCGCCAGCGAGCACATAGTCGCCAATCGACACTTCTGCATCGACGAACGTGTCGAGGACTCGCTGGTCGATCCCCTCATAGCGGCCACACAAGAGCGAGAACCCGCCGCCAGCAGCGAGCTCGCGTGCCATTGTCTGATCGAATCGTCGCCCCGACGGCGTTAGCGCCAACAGTGGACGAGCCGGCTCGACCTCGCGAATGGACGCGGCCAGAATATCAGCGCGCATCACCATGCCCGCTCCCCCGCCAAACGGCGAGTCATCGATGCTCTTGTGGACATCGGTCGCGTGGTTGCGCGGGTCGTGGAGCCGAAGGTCGATCTGACCCTTCTCACGAGCTCGCCCGATCATGCTCGCTGACAGAGCACCGTCGACCAGCTCGGGGAACACGCTGAACACATCGACTCGTAGTGACGAGTTCACAGGTCGAACAATCCGTCGGGCACGTCAACGTTGACCGTGTTGGCGCCGGTATCGATGTCGACCACAAAGACGACCGGGATCAGCATCTCGTCATCGACGACGAGAAGATCGCTGGCCGGATT
Organism: uncultured Acidimicrobiales bacterium; assembly: GCA_964610745.1. GTDB lineage: Bacteria > Actinomycetota > Acidimicrobiia > Acidimicrobiales > SHLQ01 > SHLQ01. The sequence goes on from CAZSYL010000082.1 coordinate 10,203, forward strand.
CGCTTGCACCGCCGTTACCTCGCCGCGGGCCTCTCCACTCTGGTCGATCACTTGTGCGCCGATCAGCTCATGAACCCACAACTCGTCGGGATCATCGAGTGGCTCGGCGCGTAGTTCGGAGCCTCGAAGTTCATCGGCAGCTTCCCTGCTCGTGACTCCTTCGAAGAACACGAGGAAGTCAGCATCCTTGGGACGAGAGGACTTCACCACCATTTCGACCTCACCTACGACAAGTCGAGCACCTTTGGCGACCCGCTCATCTCGATTGGTCGATAAATGCACAACGACCTCGCCCTTTAAGCCGTGCGCCTTGCGCACATGGCCAACCAAGAGGAGGTCGTCGTTACTCATGTGAAGAACTGACCGCTGCGAACCCGAGTCGCGCCAGCCATAGTGTTCCGTTGTTCAGTCGAGGAATTCGATGTCGACTTCGACACCGTCTCGAGCAGCAGCAGCACGGGTGAGCGTGCGGATGGCGTTGGCGACTCGGCCACGGCGACCAATGACTCGTCCCATGTCGTCTGGACCAACACGGACCTCAAGCTGGAGGGTTCGTTTCGAATCGTCTACCTCGACCTGGACTGCGTCCTCGTCCTGGACGAGCGCAGTGACGACGTATTCGAGCACTGCCTGAGCAGTTGGTGCTCCGTCGACATCGCTGCCACCGTCATCATCCGCGGCGTCTTCTGCGGGAGCTTCTGCTTCCACGGGAGCCGGGGTTGTGGCCTCATCAGCAACGACTTCATCAGCGACGGTGTCATCCGAGGACTCTTCGGTTCCGGCCTCGTTCTCCTGGCTCATGCGTCGCCCTCAGCGGCTTCTTCAGCTGGAGCGTCGTCAGCGGCGGCCTCTTCGGCCGGTGCCTCTGCAGCGGCTTCTTCAGCTGGAGCGTCGTCAGCGGCCTCTTCGGCATCGTCGCTTGCTTCCTCAGCTGCAGCTTCGGCCTCTACGACAGCCTTTGGTGGCTTTGGCGGAGCAGGTGCGGTGTAACCCTTGTTCGGTGTTGGTTCTGGAACCGCCGGAATCTCGGGAGCCACGCCGGTGAACTCTTCCCATGCACCAGAAATCTTCAGGAGCTTTTCGACACGCTCGGTTGGCTGTGCACCATGGCGGAGCCAATGCACGGCCTTGTCGTTGTCGATCTGGATGACCGATGGGTCTTCACGAGGCTGGTACGTACCAACGATCTCGATGAAACGACCATTACGGGGCGAACGTGAATCGGCAGCGACAACGCGGTACGTCGGTTGCTTTCTCTTGCCCATACGCATCAGGCGAAGCTTTACAGCCACAACAAAATCCTCTTCTTGCGAGTCACGGAGACAGGAGGGAC
>CAZSYL010000083.1:0-11041 GCA_964610745.1 uncultured Acidimicrobiales bacterium
CTGGGATGGATCTTGTGTCCATGATTTGAAAGTCTTGGCCCATGACCTCACCAACCGTCGTCCTCGTCCACGGCGCCTGGCACGCCAAATGGTGCTGGAAGAACACCATCGAATCGCTCGAACGCTCGGGGATCACCGCTATTGCCGTGGACCTGCCCGGCCACGAAACCCCCGGCTCGTCAAAACGCAAGTGGAACACGCTGTCGTCCTATGTCGACCACGTCCATTCCACCATCGAATCGGTCGACGGCGATGTCGTCCTGGTCGGTCACTCGATGGGCGGCCTTGTCGTCCAACGGGTCCTCGAAGAACGCACCCTGAAGGCAGCCATTCTCGTCGCATCGATCCCGAGGCGCGGCGTTTCTGCCCTGCTCGCAAGGTTGACGCGGGCTCACCCCGATCAAGTGGCGTCGACCCTCTCTCTTAGCCTGTGGGCGTTCGTGGCGAACAACGATCGAGTCCGAGAGCAATTCTTCTCTCCCGAAACGGACGCTCTGGTCGTTAGCGAGGCCGGAGCCCAGATGCAGAACGAGTCGTACCCAGCGTTCCTATCGATGCTGTTTCGGTGGCCGCGGCCCCGAGCGGTACTAGAGAATGGAACGCCTATTTCGGTGGTCGCTGCACGGCACGACACCATCTTCACCCTCGACGAACAGCACGACCTTGCATCGACCTACGGTGCCGAGCTGCTCGTCATCGACAGCGCTCACGACATCATGCTTGAACCAGCGTGGCCCGAGCTGGTTGAACATATCGCCGAGGTGGTCAACCAGTAGCTGCGACTGCGGTTGGCTTCATGTCAGGCGCGGTCGGTCCGAGTAGTCGGAGGGCGATGAACGCGCCGAGGAGCCCGCCGGTCGAGGACAGGAAGAGGTCGCCGATCGTGTCGGTATAACCAAGCGACAGTCCCCCACCACCGAGCAGCGGACCGCTGTCGGAGATCGTCCATTCGAAGATCTCCCACCAGATGATCGCCAAACCGCCGAAGCCATACCCGAGGATGATCGCATCGTTCGAGTGATGGACGTTACGGAATCGAAAGGCCGAGAACGCCGAAACGAGCAGGATCCAGTTGACGAGATGCAGAACGTCGTCGGTGGGTCCGAATGATTCATAAAAGCCCGCGACATTGGCAACCGTGTCCAGGAGAAAGGGAGCGGCGAGGAGCGCATCGGCGGTGTGTGGATAGGGCTCCCAGTTGCGGAGCTTTGCGATCACTGGAACAAATACGGCAGAGCCAAGAAAGCCCGGCGCGCGAAACTCCATCCCCTTGCCGACGGCCCCCGGGGGCTCGAACACGATGGCGACGAAGAAGGCGGCTACCAATCCAAACTTGATGAGGTAGTTGGCGTACTTGACCCAGTCCTCACGGTCGAGGGCCAGCACCTTCGTCGGATACTGCATAACCAAACCCTAGTCAGCAGCGCGAACGACGGCGGGAGTTTCAACGCGGTCTTTCAGACCTCACAGCCACAAGCTGTCACAGGCCAGCTACAGAATGAGGTGATATCGCAACGGGACCGACCGTCGCCTCTCGTCGACCTGAGACTCCGACATGTCTGACAATCCCTACTCGCACCCCCTCCCCTGTCCGTTGTGGACCCACACCGCGCTTCTGCGACCCGTTGCGGTGTGGACACTCGACAGCTTCGGCGAAGACCCACCGATGCTCGTCGGGGTCGAATTGGCGACCCCCAGCGTGAAGTTCCACCCGGTGTACCTCGACGAAGCAGACCCACTCGACACAATGTCGGGGCTCGTCGCGCCCGACTCCTGGGACCTGCTTTCGGTCGTGGTCGAAGCCCACGACGCTGGCGGCCGCTTGCACAACGGTGTGCTCGCCCACGTCATCGACCGAGCTGGGCGCTCGGCCACCGAGCTCGACGAATGGTGCGGTCGACGTCGATCGCTGCGCGCCTTCAACGGCCGCCTGCACGACGCCTGCACCGAACTCTTCGAAATCTAGTGAGTGCGAACCGCTGCCAAAGCCGTTGGGCACTTGTTGATACCAACCCAACAGGTGAGCACCAAGAGCACTTGTCACGCTACTCAGAGTGCCCGAAACCTTCCCGGCTGCTTAAGGTTTGGCCAAGTCAAGATTCCGTCCTCCCCATTTTGATCAGAGCGTTGTATTCTGAGCTGCTGTGGCAGATCCCCCGAATCGCCCGAAACCCGGGCCGCGACGTCAGACGACGAATCCGTCGCCTGAGGAGTTGAGCGATCAACAGATCGATCGACGCAAGGTGCTCTTTGGTTTGACGTTCGGCGCTGCTGCTGCCGGCGGGGTCAGCATCCTCGACTCGGGAGGTGGCAGCCTGCTCGATGGCCTCCAACGACTTGGCGATGCCGCGTCGGTCGATGTTGCTGGTGCCACCCAACTACCCGACGATGGCGAGTCACCAATCACCACCAATCCCGTCGCTGGCGTATTCGACCCACCGGTGCTCGACTCTTCCTTCGCTCTCCAAGCAGGCCAACGTGCCGCGTTTGCGCTCGTTGGAGGGCGCATCATCGACCCTGAATCCGGGTTCGATCGCGTTGGCAACATCGGGCTGCTCGACGGCAAGGTGGTGGCCATCTCCGAAGACGCCATCCCAGCCGATGAGACCATCGATGTCAGCGGACGGGTGATCTCCCCGGGATTTATCGACATCCTCAGCTATCAGCCCAACGGTTACGGCGAATGGTTCAAGATCGCCGACGGGGTCACGTCCAACATCGGCATGCACGGACTTCAGTTCGAACCCGTCTCGTTCTATGACGACTGGACAAACGAAGGCGTGCCCATCAACTTTGGGGGCGCCGCCCACAACACCTTCGTGCGCACCCGCCTCGAGGTGAATCCGTTCGACACCGCAGCCGATGGCAAGGTGGTCGACATCGTCGGCGAGATCGAAAGCCAGATTCGGGCCGGCTATCTGGGTGTCAGCGTGCACCCCGAATATGCCCCAGGCGTAAGCCAGCTCGAATTGATGGAGCTCGGTCGCACCGTCGAACGACTCCAGGTGCCGATGTGTGTTCACGCTCGCTTTAGCGACAACATCTCGCCAGGGTTGCAGTCCGAAGCCACCGGCGAGTTGGTGCAGGTTGCCCGGGAGACCGGCGCACACGTACACATCGAGCACCTCAACTCGACCGGTGGAACCGGACGTATGGCCGAGGCGCTCGGCGAAATCGAGGACGCGCTTGCCGAAGGCCTAAGTATGTCGGCCTGTATGTACCCCTATGAGTTCTGGGCCACGACGCTCAAGTCGAATCGATTCCAGGATTGGCAGGAGAAGTTCGGCCTTTCCTACGACCAGCTCCAGGTGGCGGGACAACCCGAACGACTGACCGCTGAGACCTTTGCCCAGGCCTACGACGAGAACCTTCTGACCGCGGCGTTTGCCATTCCCCCCGGCGATATCGACCTCGGCCTCCAAGCATCGTTCATGATCATCGGCTCCGACGCGATTCTCGAACGACCACACAACAATCATCCCCGTTCGACCGGCTGCTTTGCACGAACGCTCGGCGTCTACACCAGGGATCGCAACATCATCGACCTGCCACAGGCGCTAGCAATGATGACGATCCGCCCTGCCAAGCTCCTCGAACGAGGCTCACCTGCCATGCGGACCAAGGGCCGGATGCAAATAGGCGCTGACGCCGACGTCACGGTGTTCAATCCGGACACAATTATCGACCGTTCAACTATCGAAAATCCGGCACAGGAATCTGTCGGAGTCGACTATGTCTTCGTCAACGGCACCGCAATTCGTCGAGCCGGTATCAACCAACTCGACATTGGTCGGCCGGGTAGCGCTATTCGATCATCGATAATCTGAGCCATTTACCTGTCTTTGCGTGAGATGACAAGGGCCGATTGGCCCTCGTACGGACATTTTGTCCGAAAAAGCCGAAGAAAGCGGCCCTCTGCATTGGCATTGCGGAGGCCAGCTGGCATCCTTAGCAGTTGTCCGCCCGGGTTATTGAGGTTGTCTTTTTATGTTTGATGTCGGTGATCGCGTCGTCTATCCACACCATGGCGCAGCCATAGTGACGAAGAAGGAGATGCGTACGGCATTCGGAGAGAAGTCCGAATACCTGGTCCTCGAGATGGCACACGGCGAGATGACGTTGTCGGTGCCGGTCGACAAAGTCGAAGAGGTCGGCATGCGCTGGCCCATCAGCACCGAAGACGTCGAAGACCTCTTCGAGGTGCTCGAAAAGCGCGGAATCCGCGAACCGCCAAACTGGAGCCGTCGCTTCAAGAACCACCAGGAGAAGCTCAAGTCGGGCGATGTGTACCAGGTGGCTGAAGTGGTTCGTAATCTCGCATTGCGCGAAGCCGACAAAGGTCTTTCAGCTGGCGAGAAGACCCTCTTCACCAAGGCCCGCAATGTGCTTGTGAGCGAGCTGAGCTTCGCACTCGAAATCCCAGAGGACGACGCCACCGAGCGCGTCGAGGCTGCCCTTACCTAAGCAGCCCGGTTCTTGGTTGCTCCATCGTCGGTGGTGAGCTCCGCCGCGTGTGGGTGTGGGTCTTCGCGGTATTGTCCGCGCCCCTTGAACCACGCGCGAACAGCAACGGCGAACCAGATCGACCCAAACACCGCAACCGGTCCCCAAAAGATCGGGCTGGGACTCATGACGAGCTCGGCATAGAACCCGCGCCCGACCGCCAGGCCGAGCAGCGAGGTGACCACCACCTGTCGACGAGCGTCATATTTAATCCAGCCGAGTTCGCCAGCCACAAAATCGATCGTCGCCGGAATCGATAGCACCCACACCAAGACAGCGTCCCAGGCTGATGGCCAGGGAGAGATGCCGAGTGTCGCTGCTGCCAGGGTCAGAAACGACAGCGCATAAAACCACAGGCATCGACGACACACGTGGCGACCCCGAATGACGGTGCAGCGTTCGTAACGATGCGGCCAGTGATGGGACATCCACAGATCTCGATAGGCGACTCGATTTTCTTCGCGGAGCTCTGCCTCTTGTCGACGGCGTTGAGCAACGGCGGCAAACTTCGCATCCACCTCTGCCATCGCGGCGTCATCTGGGGCTTGCGAGTCGGACATATTTCCCCATCGGCCGATTGTTATCGCAAGATAAGCAGCAAAGCTGACGAACCGCCGCTAACCTTCTAATTCGCCGGGAAGTGGCCTAGTTTGGCTAAGGCGCCTGCTTTGGGAGCAGGAGATCGAGAGTTCGAATCTCTCCTTCCCGACAACGAGAGCCGCTCGGCCATCGAACCTTGGTTCGGCGCCGAGCGGTTTCTTCGTTTTTCGGCTGTTCTGTGGCGAGTCGATTATCGGCTAACAACGCTTTGGCAACTGGCGACCGGCGCTGGTGCACTGCCTGCGTTGGAACCCCAGAAGACCTGCGCAACCCATAATGAACCATCAGCGTCGACGAATGCTCCGAGACCCACTTCGTCCGCTGCAGTTTCGAGAATGTTGCACTGGTGGCCAGGACTCGAGGTGAAGCCACGGCCCCCACCGTTGTAGAACAGACGGTTCATCACCGAAGCAACGGATTCATTTGTCGCGATTTCGGTATATCCAACGTTCTCAAATGCGTGAGTCCACGGCTCGGTGTTCGGGATGCTCTGGAAGGAGATATTGGATCCTGTGAAGGCTGGTGAATGATGGCGATCACGATGCAGAGGCAGCGGTTGCTGGCTCATAACAGTCGCCCAATCACGTGCGTAGGCGTTGAGTGCCGTGTCACGAGTGAGTGGCGTAAGTCCTGGCACCTTTGCTCGTTCGATGTTGATGAGGCGAAGCATTTCAGCTTCAAACGCCGCAATGCTAGGAGAATTGGATGAAGAAAGGGTCGCTGCAACCGCAACTCCCCCGCAGGTGCCGCGGGCACCGCTGGACGTCAGGCACACCTCGGTCCCGCTGACGTCGGCGAAGGTGTCGACGGTGAGTCCGCCGCGGTAGGTATCTACGCCGAGACCGCCGTCGAGAGTATCGACGCCCTTGCCGCCACGAAGGAGATCGCCTCCGCTGTTTCCATAGAGCGCATCGCGTCCCGCACCACCGAGTAAAACGTCGGTGCCAGGGCCGCCACGAAGTTCGTCAGCACCAGTTCCGCCGATAATCCGATCGTTTCCGCTTCCACCAGAGACAACATCGGAGCCGCGGAAAGCATGGACAACGTCGTTGCCGGCGCCGGCGAACACCCGATCATGGCCGGAGCCCGCGCAGATCACATCGTTACCACCGAGGCCATAAATGGCGTCATTTCCGCCGAGTCCAACAATGACGTCTGGGCCAGAAGTACCACGGAGCGTGTCCGGGCCGCTCGTGCCGATATGGGTCGGGGTTTGCCCTGCACAGGTAACGCCTGAGGCAGCTGCACCGGCTGTTCCACTCGAGAGATAGAGAACTGCGGTTATCGCTGAGAACAGTGCGACTAGTGCAAAAGTCCCAGCTCGCCCTTTGAGATTTATCTGATTCGCATTCACGAAACAGAAAACGGAATAACGGGCCGAACGGTTCATGGGAAATGTGGCCCACTCCCGCAAAACTGAGACCACCGTCACAAATAGTGACCGAACTCCTCAACCTCGACCTGCTGATGCCGAACAGGGGCACGTGATGTATAGCCAGACAACCGAACTCCACCACGACCTCCGCATTCGGACCGAGACTCTCGTCGAAGAGATCACCGGTCCAACGATTGCAAAGGGAATGGTGATTGACCGTCTCCTCGACCTGCGAAACATTGGAAAAGGCCGAGATCTAGGACTCGAACTCTCGATCGATGAGATGCTCGAATCGATACCCGCAGGAATGATGATCAGTTCGGAATGGTGGATGACTTGTCTTTGTCAGATCGCTGATCATGCCGCGTTTCTCGCAGCGGGTTATCCAGCGGTCATTCCTGAATTGGCTACTGCCTAAGCACATCCCATAACGTCCTCCTCGTGGGGGCGAGCACGCCGCCCATCCGGGGGCGAGATGGACGACAAACGGGCCAAGGCCTTCATGTCAACAATGATCGACACGCTCAACGCGGGTTCGATTGCCTTGATGATCAGCATTGGTCACCGGACTGGCTTGTTCGACGTGATGGCGGGCGTGGACTGGGTCACCAGTATCGAGCTCGCGCAAGCCGCGGAGCTCGATGAACGGTATGTTCGCGAATGGCTAGCAGCCATGGCGTCGGCTGGCATCGTGGACTACGACGCAGATGGCGAGAGTTTCAGTCTCCCCGAGGAACACCAGACACTGCTCACACGGGCTGGTGGGCCGCTGAACATGGCCTCACAAATGCAAACCATCGCGCACCTCGGAGCGGTCGAAGACGACGTCGTCGAAGCATTTCGAACCGGTGCTGGCGTCTCGTATTCGCAGTATCCGTCCTTCCAGACTTGGATGGCCGAGCAGAGCGCTGCGCGCTTCGACGCGGCGTTGCTCGATCTCATCATCCCATCCATACCCGGCGCAACCGACGCACTCACCGCTGGTGCCACCTTGGCTGATGTGGGCTGTGGCGCTGGCCATGCGATGTTGATGCTCGCCGAGGCTTTTCCCAAGAGCTCCTTCACCGGATTCGACTTTTCGGGCGATGGCCTCGCGGCTGCTCGCGCTGCGGCTGCAGAACGTGGCCTAGACAACGTCGAGTTCATCGGCATCGATGCTGCTGCGATCGACCTCCGAGAGCAGTTCGACTTCATCACCACCTTTGACGCCATCCACGATCAGGCCTATCCAGCAAAGGTCCTTCTGAACATCAACCGAGCGTTGGTTCCGGGCGGGAAGTACCTCTGCGTTGAGCCCAAGGCTCACACCGCGCTCGTCGACAACATGACCGAGCCAATAGCGCCATATCAGTACACGATCTCGACCATGCACTGCATGAGTGTGTCTATCGCCGGAGGGGGTGAAGGGCTCGGAACAGCCTGGGGCGCAGATCTCACCATCGAGTATTTGTTGGCCGCGGGGTTCGCAGATATCGACACCTTTGAAGTCCGTCCGGACCGCACCAACACGTACTTTCTGAGCACGAAACCAGATTCACACCACTAGCGGGTGGGAAGATCACGCCGTTTTCGCTACGCTCTACGAGTCCTTCGGGGATGGTGTAATTGGTAACACAGCTGTTTCTGGTACAGCCATTGGGGGTTCAAGTCCTCCTCCCCGAACTATCCAGATAACCTCTGGAAACATAGCCGGCACACACGTGTTGGCGCACCTGCCCCGTTCGTCTAGCGGCCTAGGACGCTTGCCTCTCACGCAGGTAACACGGGTTCAAATCCCGTACGGGGTGCAACTGGAAATCCGGCCTTCGGGCCGGATTTCTGCGTTTTGCAACACACCTACCGCAGCGCGCTGATTCGACGGTAGCTGACAATGCGACCAATGCTGACCGCGATGGTCTCGCGGGCAAGCCGGCCGAAACTCGTGTCGTCACCCGCAGCGACAACCGTTGCATCGAGGCCAACCTCGCTCGCAATCTCTTGGCTTCGCAGCGCATGGTAGGCATCGGTTACAAGCACGATCGACCGCTCATCTGCGGACAGCTGGTTCGCTGTCGCGAGGAGGGATTCGTAGGTGTCTCCCCCGTCGATCACCACGACAAGTTCTTCTTCTGCAATACCCGCGTTGCGCAGATAGCGAAAGGCAGCAAATCCCTCGGTAAAGGCATCGCCAGGTTGGTTCGCCCCCGTGGTGACCACCTGAGGAGCTGCCTCTTGTTCCCACAGCTCCAGCGCCGTGACGAGCCGCCGCTCGAGAACTGGCGACGGTTCGCCGTTGTACTGGGCAGCGCCGAGTACAACGATTGCATCGCCGTCGGCGACGCGGCCTTGAGCGTCGTCTGCTGCTGAGCGGACACCGAAGAACGTGAAGGCAACCCACCCCGCGACCACCACAACAAGGAGCGCCAGGATCCGTGCCGCGCGGCGAATTGCTCGACCTCCGCTCATGCACAGAGTCTTACCCAGATTGTGTGGCTTGACTAGGGCATCCAAGGCAGACTCAAAGTATGGAGCAGGAACTCAAACGCGAGTATCACGTAGACGACATGTCGCCCACCGAGGCATACAAACTCGGAACAGGACTCGCCGTGCCTCGACCGATCGGGTGGATAGGCACGGTCGACGTCGATGGCAACCGAAACCTTGCGCCGTACTCGTTCTTCAACATGATGGCGATCTACCCCCCGACCTTCGTTGTTGCACCAGTACTTGGTGGCCGCAAGGACACGCTCGCGAACCTGGAGTCCACCAGAGAGTTCACGGTCAACATCGTGACCGAGGAAACAGTCGTCAAGATGAACGCGACCGCAGCGACGTTCGATGCCGACGTCGACGAGTTCGAAGCTGTCGGGCTGACACCGGTTCCATCGCAGACCATCAATGCCCCGATGGTCGGTGAGGCAACGGCGAACTTCGAATGCGTTGTTACCCAGATCATCCCCGTCGGGCAGCCAACAGACGATCAGCCCGGCACCGGCATGCTCGTCATTGGCGAGGCCACTCGTATTCACGTTGCTCATCGTGTCGTCGACGATTCGTTCAACATCGACCAAGCCGAGCTCAAAGCCGTCGGTCGCCACGTAGGCGGCATGTATGTCCGCACCGCCGAATCCCTCTTCACCATCGACCGCCCGGCCTGAGGCAGTACCGAGGCCGACCCTAGACGAGCGCCCGAAGAGCGGCGATGCGGTCGAGGACGACCTGTCGATCGAGTGTTGCCGCAGCATCCCACAACGGGATGCCCGCATTTGTGCCGGTGATGGCCACGCGAGCTGGCACCTGTGATCGGGCACCGAGCTCATCGCCGATAGCCGACACTTCGGCGTTCATTGCCTCACCCGTCCATTCGACCGTCGCAAAGCGCTCGTGCATGGCGTCGAGGATCTCGGGAACCATCTTTCCTTTGATGATCGCCTTCTTGAAGCCCTTCGATTCCTGATCGAATGTGACGTCAGTGGTGAACAGCCAGTCGATGAACTTCGGGATCTGAGCAAAGGTCTCGACACGCTGCTGGACATCGGCGGCGACCATTTCAAATACCGCGGGGTCGTAATCGGACTTGTCCCAGGTGATCTCGGTATCGACGCCGTATACGAACGGTTCGGCCATGTCGATGAACGTCTCGACAGGAAGTGCGCGAAGGTACTCGCCGTTGATGTGGTTCAGTTTCGTGACGTCGAAGAAGGCCGAACCCTTGTTGACGTTCTCAAGCTTGAAGAGTTCCACGATCTCACCGATCGGCCGGATCTCGATGTCATCGGGCGGGCCCCAGCCGAGTAGCGCCAGGTGATTGATCATGGCTTCTGGCAGATAACCCTGCGATAGGAAATCCATGAGCGAGACATCATCGCGACGCTTCGAGAGCTTCTTGCGCTGCTCATTGACGAGCAACGGCAGGTGGGCATAGGTGGGCGGCTCCCCAAAGTCGAGTGCGTCCCACAGGAGCAGCACCTTTGGGGTGGTGTTGAGCAGGTCTTCGCCGCGGATGACATGGGTGATATTCATGTCGGCATCGTCGACCGCGTTAGCGACGAGAAAGGTTGGCGAACCGTCGCTGCGACGAATCACGAAGTCTTCAAGGTCGGCAGAGGAGAAGCTAACTTCGCCCCGGATGACGTCGTGAATGACGATTTCACCTTCGTCTGGCGTCCTGAACCGCACGACGCAGTCGGGTCCGTCAGGCAGTCCTTTGTCGCGTGACCATCCGTGATAGCCCGCGGGAAGCCCGGCTTCCTTCGCGAGTTCATCTGCCTGATCGCGGGTCAAGTTGCAGAAGTACGCGTGACCCGACGCGACGAGTTGCTCGACGGCATCGACGTGAAACCGCTGTCGCTGCGACTGGTAATACGGACCCTCGTCCCACGTGATCCCAAGCGTCTGCAACGGCTTGACGATCGCGTCGATAAATTCGGGCTTGCGAAGAGCCGCATCGGTATCTTCGATACGCAGGATCATCTCACCGCCCGTCGACTGGGCGTAGAGCCAGTTGAAGAGCGCCGAGCGAGCGGAGCCGACGTGGAGAAATCCGGTTGGAGCGGGTGCGAAACGAACTCGTGTAGTCACGGC
>CAZSYL010000084.1:0-11010 GCA_964610745.1 uncultured Acidimicrobiales bacterium
ATTCAACCGCACGCGAGTGGATACGGGTTGGTCACGCACTCGACGAGCTTCCGCTCATCCACGACGCATTCGCCACGAACGAGCTGTCGTATGCAAAGACACGCATTCTCACTCGTTGGGCTAACGCCGATATCGAGGCCGACCTTCTCGACCTCGCCTATGACCGGACCGCGAACCGGCTCACGACGGCGATTGCTAAGTATCTGTCCGATGACGAAACCGACGAACAGCGCGACCAACGTCAACATGATGCGCGGTCTGTCACGGTGTACACCGACGCTGATGGCATGGTGATCATTCGGGCGGCGTTGCCAGCCAACATCGGCAAGCATGTCGCTGAAGCGATGAACACGGTCATTGCGCAGGTGGCCGCAACCCCATTCGACGAACCGAGTGAAGTGCCCAGCGGAGAGTTAGATGCGTCCGCGGACGCATTTCAGCCACACTCGGTGATTGAATCAACCACACGCAGCGGTCAAAAGGCGTCCGCGGACGCATCGGCGACTCCCACGATGGCTAGTCCAACGATGGGGGAGCAGCTCCGCCAGCTGAAGCGTCAGTGGCAACCAGTCGATGATGATGACGGTTTCTTCATGCCTTGTTTTGCTCAACAGCGGGCGGACGCATTCGTGTTGTTGTTCTTAGGAAAGAACATCGAGCTGACCACCGAGGTCGTTGTCCATGTGCGTGGCGACGGGACCACGTTCGACGACGGCACACCAGTAACGGACAATGCCGTCTGTCAGCGCCTGGACGAGTCGTTCATTCGACTGTTGCTGCACGACATGGAAGGACGGCCGATCGACGCATCAAATCGTCGGCGTCATCCAACGGCACGCCAAAAGCGTGTCGTTCTTGAGGCTCACAACCATGAGTGTGTTGATTGCCAGAGCCCAGACCTGCTCGAACTCGACCACAACCCTCCGTACGAACAAACCAAGCACAGCGTCACCACCGAACTAGAGCCCCGCTGCGCCCCATGCCACCGAGCTCGCCACCGCTGCGAAGAGCTAGCCAGCGTGTGAGACTCGCACGGCACGCGAGCGACATTGCGCTGGTCGACGTCTGATCTTCCCCTTCCCGGTCGATCGACGGAGAGTAGTGTTATGTCCATGCCAGCCAGTCCCGAATACTAGGAAGAGCGAATTGGGTGTGCATTGGATCAGGTGAAGCGCCGCGCAAAAGTCCGAGGCTGGTACAGCCAATTCGACGATGGGCATCGATCTGAGCTGTCGACCAAAAACCAAATCCGACAGCTAAGCGTTCGCCCAGTACTGTGGAGGAAGGACAAGGGGGAACTCGGTGATTCAGAAGGTACTCGTAGCGAACCGTGGCGAGATCGCGATTCGAGCATTTCGGGCCGCGACTCAGCTCGGTATCAAGACCGTTGCGATCCACCCTTGGGAGGACCGAAAGGGCCTGCACCGGATTAAGGCCGACGAAGCCTACGAGATTGGTGAACGAGGCCATCCGGTCCGCGCATACCTCGATCACGAGCTCATCGTGCAAACCGCCCTCGATGCCGGTGCCGATGCGATCTACCCCGGATATGGCTTCCTTTCAGAAAGCCCGGACTTGGCTGAAGCGTGCGAGAACGCCGGGATTACCTTCGTCGGGCCTGGTTCCAATGTGCTGAAGCTCACCGGTAACAAGATGCGCGCTCGTGAAGCTGCGGAGGCCGCTGGCCTTCCGGTTCTGATGCAGTCACCTCCGATCGAAGATCCGAGCGTGGCACTCGATTTCGCGGCCGACATCGGGTTTCCGATTTTCGTCAAGGCAGCAGCGGGTGGAGGTGGCCGTGGTCTGCGTCGCATCGACGAACCCGAACACCTGACCGAAGCTGTTGACGCCGCGCGGCGAGAAGCAGAAAGTGCGTTCGGCGACAGCACGGTATTTCTTGAAGAGGCCATGACCGACGTGCGCCACATCGAGGCGCAGGTCCTCGCCGACGGACAGGGTGGTGTCGTCCATCTGTACGAGCGCGACTGCTCGGTCCAGCGCCGCTTCCAGAAGGTCGTCGAGCTCGCCCCTGCGCCCAAGTTCGACCCTGAGGTTCGAGCTCAGTTGCTCGACGATGCCGTTCAGTTCGCCAAGTCGATCGACTACAAGAACGCCGGCACGGTGGAGTTTCTCGTCGATGGAACCGGCCGCCATGTCTTTATCGAGATGAATCCCCGAATTCAGGTCGAACACACGGTCACCGAAGAGATCACCGATGTCGACCTGGTAGAGAGCCAGCTGCGCGTTGCTGCCGGTGATTCTCTCGAGGATCTCGGGCTCAGCCAGGAATCGATCGCCGTGCGTGGCTTCGCGATGCAATGCCGAGTCACCGCCGAGGACCCTGCCAACGACTTCCGTCCCGACACCGGGCGCATCCTTGCCTACCGGCCCGCCACCGGACCTGGCGTGCGCCTCGATGGCTGCGTGTATCAGGGCGTCGAGATTACCCCGTACTTCGATTCGCTGATCGAGAAGATCACCTGCCGCGGACGAGATTTTCCGACGGTGGTACGTCGGTTGCAACGAACACTCGCCGAGTATCGGGTGCGTGGCGTTGCGACCAACCAGCCATTTCTCCGGGCGATTCTTGCCGACGAACAGTTCACTTCAGGTGCGGTGACAACGGCGTTTATCGACCAACGCCCAGAACTGACCGCCGCGTCGGTTGGAGCCAACCGCGCCACTCGTTTGCTTCGTTACCTGGCCGACGTCACGGTCAACCAGCCACACGGCCCCGCCCCGACACGGATCGACCCGGCGACGAAGCTGCCCGATCGACCCACTGTTGAGCCGCAGCCAGGTACCAGACAACGCCTGCTCGAGCTCGGCCCTGAAGGGTTCGCCGCCGAGCTACGTGCCCAGTCCTCAATCGCCATTACCGATACGACCCTTCGAGATGCGCATCAGTCGATTCTTGCAACCCGTGTTCGTTCGATCGACCTTGTGGCGGGCGCCCGACAGATCGCGCACACGATGCCGGAGCTCTTCAGCCTCGAGTGCTGGGGCGGCGCAACGTTCGATGTCGCGCTTCGATTCCTACACGAAGATCCGTGGGAACGACTCGAACGACTTCGTGACGCTGCCCCCAACATCTGCACCCAGATGTTGCTGCGTGGCCGCAACACAGTCGGCTACTCCCCATACCCCGACACGGTCGCCGAGAGTTTCGTCGCTGAGGCAAAAGAAACTGGGATGGACATCTTCCGGGTATTCGATGCGTTCAACGACATCGAACAGATGCGCCCGGCGATCAATGCGGTCATCGACGTCGGAGGGGTTGCCGAAGGCACCATCTGCTACTCGGGCAACCTGACCAGCCCCGACGAAGACCTCTACACGATCGACTATTACCTCGGTGTCGCCGAGTCTCTGGTCAAGGCTGGCGTCCACATCCTCTGCATCAAGGACATGGCCGGCCTGCTCCGCGCCGACGCGGCGCGCAAGCTCGTGACGAGCCTGCGGAATCGATTCGAACAGCCGGTGCACCTCCACACCCACGACACGAGTGGTGGCCAGGTCGCGACCTATCTTGCGGCGATCGAGGCAGGTGTCGACGCGGTCGACGCAGCTGCGCCGCCGCTCTCGGGCATGACGTCACAACCGTCGATGGCTGCGGTTGTTTCGATGACTGAGGATACCGATCGAGAGTCAGGCGTTTCGCTCGACGCGATCGGCGACCTCGAACCGTACTGGGAGGCTGTACGCAACGTGTACAAGCCGTTTGAAGCCGGGCTGGCTTCACCGACCGGCACGGTCTATCGCCACGAGATTCCCGGTGGGCAGTTGTCCAACCTTCGCTCACAGGCCAGCGCCCTCGGCCTTGGCCACCGCTTCGAGGAGGTGGAGAACCTCTATGCCGCGTGCAATGTCCTGCTTGGCCGGCCCATCAAGGTGACTCCGTCGTCAAAGGTCGTCGGCGATCTCGCGTTACACCTCGTGGCCTCGGGGGTTACCCCCGAACAACTCTTTGACGAACCAGAGACGGTCGACCTCCCGGACTCGGTCGTGGGTTTCCTTCATGGAGAGCTCGGAACGCCGCCGGGAGGATTTCCCGAGCCGTTCCGGACACGAGCCATTGAAGGGCGTAGCTGGGAACCACATCAGGAGGACTTGTCTGAAACCGACGCTGCCGGACTCAGCGGTGACGGCCGTCGTGCGACTCTGAACCAGCTCTTGTTCCCAGGTCCGTCAGCTGCACAGCTCGAGCAACGAGAGCGATACGGCAACCTCGCCGTTCTTCCATCGCCGTTGTTCTGGTACGGCCTCGACACCCACGACAGCGAAGCATTTGTCGGGTTGGGACGCGGCGTGCGCCTGCTCCTCGGGTTGAAGTCGATCGGTGAGGCGAACGAAGACGGCATCCGTCGCGTCAGTTTTCTTGTGAACGGCCAAACCCGCGACATCGATACCCGCGACCGGTCGGTTGCGACGGATCGTGCTGAAACCGAACGGGCTGACCCTGCTCGGCCTGGCCATGTGGGAGCACCTTTCCGTGGTGTCGTCAACGTGTCAGTGGCCGTTGGCGACGAGGTCGAGATCGGTGACTCGGTTGCCGTCATCGAGGCCATGAAGATGGAGTCGAGCATCTCTACACCGGTGGCGGGGGTTGTTGAGCGGATCGCCACCGTCGCTGGGACATCCCTCGAAGGTGGGGATCTGATCCTGGTGATACGTCCGTCCGGTCTGTCAGCGAGTCCCGAGACCCACATTGAGAACTAGCAATTCTCGTTCGACAGAGGAGAACAACGCGCCATGACTCGTTCGATGAAGGACTATGTCGATGCCCGGCAGGAATCCGTCGAAGGTGACCTTCGCGCTGATGTGCCGGTCTTTCTTCCCGGCTACTCCGCAATTGGCAAGTTTGCCGCCGACCCCGGTCAGCCGTTGTCGGGTTGTTTGGCGACGGCCTACAGCATTCCTGCGCAGATGTTTCGGGTCGCAGCTCGGAGCGTTCGCCGACTGACCAAGCCCAATGAACCCGTGTACAAGCAGGCAGCGCTGCGCAACTTTGAGATTGCAATAACCGACACCGAGATCCTCTATTGTCCCGCGAGTCCGCTGCTCCTTCGGGTCTATCCTCCCGTCGAGCGGCTTGCGCTTTCCGATGTGCAGGTTCGATTTGAGACGATTGAGAACCAGATGTCCCGGTTGATCATTGGTTCGGAGGTCTGGCACGTCCACCCCCACTACACCGGCGATGTCCGCTGGGCGCTACGACGGATTTCCGACGAGTTCCCCGACTATGAGATGAGTTTCAGCGGCGGCGAACCCGACGAATTGTCCAATGAGCTAACCGAGATCAGCGCCGACGACGACATCGATCTCGACGACACTGATCTCGTCGAGACTAGTGACGGGCAGGCTGAAAACGAAGAAGAGTGAGTCTCGAAAGACTCACTCTTCTCAAATCTTGTCTGTTGTCTCGGTCCGTAACGATGCCGGACGTGGCCTTAGCGGCGGGACATGAAGAGTCGCAGCACGTACCAGAACATGGTCATTAGAGCGCTGAACAAGCCAATCGCTGCGGCCACGTGGGCGCCGATTGGGTAGCGGCGAACGATCGTCTGGGTCTGATAGAGGATCGATGCACCGGACACCCCGATCATGGCAAGTGAGAACCAGACACCGAGCTGGAAGTTGAAGATCACCGCTCCGACGATTGCGATCAACGCAAGTCCGAATCCCCACATGACGAGCGGGCGAAGGAACGAGAGATCCTTACGGGTGAACAGGCCGATCGCCGTGAGCATTGCGAAGCCAATACCCGTGACGATCGCGGCCTGAGCAACGGGCCCGGCGCCGTCGGTTGCAAAGACAAAGGAGAGGAACGGCGCAAAGATGAGCGCTTGGCCAAAGGCGGTTCCGAAGAGGCCCATGTACTGGGCGCCTGGATCGGTGAGGTTCGCTGCGGCCTTCGAGGCGAAGTTCTGGATGATCATGACGCCACCCAGCAGAGCGAGCCAGGCAAAGCCTCCGCTGCCGAAGAAGAAATCTCGCATTGTCTCGGCAATGCCGGTTACGAAGAGGACGACCTCAAAGGCGACAAAGGCCACGAGAGCCAGTGCAACGTGCTGGTAGACCTTCGCGACAAAGCTGGCGCGATCGGATTCAGGGGCGTTAACCGCTGGAATTGGCTGGTACGTTTCGTACTGACTCACGGGTGGGTCCTTTCAAGGAATTACATACAGCATATTCGTTCTCAACGACTGCTGATCACTCGGTACAACCATGAATTCGGCATTTTTCATCCAAACTTGTAGCAATGTCTGAAAATTCCTCGCCGATCCGAGTCGTCCAAACACGTGCAATTGCTGAGAGCGAACACCTCGTCGACGGCGTCATTGCTACAGGTGATGGCGTGGAACGAGCGTGGGGGGATGCCGATGGCCTCGTGATCGCCCGATCATCGCTGAAGCCGATTCAGGTGATCCCGGTCGTCAGCTCGGGAGCGGCAGACGCTTTCGGATTCGCCGCCGAGGACATTGCCCTCTTTGCATCAAGCCACAGCGCCGAGGTCGCACAACTCGACCGTGTGGCAGACGTCCTCCGGACGATCGGCCTCACCGAAGACGCGCTCGAGTGCGGAGCAACACGGCCGTTGGCGGTTGAGCAGGCCGATCGGCTGACAGCATCCGGTGAGCCCTTTCGTCGAATTCATAACTGCTGTTCGGGCAAGCACGCTGGTTTTCTCGCCATTGCCCAGCACCTCGGCATCGACCCGGCCGGGTACATCCAACGAGACCACCCGGTGCAGACGCTGGTAACTCACGCGATCGAGACCTTCACCGGTTTTAACCTCGCTGGTCAGCCCGTCGGCGTCGATGGATGCGGGATTCCCACCCATGGCGTACCCCTGTCATCGCTGGCGCAATCGATGGTGAACCTGGTCCGTCCCACCGGGGTCCCCGGGCTTGATCCGCAGATGAAGAGCGCTGCGGATCGGGTGGTTGCGTCCCTCGGGCCAAACGCTCGCTGGCTGTCGGGGGAGGGGCGCGCCGAGGTGTTGTTGGCAGAGCGCGCCACCGAAGCGCTGGTTTCCAAGGTCGGCGCCGAGGGCGTCTTCATGGCTGCGCTTCCAGATCGCGGTATTGGCATTGCTCTCAAAGCTCGGGATGGTGCCCGACGGGCTGGCGACCTTGCAATGGAGGCAGTTCTGGCCGATCTGGGCGTACTCCGCGAACGTGATGCTGTCCACACTGTGGTGAATGCGGAGGGTACGATCGTCGGGACAATGGACGTGCACCTGCAATGACCACTTACGACGAAAGCTCCCGGACCGAGCGCGAGACGCCCATTCCTCAGCGATCGGCCGCGTCTGATCGCATTACGGTGTTCTCCTCGGGGTCCGCGAACACGACGGTCTTTGCTTCGATGCGCGAGGCCTGGCACTACCGCGGGTTCATCGCGTACATGACGAAACGCGACCTGCGCACGACGTACATGCGCAGTTACCTCGGCTGGGTCTGGTCGTTGCTCAACCCCATCTTCGAGGTAGCGATTTACAGCCTCGTGTTCGGCGTACTGCTCAACGTCTCTCGAGATGTGCCAGACGCTCCCGGAGGATTCAATTCCTTTCCACACTTCCTTCTCGCGGGCATCGCGGTGTGGGGGTTCTTCCGCACGATCTCGGGGAAGATCCTTAACGGGTTCGCGAACACCGTTCGTTTGCGCCGCAAACTGTATTTTCCGCCCGTAGCTGCGGCCCTCTCGACGGCACTATCCACACTGGTCGAGGCCTTCATTCTCATCATCGTGGTCGTTGGGTTCTACGCCGTGTTTGGCCACTTGTCGATACACGCTGTCATCCTCGTTCCTGCCGCGTTGTTCACCGCCATTTCCGGGATCGGCGTTGGCCTGGCGCTCGCTGTGGTCAACAGCCGGTACAAGGACGTCAGCTATCTGTACGCGGTTGTACTTCGACTGAGCTTCTACACCCTGCCGATCATTTGGCCCATCGAGGCTGCGGTGAACCGGTTTGGTGACAACCGGCTGCTTCAGGTGGTGATCGGGGAGAATCCGTTCGCCAAGATGATCGAGTTCGGTCGCTCCGGCATCTTGTTCCAACGCTGGCCTCCGCTGATCGACTGGCTGTATCTCAGCGGCTTTTCGCTACTGATGCTCTATGCCGGGTGGGCGATTTTTGCGCGATCGTCGGCCGATGTGGCCGAAGGGCTATAGATGGCGAGCAACGATGATTTTGACGGATTGGCTATTCGCGCCGAGGGGATCTCGAAGAAGTTTCTCCTGGGCCGCCGGAGCAACAGCCTGAAGGATCGTCTGACGGGAATCAGCGAACGGAACCGCGAAGAATTCTGGGCGTTCGAAGACATCTCGGTCGACATTCCGCAGGGATCGATGCTCGGCGTGATCGGGCGGAACGGCTCGGGGAAGTCCACGTTTCTGCGAACCCTCTCCGGGATCTACCGGCCAACGCACGGCGAAGTCAAGGTTCGAGGCCGAATTACCGCGCTCCTCGAATTGGGGGCGGGATTTCATGGCGAACTGACCGGACGAGAGAACGTCTACATGAACGGCGCCGTCGTCGGGCTTGAACGCGAATACATGGAAGATGTCATGGATGAGATCATCGCCATGGCAGACATTGGCTCGTTCATCGATGCACCGATCGAGATCTACTCGAGCGGCATGCGAGCTCGGTTGGGCTTTGCTGTCTCGGTTCAAATGCAGCCGGAGATTCTCCTCGCCGATGAGATCACCGCTGTTGGCGATATCACCTTTCGCGAGCACGGCGTTAAACGCATGAACGAGCTTCGTGAAGGTGGCGCGACCATCGTGCAGGTATCGCACAACCTGACGATGCTCAAAGAGAACTGCGATCAGGTGCTTTGGCTCCATCACGGACGTACCCGCCGAATCGGTGACCCTGAAGAGGTCATTGCCGAATACAAGGCCCAGAGCGCAATCGATAGCTCCGGGCGCATGATCGGTGGAGCGGCTCCCTCGCCCCTACAACCCGGCGCAGTCCCAGCACCCAAAGAGGCACGCCTTCGTAAACAGGAGGCGGTTGCCGAAAGTCTCGCCACAGATGAGCTTCATGCGTCGTGGTTCAAAACGGTCAGCTTCACCGGACCCAGCGATGCTGGAACGCTCTTCTCCGGTGAACCGGCGCTCTTGTCGATCGTCGTCAGTCCCGAAGACGAGATCTCCGAGCCGTCGATCGAAGTTCGTGTTCTCGCTGCTCGCGGCAAACCAACGGGGCTCGGCTACAACTCGGGGCCGCTCGACAGCGACTCGCTCGGTGCCCGGATCGAGGCGGCCATCGACCCTCTCGGCCTCGTCGCTGGCCACTTTCATCTTCGTATCGATCTGCTGTCAGCGGGAGAAGTTGTCGCCACCAGCCACGAGAGAATCCAGGTGCGACCTCCACATGCCGACGAGAAGTCGTTTGCACGGATGCCGGCAAAGTGGGGAATTGCCTCCGGTTCTCAGTCGGTTTTGTAGACTGCCCGCGTGCACTTCCTTCTGCTCAACGGCCCCAATCTCAATTTGCTCGGCACTCGCGAGCCTGAGGTGTACGGGCACGCCACCCTCGCCGACATCGAAGCGCAGCTGACTTTGCTCGCAGACGAATTCGGTGACGAGGTCACTGCGCACCAAAGCAATGGTGAGGGGACGCTGGTCGATCATCTGCAGGAGGCAGCTGCGTGGGCAGACGGTGCCTTGTTCAACCCCGGTGGCTACACCCACACATCTGTGGCGCTGCGCGACGCCATCTCCGCAGTTCCGTTTCCGGTCGTTGAGGTACACCTTTCGAATCCGGCAGCGCGTGAGGACTTTCGCCACGTCTCGTTGATATCGGCAGTCTGCCTTGGCACGGTCGCCGGCTTTGGTCCGGTTGGATACGAGAGCGCCTTGCGGGCACTCCGCCATCATCTGGAGAGCACTTCCCGAGGCAATTCTTAATGGCAAAGATAACCGTCGTTGGTGCCGGGATGGCTGGGCTCGCGGCGGCTGCCACGCTCACCGATCGTGGAAATGAAGTGGTCTTGCTCGAAGCGTCCGACGGTGCGGGCGGACGCGTCCGTACCGATGCAGTCGACGGCTACCTGCTCGACCGCGGCTTTCAGATTCTCCTCACGGCATACCCGGTGGCCCAGCGCGTCTTCGATTACGAAGCGCTGGACCTGCGCCGCTTCCACGCTGGTTCGCTAGTTCAGCTGGATTCTGGTCGCGTTCGCGTCGGTGATCCCTTACGGCGCCCCGGCGATGCGTTCGAAACAGTCCGGGCTCCGATTGGATCGGTGCTCGACAAGGTCCGACTGATGCAGTGGCGCTCGTCGGTCACCTCGGGGACGGTCGACGAGCTCTGGGCAAAGCCCGAGTGCACGACTGCGGCTCGATTCAAGGACCTCAAGTTTTCCGATGAGTTCGTTGATCAGTTCCTGCGACCACTCTTTGCCGGGATCACGCTCGACCCGGAGTTGTTTGTAAGCAGTCGGTTCGCCGAGTTTGTGTTCCGAATGCTGAGTCAAGGTTTTGGAGCAGTTCCCCTCGGTGGGATGGGTGAGCTCGCTGCGCAGCTGGTTGATCGCCTTGAGCCCGGGACGCTTCGTCTATCCACACCGGTGGAGTCTGTTACTGCATCGACTGTTCGAACCAGTGGAGGTGAGACAGTCGAGAGCGATGCGGTCATCGTCGCGACGGACATGACCACCTCTTCAACCCTTGCCGAGACACCTGCATTTGAATGGAACGGGGTCACGACCCACTGGTTTAGCTCCGACGCGGCGCCCTATACCGAGCCACTGCTGTTTCTGAACGGAACTCGCGAGGGTCCAATCAACAATGTGGCGGTCATCTCGAACGTCTCGCCGAAGTACGCACCTGCAGGCAAACACCTCACGGCGGTATCGGTTCCTGGGCCCGCAGATGCTGGAGCGGACCTGACGGCGATCCAAAGCCAGCTCCGAGGTTGGTTTGGTGGGGCGGTCAAAGACTGGGAACTTCTCCGCAGCGACGTGATTGCTCAGGCTCAACCTCGTCATCTTC
>CAZSYL010000085.1:0-5114 GCA_964610745.1 uncultured Acidimicrobiales bacterium
TCGTCACTCGCAGTCGACATCCGCCGACACGGCCATCCGCTGGTTACTCGTGGGTAAGTGGTGTAATCGGCGCGGAGCCAATTAGCGTGCTCACAGACCGCTCTTGCGGAAACGAGGCCTTGGGGCAGTCTCACGGCCGCGGCCCCCTACTGAGGTGTAGTTAATGATCGTATTCACGTATCCCGGGCAGGGCTCACAGCTGCCTGGAATGGGTGCGCCATGGCAGGACCATCCGTCATGGGAACTGGTGACCGAAGCAAGCGAGGTCGCTGGTCGCGACATCGGGGAGCTCCTCCTCACCGCAGACGCCGAAACGCTGAAGCTGACGCGAAACAGTCAGCTGACGACGTTCGTTCTTTCCATGGTCGCTTTCGACGCGATCACCCGCGTCGGCGTCGAGGCGGCTGGCCATGCAGGGCACAGCCTTGGTGAATACAGCGCACTCACCGCAGCGGGCGTCCTCGATTTCGCCGATGCGGTCCGACTGGTCACCGAACGAGGCGACGCCATGCAAGCCGCCGCCGACGAGCAGGACGGCACGATGGCGGCGATACTCGGCCTCGACGACGATCAGGTCGACATTGCCTGTGCTCGTGTCGCGGGCGACGTGTGGGTGGCCAACTACAACGCTCCCGGCCAGGTCGTGATCGCCGGCGCACCCGACGCCGTCGCCGAAGCCAGCGATGTCGCCAAGGAACTCGGGGCAAAGCGTTCATTGCCGCTCCCGGTCGGCGGAGCGTTCCACACGCCGTTCATGTCTCCCGCTCGCGATCGCCTCCGCAAGGCAATCGATCAGACCGATTTCCGCGAGGCCGACACCTTCGTGGTCTCCAATGTGGACGCAGCAATGCACAACGAGGCGAAGGACTTCAACAATCTCCTCAACGCCCAGCTGTGCTCACCAGTCCGTTGGCGCCAGTCGCTGCACACGCTCGAAGATCAGGCGGCGACAACCTTCATCGAGGTCGGACCGGGTTCGGTACTCACCGGTCTCGTCAAGCGCACTCTGAAGTCGGCCACCCGGGTCACGGTCAATACCCCCGAAGATGTCGACGCAATGCTCGAGACCATTGGCTCGTCCACCAGCTCCGCCCCCGCCCCGGCGGTTGAAGGCGAGCACCTCTTCGCCACCGAACGCCTCGTCGTGTCCCCCGCTGCTGGCCTCTTCACCCCAGACGAAGCAATCACGAACGGCACCGTGATTACTCGGGGATCGGTGATCGGCACGATTGGCGACATCGAGGTCCGATCCGCATTCGCCGGAGAAGTTCAGGGCTTCCTCGCACTTCCCGGCGAGCGGGTTACCGCTCGCCAACCGATCGCCTGGCTGAGGTCGACATGAGCGAGAGCGCTGCGGGCAGCAGAATTGTTGGGTGGGGTTCGAATCTGCCCGAGAAAATCCTCACGAACACAGATCTCGCCGACGGCGGGCTCGACACCAGCGACGAGTGGATCTACGAACGAACCGGGATCCGACAACGCCACGTCGGTGGCTCGACGGGCGAGATGGCAATTCACGCCGGCCAACAGGCACTGGACACCGCTGGCCTGACCGGCGACGACATCGACCTCGTCATCGTGGCAACGTCGACCCCCGATCAGCTGATGCCCGGCACCTCGGCCACCGTGCATGCCGAGCTCGGTATTCGTGGCGGGGCGTGCGACATGCAAGCGGTGTGCTCGGGCTTCTCGTACGCGCTCATCGCGGCGAACGGCATGATCAACACCGGCCTCGAGCGAGTACTGGTGATCGGTGCTGACAGCCTTAGCGCCTACGTCGACTGGGAGGATCGCAGTTCCGCGATTCTCTTTGGCGACGGCGCAGGCGCCGCGGTACTCGAGCGTCATAGCGAAAAGACACTCCTCAGCTTCGACCTTGGCGCCGACGGTGGGAACCGCCACATTGGCTACACCGACCACGACGGCAAAATCACGATGGACGGCAAGGAGGTCTTCCGCACGGCGGTACGCGCCGTAACGAAGTCCGCACAGAACGCAATCGATTCGGCCGGGCTCACCATCGATGACATCGACTGGTTCGTTCCACACCAGGCCAACGTTCGCATCATTGAAGCCATCGCTAATCGGATCAACCTCCCGATGGAAAAGGCGATCGTGACCATTCAGGACACCGCCAACAATTCCGCGGCCACGATCCCGATCGCGCTCGATACTGCCGTGCGCGACGAACGAGTGCAGCCAGGAGACACTCTCCTGCTCGGCGGTTTCGGCTTCGGTATGACCTGGGCATCAGCGATCATGAAGTGGGACCCGCGTGGCTGACGCTGAAGATGAAAGCCAGGTAGCGCTTGTTACCGGCGCCAACCGCGGCATCGGACTCGCTACGGCGAAAGCCCTGCGAGATGCGGGTTTCAAAGTCGCAGCAACGTACCGCTCCACGCCGATCGACGAACCCGGCATCACCGCGGTCCGTTGCGATGTCACCGACTCCGATTCGGTCGACGCGGCATTCGGTGAAGTCGAAGAGAAACTCGGTCCGGTGACGGTGCTCGTCTCCAATGCCGGTATCACCAAGGACGGCCTCACAATGCGCATGGGTGAGGACGACTTCACCTCCGTGCTCGATTCCAACTTGACCGGCGGCTTTCGGGTCGCCAAGCGAGCAGTAAAGGCCATGATGAAGGCCCGCAAAGGTCGAATCATCTTCATCTCGTCGATCGTCGGGATCGGCGGCCAGGCCGGGCAAGCAAACTACGCGGCATCAAAGTCGGGCCTCCACGGCCTCGCACGCTCCTTGGCCAAGGAGTTCTCGTCGCGCAACATCACGGTAAACGTGGTCGCTCCAGGCCCGATCGCCACCGACATGACCGCAGCACTTACCGAAGCTCAGCTGAGCGGAATGACCGACATGGTCCCGCTCGGGCGAATGGGAGAGCCCGAGGAAATCGCCGCAACGGTCGCTTTTCTCGCATCTCCGCAAGCCGGCTATATCACCGGAACCATCATCCCTGTCGACGGCGGCATGGCAATGGGTGGGTAGAGACCTCTATTCCTTACAAATCTGTCACGTCGCTGGTTAGCGCGTCAGACGAAAAACGCCCCTAAGATCACCACCACTTGCAATTCAGGAGACATCCCATGAGTGATGACAATTTTGCCCGCTTTCAGAAGGTCGCAGTCGAGGTTCTCTCGGTCGAAGCCGACAAGGTCACGATGGAGGCATCGTTTGCTGATGACCTCGACGCCGACAGCCTCGACCTGATGGAACTCGTCATGGGCCTCGAAGAAGAGTTTGACGTCAGCGTTGAAGAGGACGAAGTCGAAGGCATCGAGACCGTCAAGGGCGCCTACGAACTCGTTACCAACAAGCTGTAATGAAGTTCCGTCGAGTCGCCGTTACCGGCGTGGGCGTCATCGCCCACTGCGGCATTGGTAAAGAAGCGTTTTGGAACGGCCTAAACGGACCGGTTGAAGACATCGAGCGTCGGGTCTACGACTTTGACCCAGCCCCCTACTTCGACAATCCAAAAGACGAACGCCGAACCGACCGATTTGCTCAGTTTGCGTTCGCTGCTGCTCACGAAGCACTTGAGCAGGCGGGCGAGATCGACGCAGCGCCGACCCGGCGAGGAGTGTTCCTCGGCACTGGTATCGGTGGACTGACGACACTTGAAGAACAGATCATCCGCCGCTACGAAAAGGGCGAACGACGGGTGTCGCCGTTCCTCGTGCCGATGATGATGGCCAACGCTGCGGCCGGTGGCCTCTCGATGAAGTACGGCTGGCAAGGCCCTGCAGAGAACACGGTGACCGCCTGTGCAGCAGGTACCCATTCGATCGGCAACGCTGCTCGCTGGATCGCCACCGACAGGGTCGACGCGGTGCTCGCTGGCGGCTCTGAAGCATCGTTCACCGTGACTGCGCTGGCAGGGTTCCGCAACATGACGGCGCTCTCCAACAACAACCGCTCAATGCCCTTCGACAAGGACCGAGACGGCTTTGTCATGGCGGAAGGCGCGGCCGTCCTCGTGCTCGAGGAGTGGGACAGGGCACAAGCCCGAGGTGCCACAATCATCGGCGAAATCCTCGGTGCCGCCTCAACCGCTGATGCCCACCACATCACGGCTCCAAGCCCCGGCGGCGTCGGAGCAGTCAACTGCATGGAGCTCGCTCTCGAGGATGCTGAGTTGTCCGCAGAGGACATCGTGCACATCAACGCCCACGGCACCTCGACACCGCTCAATGACGCTGCAGAAGCCGAAGCGATCAACAAGGTGTTCGGTGGCGCCGCCACCGCACCGATCGTCACGTCGACCAAGGGCGTGACCGGTCATGCGCTCGGCGCAGCAGGTGCAATCGAAGCCGCCGCAGTTCTGCTGTCGATGCAGCACGGAAAGATCCCACGGACCGCAGGCCACGCCAACATCGACCCGGTCATGCCGCCAATCGACATCGTCGTCGGCGAGGCCCGCGATTGGACCCCAGGACCGACGATGTCGAACTCGTTTGGCTTCGGTGGCCATAACGGTTGTCTTGTTATCGGCCCTGCCTGATACGCGGGCGAATCCGCATTGGCAGACAACGAGCATCCACCCGAGGACAACGATCCCTGGGAAACTCACGACACCGAGCTTGCCTACGAGAATCCGTGGATACGGATTGAACATAGCAACGTCACGACACCTGGAGGATCGGCTGGTATCTACGGTGTCGTCCGGTTCGTCAACGACGCGGTCGGTGTCGTTCCCATCGACGATGAGGACCACACCTGGCTCGTCGGGCAGTACCGCTACCCCACCGCGAGCTATAGCTGGGAAATGCCCGAAGGCGGATCCCCTCCCCACGAGACTCGCGAGCAGACAGCAGCGCGAGAATTACTCGAGGAGACCGGTCTCTCAGCGGGGACCATCACGCCGCTGCTAAGTGACGTGCACATGTCGAACTCGGTGACCGATGAGCGAGCGTGGGCCTTCATCGCCACCGACCTTACCCAGGGCGCCCCCACCCCCGAGGACACCGAGGAACTCCGCCTGTGGCGGCTTCCGGTCGATCAGGTCATCGACATGGTCCTCAACGATAAGATTGCCGACTCGTTCACGGTGATGGCGTTCCTTCGAATCCTCGCCGACCGTCGGTAACTCCCAGCCCTCGGC
>CAZSYL010000085.1:5214-10562 GCA_964610745.1 uncultured Acidimicrobiales bacterium
GCGCTATTCAGCCTTCGGCTGCGGCCGCTTGGAGGATTTCGTCGGGCATATCAAAGTTGGCGAAAACGTCCTGCACGTCGTCGTTGTCATCGAGAGCGTCGATTAGTCGAAGAATCGCCTTTGCGTCACCAATATCGCTGATCTCGACCGTCGAGGTGGGCAACATCGTCAGATCCGCATTCTCGAAGGCAATCTCGTTGGCCTCCAACGCATCGCGTAGACCGTTGAGATCTCCGGGCTCGCAGGTCAAGCGCCACGTGTCCCCTTCATCGGCCAGATCCTCTGCGCCATGCTCCAGCGCCACCAGCATCAGCTCATCCTCATCGAGGCTTCGGTCGAGGGTGATGATGCCTTTGCGTTCAAACTGCCACGCGACCGCACCGGGTTCGGCCATCGAACCGCCGTTCTTCGAAAATGTCGACCGCATGTCCGAACCCGAACGGTTCCGGTTGTCGGTAAGCACCTCCACGTACAGCGCAACACCAGCGGGGGCATAGCCCTCGTAGGCGATCGGCTCGTAGTTGACACCTTCCAGCTCGCCCGTGCCGCGTTTGATCGCTCGTTCGATCGTGTCGAGAGGCACCGAGCTGTCGCGGGCTTTCTGATACATCGTGCGCAGCGTTGCGTTTGCATCCAAATCGCCGCCACCCTGGCGGGCAGCAACCTCGACCTGTTTGATCAACTTGGCGAAAAGTTTGGCGCGCTTCTTATCAGCAGCGCCCTTCTTGTGTTTGATGGTTGCCCATTTGGAATGACCCGACATTGGCCAGCCTCCTTTTAGCGACGTTCCATTATGCGACGGATTCGATGAATAGGTGATGTATTCGAAGGTCTTGCGACAGTTCTGGATGGAACGCTGCACCGAGTGCATTCCCCTGCCTGACCAGCACGGGTTCACCTCGAGACTCCGCCAGCACTTCGACATCGTCGCCTACGCGAGAAATACGAGGCGCTCGAATGAACACGGCATGAAACGGATCGAGCGTCACCGTCGTGGCCAACTCGGTCTCAAAGCTCTCGATCTGGGTGCCATAGCCGTTGCGTTGAACATCAACATCGAGACGCCCAAAGGACCGCTGGTCTGGGCGGCCATCCTCGATGTTCTCTGCGAGCAGTATCAGGCCAGCGCAGGTTCCAAAGACCGCCATTCCTTCGTCGATCCGCTCGGCGATGGGGTCGAAGAGATCCGACGACTCGAGCAGCTTCGAAATCGTGGTGGACTCACCGCCCGGCATGATCAGACCGGTAACACCCTCAAGGTCCGAGGGGCCGCGCACCTCGGTGGCTTCGACCCCCAACAACGTGAGTTTCGACAGGTGTGCTCGGAAAGCACCCTGCAGCGCTAATACGCCGATCGTCACCAGCCGCGATCTTCAAATTTGACGTCGAGTTCATCCATACCAATACCCGTCATCGGCGCACCGAGTCCACGTGAGACCTTTGCGAGAATCGCCGCGTCGTTGAAGTTCGTGGTTGCCTCGACGATGGCACGGGCACGAGGCGCAGGGTCGGCACTCTTGAAGATCCCTGAGCCCACAAAGACCGCATCGGCACCAAGTTGCATAGCGAGGGCGGCATCAGCCGGTGTCGCGAGGCCACCTGCGCAGAAGAGCGGGACCGGAAGTTCGCCGGTCTGGGCAATTTCCTGCACGAGCGGCAGAGGGGCCCGCAACTGTTTCGCCCATTCGAATAGTTCGGGTTGGTCGGCCTGGGTCAGCTTCTTGATATCACCGGTGATGGTTCGCAGGTGACGGACCGCTTGGACCACATCGCCTGTTCCTGCCTCGCCCTTCGAGCGGATCATGCACGCTCCTTCAGAGATTCGCCGGAGGGCCTCACCGAGGTTGGTCGCACCGCAGACGAAGGGAACCTTGAAGGCCCATTTGTCGATGTGGTGGGTCTCATCAGCCGGCGTCAGAACTTCGGATTCATCGATGTAGTCCACCCCGAGGCTCTCGAGAATCTGTGCCTCGACGAAGTGACCAATACGGGCCTTTGCCATCACCGGGATCGTGCACACTTCCTGGATGCCCTCGATCATCTCCGGGTCACTCATGCGAGCAACACCGCCGTCGACTCGAATATCGGCGGGAACACGCTCAAGCGCCATCACGGCAACAGCGCCCGCATCCTCGGCGATCTTGGCTTGTTCTGCGTTGACGACGTCCATAATGACGCCGCCTTTCAACATCTCGGCAAGCCCGCGCTTTACCAGGGGTGTACCGGTTGTCGTCGACTGATCACTCATGTCGACACTCTACAAAGAATGCGGCCAATGGCCTTCACGCGACGGCCGACAAGATTTGCTGATTACTCGACTATTCGACCAGTTCTTCGGCCTCGACGCTGGTCATCTGCGTTGCTGTGCCAGCAGGCGTGAGACTGACCCAGGTTTGGCCTGGGGCGAGACCAATGATCTCTCCGTCGGCGGTGGTGAGGGTGAAGGGATCGCGTGGGAACTCACGGGTCCAGGTACCCACCACACGTGCGCCATTGCTGTAGACAACGACCTCGCCCTCGCCAATCGTGACCGCATCGACCGACGACCGGTCGACCTGGCTCGGCACGTACTGGGTCGTGAGGACGATGACGTTGACAGGAGTGATCTGAATCCCGTCACGAGTGACGTGGGCGTTGCCGCCCTGGAACCGCAGATATCCTCCGTCGCTTTCAGACCAGACGTACTGGGCTTCGACGCGAGCGGCGATACGGACACCAGGAGACGGGCTGCCAAGTTCGACTGCGTTGTTTCCGTAGTCGAATACCGGCGCTGGCGGCTCACCGTCGGGGGCCTCGTTAACCAGGCGGGACACGTCGGCAACAAGATTGTTGGGCGCACCGAAGTCGCTGATTCGACTGAACTGGTTGTCGCCAAAGTCAGCACTCGCCCGCAGCAAAATGCCATCGGCTTCGGCAGCGCGAAGCTGGTTGTGCACTCCCTCGTTCGCTCCAGAAAATCCGAAAACAGGCCGGTTCAGGTTCGCCACGATCTGTACGTCAGAGGTTCGTCCTGAGCGGACCGAGCCAACCTGCTCGGGAAGCGAGGAATGGAAGACGCTGGCGAAGCGAGTTGCTTCAACCTCGATTCGCTCTTCATAGACGATGTCGGCCTCGTCGAGACCGTCGGTTGCAGCGCGAGCGGTCGCGTCGTTGTTGGAAATCTTCACAACCACAGCCGGGTGATCAGCATCAGCGTCGCCGATCGGTTCGCCTGTCAGCGGAAATAGATCTCCCACGGGCGGCGCCTCGGTGGTAGTCGTTGTCGTCGTCGTGTCGGCGGGCTGAGTGGTGGTCGTTGTTGTCTCAACCGCCTCGGTCGTGGTCGTGGCCTCGGCTTCGACAGCTACGTCATCACCATCACCGCCACCACACGCCGCGGCCACCATGGCCAGTGCAAAGAGGATTGCGACGAGCCGAATCGGCGTCCTCAATCCAAAACGTGAGGTCGATTTCTGCGTCATCTGATTCATTAGAGCTCCCAAAGAACTTCGATTCGGTGTCCGAGTTGCGACCCGTCACTCGACGGCGGAATAAACCACGCGTCTCCTAACGATGTCGCTCCCGCTATGTCGGTCGACCGCCCGTCGATCCGTTCGAGCGCAGAGCGTAGACCCGGTGGGTACCGGGTTAAGCCGACGCCGGAGATGTCGTAGGAGACCACACCTGCGCTCGTTTTGTCCCAGGTTTGCGCTTTCTCGATCTGTGCGTTGGTGATAAACGGCCTCGCAGAGGTAGCGAGAGTTCCGTAGGTTGCCGAGCCCGACGCGAGTTTGGTGAGGGCGTGAGCGACCACTCCTTCCATCTCCATCAGATCGAGCGTTTCGAGGAGTCCAGTCGTGACCACGATCGTGTCTTCGCGTCCGCTCACCGTCGCGAGATTGCACGCCGGATCGTCAATCACGGCAATATTCGGGTTGTTCACCCCGGAGCTCAAACACAGGTTGTCGACCGTGTTCGTCACTCGCTGACCCTCGGTTTGACCGAGGCCACGAGCACCGAGCGATTTCAGCACGGCCGTATCGGCCCGACGCCACATGAACCAGAGCGTCAGTCCGGCAAACAGAATCGAAAGGATGGCCAGCGGCTTCCAGATCAGGAAACCAATGATCAGCGTAACGACGAAAACCGCCGCTACAGGCAACGCGAAGATGTACAGAACCTTGCCGTTCACGGGAGCCTTTCTCTCGTATCGAGCACTCATGCTAGGCGGCTCACCGTCAATTGCTGTTCACCCGTGGCCAGCGATTGCGCGTTCATAGGCGTCCAGATACAGATCGGCTAATTTTCGCATCGAGAAATCGGTGACGCGACTCGAGCCATGCGCTACCAGCTCATCGCGACGACCCCGGTCATTGAGCAGCGACGTGAGTTCGGCAGCGAGCGCGGGGGCATCTCCTGGCGGGAACAAAACGCCGTCGCGACCTTGCCTGGTTACCTTTGCATAGCCCGCAATGTCGGAGGCGACAACGACGGTTTCGGCTGCCATTGCTTCGAGCAGAACGATGCCAAACGACTCTCCGTACAACGAAGGTGCGCAGAAGACATCGGCACCGACCATCCGCTCGACTTTCTCCTGTTCATCAATCTCACCGAGCCAACTGATTCGCGGGTCGCCTGCATGGGCGCTGTGCAGCGCCTGCGTTTCGGGTCCGGTGCCACCAATCCAGAGGCGGCAGCTCGAATCGAGCGATGCAAACGCCTCGAGCAGAACGGCCAGGCCCTTTCGTTCTTCGTGTCGAGCGAGAAAAAAGATGGTCGGGCCATCGGTTTTTGTTGGTTGATCGGACCTGAAACGATCGATCTCGACCGCGTTGAATGCACGTTCGTACTCTCCGCCCAAGGCCTCAATGGCGGTCTTTTCCGCATCGTCGGAGACAGCGAAGCGAATCGCGATCCGACGCGCTCCCCTCCAGGTTGCGGGCTTGAAGAAGCTGTAGGCCAGAGATGACCCGGCTCGATGGAACGTTCCGACAAAGGGCGCAGACCTCAACAACAGCGCGGTGATCGTTGGCCCTGGGGCCATAGGTTCGTGAAGATGGAGGACGTCGAACTCCTCGTCGCGAAGAGCCCGAATCGTACGGAGTTGCGCTGCGGGGTCCGGAGCCAACGGAACGACCGACCCGTTCGCACCCGTTGGCACACAGTTGCCGAGCGGTGTGACGAACGGTTCTGGGGGCGGACCATCGCACGGACCGAGCACCCGAACCGATTCACCCCGGGAGCGAAGCGCTCGCGCCAACCCGATGATCTGACCTTGCACGCCGCCGGGCACGCTGAGGCTGTACGGACTGATCATTCCGATCTTCACCGGAGACCATCGAAGTGTTTGGGCACCGGACGGCCGAGCG
>CAZSYL010000086.1:0-10455 GCA_964610745.1 uncultured Acidimicrobiales bacterium
GGAGACGTCAAGACCCTCATGATCCTCAGAGATACCGTTCAGTAGCGCCCAAGCGCCCGGCAAGAAGTTCGAGCATCAGCGCAGTTTCGAAGCGGGCAATCTTTCTCGTCTATTTCGATCACGACGAGGGGTTTCGGCGCGTCGCTAGTTCTTCGGTAACTCGCTGAATGGTGTCTCTTTGGCAGGTCCAGGCTCGCGAGGAAGTCCGAGACCGCGTTCGCCAATGATGTTCTGCTGGATCTGATCGGTACCGCCGTAGATCGCGGGGCCGGGTGAGAAGAGGATCAATTCTTGGATCTGCGCCTCGAACGAACCGCGCTCACTCGACAGGGTCGCCAACGGGCCGAGCACGGTCGCGCCGAGCTCGCGACCCATGCGATACAGCTCGCTCATCATCAGCTTGCCAATATTGGGACTGACCTTGCTCGCATCCTTTGACCTGCTGCGCATTGCCGTCAGGCGGTTGACCTCGATGAGTTGGTAGAACGCGACGAACTGCTCGCGCACAAGTGGGTCGTCGAGCGCTCCATTATCGGCGGCATAGTCACGCAGCCGCTGCCAGTACGAAAGATTCGGCTGAGGCACACCGTCCTCGCCCGAGCGGCCGCGCTCGACGATGTCACCAGCGCGACGCTCGTGGTTCGCTGCGATCGTGCCGGGCGCACACGCAGGCAGCGGCACCGGGTTTGCACCGAGACTCATGCGCTCAAAGGTCAGGGTGTCGTTCGCAATGCGCCATCCATTGCCGTCATCACCGATCAGGTCGGCAGCGGTCACACGGGCGTCGTCGATAAAGACCTCGTTGAAGATGGCTCGGCCGGTCATTTCGGTGAGTGGTCGGGTGTCAACCCCGTCCTGGTGCATATCGAACGCAAACCAGGAGATGCCAGCATGTTTTGGCAACGCGGGGTCGGTGCGCGCAATCAACATCCCCTTGTCGGCGATCTTGCCTCCCGATGTCCAGACCTTCTGACCGTTGACCACGAACTCGTCACCGTCGCGTATCGCAGTCGTTTGGAGGCTCGCAAGATCAGACCCAGCGTTGGGTTCGGAGAACAACTGGCACCAGGCCTCGGCTCCAGTGATAATCGGACGAACGTGAGCGTCGATCTGTTCAGGGGTACCATGAGCGGCGATCGTCGGCGCTGCCAGCATCATGCCCAGTCCACTCGGAGGCCCGAGTGTGCCAGCATCGGCCATTGCCTGACGCAGCGCCCGATTCTCGGCACGCGAATACCCGCGACCACCAGCAGCCTCGGGCAAAGTCGGGTGGCTATACCCGGCATCGGCCAGGCGGAGCCACCATTCCCCGACGCTCAGGTTCGGGTCCCAGTTCTGCGCAACCCAATTGGTGGCTTCGGCTGAGACGTCGTCCTTGGCCATGTTGACTAGATATCGAGTAGTGCTTCGTCGAGGATGTGACCAGGACCTTCGCAGGTCTCGCATGTCTTGGAGAGCGACTCTACGAGTCCTTCGCCGATGCGCTTTCGCGTCATCTCGACGAGTCCGAGCTCGGATATGTCAAAGACCTGGGTTCGGGTCTTGTCCTGGGCGAGGGCTTCACGGAAGACCCGAACCACTTCTTCACGGTTCTTCTTGATCTCCATATCGACGAAGTCGATCACGATGATTCCACCGACGTCTCGGAGACGCAGCTGGCGGGCAACCTCTCGGGCAGCCTCCAGGTTGTTCCGGTAGACGGTTTCCTCGAGACTCGACTTGCCGACGTTCTTGCCGGTGTTGACATCGATCACGGTGAGCGCTTCGGTGCCTTCGATGATGAGCGAACCGCCCGAAGGCAACCACACCTTGGTGTCGACAGCCTTGCGGAGCTGCTCGGCGACGTGATGTCGTTCGAACAGTGAAAGCGGTTCTGCGTCACGGTCGAAATACTGAACACGGTCGGCGAGAGCAGGTGTGATCGACTCGACGTAACCCTTGACGTCCTCGTAGAGCGCACGATCATCGATGATGATGCCGCGGTACTCCTTGTTGAACTCTTCGCGAATGACCCGAACAGCCATCTCGGGTTCCCGATAAAGCATTGCGGGACCCTTGCTCTCTTTGGCAAGCTTCTCGATCGCCTGCCACTGATCCGCGAGACGCTTGACGTCGTTGACGATCTCGTCCTCGGTCACGTTTTCGGCCGCGGTACGAACAATGATGCCCGCTCCCTTTGGCTTGACGCGATCGAGAATCTTGCGGAGGCGTTTGCGTTCCTTTTCGGGAAGGCGCTTCGAGATGCCGTAGGTGTCGCTGTTAGGCACCAGCACGACGAATCGACCCGGCAAAGAGACTTCCTGGGTAAGGCGTGCGCCCTTGTGCGCAATCGGGTTCTTTGTGACCTGGCAGAGGATGTTCTCTTTCGCCCGGAGCAACTGTTCGATCTTGGTGCTGCGGTTCTCGCTGCCCTTAGCGACCACGTCGCTGCGGTAGAGCACCGCGTTCTTCGGCGTGGTGATGTCGATGAACGCAGCTTCCATGCCGGGAAGTACGTTCTGGACCTTGCCCATGTAGATGTTGCCGTGGATCTGGGAAACGTCATCGCTTGGCCGCGAGACGTAGTGCTCGATAAGCGTACGGCCCTCAAGGACGGCGATCTGGGTGGCCTCTTCGCGCACCGCTACGCACATCATGTAGCGACCAGCTGGACGGCCATTGCGTTCGCGACCCTTGCGCAAGGCGAGAGTCTCTTCATCGAGTTCGACAGCGTCTCCAGTGAGAGCGGTTACCGGCTGCGACTGGTTGCCACGGCCGCCTCCGCCTCCCCCGTTGCCGCCACCACGGCCGCGACCGCCACGACGACGTCGGCGCTTTTGCCCGCCTTCACCGCCACTGGACTCGCCGCCTCCGGAATTGTTCTGGTTCGTCGACTTCTGGTTGTTCGACCCCTGGTTATTTGACTTCTGGTTGTTCTGGTCGGCGTTCTTTGGGCCACCACCTCCGCCACCACCGCGGCGACGGCGACGTCCGCCGCCATTGCCACCATTGCCACTGTTTGCGCCGCCGCTCGGCGCGCCCTGGTCGCGGGTGCTTACGGGCGCGGGACGAGAGTCGCCAATCTGGGGCTTTCGGGCCGAATCAGTATTTGTGTTGTTACCACCGGTTTGGGTGGATTGGTTGGACGCAGCGGAGCTAGTTGATTGGCTGCCGGAGGCCGAATTTTCGGCTCCCTGGCGGCCCGCTCCCGCGGAATCGTCGGACATGTGGTTCCCTTCTCATGACGCAGCCATTTCTGGTTGCGCAGCACACACGCTGGCCGCATTCATCGCGGCCGTGGACGAGTGTGCAAAATCTCTTTCCTCGAAGCCCGGAGAGGGGCACGCCGACGCAGGAATGGCTTTGAAAACTGCCTGCTGCGTTGTGGCTTGATCGAGGGTCATCTTCACCTAATTGATGGCATTAGCGCTCTGGAGCGCTTGTGTGCGATCGAACCTCAGCACGAAGTTGTGGAGGTTTACACCGCAAACCCTACCGTCTCTCGGTGCGCTCGCTGCACATCCCCGCAACGGATCGGCACCGACAGATGAAAGACCGATGTATTTGCAGGGATTTATCGCAGGCGGTGTGCGTGAACGTTTTCCACAAGGCCCAGCGCCATCAGGCTCGCCAACATCGACGAACCACCAAACGAGATCAGTGGTAGCGGGATACCTGTCACGGGCATCATCCCCATGTTCATGCCAATGGCCTGAAAGGCCTGGAAGAGAAACATGGAAAATACGCCAACGCAGATGAGGCGTCCGTATTCATCTTCGGCGAGGTGAGCAACACGCCAAATGCGGAGCAACAGAAAGGCATACAGCGCCAGGAGCGATCCAGCGCCGATAAAGCCAAGCTCCTCGCCGAGCACGCTGAAGATGAAGTCTGTTTCTTTCTCCGGCACGAGCGAGCTCAGGTTCTGGGTTCCCTGAAACAAGCCCTGTCCGGTGATCCCACCGCTTCCGATGGCGATTTCGCTCTGGTCGACGTTGAAGCGGTCGGCATTCTCCGGGTCAACAAACGCGGTAAATCGTTCGATCTGGTATCCCTGCACGAAGTCGCGTTGGACCATGAGCCAGATCGCGAAGACCACCATTCCAAGAACCGCCGCCACGTGACGAAGCGCGATACCGGCCACAACCACGATGCCGCCGACGATCGCGGCGTAGACCATAACGGTGCCAAAGTCGGGTTGTACCAGGACGAGTGCTGCG
Organism: uncultured Acidimicrobiales bacterium; assembly: GCA_964610745.1. Lineage (GTDB taxonomy): Bacteria > Actinomycetota > Acidimicrobiia > Acidimicrobiales > SHLQ01 > SHLQ01. The sequence goes on from CAZSYL010000086.1 coordinate 4,197, forward strand.
AGCACACCAGCAATTCCAAGGCCCAACATCACGTTGACGAAGGGCAGGCCGTCACGGGTGTTGACCGAACTGAACCACGATGCGAGTGCCACGATCAAGGTGAGCTTTGCGAACTCGGATGGCTGGATGGTCACGAAGCCGAACGAATACCATGACGTTGCGCCGTTGAACGTCGAACCAAATGCGAACAAGCCAACGAGAAGAACGACGGTCACGCCGTAGATCAACGGGATGAATGGGCGGGTCTTGCGATAGTCGATGCTGGCGGTGATGCCGGCGAGGAACGTGCCGAAACCTACAAAGATGAGTTGCCGCTCAAGAAAGCTCGTATCAGCAACGTCGACTTCTGGGTTCACCACTCCCCTCGTCGCGGAGAACACCGTGACGACCCCGATGCACAGCATGCCAATGGCGGCAAGAATGATCGACACGTCGAGACGCTGCCAGAGCGGTCCGTCGGTATCGCGTTCGGTGAAGCCGGCCGTTCCAGCCCTCAACGCCGTCACTGGCCAGCTCCGATGTTCGCCGCGGCCGTTCCGCCGCCGCCGCCAGCAGCGTTCTCGGCTGCATCTTCGAGCTGGGAAAGGTCGGTGATCTCGTCGACCCCGTAGATCGTGTCGATCTCACCCTGGGTCAGCGCTGGCGCAATCTCGTCGTTGGCGATCGCATCGAACAGCCGGGCCACCATCGGCGCAGCCTGGCGGGAGCCGAAGCCCGACTCTTCGAGAATGACCGCAATCACATACTCCGGTTCGTTGAGCGCGGTACCGAAGCTGCGTGAACCCGACGGGCCGAAGCCGACGAACATCGAGTTGTCTGCGCGACCGGTCACTTCGGCGGTGCCCGTCTTTCCGGCCACTGGCCAATTGACGAGATCGAAGTCAATTCCGCCCCGGTTTGGGTTATTGAACGCATCGAAGGCGGTGCCCCCGGGACGGAAATCGTCGGTGCCTTCCTGAATGGTCACGCCGAGCAGGCCATCGAGGATCTCCTGCTCGATCGATTCGGGAATTTCAGTCTCTCGGAGCACTCGAGGTCCGAACTCGATGATGTCGCCTTCGCCCTCTGGGGGGATGACGGTCTGAGCGATATTGGGAGAGAAGACAGTGCCGCCGTTGGCGAGCGTGGCATAGGCGTTTGCAAGCTGGAGCGGTGTGATGGCCACCGCGCCCTGACCGATTGCAAGGTCGGTGTTGTCACCAGGACCCCAATCGCCTCGAAGGAACAGGTCGGGCGACTCCTCGAAACGCTGGGCCATGAGCTCAGCATCAGGTATCAGTCCGGCCCGTTCGCCGGAGAGCTGCAGTCCGAGTGGGCTACCGAAGCCGAAGTCTCGGGCCACCTCCTGAATACCCTCGGGGTTGATGTCGCTGTCGTTGTCGAAGCCGCTGGCGATCCAGAACGCTTCGCCGATCCGGTAGTAGTACGTGTCGGATGAGAACGTGATCGAGTGCTGCAGGTCGACGCCTTCGAGCTGGGCATCTCCGGCGTTTCGCTTGCGGCAGCCACTCGCGAGCGCTCCCTCAACATCGCCACTGAAGTCCTGGTTGCACGACAGAAGATCCCAGAACCCAGGATCGGAGGTGGGGACGTCGAAGTCGTCAACGTACTCCCAGCCAAAGACTCCTGAGATTTCAGCCGCGATGGCCGTGAATGGTTTAAACGTCGAAGCTGCCGGGTAGATCTCGCTGATCGCCCGATTGAGGAGTGGCTGTTGTGCCAAGGGGTCGCTCAACTCGTCGAATTGAGCCTGACTGATCCCATCGATGAAGTCGCCTGGGTCAAAGGTTGGGTACGAGGCCATAGCCAACACCGAGCCGTCCCGCGGGTCCATAATGACCGCCGCTCCAGCTGGAGCATTGAACGGCGACTCGTCGGGCCCTGCTTCCTGTAGGCGAGCCTGATCGAGGGCTTGGCGTAGTTCGAACTCGAGGCGGACTTGGAGGTCGATGTCGATGGTCAACTGCACATCGGAGCCACGGCGGGGCTCAATGACCTCCCCCTCCTCGACGACGTTACCGACATTGTCGACAACGAACTCCCGGGTTCCGGGCACGCCGCGCAAGTCGTCTTCGAAGAACGCTTCGATACCCTGCTTGCCGATCTCGTCGTTTCTCCGGTATGGCTTCCCGTTAGGGTCTTCGATGAGGTCGTCTGGATCATCGCTGTTGGGGTCGTCGATCAGGTAACGGCCTTCGGCTGCTTCGAGTTCGTTGCCGGTGATCGAGCCGACGTAACCAAGAATGTGCGCCGCGTTCTGCCCAAAGGGGTAACTCCGCACAACGTCCTGGTCGACGGCCACTCCCGGGTAACGGTCGGGACGCTCACCGATGAAGATGAGCAGTTCTTCGTCCACGTCGCGAGCGATTGGGATGTCGTCAAAGTCGGTAAAGGACTGGTCGTTGAACGACCGCTCGAGGTCTTCGATTTTGGTGAGCTGACCAGATTGAGAAAGCTCGCGAGCAAGGTCGCGGAACATCTCCGAGCGGAACTCTGCTCGTTCGTCGCGAGTATCGAAGCCCATCGATTCGAGCTGTTGGACGTGTTCATCGCGGTTCACGGTCACGACGGTCGACAGTCGGTTCCCGACGAGTACCTGGCCATTTCGATCGAGAATCTGTCCGCGCGGCGCCTGGGTGCGAATACTGCGGTTGATGTTGGCCTGGGCGGTGATCTCGAATGCCTCGGCCTCCAGAGCCTGCAGGTACCAGAGTCGACCAAAGAGCGCGACAAAGAGCGAAAACGCCACAACACCAAGGACTCGAAGCCTGAGCCGGCTCGTATCTTCCACTTAGCAGACCGCCTCGCGGGCAGGACCAACACCGAACATCGCCACTAGTTCACCACGCTCCGAGCTGTTTCGGTACGCGCTACCCCGAGTGGATCTGCCACGACCCAGCGGTACATGTTTCGCACCCAAGGGGCGAGCAAGACAGAGAAGACGCTCACACCGATGGCAATACCGACGAGCCCCCAGTCGACGAACTGTTCTGAGCCCAGTACACCGAGCGCCAAACCGTAGGTTCCGGTCGCCAAGAACGCAGTAAACGCCACCAGCACCGGCATAACGCGAGGGTCTTCAGAATCGATCGACCGCGAGACAAATCCAATGCCGTAGCCAAACGTCGCATAGATACCTGCGGCCAAACCAAACGCTCCTGGGACGACGAGGTCGAGCAGCAATCCAGCAGCAAAGCCGTTTCGGGCACCGAAGTCCGGACCCCCGACGATGCCACCGAGGATCGCCGCGACGAGGAGAGCATCGGGGGCCACGCCGAACACCCGAAAATGGGCAAAGATCGAAACCTGTAGAACGAGCAGCACGAACAGAACCAGCGCTGTCTTCAGTCGGCGAGTCACTGATCCACACCATCCGCCGCTGCTCCGCCTACATCAGCTGTTCCGTCCGCAACATCTGCACCGCCGACATCATCAGTGCCGTCCGTATCATCGGCGACCGACTCGGTAACTGTGTCGTCATCGACGAGCGGGGCGGCAGGAGCCTCGTCGTTGGCTTCGACGGCATCTTCGTCGAGCCCGGGTTCGACGAGCACGACGCTGACGAAACGAAGGTCTGTCGGGTCGGCGGCAAGCTCGACCACCAAACTCTGATTCGAAGCATCGTCTGTCTGTACCGCAGAGCTGACGGTACCAATCACGAGGTTCGGCGGGAACAGTGTCCGCTCGCTCGCGGTGGTCGTGACGGGATCGCCCACCTCGATCGTCGCTCGGTTATTGATGCCTTGAGGCACCTCGATGGTCGTTGGCGAGCCCGTGCCGCGCGCCAACCCAACTTCGCCCGCAACCTCGACGCCCATGACAAAGTCGCTGCTCGAGATCAGGCGAACCGTCGCGGAGCTGCGATCGACGCGTTCGACGCGACCGACCACACCGGCTGCTGTCACCACAGCCATGTCACGCAAGATTCCATCCTGGCTGCCCCGGTCGATCTCGATGACACCAGCGCTGAAGTTACCGACCTCGCCCGTGCGGACGCGAGCTAGCTGCAATGGAAAGTCGGTGAGGTCCTCAAGTCCGTTGATGGCCAGCAAGGCTTCAAACTCGGCCCGGTCGATGCCCGAGCGAACTATCTCGCCTCGAAGCTCGTCGATCTCGGCTCGTAGCGCGATGTTCTCCGCTTGCAGCTCGTCGAACTCGGTCGCGTTCTGCCACAGGCCCGTGATCGGCGACACGATTCGTTCTCCGCCGAGACGGATCGGTGTCACGATTTCGCGCGCGCCGCTCTGGATGGTCCCAAGTGGACCAAAGGCTTGGAAGTCGAGCGTGATGAGCGTCGCTGCCGCCAGGAAGATAAACCCGAGCGTCACTCGCCGACGCCCCGATTGCTGGGGGGCGACCATGACTTAACTCAGATACTGCCCGAGCTGAACAAGACGCCGCGCAGCGACTCGAACTCCTCGAGGCTCTGGCCGGACCCGAGCGCAACGGCGTCGAGTGGACGATCAGCAACGAACACTGGCATACCGGTCTCGTCACGGAGCCGTACTGCAAGACCGTGCAAGAGCGCACCTCCACCGGCAAGGCAAATGCCGCGTTCCATGATGTCGGCTGCGAGCTCAGGTGGGGTCTGGTCGAGCGTTACCTTGACCGCGTCGCAGATTGCGGCGACAGGCTCAGCAAGAGCCTCGCGCATGTCGACGCTGGTCAGGTTGATCGTTTTTGGGAGACCGGTGACGAGGTCGCGACCGCGAACCTCAGCCTGCATTTCGCGTTCGAGTGGCCATGCCGAACCAAGGGCCTTCTTGATCTCCTCGGCAGTGCGATAGCCGATCGCGATGCTCTCTTCTTTCTTTGCGAATTGAACAATGGCCTCGTCGAGTTCGTCACCGCCGACGCGCACCGACTGGCTTGCAACAACTCCACCGAGCGAGATGACAGCGACCTCGGTCGTGCCTCCGCCGATATCGACGATCATCGACCCGGTCGGATCCTGAACCGGTAGGCCTGAGCCAATCGCTGCAGCCATTGGTTCTTCGATGATGAACGCGGGCTTACGTGCGCCTGCAAACTCCGCCGCTTCCTGCACGGCTCGCTGCTCGACACCGGTGATGCCCGAAGGGACACAGATCACCATGCGTGGACGTGCCCACTTGCGTGGATGTACGCGCTCGATGAAGTAGCGGAGCATTTTCTCGCAGATATCAAAGTCGGCAATGACGCCGTCCTTCAACGGACGAACCGCTTGGATGTGAGCAGGTGTGCGCCCGATCATCCGCTTGGCTTCGGCTCCGACTGCCAGTGGCTCACCGGTATGGATGTTGACCGCCACAACCGAAGGCTCGTTGAGAACAATGCCCTCGCCCCGTACATAGACGAGTGTGTTTGCTGTACCGAGATCGACCGCCATATCGCGACCCGAGATTGACCCGAAATTCGCAAATGATCGTGAGAACCCGTCGCCCATGACACTCCAAATATGACGAGACTCGGAAGGTCCGGTCCCGTACTCCAAGGGGGACTCTAGTCAGCGTTGTAACACAGTTGCAAGATGACCGACACACTACGTGTTTGGTCGACTTCGGAGTGCGGTTTTATGGCCGTTTCAGCCGATTTTCCCGGCTTTTTCGACCGATTTACAGGTTCGGAAACCAGATACCGATTTCGCGCGCAGCGGATTCATTTGAGTCGGATCCGTGAACGAGGTTCTCGGTCATCTCCGTACCAAAGTCGCCTCGGATGGTTCCGGGAGGTGACGAGGCGGGATTGGTCTCGCCCATCATCGATCGAACCATCGCGAACGTGTCTTCGGGGCCTTCGAGGACCATGGCCAAAACCGGGCCGCGGCTCATGAACGCTTTCAGGTCTGGGTAGAAGCCCTTCTCGACGTGCTCGGCGTAGTGCGCATCGAGCGTGTCCGAGTCGGCGGTGCGCAGTTCGGCAGCGACGATCGTGAGGCCCTTGTCCTCGAAACGGGTGACGATGCGACCAGCGAGGCCTCGTTCAACAGCGTCGGGCTTGCAGAGTACGAAAGTGCGGTTCATAGGCGAGGAGTGTAGCGGCACTAGTCTTGTTGTTATGGGCTTCAATGCGGATTACGAACCAAGCTCATGGCAGTGGGTTCCCGACCAGGTCACCGAGTACGAGGCATCGGGAGGTGAGCGGGCAAACACCCTCATGGACACAGGCATCCCGATCGTTGCGCGGCAGTCCTTTACTTGCCGTACTTTCGCGTTCTTGGCAGTACTTGCGCTGATCGCAGCTGCGTGTAGCAGCGGCACCGTCGAACAAGACACAGCAG
>CAZSYL010000087.1:0-9405 GCA_964610745.1 uncultured Acidimicrobiales bacterium
AGCTTTACAGCCACAACAAAATCCTCTTCTTGCGAGTCACGGAGACAGGAGGGACTCGACCGATAGATGCTATCGCCACGGTGCCCCTTCGCGACAACCAGCAGCGGGAATTGCGAAGAGTGTCACGCTCGCAGAAGACGAGCAATTTGCCCGAATTCGCCAGTGTGTTTGGTTCACTCGCTGTTTATCGTGCGCGGATCTTCGAAATCGAGGCCGGGCAGCTTGAGGTCGTTGATCTCGTCAAGACCTTCGTTGAGGACCTGCGTTGGGTCCGCCATTGGACCCTTGCCCTTCGCCGTCGTGCGGCCGCCGCGCTTGCGCTTCCTGTTCTTCTTGCCCTTACGTTTCGAGCTCGACTTCGGATTGACGCCCAGCTTGGTCATCATCTTCTTCATCTCACTGAACTGATCGACCAGGGCCGAAACATCCTGCTGTTTCATGCCGCTGCCCGCAGCAATGCGGGCACGACGCGATGCGTCGATGATCTTTGGGTCCGTTCGTTCCGCGACCGTCATGGATCGGATGATCGCCTCTAGACGATTGACGTGATGATCCTCGATCTCGACATCGCGGACTTCCTTTGGCATGCCGGGCATCATGCCCAACAAGTTGCCAATGGGGCCCATCTTCTTGATCTGCTGCATCTGCTGAAGGAAGTCGTCGAGGGTGAACGTGCCCTCCATGAGGCGCTGCGCTGCCTCTTCGGCTTCTTCTTCTTCGAACGCTGCTTCGGCCTTTTCGATGAGCGTTTCGATATCGCCCATGCCGAGGATTCGACTTGCGAGACGATCCGGGTAGAACGTCTCGAACTCGTCGATCTTCTCACCGGTCGACGCAAAGGCGATTGGACGGCCAACGACCTCCTTGACCGACAGGGCAGCACCACCGCGGGCATCGCCATCGAGCTTGGTGAGGATCACACCATCGAGTTCGAGGGTGCTGTGGAAGGACTCGGCGACCGTGACCGCGTCCTGGCCAGTCATGGCGTCGACCACGAGGAACGTGTAGTCCGGGCTTACCACTTCGGAGATCTGGCGGACCTCCTCCATCAACTCCGCATCGATAGCCAAACGGCCCGCGGTATCGACGATGATCACGTCGCGTCCGGTGCTCTTGGCCTCGGCGAGCGAGGCCTTCGCAACGCTGACCGGATCGGAGGCCTCAGAAAAGACCGGGACACCGATCTGTTCGCCGAGTGTTTTGAGCTGTTCGACAGCGGCTGGACGTTGGAGGTCAGCACCGACCATCAGGACGTTGCGGCCCTGCGACTTGAACATGTTCGCCAACTTGGCTGAGTTCGTCGTCTTACCCGAACCCTGCAAACCAGCCATCAACACCACGGTTGGTGGCTTTGGGCTGAACGTGATCTGCATTGCCTCGCCACCGAGGCTCTCGGTGAGTTCTTCGAGAACAATCTTGACGATCTGCTGGCCTGGGTTCAGCGCCTTCGAGAGTTCATCGCCTACAGCTCGGTTACGAATACGACTGACGAGGCTCTTGACTACCTCAAAGTTGACGTCGGCCTCGAGCAGGGCCAGGCGGATCTCCCGCAGCGCCTCATCAACATCGGTTTCGCTCAGCTTCCCTTTGCCACGAAGCTTGCCGAAGATGCCGTCAAAGCGGTCGGTGAGGGTATCGAACATTGTTTTCCTTGGTTTGCGCTCACGCAGGCGGATCATGGCCTGTCAAAGGGGGCGGCTTTTCGCTGTTTACCGTACCGTCACGCCCCGCCAAGCCGGTGTCAAGGGGCCGACTATCGGCTAGAACACACCGCATGCTCTACCGGTCTGCCAACCTCAACGACTCTGACCAACTGATCAGCTTGTGGGAGAAAGCCGGGTTGTCCTACGGCCAAGAACAGGATCGACGGGAGATCAAAACCCGTCTCGAAAGCAACGATGACCTGTTCGTTGTCGGAGTCGACGACGCCGGCAACATTCGATGCTCGGTCATGGGTTGTTACGACAACCATCGTGGATGGGTGAAGCGCTTCGCTGTCGACCCCGCGATCGCCCGCACCGGGCAGGGCAAGGCGCTCTTTGGCGAGCTCGAACAACGATTCCTCGCCGCCGGAATCACCAAACTACGACTTGCGGTGTGGGGCGATAACCACGCTGGCGCAGCGTTCTGGGAAGCCCAGGGCTTTGCCGACTTCGAAGGCGTGCGTTACATGGGCAAAGAGATCACCGCCGCACGGGACCCGAGCAGCGAGGCGAACTAAGCCTCGAACAGGGCGTCGACAAAGTCGTCGGCGTTAAAGGGGATGAGGTCGTGAGGACCCTCCCCCAGGCCAACGAGCTTGACCGGAATGTCGAGCTCGTTTTGAACCGCGACGACGATGCCGCCCTTCGCCGAGCCGTCGAGCTTGGTGAGTACAACGCCGGTCAGGTCCGCTGCTTCGGTAAATTCACGAGCCTGGATCAAACCGTTCTGGCCGGTCGTTGCATCGATCACGAGCAGCGTTTCGGTGACGGTGCCCGCACCCTTTTCGGCGACTCGACGCACTTTGGATAGCTCGTTCATCAGATTGGTCTTGGTGTGCAAACGACCAGCGGTGTCGGCCAGAACAATCTCCGCGCCACTGGCCGCAGCACTCTCGACAGCATCGAAGATCACCGAGGATGGGTCGCCGCCTTCGGCTCCGCGAACAACATCAGCGCCGGAACGTTCGGCCCACATGGTGAGCTGTTCGGCAGCTGCAGCACGGAACGTATCGCCGGCAGCGAGCAATAGCTTGCGCCCCTCGGCAACCTCTCGTGTCGCGATCTTGCCGATCGTGGTGGTCTTTCCAACACCGTTGACACCAACAAAGAGCCACACCGATGGTTCGCCACCTTCGGCGAGCGAAATGTCGTGGCCGCCAAGACGGCTCTTCATCTCGTCCTTGACGAGCTCGATCAGCGCGTTCGGGTCCTTTACTCCTGCCTCATCGGCCGTCTCACGGACCGACCCGAGAATCTCCGTCGTCGCCATGACCCCGACATCAGCACGGATCAGCGCTTCTTCAAGTTCTTCCCAGGTTTCTGCGTTGACGTCGCCGCCAGCCAAAATCGAACTGAGGAAACCCGACATTGCCGAGCGGGCCTTGCCTAGCCGGCCCCTGAAGGTCGCAGCCTCGGGTTCGGGCTCTGGTTCGGGTTCTTCGACGAGTTCGTCGTCGACGAGCTCTTCGACCTCATCATCGGTGATGACGGCCGTATCGGTGTCTGCTTCGACCGCCGGCTCCGGCTTGGTCAGGACCGAATCGGCCTTGTCGGTCACGCTCGGATCGAGTGTTGGAGTGTGATCGCCCTTGCCACGAAGGAATGCGAGACCAGCACCGCCGACGACCAACACGGCCACGACGATGAGAATTATGAGGAGTACGGGATCCATAACCCGCTCATCCTAGGACCTGCAATCGCTGTCAGGAACGAGGTGCCCGGCAAAAGGACGGACAAACCGGGCACCAGGTCCCTGACATCATGCTGATCGACCGGGGTGGAGGGGAAATACCCCAGCCGAAACAGCAGGTCTAGGGATGACCTTAGTCGTCAGAGGGTAAAGAGGTCGTAAGTGTCGGAAGTTCGTTGAACGCAGGTGGCTCGCTACGTCCAGAATCGTTCCGTGCGTCGGTCGAACTTGGCGAGAATGGTGAATGATCCGCGCCGATGCTCGGCATCCAGATCACAAACGTCGAACCCTGCCCAAGCTCAGACTCAAGACGCACATGACCGCCATGGGTTTCTGCGATCTGACTAACAATCGCCAAGCCAAGGCCAGAACGTCCGTCTCGCTTCATCTTTTCTGATGTGTCGTTGCGGTCACCTCGCCAGAATCGGCGGAACACTCGCTGCTGATCGCCCGCGGCAATGCCAGGACCCTGGTCCTGCACACCCATCCACACCCAGTCTTCGATTCTTCCTGCACGCACCGAGATGACCGAACCCTCCGGAGCAAGCCGAATCGCGTTGGCCAGCAGGTTGGCTAACGCACGCCGCAGTGCAACAGGGTCACCCTCGACGAGCAGTTCGGGATCGGCAGTCGAGGTGAGCTCTATGCCATCGGAAGCTGCGGGAATCTCGAACTCCTCAACCACGTGTTGGACCACTCCGGTGATGTCGACGACCTCGACCCGAGTTGCCCTCGTCTCTTCGCGAGCGTGATCGAGCAGGTCGTCGACGAGTGTGGCCATCCGGTCAGCACTGCGGGTCACCACAGCACCTGCTCGGCGTAGCTCCTGCACCGATGCGTCGGGATTTCCGAGGGTGACCTCAAGGTTCGTTCGAATAACCGCGAGTGGGTTACGGAGTTCGTGGGACGCTTCGTGAATGAACCGGGTCTGCGCGCTGAAAGCCATGTCGAGCCGATCGAGCATGTCATCGAACGTTCCGGCTAGCTGGCCCAGTTCGTCATCAGGACCAGCGAGGTTGATGCGTCGGTTGAGGTCGGTCGCGTTGATGGCGCGAGCGACCGCGGTGATGCGCTCGATGGGACGCAAGACGATCCCGGCCACATACCAACCAACAGCGAGACTGGTGACGAACAGGAGGGCCAGCGCAGCGAACGAGTAGGCGCGGAGATCTTCGAGCACCTGGCGGTCGACCTCGGCTTCAAAGTCCTCGAGCACCAGACCGGGCACTTCCTCCCCTGTCGTCGGGTCGATGATGAGGGCAAAGCTCGGATCCTCGGTGATGGTTCGACCGACTTCGCGGCTGATCCCGGCGTACAGGCCACCGATAACGATGGCAGCGAGGCCGAACAGCAGGATCGAATACACCAGTGCCAAACGGAACCGGATCGAGCCAACCCACGACGGTAGAAAGCGGTCGGTGTTGGCACCGACGCTCATCGGGCGACGAACGGGCCGTTCCTTGGTCGTCGAGACCTCGTCAGGCGGACGGAACTCCCCAGTGACCGAACCAGGGTCGTGGGTGCGACCCGTCTCGGCTTCAGAAGACTCGGTGGCTGTCATGACAAGCGGTCGCTGTCGATCAACCGGTAACCGGAACCAATGACCGTTTCGATCAACGGCGCTTCGTCCTCGGTGTGCAATTTTCGGCGGAGGGTGCCGACCGTGACCCGAACCGTATTGGTGAACGGATCCGCATTCTCATCCCACACGTGCTCGAGAAGGTGTTCCTGGCTGAGAACATGGCCGGCATGGGCCATAAAATAGCGAAGCAGCGCGAACTCCTTCGGCGTGAGATCGAGCAGCTCACTCCCGTTGAACACCTCGTGTCGTGCCGTATCGAGGGATAGTGAACCAACCTCGAGCAGCGAGGACGACTGCTCGGCGTCGCGGCGCAGAAGCACCCGAATGCGAGCCGACAGTTCGCCGAGTGCGAAGGGCTTGACGAGATAGTCGTCGGCCCCGGCGTCGAGACCGGTGATCTTCTCATCGACCGAATCCCGAGCGGTAAGCATCAGGACTCTTGGGGCACGGTCCTCGGGCGGGTTCTCTCGAATGTGCTTGCACACCTCAAGTCCGTCGATGTCGGGCATCGTCAGATCGAGGCAAATCAGGTCGTATGGCTGGATCGCCACGCGATCGAGAGCATCGGCGCCGCCATGGGCAACATCGACCGCATACCCTTCTCGCCGAAGACCGGTCGCGACCGCGTTCGCCAGATCTACTTCGTCATCGACTACCAGGATTCGCACAACACCACGGTACTGCCCTCAGAGCGGGCTTTGCCAGAGCCCAAGTACCCGAAGGCGAGCGAGCAGCTCATCCTCGGCGGCTCTCGACTACCAATGTGGCTACTTGATCAGGCTGTCGGCCAACGCTTCGTCGCGCTTGGCGCCAGTGCCAAAGTTACGTTCGACCTCAGAGCGTTCGCTGACAACTCGTGACGAGCCGCCGGGCTCCATCGTCACACCGTAGAGCGAGTCGGCTGCTTCCATTGTTCGCTTCTGGTGCGACACAATGACGAGCTGCGCTTCGTTTCGGAACTCTTCGACGAGGCTAAGAAAGCGGTGCAGGTTGACGTCATCGAGCGCCGCTTCGACTTCGTCCATGACGTAGAACGGCGAAGGGCGACTGCGGAAGACCGCAAAGAGGAACGCCAGTGCGGTGAGCGAGCGTTCGCCGCCGGAGAGCAGCGAGAGCTTCTTGACGTTCTTGCCCGATGGTTTCGCGCTGACCTCGATGCCGGTTTCGAGCAGGTTGTCTGGCTCGGTGAGCCGAAGTGCACCCTGTCCTCCGGGGAACAGACGCTCGAAGAGGGTGGTGAAGTTGTCCGCGACATCGGCATACGCCGACGCAAACACGGTGACGATTTCTTCGTCGACTGCCTTGATCACCTTGTTGAGCTCACGGCGGGTGGAGCGAATGTCGTCGAGCTGACCGTTGAGAAACTCGTGGCGTTCCTGGAGCGCTTCGAACTCCTGAAGGGCAAGCGGATTGATGGGTCCCATGAGCTTGAGATCCCGTTCGAGTTCGCGAGCCCGCGCTGCGGGCGTGACCTTCTCGGGAAGCTCAGGAGCAGGTGCATCGACGGCTGTCTGAGGGTCGACATCGAGATCTCGGCGAAGCATCTCGGTGGTGGTCTCCAGACGCAACCGGGTCTCGGCCTCATCGATCTCGATACGACTTGTCCGTTCGGCGAGTTCGCGAAGCTCGGTTTCGGTCGATGAGCGTTGTGCCCGCATCGAGTCGAGCTGTTCGGTGAGCTCGCGAACCATGGCGGACTGTTCCCGACGTTCTTCGCGGCGAGCATCGAGGTGGGTGCCGAGGTGGCCGATCGTGCTGGTGAGCATCACATGCACGCGCTTTGTGAGACCTTCGGTCCGGTCGAGGAGCACACGTTTGGCTTCTGCTTCGGTTCGTTCGACAGCAAGCCGTTCGAGCCGATCTTGGACTTCGCCAAGCCGACGACGCAGGACGCCGCGTCGCTCCTCGAGCGACGCCGACTTCACTTCGAACTCGGTGCGCTTCTCGGTCAGCGCCGATGAACGTTGCGCGAGAACGGTTCTTGTGGCCTCGAGCTCCCGATTACGTTCCGCGGACTGCACTTCAGCCGATTCCAGACCGGGTAGCAACGAGTCGAGTTCACCAGCCCGATCACTCTCGCGTGAGAGACGGGTTTCGAGTTCGCCCCGCTGGGTTGCAAGGGCATCGGTCTCGACACCGATCTGGCGAACTTCGGCGTCGATCTTGTGGAGCGCCTCGGTCGTCGAGGTGAGCTGGGCGTCGTTGGTGTCGAGGGCATCGGCTGCGGCACGGTCTTTCGCGAGGAGTGCTTCGACCTCAGCGCTCAGGGTGGTGATTCCGGAATCGCACGAGTCGCGATGGCTCCGTGCATCATCGGCTTCGCTGGCGGCGGTGTCCAGTGCGGCCTGTGTGGCACCAACGCCAGAGGTGCCGATGCGCCAAAGCCCACCACCGATGCGGTCGCCCGACTTGGTGACGACAACCCTCCCTGAGCTGACCGACTGGTCGACAGCGCTTCGCCAATCTCCGTCGACGGCGTCGATACCGGAGAGCAGCGAACCGAGCACGCCCGCAACATCGCTGCGCAAAGGCGTGACGTGGTTCAGGATCGATTTCGGGTTCGGCACGGCTGGCGGTACAGCTGCGTCGAGCGTGATGACCGAACCTTTGCCCCGTCCCTGTTCGAACGCTTCGAGAGCGGTCCGGGCTGCGTTCGGCGAGTCGACAACAACCGCCGAGAGGGCTTCGCCGAGCGCAGCTTCGACAGCGTCTTCCCAGCCATCTTCGATACCGACGACGTCGAGCAACGTTCCAACCAGGCCATCGAGGTCGCCCAGTGCATCGACACCGGCCGATGCTCGGGCCGACGACAGTGCCTCGCTAAGGGCCGAGACGCGAGCTTCAGCAGCTCGACAGACCGCATCGGCTTCGGCGCGCTCGTCTCGGAGGCCGGTGAGTTTTTCCTGAGCGGCCAGATGTCCACTCGCGGCCGTGTCTGCCGCGCTAACGAGCTCAGTTTCGAGCTGAACCGCGGCGTCGAGAGTTTCCTTCTCCCCTACGGCCCGCTCGTCGAGCACCTTCTTCTTCTCTGCGAGTGCACTGTTTCTGTCACTGATTCGACTCAGCTCGGCGTCGGCCGATGCGATCGAGTTTCGAAGCGCTGCAAGCTCGCCACGAACTTCGGCAGCACGCCCTGCAGCCGCAGCTTCGGTGCCATCACCGGTCATCGACGAGATCGCCAGCTCAAATGCGGAACGGTCGTCGTCGAGACTTTGTTCTGCCTGGGCGAGCGTGTCGTGTTCCGGTCCGAGGTCCGCAACAAGAGCATCGACGTCGATCAGCTGCTCGCCGAGCTGAGCAGCCTCAGCCCGCAATGCAGCAACAACGTCTCCATCAATGGTTGCTTGCCGCTCACGTTCGATGCCGCGGAGGCGCTCGCCGAGAAGGTCGTTTGCTCCGCCGGCTCGTTGGCTAAGCCCTTCGAGGCGTGCGAGGGCGTCGCCGAGATCGACCGCACCCTGTGCGGACAGGTCGCTCTCGAGGGAAATGATGTCCGCGTCGAGCTTGGCGAGTTGGGTTCGTAGCTCACGATCTCGAAGCGCGAACTCCTGACGACTCGACGAATGGCTCGACATTGCCTTTCGCAGCGAGGCGACCTGACGTCCTGCCAAGAAGACCTGACACGTGTGCAGCTCGGCAACGACGTCGCCATGACGGCGTGCTGCATCGGCCTGTTTCTCGAGCGGGCGCAGCTGACGGCGTACTTCACGAAGCAGATCCTGGATTCGAGTGAGGTTTGCTTCGGTGGCGACCAGGCGTCGTTGGGCCTTTTCGCGGCGCTTGCGAAACTTGAGCACGCCCGCGGCTTCTTCGATGATGAGGCGCCGCTCTTCTGGCCGAGCGTTGAGGACTGCGTCGATTTGGCCCTGGCTGATGATGACGTGCTGGCTGCGTCCAACGCCGGAGTCCGAGAGCAGCTCCTGGATATCCATCAAGCGACACGGCACACCGTTGAGGTGGTATTCGCTGTCGCCGGAACGGAAGAGCGTTCGGGAGATCTCGACCTCTGAGAACTCGGTAGGGAGCACCCCATCGGAGTTGTCGATCGTGAGCGAGACGTGGGCGCGGCCGAGCGCAGGCCGGTTGGAAGTACCGGCGAATATGACGTCGTCCATCTTCTGGGACCGCACCGACTTGGGCGATTGTGCGCCGAGGACCCAGGCCACGGCGTCGACAACATTCGACTTGCCACTGCCGTTCGGACCAACAACCACGGTGACACCGGGTTCCAGCTCCAGGTCGATCGAGTCCGCAAAGGACTTGAAGCCCTTCATCGTGAGCGTTTTCAAATACACCGAGTTACTCCAAGCCAAAACAAAGGCCGCCGTACAACACGAAACCTAGCGCGTGAAGTTACAAGATTGTAATTCGAGCCCAAAACTCACGTGACCCCAATTGATTGCCGCGGACGCGAACGCCGCCTCCGGCGC
>CAZSYL010000088.1:0-4724 GCA_964610745.1 uncultured Acidimicrobiales bacterium
CTGCTGACCTACTCATTACGAATGAGTTGCTCTACCAACTGAGCTACCCGGGCGGGCCCCAAAACGGTATCAGCTTGCGGCCGCGTTGCCGACCGTTTGTGTCATAGCTTGATGCTCACGCTGACGACTGTTTTGGCCGATGGACAACCGTATGGGCAATGAAGGAACCGAAATCGGGGGTGGGCACCACCCAGGCCACCGCGAGTGGTTGCTCGAGCTACGCGCTCGCATCGCCACCGACATTGCCGATGGGCGGCGAAGCGAGCTCGTCTTCGAAGACCTCGTGTACATCATCACGAACCGAATCGATCGCAGTGTTGCCTTCATTGCCACGATCGGCAACGACGAGGTCCCGAGGGTTCGCGCGTCGAGCGCCCCGAACCGCGTGAACCATCTAATTCACGGCATTGAACGGCGACAGTGGTTCGGAGCGTGGTCGGCAGCGATCACTCGCCAGAGCGAGATCATCGTCCCGGACATTTCGGCGAGCAGCCTCTACCGGGAACACCGGCGAACCTTCATCGATCAACGCCTGTTGGCATCCCATGCCGCTCCCCTAACCGGCCGCCATCACATCACCGGCGGCTGTCTCGCTGTGGTCCTCAAGGATGCCCGCGAGCTCGACGCGGATGAAGCCGAAGTCTTTCACGAAGTTGCCTCACTGGCGGCTCTTGCCCTCCGTCGCGAGCAAGGCCGCGAAGAAATGCTCGACCGACTTCGCTTCGACCCACTCACCGGCCTCGAAAACCGCGAGGGCCTCGAGGACCGCCTGCGCGAATCGCTGAACAATACTCAGGCCGACGGTCCTGGAGTCGGTCTCCTGTTTGTCGACATCGACGACCTCACACTTATCAACGACTCACTCGGGCACGCCGCAGGCGACGCCATCATCGCCACAACAGCTAGCCGCATCCGCGACCAACTGATGCGCACCGACCATGTCGTCCGGTTCGGCGGAGACGAGTTCATCGTGATCCTCGACCGTCTCCATAAGCTCGCCGACGCGCGTGCGGTTGCAGAGCGCATTCGTAGCTCGATCGGCGAGCCGATGGATATTGCCGACACAACGCTGACGACGACCGTCTCGATCGGCATCACGATGGGTTGGGCTGGAACCTCGCCTCTCGAGCTCATCGATGAAGGACACGCAGCTGTTGTCCGAGCCAAACAGAATGGCCGGAGCTCTACCACGGTCCACGACGATCAACTCGACGCTCGGGCAAGCGATCGACTCGATCGCGAACAGCGCCTTCGCCAAGCCGTCGACAACGACGAGTTCGTCGTCTTCTGGCAACCCAAGATCGACCTTGCCACCGGACGCATCGCTGGCGCCGAAGCGCTCGTACGGTGGAGGCACCCAGAGAAGGGCATCCTGGGCCCGGACAGATTCATCCCGACCGCGGAACGAGCCGACCTCATCGACGACCTCAGCGACTGGGTCCTGAACCAAGCCATCGATGAAGCAGTGCAGCTCACCGAACACATCGCCGGCTTCGGCGCGGCGATCAACCTTTCAGCCACGCAACTCATCCGGCCTGACATCGACTACGTCATCGCCGCCGCACTCGAACGGAACTCGCTACGACCCGATTCGCTCATCATCGAGCTGACCGAATCGACCCTCGCAAACGAAGAGGTTGTTTCACGCCTATACCAACTCAAGGAAAGCGGCCTCAAGCTCGCCATTGACGACTTTGGAACCGGCTATTCCTCGCTCGCCTACGTTCGCAAGCTTCCGGTCGGCGACGTGAAGATCGACCGAGCGTTCCTGGTGGGCCTCAAAGCAGACGGAAGCGGCGCGCCAGTCCTGGCTGCCGCGGTCGCCATGGCTCACGCACTCGGCAAATCGACAACGGTCGAAGGCATCGAAACCAGCGAACAGCTCGCTGGACTACGAGCCCTACAGGTCGATATGGGCCAGGGATACTTCTTCGCAGAGCCGCAACCACTCGAAACACTGCTCAACCAGATCGCGGACGAAC
Source organism: uncultured Acidimicrobiales bacterium (assembly GCA_964610745.1). GTDB lineage: Bacteria > Actinomycetota > Acidimicrobiia > Acidimicrobiales > SHLQ01 > SHLQ01. The sequence goes on from CAZSYL010000088.1 coordinate 1,983, forward strand.
CTCGCTGGTAACGCCCCGGCTATTCGGCTGGGATGAAGAGTTCGTACCAGCGTGTCTCAAGCGCATGCTGAATCGCCCCAAGGGACGACTCCAACCGCTCCCGATCGATCGAGTAGTCGTTACCGACGTAGTCGTCGAGGGGCAGAATCAGGTCGACCCTGGTCGACACCGAACCGGTATCGAGCTCGGCATCGCTGGAGATTGACCCGAGTCGACGGTCGGCCACGGGCAACTGATCCTGCACAACCGTCAGGGCTTCATCGATATCGAATGCCATTCGACCCCACGACATCGCGAAGTGAATGTGATGAGCGGTGTCGCCGCTCACCGACTTCGCCGGCGTGATCTCAAGGTTGATGCGTCGGGTATCGGCGCCGCTCTCGAAACCGAAGAAGTAATGACCGTGCAGTTCAGTGCGGCGCGTCACTGAGTAGCCCTGTCGGCTGATCGCAGCCCCACAAGCCCTAGCCAACAGCTCACGGACGCGTTCGCTCTGTTCGTCCAGACGTTCGTGATGGGTTGTGTGGCGAACCAACACGTCGAAGGTTGTTTCATGGGTTGACGTCTGCACTGCCGAGCTCTCGATCGCAGGCTCGATCACGACGGGATCGGGCATGGCTTCAAGTGTGCGGGGCTCTTCGTCCTCGCGGAGGTCGAGGCTCCCAGATGGGTCCATGGTTGCGGGCTTGGCGACGTGCGACGCGCCTCGAGCGGCCTCGGAGGATTCCTGAAACGAGCGGGTGGCCATGGCCAGAGCGTCGAGCCGGGCACCAACGTTGGCCAGCACCGATCCGGACTCGGTCAGGATCTCGCCCAGATCCGCGTCTTCTTGCGGAGCCTCCACAGCAAACGAGAACGGCTGCACGAGATCGATGTCGACGTCGGTGGATTCTTCGTCGTTGAGTTCTTCATCGTCCGATCCGGCGAGGGCTTCGGCGGCAACCAGATCGATGTCGTCTTCGATGACCTCTTCTGATGCTTCGCCAGCGGTGTCAGGAACGTCGGCTTCGGCTAGCAGCGCCATGAGACGGTCATCCGAGTTGAAGGGCACCCACTCGCTTGCACCGATCCACCACACATAGGCATCGGTTTGGCGTGCACCGGTCGACATGCTGTCGACGATGTCGTCGAGCGCCATGGGACCCACGGCCTCTCCATCGTCAACCACGAACGAGAGAGGCTGGTCCAGGTCAGGGAGTTCAGCAGCCACGAGTCTCCATTGTCACACGAACCGAGCTCGATTGTGTAATGCAAATGACCATCTCGCGGCGCCTCAGTAATGACGCAGAAATGTGACTAGTCTCCAACCGTGATTCCACTCATCCTTATCGACGTTGACGGCACTCTCGTGGGGGCTTCAGGCACCGTGACCGACGCGGTTTGGGCCGCTGTTGGGCGCGCCCGCGACCGCGGCCAACACCTGGCGCTCTCTACTGCCCGAGGGGCGTTTGCCTCTTCATGGAACATGGCCCAGCAGCTGGACCCAGAAGGGTGGCACGTCTTCCACGCCGGTGGGGCAATCGTTCACGCAGGAACCGGCGAAGCCCGCGGCCACGCTCTCGAAGCGGCCGACATCGAGACGATTCGGGCGCTCGAACACGCCGATGGCAACGACGACTGGATCCTCGAGCTGTACTCGCCCAACGCCTACGCCATCGAGTCTGATGCCGTGCCCGCCGTCGACCATGCAGGTCTGATGGGTGTGCCTTTCGAAGCGAGCTCGTTTGACGATTTCCTGGCGGCCAACGACACGATCGTGCGAGCCCAGATGGTTGTCCCCGTCGCCGACATTGCCAGGGTCCACGAACACGTCGACCCAATGGGCCTTTCGGTCACGTCAGCAACCTCGCCGATCATGCCGGGGATTGCGTTCGTCTCGATCACCCAACCGGGCATCACCAAGGCCACCGGCATCACGAGCATCTGCGAGATACTCGGATTGACGATCGATCAGGTCATGATGATCGGCGACGGTCTCAACGACCTCCCTGCGCTCAAGGCCGTTGGCCATCCCGTGGCTATGGGCAACGCCGAGGATGAAGTCAAAGCAGTTGCCAACCACATCGTTGCGAGTGTCGAAGACGACGGGGTTGTCGAAGCTCTTGAGCTATCGACCGTGTTGTCGTAGTTGTCCGTCCGGCCTAATCGCCGAGAACCACACAAGTCTCGTCTGGCGCACCGCGGGTCCGGCGAATAAGCCAACCGTCGTTTAGCGATCCGTCCGGGTCGTCGAACGTGAGTGTTCCGCTCGGCGGAGTGGCTACCCACCCATCTGCGTTGCGCAGGACTTCGGTTCCTGGTCCGTTCTGCCAGGTGATGCGCACACCATCACCGAGCCTGTCGACCGAACAGATGTTGTCGGGCACCGGATTCGGGTTGCCACCGCCCCCGGTACACACCTCGTCGACACCACGGCGGCGGATCAGCCAACCATCGTCAACCGACCCGTCACCTGAATACGACAGCACGCCCGCGGTGGGCGTCGTTACCCAACCATCATCGTTGCGAATGATCTCGTTGCCGGGCTGGTTGCTCCAGGTCAACAGAATTCCGTCACCGGACGCCACGACCCGACAATCCCCAGGCGTCGGATCGGGATCGGGGTCCGGGTCTCCGCCGCCGGTGCTGCACGTCTCGTCGCCGCCCCGTGTCCTTCGGATGAACCAGCCATCGTCGACAGAACCAGAACCTGAATACGACAGCACGCCCGCGGTGGGCGTCGTTACCCAACCATCATCGTTG
>CAZSYL010000088.1:4824-9356 GCA_964610745.1 uncultured Acidimicrobiales bacterium
ACCTGAATACGACAGCACGCCCGCGGTGGGCGTCGTTACCCAACCATCATCGTTGCGAATAATCTCGGTGCCCGGCCCATCGCTCCAGGTCAGCAGGATCCCTCCGCCAGACGCCACAACCGTGCACTCCCCCGGTGCCGGGTCCCCGCCACCGTTGTATCGAGCAGTCCAGGTGGTGTCGTTGTCGGGCGTCGCACGCACCGCATCGCGATCACGTCCATCACTCCAGCTCGCAAAGGTGAACGTCGTGCCGTTCTGTGTCTGTGAGGCAGGCGCTGACACTTCTCGATCGACACCGACCACGCTGTCGAAGGAAAACGGAGCCGAACGCGAGTTTCCATCGAGGGTGACGTCGAGGTTCGCCGGATCTGATGCCAACGTGATCGTCACGATCTTCGGATCGATCCGCTGGGTCACCGTCGTCGAAGTACCATCCGAATCGGTCGCCGTCAGATAGAGCGTGAGCCACACATTCGTGTCGGTCTCGATAGCGGTCGGCACGGCATAGGTACCCGAATCGGTCACCAGACCCGAAACCAGTCCGTGGTCATGATCATCATGATTGAGGCGGATGTCCCACCGAAGACTCGACTCGGGGATCGCACCATCCTCAGCGTCGGTTGCCGAGCCACTGAACGAGATCGGCTCGCCCGCTTCATAGCCACCGTCAGCTCCGCTAAAAGAAATATTCGGCACCGGAGCTCTATTGCTCGACAGGGTCAGCACCGCCTCGTCGCTCGTCACGGTTTGGCCGGCACTCGACACAATGACCGAGAACCGATCACCGTCGTCGCCTGCATCCACGTTCGAGATCGTCAGCCGTGATTCGGTCTCGCCATTGATGGGCGAGCCGTTTCGCAGCCATTGATAGGTGGTGTTGCCGGGAGCGGTCACCGCAACAAAGAACGACGCGTCGCCTCCGGCCGAGATGGACAGATCGGCGGGCTGCGACGTGATCGTGATATCGGTCTGTGGGCCGACGAAGGTGATCTTGCCAATTCCCCCACGAGGGAAGGTGTCGTCGTCGTTGAAAGTCTGATCGATGAAGTAGAGGTCGCCATTGGTTGGGCTGACCGCCATGTCGACGAGTCCGAAGTTGAACCCGTCCATGAAGTTGCGTGCCTGCCCTGTGTCGGGGTCGACGGTAAAGATTCGCCCCTCGCAGAAGTCGCCGGTGAAGTACTGACCTCGGTACTCGGGCGGGAACGTTGGGTTGTCGGTTTCGTAGAACGAACCACCCACGATCGCGCAGCCTGCAAACGGATCATTCGGGAAGTTGTCAACGTGGCGGTAGGCAAAGAGCGGATCGATGAAGCTCGCCTGGCTTGGGTCGTTCGGGTCCTTGGGCCCTTCAGCTTCGAACCAGCCGTAGTTGCCCCCAGCTTCAAGAACGTTGAGCTCTTCGTAATCGCTCGAACCAACATCGCTAAAGAAGATCTCGCCCGTTCGTGGGTTCTCGACGGTCTGCCACGGGTTGCGGACTCCGTAGGCAAATATGGCCCTGTTGACACCCTGGAGCTCGCCAAAGAACGGGTTGTCCGACGGGATTGACCCGTCGGTGTTCAGGCGAAGGATCGTGCCCTTGAGGTTCGACCGATCCTGCCCGTTGCGACCGAGCAGGAAATCACCGATCGTGACGTAGAGCTTTCCGTCGTCGCCGTGTTCGACGGCGCCGCCGTAGTGCAGGTTGACGTCGGGGTCTTCGGGAAAGTCATCGAAGAGCAGCGTTTCGTTTCCGGCGGTGTCGCCGTTCACGGTGAAACGAACGAGGCGGTTGCGGCCGATGCCATCGTCGGTGCCGTTCGAATCAAACGTGTACACGACGTAGATGAAGCCGTTTTGTTCGAAGTTGTTGTCGAAGGCCACGCTGAACAACCCACGATCGCCAACGTCGTCGACTTTGCTGCGAATGTCGAACAACGGCGTGTTCAGCAGCACGTCGTTCTTCACAACGTGAGCTCGGCCCGAGTCGGTCATGATGAAGGCGCGTCCGTCCGGGGCCATCGCGAGGCTTACCGGCGAGAAGATCTGGTCCGCAATTTGGACCTCAGCAAAGTTCGGAGGCGGGTTCGCTGCTTGGACAGCTTCAGACCGCAACGAAAGCGCCAAGAAGACGAGCATCAAACCCGCGACAATCAGCACACTGCGCACGCCCGATCTACGCACAACACCCACGCTCGACAACACCATGTCAGACCAACCCATATTCACGCCGCCTATCCGCACCTCCGAAGTTACCTCACGCGGACCGGGAACTTCACGCCGAGCCGATCGGTGACATCGGCTCTTGCTGGTAGGCGAGCTCAAGGACGCTGCGACGGGCTGGCCTAAACGTGCGCCAGCATCTCGGCGAACTGTAGTGTCAACCCCGTGAGCGAGGAACCGAAGCCGGAACTGGAAGTTGTTCAGGTAACCAAGATGCCAACGTGGGTCCCACGCGCAATCGGACTCTTCTGGTTCGGGCTCGTCGTGCTGTGGGCCCTCCAACAACTGTTCGACAGCCTCAGCGGCTTTCTCGTTGTGATCTTGATCTCGTTCTTCTTCTCGTTTGCACTCGAGCCAGCGGTGAATTGGCTTGAGCGGCAGGGCTTCAAACGCGGCATCGGTACCGCGATCATGTTTCTGCTCGCACTCATCTTGATCGTGGGCTTCTTCTTCATCGTCGGCAGCGTCTTGGCTGAACAGCTCCAGGACCTCGTCGATGACGCCCCGGAGCTCATCGACGAATTCGAAGCGTGGTTGCAGAACAACCTTGACGAATCGATCAGCCTCGACGCGGCTCGCGATCAGTTCCTCTCCGACGACGGCCTTGGCGAACAGTTAACCGGGATCGCCGACAACGCGGTGAGCCTTGGCGCCACTTTGGTCTCCCTTGTCTTTGACGTGTTCACCATTGCGCTGTTCACCTACTACCTGACGGCAGATGGGCCGAAGCTCCGTCGCACAATCTGTGCTCGCCTCAAGCCTGAACGGCAGCGACGCGTGCTCGGTGTTTGGGATCTGGCGATTCAGAAGACCGGCGGCTACATCCTTTCTCGAACACTGCTCGCAGTGCTCTCCGCCTTCGTCACGTGGATCGCGTTTGTCATCATCGACGTGCCCTTCCCGTTGGCGATGGCCGTGTGGGTCGGGGTCCTCAGCCAGTTTGTGCCGGTCATCGGCGTGTACATTGCCGGTTTCCTTCCCATAGCGCTCGCATTGATCGAGTCGCCAACCATCGCCTTGTATGCGGGCCTGTTCTTGCTCGCGTATCAGCAGGTTGAGAACTACGTGATCGGTCCACGCATTGACTCAAAGACCTTGAAGATCCACCCGGCCGTCTCCTTTGGTTCTGTCCTCGCTGGCGCATCGGTTCTCGGGCCGGTCGGCGCACTGCTCGCTCTTCCTGCGGCCGCTACTGCTCAGGGTGTCATCAGCGCTACGGGCGAACGTTACGACATCGAAGAAGGTCCGCTTACTCGAATCGGAACCGAATCGGCGGCGCCTGCACCTGCGGTCATGGCGGCAACACTTCCGAAACACGAAGGACTCGACTACATCGAACCTGTCGAGGATGACCTCGACGACGAAGACACGCTTGCCGAGGAAGAATGAACGCGATCGGCGAACGAGCAACCTCGGCTGCCTCCGCTGCAGGTTCACTATGGCGTCACCAAGCTCTCCCCCGACTCATCGACGTGGTGATGAAGGGCGAGCATGCGTCCAAGTGGCGACGCCGGTGCATCGAAGGCCTCTCAGGAGTGGTGGTCGAACCTGGTTTCGGTAGTGGGCTGAACCTTCCACACATGCCACCCGAAGTCACCAAGGTCTATGCGATCGATCCAGCGGTTGTCGGCGAGAAGCTGGCTGCTGATCGCATTGCCGACTCGACAGTCCCGGTCGAGTTCATCGGGCTCGACGGGCAGAGCATTCCTCTCGATGACGACAGCTGCGATGCTGGTCTGCTCACCTTTACGCTGTGCACGATCCCGGATCACAACGCCGCGCTCGCCGAGCTCCGTCGAGTGATCAAACCCGGCGGCACACTGCACTTCGTCGAACACGGTGCATCGCCCGATCCCAACGTCAAAGTCTGGCAAGACCGGTTCACACCCATCCAACGTCGAATCGCCGACGGCTGCCACCTGAACAAACCCATCGTGGAGCTCATCGATGCTGCCGGATTCGATATTGCGTGGACGCACGCCGAGTACGGCCGCCCGAAGTTCGGCACCTACTTCACCGCCGGCGTCGCCCTCAATCCCTGAGCGGTCTTACCCTTCGAAACGAACACTCAAGAGATGCGATTCGTATCGAACGAACGCTTCGGCGAGACGCTCAACAGGAGTAAACAAAAGCGCGGCTGCGTAGTCGGTCTCGGTCTTGTGAATCACGAGCACGGCGCCTTCCTCGACATCGCCTCGTCCGCCCACCATCGCCACGACGCCAACGACTTCGCCATCGATGGTCCGAGTCTCGAGGCTCTCAATCTCCATTCCCTCTATGAACGCCTGCGACTCGGCAATAGCTTGGAACGTCAACTCGCGGTCGCG
>CAZSYL010000089.1:0-9244 GCA_964610745.1 uncultured Acidimicrobiales bacterium
CAGCACCTGCTTGGGTCAGTGCGTGGTTTTGCCGCACATATTTCGCCGACTAGCGGTGCGTACGAGTGGGTCGATTGGAGGCACGGTGTTCTCGACGAAGATCTCTCCGAAGTCAACGAGCTTTTGGATTCGTACCCGACACCGTCGAGACGACCCCACGCCTAACTGGGGGAAACTCCTAGTGCGCCGAGAGCGGTATGCCACCGAAGTTAGAGGTATGAACTCGCCGCAGAATCTCAAACCCGACGCGACCACTGGAGCTGACGTCACGTTAGCTGCCGCAAAGCCGCCGATTCCACCCGCTGGCATGCCGGTGACGGCGTCGCCTCCGAAATGGAACACCGCACCCTTTCTAGCAATGTGGAGTCTTCTTGGGGCGCTGCTGTCAGCTGGGGGCGCTGTTGTTGGTGCGATCGTCGGTGTACTGTCCTCCTCTCCGTGCACCGGGATGCTCTGTGGGTTGGATGACCTGTTCTACGGTGGGGTCATTGGCTGGTTGGTGGGAATCCTCGGCGCGATCAACGCTGCCGTGTTGGGCCATGGCAGCGGATCCGATAAGGCGGTTCGTGTGTTCTTCGTCGTTGTGGGCGTCGTGGCATTGCCGATGGCACTCGTCCTGCCCCTGCTGCTGCCGTAGCCGCACGTAGTAGAGACATTCCGGCGTTCGTCCCTTGCAGCGCGTACCCGAACTCCCGCAAAGCTTCGTCATAGCGGGGCTGAGCCCGCCTGCGCCGTCGTCCCCCTTTTGGGAAACGGTCCCTATTCGGCGGGAGTAATTGAGCTCAGTTCGCCTGGACAAAACGAACCGACGAGTGCCTCTGCGAGAATTGGCACGTGGGGCGAGTCAGCGCTGTAGACGATGCGGCACCGACTCTTTCAACACGCGGCATTCTTAAAGCGGTCTTCACTGACGATCCAAATAGTCGTTGGTTTGGCGGCAAAATGGATCCGTGAAGTATCGACTGTGGTCACTGCTACTCAGCGTGGCGCTCATCGCCGCAGCATGCGGCACAGCGTCGGTGGCCGCCGTCGAGCCGAGCGCGACCGAGTTCGATGTCGCCGAGCGGGTGGAAGCAGCCACAACGACCACGACGCTTCCACCGATCACGACAACCACCACAACCAGTACAGCCCCGACGACCACGGTGCCCGAGAACCCCGCCTGCTCCTCTGCGCCGAGGCTCGCGGAGTCAACGCCTCCGGAGGCGACTGCGCTGACCGATCGGATAGCAGAAGCTCTGGCTCACCCAGGGTTCGCCGATGTCGAGGTTGGTTTGTCGGTTTGGGTAGAAGGTCTTGGCGAGATCGCCGTACACCAGCCAGACCTGCAGCTTGAGCCAGCATCGAACCAAAAAATTCTTGTTGCGCTCGCCGCGAACAGCATGTTCGAGCTCGACGAGCGCTTGACAACCTCGTTCGAGCGCGTCGGCACAGACCTGGTGATTCGGGCGGCGGCCGACCCGTCGATCTCGCTCGGTCGACTCCATGCCGCCCTCGATGTCGTTGCGACCACCAACACCTCGTTTGACCGACTCGTCCTCGACGTGTCCGCGTTTCCTCAAGCTCCTCGTGCAGCTGGTTGGGAGGACTGGCAGATCCCTCGCTATGTGGGACCGCTGTCGTCGTTCATGATCGACAACAACCGGTGGACCGGTTCCGATGCAATGGTCACGAATCCCGACCGAGTAAACAGCGAACTCATTATCGCGCTCCTCGGCGACCGTGGAGTGCAGGTCGATTCCCTAGAGATCGCCTCAGATGCTCCCGAAGTTGGCGAGTTGATCACGACTATTGAGTCACCTCCAATCGGTGATCTTGTACAGACGATGCTGCTCTCTAGCGACAATCAGCACGCCGACCTTTTGTTGATGGAGCTCGGTCGCCGCGACGCAGAAATTGGTACCTTGGCCAACGGCGCTGCCGCCATCAACAGCGCTCTTGAAGCCCGTTGCGCGCAAGTCGAAGGCGATATCGACGACGGATCCGGCTTGAGCCGGGACAACCAGCGATCGGCTCGAGCTTTCGTGGATGCGCTGGTTTCGTTGCACGACACGCCCGAAGGCGAGTTACTGCGCTCGCAGCTGCCGGTCGGTGGCGTCTCGGGCACGTTGGCGAGTCGGTTCGGCGGCAGCAGTTCCGGTCGAGTGCAAGCCAAGACGGGCACGATTATCGGCGGGCGTTCGCTGACCGGTTGGGGCACGATGTCGGATGGAAGCGATGCAATCTTCTCGCTGATCGTCAACGGTGAGCCCGAGGCAGCACACGCCTCGCTCGGTGCCATGGACGCGCTCGTTTCGCTTATCATCAGCAACTAGGGACAGTCGTAGGCCGCCATGGCCTCGCCCCTATCCTTGGCTGTGCTTCTCTAGGATCTAGAGTCAGTCGGCTTCCTGCGGATCTGTGGTTGCCTCGGCGCGAGCTGCTTCCATCTTTTCTGTGGTGAGCCGCGGACGGGCAAAGGCGTAGAGAAAGAAGTGCGAAGCTCCGGCGATCAGCCACGGCAGGCGCAGGGCGATCTCTCGGCTGGTGACGTTCTCAGCAATTGAGATCACCACGCCGGCCAGAATCGCGCCAAGGGGCATCATCCCCCAGGCAAAGAAGCGATAGACGCTGTTCACTCGGCCGAGGAGCTCGTCTGGGATGACGGTCTGTCGAAGGCTGACCGTGATGACGTTCCACAGGACTGCGGTGAACATAAAGATGGCAAAGAGCACCCACACCACGGGCCAGAACGACGAGAGTCCGATCGCTATCGAGATAAACCCTCCACCCACGAGCGTGACTCCAAGCGATGGCCCTGACCCGATGCGATCGGCGACCCGCGACGCCGTCCAACCACCGACCACGCCGCCGACTGCGCCGCCCGTTGAGAGGATCGCGAACTCGGTCGGGCTCGTATCGAGCACCTCCTGGCCGTAGAGGACCAGCGTTGCCATCGCTAACGTGCCGAGAAAGTTCAGGAATCCGAGTATCACCGCCATTGGTCGGAACAGATCGTGGCCCCAAAGCCAGCCGAAGCCTTCGCGTAGCTCGTCCTTCCATGGCTTGCGCTCCTCGGACGAGCTCGGAGCTGTCGACCGGAGCATGGTGTGCGGGAGGATGAGGGTGACCAGCACCGCTGCCACGGCAAAGCTCACGGCGTCGACGAAAAAGGGAACGGCAAAGGCAACGACGAGCAGTGCCGCGGCGACCGGGGGACCAATGAAGGTATTGGCCACCATCTCTGCGCTCCACAGACGTCCGTTCGCTCGTTCCAGATTCTCTGGTGCAACGATCGCTGGCATAAAGGTTTGCGCTGCGTTGTCGTGGAGGACTTCGGCGGTGCCGAGCAACATCGTGGCTGCGAGCACGAGGACGAACAAGACAACGTCTCCGGAAACGTCCGCGGCAGAATCGAGCTCGTCGGGGCTCAACAGCATTTCCTGCCTACTCAGCACGACGAACGAGACGATGAGCGTGAGGATTGCTCGCGCCCAGTTCGCGCGAATCATGAGAGCGCGGCGATCACTGCGATCGGTGATAACGCCGGCAGGTAGTGAGAAAAGGAGCCAGGGCAATCTCTGAACAACGGCGACGAGAGCGATGAGGAATCCGTTTCGAGTCAGTGCTGAGGCCAGCCAGGGGTAGGCGATTGTGCCAATGCCATCGCCGATGTTCGAGACGGTGCTTGCGGCAAAGAGTTTTGCGTACGCACTACCCAGTTTGGTCTTTGGCGTTGTACCTGAAGCGGCTTCGGTGTCGGAGCTCCCGTCGATGTCAGTCATTTACTCGCTCGGGGAGCGTTGGGTGGTCTGTGGGGTATACCGCTGCAACGAAACCAAACACCACGTCACCTTCGCGGGGGAGCGTGGTGAACTTCTGTGCGAGTTGATTGACCTGTGCAAAGAACTCTTCAGCCCTGTTCTTTGGAATTCGAGCGTGTCGGATCGTCGACAGTTGGTTGTCGGCTGCTCCTGCCTCTACAACTGCCTGATCGAGGAACGACGTCGATGCGGTTTTCTTGGCAACCTCGCCGATCACGACCGTGCGACCGGTTCGGCCATAGAAGCGTTCTTCGATGGCTCGAACCTTGCGGCTTCGCACGACCCGAAGGAGGCCAGCGTCAACGAGTTGATCTACGTGGTACGCAACGGAGCTCTTGGGGCGGTCGAGCGCGGCGCTGAGTTCGGTGACGGTCGCCGCCCGCTCTAGAACAAGATCGAGGATCTGCGTTCGCGAACTATTGGCGAGAGCCTTCATTTGTTGAGGCGTTGTTGCGTGGACTTCTTCGGGTAGGTCGTAGTCCGGAATCTGGTTATCGGAAACGTTCGACATGTATCGAATGATCCATAAATCCCGGACATAAGTCAAGTGTGGGATACCCCGGGCTGTGGTGTGCAGGAGGTGTGGGCCCTCCTATTGGCCGTCTCTGCTAGAAGAACCACTCACTCGCGGCGAAGATGAGAAAGCCAGCGAGGCCACCGACGAGGGTGCCGTTGATGCGGATGAACTGAAGATCGCAACCAACCGGTGGTTCGATCCGATCGATGAGCTGATCGGCATCCCATCCCTGAACGGTTTCGGCGATCAGGTCGCCAATCTCCGAAGCCGCTGCTTGGGCAACCGCGATCACGGCTGACTCGATCCAGGCATCAAGCCGGCGCTGGAGCTTCTCGTCGGCGAGAAGACGATTTGCCAACGTGACCAACGCTCCCTCCATCTGGCGGCGAATGACCGAGTCGACATCGTGGGCTGATTCGCTCACGCTTTGACGCACTGAAAGCCATACGTCCTTCGTCCACGCCTCGAACTCGGGATGATCGAGCAGTTCGTGCTTGAGCTTCTCGCCCTGGGATATGAGCCGTTCATCGGTGCGTAGCCGCTTCACGAGCTCGCTAGAAACATCGATTCCGATGCCACCCTCATCATCATCGGCCTCGCGGAGGAAGGCCATGACCGCGTCGAAGACGCGAGCCATGATCGGCGCCACGGGCGCATTGCCGAGCTGGTCGCGCATCAACGTGTCCACGATCTGTGAAGCATCGTCGCCAACATGTTCGGAGATGGTCGTGACTTCAGAGGTGAGCTCGTTGATGACCGTCCGAGCGTTCTCCGGTTCGCGAAGCCACAATCCGAGACGATGACTCATCTCCATGCTCTCGAGTTTCTTGGAGACCACCTCGGCGGTCAAAAAGTTGGACTGCACGAACTGACTCAGGCCCACACCGATCTCGTCCTTGCGCTCAGGCACGATTGCGGTGTGTGGGATTGGTAGGCCGAGCGGACGCTTGAAAAGGGCCGTTACCGCAAACCAATCTGCGAGCGCCCCGACCATTGCAGCCTCGGCGGTGGCCCGCACATAACCAATCGAGCCGTAGTCCTCCTCGAAGACACGGGCTACCACGAAGACGATCGCTGCCACGACCAACATCGCGGTCGCGACCCGCTTCATCTGTTTCAGCTTGCGTCGCTGCTCTTTTTCCTTGGCTGAGAACTCTGACTCAACACTCGGTGATGTTTTCGTTTCCACAACCCCGAGAGTAGAGGCCCACGATCTTGCGGGCCTCTTCTTCGGGCTCAGTCGAGCTGAGTTCTTTCGCCTGAATCCCTTCGCTCGGCCATGACTATGGCTAGACCCCGATGGCTTCCACTGCTTCGATCGCTGACCGAAGGCGCTCTTGCCAGTTGCCCCGTACGACGTGATATCGACGGTGACGTTTCTCGAGCTCGGCGATGCATCGGTCGAAGAAGGACTGGCGTTCTTCGGGTAAGTACCTCACTTGGTCGGGCACCCACGGCACATCAACGTCGGTGACGAGGTAGAGGTCGTAGGTTCGCTTTTCGGCCTGTTCGGTGATCCAGTTGTCGCACGTTTCGTAGAGCCAGTCGCTCCAGATCGTGGTGGCCAGCACATCGGTGTCGCAGAACAGAAGCCGGTTCGCGTTGAACACGAGAGCATCTTCGCTGGCGATCTGACCGCGTGCGATCGGCAACATGTCCGACAAGTCGACTTCTCCACCACGTCGCTCGATGTGGGTGCGCGCATACTCGGGTACGGCCACGGTGTTGAAGTGTTTGGCGAGGTCGACCGCAAGCGTCGACTTGCCGGTCGACTCCGGGCCGAAAACGCAGATGCGCTTCGCGAAATACGGCCGCGTGATGCGAGGAAGAAACTCCCAGTGTGAAAGTGGATCCTCTCTGACCATCGTGCCGCTGATCGGTACGGTGTCTCGACCGATGTCGACGGGCACGAATTCAGCGCGGATCACCTTGGAGAGCTCGACGCCGTAATCCTCCGAAGCAAACAGATAGTCGACCGGGCCACCGGTTGCCGCGAGCAACGCGTTCGACCAGAGCTCCCAGAAGTCCTCATGTTCTTCGGGGTACTGCGGCAACTCACCGTCTGGATGCACGACGTTCGCGTCGGGATACATCTGCGTTAACCACGACGCGCGTAGGTCGCCCGGGATTGGTTGAACCTCGAGCGAGTCGACATAGATCGTGAGCTGGTCGACATAGTTGGAAGCGAAATCGATGAGGTACTGATGGCCAGCATGAGGCGGCATGAACTTTCCGAGCACAAGCCCAGTCGTCTGCGTTGTCATGACGTTTTCACCTCGTGGCCGGTGTGCTCCAATACGTCGCGTTTCACCGCGTCATGACACAGCCTGTTGAGTGCATCATCGAGAACATCGACTCCGGGATTCGGTGGATCGACGCCAAACGATTCGAGGCGCTCCCTCGTGAGCTCGCAATCGAATGTAGCTTCGGTCGACTGAAACAGATCGAGTGGCCGATACGCGTCGTGATCGTCGTGTCCAGTCCAGCGCATCAGGCTCATGCGCACCGTCGATAGCTCGATCGCTGCGGAGTCGGATCGAGCGCCGTCTCGCTCGAAGCGTTGCCAGAACTCATCGAGCGGAACGATCGGCACCCCGGTGTGGTTATGTAGGTACGAGAAGAGCTCGCCACTCGTCACCGCGGTCGCCCCTGCGATGTGCCACGGATGCGTCGGGCCGCTGGAGGCGTCGGCAATGTGGAAGTCGGCAATTTCGAAGTCGGCAAGGTCGTTCACTACGAAGGCTGCCATTGCGCGTGCTGCGCGATCGCATGACACCAGGTCAAAGCGGAGCTCGTGATCGAGCTCGGGCAACACCCCAACCCGCAAGAGCCCACGAACGAAGAGGGTGAGCAAATCGTTCGCCGGGTACACGCCCGTTCGGCTGTCTGCGCCGAGCAGACCTAGCCGATAGATGTGGACCGGCGTGGGCGAGTCACCAAGGACCAGCTCGGCGGCCAGCTTCGATTGTGCGTACCCGCCAAACACGTCGGTGTTCGCAATGGTGGACGTCTCAATGTGTTGCCCACGATGAGCATCGGTGCCCACAAAAACCGACAAGGTCGACGCGTGGTGCAGCGATGTGGCGCCGCGCTGTGCGATGTCGTGTGCATGGGCCGCGCCGAGCACATTCGACGCTCGCAGCTCGCCATAGTTAGCCAACGCACTGAGATCCGCCGCGCAATGCACGACTGTCGCCAGGCCATCTGTCGCCTCGGTATCGATGCCGAACCACGGAAGTGAGATATCGCCAGGGACCGTGATCAGACGACGTTGCTGTTCGGCGGTTAGGTCGATCTCTTGGTCGTGAAAATGCTTGAGCAACCTCGACCCGACTTCGTTCGACCGGCCACGAACCACGCAACGGATCTGCCGACTTGTTCGTTCCAAAAGCTCCGAGACGATGCGAGCTCCGAAGAAACCGGTCGCTCCAGTCACGAGTATCTCGCCGCCAACTGACCGAGTCGGGGCCGCAGCAGGTCGCGGTCGATCTCGAATCTCGCTGGTGTCGGCTGCGAGCTGGTCTACCGAAGACCGATAGCCGATGGTGTGTGAGGCAATGCCTTCCGACCTGTCGGCAATGACCGAAGCCATCGATCGTGGCGTCTGCGATCGCGCGGCCAACCACATGGGAAGGTCGAGACCACGGTCCGCTGCCGTCGTGTGAAGACGCACGACGTCGAGCGAGTCGGCCCCGAAGTCATCGAGCAAATCGTCCGGCCCGAATGCTGGCTCTTCCAGAACTTCGCGCACCATCTCGACAACCGCCTTGAGCGTTCCGTCTAACTCGGCCGTGGGGATCGGGTTGTAAGCGGGTAGGTCAAGGTCGCGCAGCGCTGTCAGATCAGGTTTGCCCGACGGCGTCCGCGGCAATATGTCGACAACGTGCACCACCTGCGGTTGTTTCCACGGTGGCAGATTGGTCTGCAGGTGTGCCCGAACGCCGACGCCGGTGACATCGCTGTTTCCCTCGATGACGGCCACCAATCGGGGACGGCGCGAGTGTGGCGTCAACCGGCGAAATAGCACTGCAGCGCCCGTAACTCCGTCGACTGCGTTGAGGGTCGCCTCAATCTCTTCGGGTTCGATGCGGAAGCCGTTCACACTCACCTGCCGATCGATCCGACCGTGAAACAGGTAACGGCCATCATCGAGCTGACGCACACGATCGCCGGTTCGATAGTGACGCGTGCCGTCTATGACCGGGAACTTCTCGTTGGTCAGCTCCGGTTGGTTTCGATAACCGAGCGCAACGCATGGACCCGAGATGAGCAGCTCGCCGTCAGCGTTGGCTGGAACGTCGTTCAGATCTCTATCGACGACCCGGTACTCGACGTTGGCCATCGGGCGACCAATCGAGGCCATGTCGTGATCGGCGGAACAGATCTCGATGCTTGTGCACACCGTGGCTTCTGTTGGCCCATAGACGTTGGCGAGCCGTACGAGCTCGGCCCACCGGCGAATCACTGCGGCCTCGGTGACCTCACCGCCAACGACGATGGTTCGTAGCGAAGACTCGCTACTGGGCTCGGGCATGATTCCGACCAACGCCGGCGCCAGGTCTGCGTGGGTAATCCGATGCTTCTCCAGTCCTGCGAGCGTGTCCGGGCCAGATGCATTGGTGAGCGCGTCGTCGATCACGAGAGTCCCACCACTCATCAACGCGACGCCCCAGTCAGACACACTCGCATCGAAGCTCGGCGGGTAAAACCAGAGGCAACGACTGTCGCTCGTTGCACCGAATGCTGCGATCTGGCAATCGAGCAGGTTGGTGATGCCGCCGTGACCAACCTCGACCCCTCGCGGCGTTCCGGTCGTTCCAGATGTGTAGAGCACGTACGCCAGCTCGCCTCCCCAAACGGTAGGGAAGGGCTCGGCGCCTTTTGCTCGCACCTGCTCGGCGTCTTTTGCTCGCACCTGCTCGGC
>CAZSYL010000090.1:0-9167 GCA_964610745.1 uncultured Acidimicrobiales bacterium
CGTTCGCCCTACCGATCGAGGGTTCTGACCCAGGGGTTCTCGGCAACATAATCGGCCGCAGGAATGCGCTCGTCGATGGAGAAGCCCACAGGAAGCCACAACGTTCCCTCAACGCTGCCCACGTAGACCTCCCAGTTATAAAATCCGCGGAATGCGTCTTCGTCAAGGCGAAGCATGTCCGCATAGGCGAGCACGGCATTGCCGTAGTTGAACGAGTTGTTATAGCCCCATAGGCCGGCGTTGATGTCCTCGAGACCACCGCGCTGAACGAGATATCGGGCTGCGCCATGGATGGCGTCTTCGGGGTCGAGTACGTCGCCGCCCTGGCTCACCTCAGGCCACGTTGTCGGCAGGAACTGCATTGGTCCCTGTGCGCCTGCGCTGCTAACTCCGTCGATCCGGCCGATGACCGTTTCGACCAGATTCACACCAGCAAGTACTTCCCAGTCAATGCCGGTTTCCTCGCCCGCGCTTTTGTAGAAGTCGACCAGTTCATCGAGCGGAACCGGGTCGATGATCGTCCACGGTGGGACGTTCTCACCAAGGACGGCATCGCCTACGTGAATGCCGAGTTCTTGGCGCGCGAGGATGTGGAGCTCAGCAAAGGGACGAAGGTCATCGGGAAGGGCGTCGAGAAACTCGGGAATCCAGTCTTCGTTCCGGATGAGGGTACGGACTAGGAGCTGCTCAGTGTGGCCGAGGTCTGCGTATGCCGCTGTCGAAAGGTCGTCGACACGCAGTGCTCGCTCGACTTCGGTGAACAGCGCAGCAGCATCAGCAGGGTTGTCGGCCGACACGGGAATGATTCGGCCATTAAACGCCCTGGGTGCATCGTCAGCGTATGCCGGATGCAGCAGCGGGGGGATGCCCTCGGGGATCTCCATGTTGAGCGCTAGGGCACCCTCGGCGCCAGTCTCGTCGTCATCGATGTTGCCGTCTGCGTCCGTGGGATCGTCACCTCCTGGCGCGTCATCGGACTCGCCACCGGGAGGGGTCTCATCCGCCTCAGCGGCGGGAGAGGTCTCCTCAGTCTCAGCTACCGGGGTGGATGTGTCGGGGGGAGTCGCCTCGTCGCTCGCTGAGTTGGCGCTGCTGGAACAGCCAGCTGCAACCAGTGCGAACGCCAAGAGCGCGGCACGAAATGGCATGGCACCATTAATGGCAACAGACGACGACTTTCACCAAACTGGCCTAGGATTGTCTGAATGAATCAGGTCAACCGGTTCGACCCCGCACGGTTGTGGGCCGAGTACGGAACTCGTTTGATGCGCTATGGCGGCGTCACCGTCGTCACCACCGTCGTCGGACTCACGACTCTCTTTGTCGGACTCTCGGTGATAGACCTGCCACGCGCTTCCGCGAACCTGCTGTCGGTCGTTGTCAGCACCCCGTTCGCCTACTACCTGAACCGGCGGTATGTCTGGGAACGCAAGCCCGGCAACCACAGCGCCTCGCGCGAAGTTGGACCATTCTGGATCATGAACCTGCTCGGTTTGGTCTTCTCCACGCTCGTCGTGTGGCTCGCCGGCTTCCTGAACGATTCGACGCCGTTCCTGCTGCTCTCGCAACTCTCGGCCTTTGGCGCCCTGTGGCTGGTGAAGTTTGCATTCCTTGAGAAGTATCTCTGGAACGATGATCGCGAGAACGTCGCCGAACGTGTCTGAGTTGGCCTCGGCCGACAGACAACGCGCCGAGCAAGCGCGAGGCTTTATGCCACCAAACGAAGGGTTGGCTCTTCATCGCCACGCATCGACGTGTCCGGTGGCCGGGCCATTTCTCGAGGTTGGCAGCTATTGCGGAAAGTCAGCGATTTACCTCGGCGCGGCCGCCCGCGACGATGGCCGCTTGCTGTTCGCGCTCGATCACCATCGTGGTTCTGAAGAAAACCAAGCTGGATGGGAGTGGCACGAGCCCGACCTCGTCGATTCAGCGACAGGATTGATGGACACCCTTCCCTCGTTCCGTCAGACGATTCACGGCGCAGGGCTGGAAGGGACGGTCGTTGCCCTCGTTGGAGACTCGCCAAAGATCGCGACCGTCTGGCAAACGCCACTCGCGCTGTTGTTCATCGACGGTGGGCACGGCGTCGAGCCAGCGCACCTCGATTATGAGGGCTGGACCCCAAAGCTTCGATCCGGCGGCACGCTGCTGATACACGATGTCTTCCCCGATCCGGCCGATGGTGGGCGTCCCCCGTACGAGATCTATCTACGGGCCCTGGACGATGGATTCGTCGAGTTTGACGTCGAGGGCTCACTCCGGGCGCTTCGAGCACCCTGAGAGTTGCTGGGCGCGGTCACTGACCAGCTGCGAAGTCAGGTCGTATCACGCACGGGGTTCGTCCAGAAACAATCTGGATGCGGGTGTTGCGTTCGCAAGGGCGTCGTTCGCCAGCAGGACAGCGGCCGACGAGTAGGTTGACATTTCGCCACCCGGAAAATGCACCGCCTCAGGGTGAACTTCACCAGTCCAGTACCGGCCACTATCGGTGCGGAGTCGCCAAGTGGTATCGAACAACATCTTCGCGGTTTCGGCATCCCCGATTGCCAAGTGGGCAATCGCACACTCTGACGTTTCGGCCGTCGTAACCCAAGGTCGGTCGCCAACGCAGCGTATGCCCAGACCGTCCATGTAAAAGGTCTGGCGACGAGCCGCGAGTCGGTCGATGCCGGGCTGTTCTCGTACCGCGCCGGAGAGCACGGGGTAGTACCAGTCCATCGCCCACCGATTCTTCGGTGCAAAGGCACCCTGGGGTTGCTCTCGCAACACCGAGCCCAGTCGGTCGATCCGATCGAGCCAGTCTTCGCGGCCGGAACCTGCCACCTCGGAGAGCGCGTACGCACACCGGGCTGAGTGGAACATCGAGGATGATCCGGTGAGAAGCGCGAACGACCAAGGTGTGCCATCGCCATGGCGAGCCCAAAGGATCTCGCCTCTTGGCTGCTGCAACTCGAACACCCAGTCGATTGCGCGTTCGACCATTGGGAACATCGTCTCGGCGAAACCTCGATCACCGGTGATCAGCCAATGGTGCCAGATTCCGGTCGCCACATAGGCAATCACGTTCGCATCGAACTTGTCCTGCTCGACACCCTCTTCGGTGTAGTACTGATGCCACGATCCGTCGTCGTGCTGGAGGCCGGCAAGCCAGTCGTAGGCGCGTTCGGCGTTCTCGAGTTGGCCAGCAGAGGCTAACGCCATTGCGGCCTCGACGTGGTTCCATGGATCGGCGTGCCCACCTGGGACCCAAGGGATCATTCCCGATGGGAGCTGCCACTCAGCGATCGCGTCGGCTGTTGCTGCGACCTGATCGTCGGTGAGTGGGCCGGTGATTGCTGCTTCGGTCATTTCACGCTTCCGATGGGTTTAACGCCGTAGACGACCAGGCTCTTGCCCAACACCGGGTTAAGGACGCGGTCCGCGACTTTGGTGATGGTGGGTTGTTTCATGATGTCCCACTCGAGGAGTCGGTTGTAGGCCTTGGTCATGGGGTTGTTCGCCGGATCTTCCTGTGGCCCCACCGCGCAGCGAAGCCACCAGTAGGGGGTGTGAAGCGAATGGGCTCGGTGGTCATGGAAGATCTCAAGACCAGCCGACTCCATTCGGCGGGCGAGTTCGCCTCGGCGGTAAATGCGAACATGTCCACCCTCCACTTTGGGAGCGTGGTATTCGTCGGTGATCTTCCAACAGATCTGCTCGGGAAGCGTCGCAGGCACGGTCGCAGCGAAGGTGCCGCCGGGACGGAGAACCCTGACGAGCTCGACGAGCGCCGCGACGTCATCTTCGATGTGTTCGAGGACTTCCGATGCGATGATTCGATCGAAGGTTCCATCGGGGAACGGCAATTGGGTGACGTCGCCGTTGCACGTAGTCGAAGAGACACCCGTGGGGAGTTCGTTGCCTGTTTCCATGGCAGCGACGGTGCCATCGACCTCGACAAGTTCGGGGAGGGAGAAGTCGCTGCTGACGACGTCGGCGCCACGGCGAAGTGCCTCGTAACTGTGGCGGCCAAATCCGCAGCCAATATCGAGCAGTCGATCTCCTGCGTGCAGCTGCAAGATGTCGTAATCAACCGTCAGCATGGTCGATCCCCCTCGCAACCTGTGACAAATGCCACAAGGGGTCTGACCCCTTTTTCGAAAAAGGGGTCAGACCCCAATCGGCGGAAAGGGGTACGACCCCTTGGGTGGGGTTAGGCATAGCGAGGCGCTGTTTCTTCGAGGAGGGCGCGGTATTGGTCGACGGTTTTCGTAGCGGTGTGGGCCCAGCTCCACTGGTCGATGACGCGTTGGCGACCAGCGCTTCCGACTCGATTTCGGAGGTCTTCGTCGTCGAGCGCTGTGCGGATCATCTGCGCGAGCGCTTCGCTGTCGCCGGGTGGAACCTGAAGGCAGGTTTCGCCGTGCTTGCCAGTCACTTCGGGCAGCGCCCCGCCGGTGGTGGCGATGAGCGGAGTCGAACACGACATTGCCTCGATCGCGGGCAGTGAGAATCCTTCGTACAACGAAGGCACGCATGCGAGTTCAGCTTCGGAGTAGAGCTCGACGATTCGTTCGTCGGAGACACCACTGATGAATTGCACGACATCGGCCAATCCAAGTTCGCGCAGTGTTGCCTCGGTCTTGGAGCCTTCCTTTGGCTTGCCGATGATCACGATCTCGATGTGGCGTTCGGCCCGAACCTTTGCTGCGGCCTCGAGTAGATACACCAGGCCCTTCATGGCAACGTCGGCGCTCGCCGTAGTGATGATCCTCCCCGGAACGCGCGCAACGCCAGGGACCGGACGGAAGAGTTCCGGGTCGACGCCCACCGGAACCACATGGATCTTGTCGATGTCCACCTTGTGATCGGCGCTGATGTCGATTTTGGAGTTCTCCGACACCGTCATGACGCGGTCCATCCGTTTCGCCACCTGGGTCTGCATGCGAGTGAACGCATACCAGCGGCGCTTGCCGATCTGTTCTTTCAGTGAACGAGCATGTTGGATCTCGAGGCGCCGATCGACGGTGATCGGGTGATGAATGGTGGCGAGGACCGGAAGCAGCTTCTGGAGACCGAGAAGACCCCAGCCGAGCGTCTGGTTGTCGTGGATCAGGTCGAAGTCGTTTGAGCGGGTCCGTAAGTTGTCCCACGCTCTCCACGAAAAGGCCATCGGCTCGGGAAAGTTGCCCAGGTTGAACGAGGTGTTCTCGATCCAGTCCCAACGGTCCTGGAGCTCGAACATTCGAGGCTTGCGCATCGGGAAGTGATCGTTGAAGGTCTCAAGACTCGGGAGTTTCGTCAACGGAACCCGGTCGTCGAGATGTGGGTATGGAGGGCCGCCGAGCACCTCGACGGTGTGGCCGAGGTCGACCAGTGCCTTGGTGAGGTGACGCGTGTACACGCCCTGTCCGCCGACATGGGGTTTGCCTCGGTAGGACAGGTAGGCAATCCGCAACGGTCCGTCAGATGCGGATTGATTGTGATCGGTCATAGCGGATCGAGTCTACAAGAATCTCAGCTAGTTACCGAATGGTAACTATGGCTCTAGACCGAGTGGACGGCCCGGCGCAGCTACTGTTTGCGCCATGCGTGCCCTCGTCCAACGTTGTCGTGAAGCTTGGGTGAGGTCCGAGGGTGTCGAGGTTGGTCGAATCGACGCTGGTTTGTGCGTGCTGGTTGGTGTCACCCACACCGACAACGCCGCGACCAGCGCCAAGATGGCCGACAAGCTGTGGAACCTGCGAGTCATGGATGATGACGATGGCGTGATGAACCTCTCGGTAGCCGACACCAGCCGCTCCCTGCTTCTCGTCAGCCAGTTCACTCTGTACGGCGATACGCGCAAAGGTCGTCGTCCCAGCTGGATTGAGGCAGCCCGGCCCGAACACGCCGAACCCCTGTTCACCGCCGTCGTGGAAGCGCTCGTCGAACTTGGCGCGACGGTCGAGACCGGGAGGTTTCGCACAGACATGGAGGTCGGACTCATCAACGACGGCCCGGTGACCGTCTCGGTCGAGCTCGACGCCTAACCAACGGTCGCTTCCAGCTCAGCCTCAGACCGCTGCCGGTAGCTCTTCCTCTGCAAGTCCTGGTTCGCGGGTGCTTGAGCGGGTTCGGGCGTATGTTGCCGTGAAGGCAATGAGGGCGAGGATCAGCATCGGTGTAGCTCCCAGACGGGTGGCGAGCGTGACACCTTCCCGACGCTCGACCGTCCCATAGAGCACCCGCTGCTCGCTGATACCGGTCCGTTCGAGGACGTTCCCGTCCGGATCGATAATGCCGCTGAATCCGGTCGGCGCGGCTTGAAGAACCCAGCGCCCTGTCTCTTGTGCCCGCAGGCGTGATGATGCGACCTGCTGAGACTGCAGAATCGTCAACCAGAAGCTGGAGCCGTTGGTTGGATTGATCAGGATTTCCCCACCATCGCGGATCGCAGCGCGGCCACGGCTCTCAAAGAAGATCTCCCACGAGATGCTGATGCCGAGCTGGGCAACGTCTGCATCGAGGACGGCCGGTCCGGTTCCGGGCAATGCATCGCGGCCGGGGACTTCGTTTGAAAACGTCTCGATCAGACCGCGCAATGGGACGAACTCGCCGAAGGGTACGGTCCGTACCTTGTCGTACCGGCTGAGGCTCTCACCCTGCGCGGAGATGGCCGTCGAGTAGTTGACGTTGTAGTCCGGTAGTTCCGGACCGGCAGCATGAAACCACCCGGGCACGAACACCGTCGACCGTCCGCGGGCAATAGCGGCTGTGTCCTCGATCGCCTCGCTCATGAAGAGGAGGTCTTCGCAGCCACCGAGCGGCGTTCCGTCGGCGATGGGATTGACCACGTTCTCAGGCCACAGGATGAGGTCGACTTCGCGATCGATCGTGTCGGTGGCGTCACGATGTCGGTCGAATACCGCCTGGTTCTCGCACACGCTCGCGCGTGTGTTCTGGGGGCCGCCTCCCTGGACCACGGCGACATCGATGGTGTCGATCACCGAGCCCGTGGGGACAATCACGCCAGCGATAACCGCAACCGCGACCGCGCCAAAAACCACGGCGACCATGTCGTATCGACGCTCGACGAGAAGGCGCAGCGCCGAACCGGTCGCCACCGTGACGGCGACGAGCAGCAGGCCACCGCCGAGGGGCAGCACCCCTGCGAGGGGAGAGGCGACCTGAGTCATTGGCAAAGTGGCCAGCGGGACACCGCCGAATGGCCACGACCAGCGGAACCATTCAAAGAGGACGAAACCTGCAGGGAGTAGTACGAGGCGTCGATCGCCGCCGCCGGCGAGAACCGCCACCAGGCCATAGCCAGCTCCAAACACGATGAAAATAGCGACGTATCCCGGAGGGGTCAGATCGAATAGCCACAGCTCGCCCATCGCCAACCACACGAGTCCCGCCGCCCAACCCGAAAAGAAGCGTGCCTTCTTTGATTCATCGCCTGCGAGGTAGTCGAACAGCGCCAAACCAAACAGCGCTAGCGGCCAGAAGCCCCACGGTGGGAGCGAGAACGCGATCAGGAATCCAGAGAAAGCACCAAGGAGGATCTTGACCGGGAGGCGCACGGGCTCATTCTGGCCCAAAAGAACCAGTTTTTGCGCTTCACCTTCCATCAGTTCATGCCGATTATCAATGGAACGGGCAGTTTTTCTGTCCCTGGTGACCGCAAACAACCAAGAAAGACCAGCGATGAACCGGCGCACAGTCTCGACCATCTCTCTCACTCTTGCCCTCGTCGCGACCGCTTGCACGGGCGGCGATGCTGAGCAGGCTCTCGATCTCCCGGTCTCCGACGACGCTAGTCAGGGCGGTCGGGTCCTCACAGAGCCAAGCCCGACACCATCGACTCAACCAGCGCCAAGTACGACCACCACGGTCGTGCTAGCGCCGAGCACTCTCGCGTTCAGTTCGTCGGCTGACGTTGGACGCTTGTTCGTTCTCGACAGCGACGTCGTTGCTTCTACAGCCGCCGGTGGCGAGCCCGATGCCTCAGCCGTGGGCGTTGGAACTGTTGTCCAAGCATCGAGCCTCCGCAACCGCGACGACGTCTTATGGGTCCGCATCGAAAGCACCGTCGACATTGGTTCGACCCTCGGTTGGGTACCAGCGGACGTACTTGCGCCTACCACCGAGTCTGTGTTCTCCGAAGACCCAACCACCTTCCGCCAGTTCCGTCAGGTCGCCAGCTCGGTTCCGGACAATGCGCTTCCGGTACTGGCCGCGCCAGGTTCTGGTTCTCCCATTGGATTCCTCGAGGAACGTCAGGTCGTTATGCACGGCGGCGTTTCAGCACTCTCTCCCGATGGCGACATTTGGCTCGACATCATCGACACCGATACGAGCACTCGTCTCGGCTGGGTCATTGCTCGCTCCTTCAATCGCTTGAGCAGTGGACAGATCACCGACGATCAGCTCGGAGACGTTTCGCGTTCCCCCGAAGGTGATGTGAGCTACGGTCAGGCGCTCGTCGGTGGCATCTCAGCCAGCGGCTGCAATGCCATTCAAGTCACCTTCACCAACGCGAGTCCGACGGCGGGTCTCGGGTTCGTCTTTTCGACAACCTCACCTCTCGGTCGTGAACTGAACAACGGCGACTACCAGTGGTCGGGAACCAGCGCATTCTCCGAGGCTGGTAGGGACATCGTGATCACCCTCCCGACGGCGGACGCACGCACGTGGTTCTTTGCCCCTCTCGATGCCGACGAGCAGGCCCAGTTCAGCTCGGTCAACGAGGAAGGCTTTGCCGTAGCGAGCGAGGTGGTTTCGGTAGCTGCTCCCGCAGCCAGCTGCCTCCCACCCGAGCCAGAGCCAGAGGCTCCGGTTCTCGATGAATACATCGACAACCTGCCCGAAGATCAGCGCCTCGAAGCAATCGCCGAGTTCGAGCGAGATCTTGCCGAGTTTGAAGGACGCACGCCGCCGGTGATTCCCGAGAGTGGGGAGCCTGATGCCGAAGAGGAAGCGGGCGATGATTCAGCTGCAGAAGGTGACGAGCCAGTCGACGAAGATGTCCCCGAAGCCGATGGTGAATCCGAAGATCCTAACGATCCCGCGGATCAGCCTCCCGTCGGTTAGGAACTCAGCGTCACCAAGCCCAAACGAGGCTCACGTGTCCATCCGCGGTCCGAGCAAGAAGCGGTCAGTGATCGCAGTGCGGACCGTGTTGGTGGGCAATGTCGATATCGATC
>CAZSYL010000091.1:0-9019 GCA_964610745.1 uncultured Acidimicrobiales bacterium
CTCGATGCCGCGCTTGAGGCCCATTGGGTTGGCGCCCGCAGCAACGTTGCGAAGGCCTTCCTTCACGAGTGCCTGTGCGAGCACGGTTGCGGTGGTGGTTCCATCACCTGCGACGTCGTTGGTCTTGGTTGCGACCTCTTTGACGAGCTGTGCGCCCATGTTCTCGTATGGATCTTCGAGCTCGATCTCACGAGCGATGGAAACGCCATCGTTGGTGATCGTCGGTGCGCCGAACTTCTTGTCGAGGACAACGTTGCGGCCCTTTGGACCGAGCGTCACCTTGACGGCGTCAGCGAGCTTGTTTACGCCGGCCTCGAGGCCACGGCGCGCATCTTCATGAAACTTCAGTGTCTTTGCCATTTGGTTCTTTTCTCCTAGCTAACGATCGCAAGTACGTCACGTGCGTTGAGGATCAGCAGATCCTCGCCACCAGAACTGATTTCGGTGCCGCCGTACTTTGAGTACACGACGGTGTCTCCGACCGAGACGTCCATTGCAATGACCTCTCCGGTCGAGTCCGAGCGCTTGCCCGGACCTGCAGCAAGGACTTCACCCTGCTGTGGCTTTTCGGTAGCCGAGTCTGGAATGACAAGACCGCTAGCTGTGGTCTTCTCTGGGACTGCTGGACGGACCACGATGCGGTCCTCAAGTGGCTTCAGGTTCATTCACGCCTCCTAAGGCGAACAGAGGGATTCTTCTGGGTTGTCGAAGTCGCCTGAACACGAATTGTCCGTTAGCACTCTCCATCGACGAGTGCTAACGATAGAGAATGAGTCGACTCAGCGCAACTCCGCACCGGAGTGAAATTCGACCACTACAGTCTCGGAATGAGCAACGGTGTTTCAGCGTTGGCCGGCCTGACCAAACAGGCCCTTGTCGATCGCTCTGGGAGCGAATCGATCGACCAATCCAGCGGTCTAGTGATCGATGACGATCTTAGATTGCCAGAGATACATTCTGAAATCCGCGGCCCAGTCCCCTCGATTACAACCTTTGTTGTTTCGGTCGACGGAACGGTTTCTCCGACCGGAGACAACGTCGAGCTTAACGAAGCCTGGATGCCGGCAGTAGTCGCCGTTACTCAACGGCTACAGAACTGGGCTGACACATCTCGAGTCGAACTCGACGGAGACGCCTATGTCACGGCGTCGGTCACCGGAGCAGCCGATGTAAACGGCGAGGCCCACTTCGACGACGACCAATTCGATCCAACCGCCGGCGCTGGTGTCGTTGCGATCGTTGGAGACCTGGCCGGGCCCAGTGTCGCCAGCGAGCCTGTCCCCCACGGTGGACTCCGGCCACACCAGGCGTTGACCTTAACTGACGAGGCAACGGCGGCATTTGCCAACGGCGGTTTCGGCCGAGTCGATTACGGACCAAACGAGCTGGTGGTCATGGCCCAGTTCGGTCAACTCCACAGCGGACCCGGACCCTGCGGCGGTGACGGCGACGTTCGCCACCTCATCGTGTTCCGCTCGGCCACGACTCCAACTGTCACAGGGCATCAGTAGGTTCGCCCCTACAACCAACTTCCCCCTTTGCATTCAGAAGAAAGACGTACGAGATGAACATCGTCGTGTTGCAGGGAACCCTGTCGAGCGAACCGGTCGAGCGCACGCTGCCATCGGGGACCACCGTTGCCGATTGGAACGTCACCACGCTGGTCGACGGCGCGAAGCTCTCCGTGCCGGTTCAGTGGACCGAACCAAATCGATCCGTTCAGCGTTTCGGAGTTGGCGACAGCGTTGTCGTTACAGGCTCGATTCGCCAGAGGTTCTTCAAGGCTCAAGGTGCACTCGTCAGCCGCACCGAGGTCGTTGGCCAACGGGTCACCAAACCAACCCAACGGGTTGCTACCGCCAAGCTGTTAGCTCAGGTTGGCGAGGAGTTCAGCTCGCCCTAAGCCACCGCCATATCCTCGATGTTGCGGCTAATAGTACGTTGACTTGAATATACCGGTAAACGTAGTATGTTGACGACATGCGAGAACCCACCTACTTCATCCTCTTGGCGCTCCATCGCCACCCCATGCACGGCTACGCGATTGCTTCGCAAGTCGAAGAGCTCTCGGACAATCGGGTCAAGCTGACCGCTGGGACCCTGTATGGCGCGCTCGATCGCCTGGAGAAAGAAGGCCACATCGAGGTCGACCGTGAAGAAGAAGTAAAGGGGCGCCGCCGCCGCTACTACCGCATCACCGAACAGGGCGAACACGCCACCCAAGCCGAGGCATTGCGAATGCGCCAAGCGCTTGACGCAGCAACACCACTTCTCGGGCCGCTCCCGAACAGCACCGTCGCATGAGCAACTACCGAATCGTCACTCGCTCCTACCCCACCGGGTACTGGGCTGAGCACGGTCAAGAGATCATCGCCACCGCAAACGAAATCCACGACGGCGCGTGGTCGTTCCGCGAGTCTCGCCAACTTCTCAGCAATGGCCTACGCACGCGGAGCCTGGAAGCTACCGGCGGCGAACTTCGCAACGTATGGGTCGAGGGACTGAAGATATGGCTCTTCGCGCTCCTGCTCCAGTTCGTGATTGCGGCGCTATCAGTTTGGTTCAGCCTGAATCCAGACATTGTGGCGGTGATGGAGGTGTCACCATTAGGCCCCGTCATCGCAGCCGCGGCCCTCGTCGGGATGAGTGTCTCGACGCGCTGGCCGGTTCTTACACTCGCCGCAATGGCGCTCTTAGTCCCTGCCATCGAAGGGACTCAAAACCCTCGAAGTATCGACGTCGTGATCACGGTCTTCGTGTTGTTCGCCGTTGGGTTCATCGCCAGGTTCGGCAGTGGTCGGCGAGTCGCCTCGCCCGCGGCCCTGGCAGCATTACTAGTGGCCTCCCTACTGATCACGCGCGTTTGGATCTTCGGCCCTGGGCTACTGCTCATCGGCGGGCTTCTCATTGGGCTACTGGTCGTGCGACTCGATGCCCGCTTGGTCGCGGCAACGGCTGTGATGGTCGCGTTTGCCGCTAGTGGAATGTTCGCACGACTAACGTCGGTCGACCCGACCGATACCTTTGGACCGGGCATCCCCTTTGACCTTCTTATCGGTGGGGTCTTTGCCCTGGTCACGTTCGCACTCGCCCTACTTGCGAACCACAGCACTCGACAGTCAGCCCAACAGCTGTAGCGCCTTCCTAGGTAGTCGACGGAGGTTCGGCGTTACAGTAATCACATGGATCGCAGCCAGAAGTTTCCCATCGGTGCATCGATCACAGTCGAGCAGCTGACAGCCAACCCGTACGAAGCTCTGGCCGAGCTGCGCCAACACGAACCCGTGTCGTGGGTTCCTGCGCTCAACGCGTGGTGGGTCACGCGCCGAGACCTCGCACTCGAATCGATGAGTGACGCCGAGACCTTCACCGTCGACGACGACCGGTTCACCACAGCACGCATTCTCGGTACGTCGATGCTCAACCTCGACGGCCCAGAGCACAAGCGCCACCGCACTGCATTTGTTCCGCCGTTTCGACCTAAGTTCCTCCGAGAGGAACTCGAAGAGCGAATCATGGCGAGCGCCACCCGACTGTGGGACAACACCATCACTGGCGACGGCGAGACACGAACCGGAATTGCCGGCCCGCTCGCTGTCGAGACGATTCTCGACCTCATGGGCCTCGAGGTCGAAACCGACGAAGTGCTGAGTTGGTATTCGGCCTTTGGCCAGGCAATCACCGCCTTGACCGTCGGCGACGAAGTCCCAGCCGTTGTCGATGAAACAC
The DNA here is from genome assembly GCA_964610745.1 of uncultured Acidimicrobiales bacterium. Taxonomy (GTDB): domain Bacteria; phylum Actinomycetota; class Acidimicrobiia; order Acidimicrobiales; family SHLQ01; genus SHLQ01. Next base: position 3,730 of record CAZSYL010000091.1, read on the forward strand.
TCACGCGACTAAAGGCCTATGTCAGCGCGGTGATGGAAGAAGGTGGAAACGGCTTCATCACCGACCTGGTGAACGACGAGATCCTTCACTTAGAGGAAATTCCTGCTGCGGTTGCGGTCATTCTCTTTGGTGCCATCGAAACTTCTGAAGCCATGACCGTGAACATGTTCTGGCACCTGTTCACCCACCCAGAGACCCTCGAACGCGTCCGTAACGACAGAACGGTGATACCCGACATCGTCAACGAATCGCTCCGCCTCGAACCTGCGGCTTCGTGGGTTGATCGATACACGACCCGCGATGTTGAGCTCGGCGATGTCACCATCCCTGAGGGCGACCTCGTTTCGATTTCGCTACTCGGAGCGAATCGAGACCCCGAAGTTTTTCCGGAACCTGACCGCTTTGATATCGACAGACCAAACCTCGCTCAGCACCTCACCTTCGTCAAGGGCCCGCACACCTGCCTTGGACTGCACGTGGCCCGAGCAGAGACCAGCTCAGCGCTCAACGCTGCGCTCGACTGGGAAGCAGAGTCTGGGCGGCCGCTCGTGTTGGACGAAGACGAGACGACGACACCGAGTGGCCTGATCTTTCGTCGAGTCGAGAAGGTGACGCTTCGCGAAAGCTAAGCCTTTGCGGTGCCCGATTCGACGAGTGCAGATGCAAGACCGGCGAGGCGGAAGAGCCGTTCTGCGCGGTCGGGGCTTTCGTCGATCCGATTGCGGAGCTCGACACCGATCACAATCGAAAAGACCAGGTCGGCAAGATCGCGGGCCGGGAGCATCGCTCCGAACGAAACCGTCTTTGCAGTCTCGACGATCTGCCCTTCGACAAAATCGAGCCATGGACGTGTTGCGGAATCGATCCCAGCGCGTAGTTCTGGCGCCGCGGTGATCCCGCCGGTCAGTTCGGCCAGCACGGACAGGTGCCCTGACTTGGAGTCTTCGAAGTAGAGCTCTTCGATGAGAGCAACCAGCTCGGGTAGCGTTGACGCCTCCGGCATAGCTGCTTCGTAGCGCGCCAGGCGTTCGGCGCTGCTCTTGTGAAGCGCTGCGATCAAAAGCGCGTCGATGCCTCCGAAGTGGTAGTAGATCGCAGCCTGATTGCAGTTCGCCCGCTGACCAATCGCCCGGGCAGTAGTCCCCCGGTACCCGTCCTCGACCAGGCTCTCGATCGCTGCGGTCACAAGCTGTGCCTTGGTTTCCTCGGGGTCCGCGCCCCGCCCGCGGCGACGCGGTGCTGGTTCCGGCGGATCGGTGGCTGTCTGGTCTTCGGCCATCTTCTCAGTCTATCTAAGCGTTTTGTTTAAACAAGCGTTCCAAATATGTTCTGTCCCGATGAATCCTCGCGAACAAAAGCCGGGCAACACTCGGTGACTCAGAACTACTGTCTCAGCATGGAAACATACGAACGCACTCTCGAGACGACGACGGACGACGGCGACATGGTCGTAGTGATCACCGAACCCGCCAGTTCGCCACCAGCTGGTGTTGACGACTGGCCAACCGTCTTGTGGTTCTTTGATCTTCCCGGGCTGCGGCCGGCTGTCCGCGACGGTATGGCCCGCCTCGCGAGCGAGGGGTACAGAGTGGTCACACCCGACCTCCACCACCGGCACGGCCGCCTGTTGTTCAAGGAGCCAAAGGACATGGGGCAGCCAGGCGCACGTGAAGAAATGGTGGGTTGGCTCGACGCCATGACCGACGACGAGATCCAACATGACGGTGCCCGCGCCCTCGACGCTGCAGGTCTCGCCACCGACACTCAATACATGGCGATTGGTTTCTGTCTCGGAACGCGAGCGGTGTACAAAGCAATCGAGGCCGACTCCGACCGTGTGCTCGCTGGGGCGTGCTTTCACCCGTCGTTGATGGCAACGGACGACGAAGGCTCCCCCCACCACACCGCCGCTGGACTCAGCCGACCGATGTATCTGGGAATAGGCGAAGAAGATCAGGTGCAATCGATCGCCATGCACCAGCGCTTCCTCGACGCGGTCGAACCCCTCCCCCACGTCGAAGTCATCACGTTCCCAGGTGCCGATCATGCCTTTACCTGGCCGGGCTATCCCACCTACGACGAAACGGCGGCGGAAACCAGTTGGGCCAAGAGTCTTGCGCTTTTTGCGGCCGCCTTGACCACCTGAGCCGGAGTGGCTGATATCACGTTCTGACCAGCTGGGTCTTCGGTTATGGTCTCCCATTCTCGCTCTGACGAGCGCGAACCAAAGGAGCCCTTGTGCAAGCAACAGTCAGCCAGCCTCGAGTCCTCATCGACGTTCTGCCGAGCACCAGAGTGCTCGATGGCATCGCCGTTGTCGGGTTCGCTCTCCTGACCGCTGCCGCGGCCCAGATCTCCATTCCCCTCGGATTTACGCCGGTGCCCCTGACAGGCCAGACCTTTGCGGTGCTCCTGGCCGGAGGCGTCCTCGGGGCCAATCGGGGAGCTGCTTCTCAGCTCCTCTATGTCATCCTCGGAGCGATTGGACTACCGTTCTATGCCGATGGGGCGAGCGGCATTACCGCCGACGGCGCGCTCATCGCGACCTTTGGATATCTGATCGGGTTCGTCGTGGCAGCGTGGGTCGTTGGGCTGATGGCTGAACGCCAGCAAGACCGCAGCATTATGTCGGCCATACCAGCATTCCTTACGGGAACCGTCATTATTTACGCCATCGGCGCATCGGTGCTGGCATGGCGCCTCGGTGTTCCATTTGCGGCCGACCTCGACGAACCGAGTGCACTGAAGTTCGGCATTGCGCCCTTCGTGATCGGCGACGTCCTCAAAGCCGGAGTGGCTGGACTACTTCTGCCTGGAGCCTGGAAGCTGTTCAACTCGTCGACCAGTTAGGTCGTCGCGTCGGTGAGGGCCGTGAGGAGTTCGTCGTAGGCCTCAAAGGCAGGAAACTGCGGGAACTCTTCGATCACGTTTCGCGGCGCCCGGAAGAGAAAGCCAGTATCGGCCTCGGAGAGCATCGTCGTGTCGTTGTATGAATCGCCGGCTGCCACGACTCGGTAGTTCAACGACTGAAACGCCTGTACCGCCCGTCGTTTCGGGTCACGAATGCGTAACTCGTAGTCGACGATCAGGTCGTCTTCGACGACGAGTCGGTGACAGAGCATTGTTGGCTGATTGAGGTGGCACATCATCGGCACACCGAACTGCTCGAACGTGTCGGAGAGGATGACGACCTGCGTCCGAATCCGGAGCTCATCGAGGAAGGCGCAAGCGCCCGGCAACGCATCGAGCTCAGCGATGATCTCATTGATCTGGGTCATGGTCACTCGGTGCTGAGCAAGTGCTGCGAGACGACCCTTCATCAACGCGTCATAGTCCGGTTCTTCACGGGTGGTGCGACGCAAGTCGGCAATCCCGGTCGCCTCGGCAATAGCGATCCAGACCTCTGGGATCAGAACCCCTTCAGCATCGAGGGCGACGAGAGACTGTTGCGATGTCACGGCAACCCATTGTGGTGCATTCGCGGAGAATCGACACCCTTCTAGGCGTCGTGTTTTGCGGCCGTGTGATTTGCCGCCATGTCGATCGCCCACAGCTTCTTGTGAGTTCCGTTCGCCATGACGACGAGGCCGACGATGTTCCCCACGAGAAGAAACGGCACCGCCCAAGAAAGCACGGCTGCTCCGCTGAAGAAGACGATCGTGTTGATCGCAACATAGGCAATGCGGATCTCGGTCGGTCCAATGCCGTGATAAGCGATCTGGAACTTGTTCGTCGCCGCGAAGTTGAGAAAAGAAAGCGCCATGGTTGCGCCGGTCGTGAGCAGGAGTCCGAGAAACCAGAACATCATGTTCGGCGCCAGAAAGCTGTAAGCGATCACAAAGCAGCCGGCGAAAACGAAGTCGAGGAAGTGGTCCATGAAGAAGCCCCACTTCACAAGGCCGGTGTTGCGATGGCGCCCCACCGCTCCATCGAAGAGGTCGGTGAGGTACTGACCAATGACCATTGCGCTAACAGCGAAGAGCCAGCGCAGGTCGCCAGCGGCGAGGTAGCCAAAGACGAGGAGTCCGAGCGACCACACGACGGTGAGCATGGTGAGGTGGAAGGTTTCGACTCTGCGCGGAACCTTGTCGACCCACTTCTGCACGAAGGCTCGTTCGTACGGACCAAGGATGGACTCGCCGTCTTTCTTGGCTCCACCGAATGGTTCAGGTCGTGGACGCTGGAAATTTGGGGTTGGTGCGGGATGAGTCTTGGTCGCGTTGTGCATACCAAAATCATCGTGTTTCGGCGGCCGGGCGGGCACCCGGGAAATCCCCCAAAGTGCCTTGGGCATTGCGTGGAACACCCAACCCGACGGCTTGCCGAAATCGGCTCTACATCCGGCGCCCGACGAAGCCGAGAAGCTTTTCCTGGTCCGACGCGTCTTCTGGAACCTCAATCGCCGGGCCGAACATGTTTTCGCCGCGGAGCATTTCCTCAGGCATTCGCTGCAACCCCATGAGCGTGGAGGTGACAGCTTCGGCTGGGAGCGTCTCATCGACGCCGAGCGTGCGGGCGAGATCCCAGGAGTGGACGAGAAGGTCACCAATGACCATGCCGGCAACTCCTTGTTTTGGCATGCCGCCAAATCCTTCGGCGGGGCCCTCGAGGTTCGACGGGTCCGAGAGCGCAGCGCTCATCGCGGTCTGGATGGTTGCCCAATCGGCACCCTCAGGAATTTGTGCACCGAGGACGTTTCCGCCCGCGATCTGCCATCCGGTGGCGTGATCGACGATGTCCTTGACGCACCAGCCCTCGCACGTTGATGCGGTATCTACGTTGGCATCATCGATGTGGCTGTTCACCTCGGTCCACTTCTCAGCGACCATGCCCCACATTTGCTGAACTGATGTCATCTCATTCTCCCTTTTTCTGGATGCGTGGCGAATGTAGTGGACCAGAGCCCACTTGGCCTAGCGCACCCGGCGGTTCAGGGGCGGCTTCTGCATTGACGCTCTTCGCATAACAGGTTAGTTATATAGCTATGTCTCTTGCTCACACGACGGCCGTCGACCTCGAAGCATCGTTCAAAGCGCTGGCCTCTGACCGTCGCCTCCAGATCCTCGAATGGCTGAAAGACCCAGTCTCACATTTCCCGGCACAGGTCCACGGTGACCCCGATGAACATGGCGCATGCAACCAGTACATCGTTGACAAACTCGGCGTGAGCCAGCCGGCCGGCTCACGACACCTCAAGGTGTTAGTCGACGCCGACCTGATCATCGCCACACCCATCAAAGGCTGGACGTACTACCGACGCAACGAACCAGCGATCGCAGCACTCACCGAC
>CAZSYL010000092.1:0-8832 GCA_964610745.1 uncultured Acidimicrobiales bacterium
TTGTCGACCTGAATCCACTCCACCGATTCAGCCGCCCGAACCATGGCCGCGGTTCGCGTCGGGAGGTTCTTTTGAAAGTAGTTGCTCAGACGGGAACGAAGGCTCTTGGCTTTGCCGACGTAGATAATTCGGCCGTCGCCATCACGGAACTGATAAGACCCCGGAGCATCGGGTATTGAACCTGACTCTGGACGTTCAACCACACGTCAAAGATAACCGGCTACTGTCTGGCACGTATCAGTTGGACCTTCAGGAGGAACCAGATGAGCATTCTGCTCGTTGTACAGGCAGGCCAAGAAGGCACCGACCGGCGTGCCAGCCAGCTGCTCCCGTTTGGCGATGGCACGGTTCTTTCGACCGCGCTTGCCCGACTCGCACCATTTAGCGACGGCCCCCTCGTCCTCGCAATCTCCGATCTCCCCACCGATCACGAGTACGAGGAGATCGCCCGCGCCAACGGCGCCACTGCGGTTCGCGGGCCATCGGACGACATGCTGGCGCGTTTTGTCGAGGTGATTGCAGATTTCCCCGCAGAGCATCTCGTTCGTGTGACCGCCGAGTCTCCCCTCATCGACCACACCATCGTTGCCGACGTCGTGAACGCCCATCTTCAATCGGGAGCGGACTACACCTCAAACAGCCTGTTGCGAACCCACCCGACCGGACTTGAGGTCGAAGTGATTCGCTCTGACGCCCTGCTCGACGCAGCCGAGCAGGCGCTCGAAGCAGATGAGCGCGCCGGTGTCACGACCTTTGTCCAGCGGCGTCCAGCGAACTACAAGCTTCACGCCACTCTCGCGTCGGGCGACTTTGAAGACCATGATTGGCGAGTCCGCGACGCTGCATCACAACAATCGATCGCGACGATCGTCGACGCCGCTGGCGGCGACCTGTCGGCACCGTGGCACACCTTTGTTGCGCACAGTCCCCTCCCCGCTGAGAACCCACCCATTCGACTCCGCGTCGCTCGCGAGAACGTGGCGGCCTCGGTCAATGCGCTCGGCGACTCCATTGGCAACCTGCCCGACCCACTGCCAATCGGCGACCCGAGCCGACGTTCTTGGGGCGTATGGGTTGAGCCCGGCCTCATCGGCGCAATCACCGTGTCGGTCCAGAACGGTTGGGGCACCCTCGCTGCAAACTTTGTCGAGAACCTCGACGAGTCGTTGGCTGCGCAGATTCTTCAGCTCGTCGACGAACGGCTGCTCGCCGATGACCAGGTCCTCGCACTGACGATCGACGGAAGCCGCATCCGCCCGTACCGCAACACCTGACCTGGGCCACTACGCCGGTGCGAGATTTTCCAGCGTGTCAGTGTCCGTGTCTGTGTCGTTGCTCTGCCGCTGTCTCTCCGCGTCGTTGATCCAACGCAGCAGTAGGGCCGAACAGATGACGAGCGCCGGGAAGGCTAGGGCGGCGAACTTACCTGCAATCGGAATGCGCAAGGACAACAGCGGCCCGAGAGCAATGCTGGCGCTGACCGCCAGAGACAGCAGGCCGACCCGATGTGAGTCGAGGGCGCCTCGTCGATAGGCAACCGCCATAGGGATCACGAGAATCAAGCCGTCGTATGTCAGCAGGTGCGGGGAGAACAGGACGGTGGCCACCACGGCGGTCGCCGAAAGCATCTCGAGGTCTCCGTCAAAGCGACGGTCGATATAGATGAGCATGCCGGCCGTCAGCACAGCGCCAAGGGCCCAAACCGAGAGTGTGACTGGGACCGGAGCCTGGGGAACGAGCACCTTGAAGAACTCGGCCAAAGACAGCGACGTCGCAAAGGCATTCGAATCGATCTCCGTGCGATTGGCGATTGCGCTCAGGAACTCTTCCCACGGGCCCAGTCCACCGAGGAGTGTGGGCACGCTGATAACCGCACCGACGACGAGCGAGCTGGCGATCGAGATGGCATAACGTCGGCTTTTTACCAACCACAACACGCCATACCCAATGGCTAGCGGTGGCTTCAGAATCAACAGTCCACCGATGAGTCCCAATGCGAGACGCCTGTCGTTCACCATCATCACATGCATGCCCGCAAGGATGAGCAGCATAAGTGCGCCCGTCTGGCCAAGCGTCAGGTTGAGAAGCATCATCGGGCTGAGCACGAGCGCTCCGAGCCCATTGGTAGGGAGTCCTAGTCGCCGATAGACCGCGACGGTGACGACGAAGTTGATGGTGGTCCACACAAAGAAGCTGGGAACTGCGGGCAGGAATGACAGCGCCTGGGCAAACCATCCAAAGGGCGGCGGGTTCAGGAAGTGGACGAGGGTGGTGTCAGCGAACCACGGGTCGTACTCGGCACCAAGAAAGGCAGCGAAGTCAGCAAATCGATAGGCCGTCTCGTAGTCGCCCTCTCGGATGAGTGTCCCGGCGCCGTGAAAGACCGCGAAGTCCGGCGGGATGCCACCGGTGGTAACGACCGAGGCAACCACCGCCAACGCCCAGGCCATCGCTATGAGGCCTGCGGCTGTCGAAAGCGGATGACGCCCCAACACCGTGTGCGACTGTGCGCGTTTGGGTGCGGTCTCAGAGCCGGTCGAATCCATCAGGCCCTATCGGCATTTTCTAGTTAGAACTTAGCGACGACCTTCGGCGCAAAACCTTGAAATCGCAACAAAATACGGGGTCTGTCGTTATGCCGAGCGACCTTCAGTTAGCAGCTTTGCGAGGAAGCGCCCGGTGTGGCTCTCGGGTACGGTCGCAAGATACTCCGGCGTTCCCTCTGCCAGGACCCTGCCACCTCCGGTGCCACCTTCGGGACCCATATCGATCAGGTGATCGACGGTTTTGATGACGTCGAGGTTGTGCTCGATGACTAGCACGGAGTTGCCCTGATCCACCAGACGGCTCAGAACGGTCAGCAGGCGGCGGATGTCTTCGAAGTGCAGACCAGTGGTCGGCTCATCGAGGATGTACATGGTGTGACCAGTCGAGCGCTTGGCGAGTTCCGATGCCAGCTTGACGCGCTGTGCCTCGCCACCCGAGAGTGTCGGTGCTGGCTGGCCGAGGCGTACATAGCCAAGACCAACATCGACGAGCGTCTGGAGATGGCGGGCGATCGGCGGTTGATTCTCAAAGAACCCGAGCGCCTCCTCGATGGGCATGTCCAAGACCTCGGCGATGTTCTTGCCCTTGAACATGATGTCGAGGGTGTCTCGGTTGTAACGCTTGCCTTTGCATACCTCACATGGCACGTAGACGTCGGGCAGGAAGTGCATCTCGATCTTGATCGTGCCATCGCCAGAACACGCTTCGCAGCGTCCACCTTTGACGTTAAAGCTGAAACGACCGGGCAGATAACCACGAACCTTGGCCTCGGTCGTCTGCGCAAACAGCTTTCTCACATGGTCGAATACGCCTGTGTAGGTCGCGGGGTTCGACCGTGGCGTCCGACCGATCGGTGACTGGTCGATGGCGATGACCTTGTCGATTGCCTCGGTGCCCTCCACCTTGCGATGCAGACCCGGTGGCATCTTCGAGCTGTAGATCTTCTGCATCAGGCTCGGCAGCAAAATCTGATTGATCAATGACGATTTGCCGCTGCCCGACACACCGGTGATGCCAACGAAGACGCCGAGCGGAATCTCGACGTCGATGTCCTTGAGGTTGTTTTCCTGAGCCCCACGGATCCAGATCGACTCGTCTTTCGGCGTGCGCCGCTTCTCTGGCACAGCGATGCTCTTGCGCCCCGACAGGTATTGGCCCGTCATGGACTTGCGGTTTCGCATCAGCCCTTTAACGGTGCCCGAATGAACGATCTCGCCACCGTGCTCGCCGGCTCCGGGGCCGATGTCGACGACGTGATCAGCAACCGCGATCGTCTCTTCATCGTGTTCGACCACGATGACGGTGTTGCCGATGTTGCGTAGTCGCAGCAGGGTCTCGATGAGGCGTTGATTGTCGCGCTGGTGCAAGCCAATCGAGGGTTCATCGAGCACGTAGAGCACCCCAACGAGTCCGCTACCGATCTGGCTCGCCAGTCGAATGCGCTGAGCTTCGCCGCCAGCGAGGGTCGCAGCGTTTCGCGAGAGCGACAGGTAGTCGAGGCCGACGTCGAGAAGGAAGCCCATTCGAGCGTTAACCTCTTTGACCACCTGCTCAGCAATGATCATGTCCCGCTCGCTCAGCTCCATCGTGTTTAGCGCCTTGGCCGCCTCACCGATCGACATCGAGCAGACGTCGTGAATGGTCTTGCCATCGATCGTGACCGCGAGCGACAGTGGGTTCAGTCGTGCACCGCCGCAATGCGCACAATCGACCGTGCGCATGTAACCCTCGATCTGCTCGCGCTGACTGTCGGACTCAGATTCTTCATGGCGGCGTTGCAGGTACGGAACTGCCCCCTCGAACTTGGCGTCGTAGGTACGCAACCGTCCGAAGCGGTTCTTGTACTGCACCGTGATTCGGGACTTGAGCCCACCGCGCATCAACAGATTGCGTTGCGCCTTCGGGAGATCCTCCCATGGTGTGTGGCGATCGATGTCCTTCTCCTCACACACCGCCTCGACGAGGCGACCAAAGTAACGACTCCGGTTACCGGCCCACGGCGCGATCGCACCTTCTTCGATCGTCGCCTCCTGGTTCGGAACGACCAGGCGTTCGTCGACCTCGAAGACCGTCCCGAGGCCGTCACAATGAGTGCACGCGCCATACGGCGAATTGAACGAGAAGTTGCGGGGCGCCAACTCATCGAACGACTTACCATCGGACGGACGAGAAAGGTGTTGGCTGAAGACGACGGTCTCGGGCTCTTCGTCGCTGCCCTTGGGCGCCATGATCTGAATCTCGGCGATACCATCGGCGAGCGTAAGCGCCGTTTCCATCGACTCGGTCAGGCGACGGTCGATACCATCGCGCAGCACCAAGCGGTCGACGACCACCTGGATCGTGTGGGTTTCGTAACGCTCAAGGTCGAGCTCGACGTCGGCAAGCTGGTCGAGTTCGATGAGCTCGCCATCGACGATCGCTCGGGCGAAACCCTGTCCGGCGAGGTCTTCGAGAAGGGTCTCGTAGGTTCCTTTGCGACCTCGCACGACCGGTGCGAGCACCTGGAAGCGGGTTCCCTCTTCGAGCAGCAGCACACGATCGACGATCTGCTGAGGAGTCTGACGTTCGAGCCGCTCCCCCGTTTCGGGGTCGTGGGCCACACCAATACGAGCGAAGAGCAGCCGGAGATAGTCGTAGACCTCGGTGACGGTTCCGACGGTCGAGCGCGGATTGCGCGACGCGCTCTTCTGGTCGATCGAAATGGCAGGTGACAAGCCCTCGATGAAGTCGACGTCAGGTTTGTCCATCTGCCCCAGGAACTGACGGGCATAGGCGCTCAGCGACTCGACGTAGCGGCGTTGCCCTTCGGCGTAAATAGTGTCGAAAGCAAGCGATGACTTCCCCGAACCCGAGAGGCCGGTAAACACGATGAGCTTGTCGCGGGGCAGGTCGATATCGACGTTTCGTAGATTGTGTTCGCGGGCGCCTTGAACGACGAGCCGGTCAGCCATAGTTACTTTTTCCTCAGGGTCTCTCAGACCATCTCACGCAGTTCGCGCTTGAGGTCCTTCACCTCGTCACGGAGACGGGCAGCGTATTCGAATTTGAGCTCGCCTGACGCTTCGAGCATTTCCTCTTCGAGCGTACGGATGAGCTTCTCCAGGTCGGTCTTGCCCATGTTGTCGGTATCGACAACCCGGCGATTCTGATCGTGGCTCGAACGGCGCTTCCCCTTGCCTGGATGGGGCGCAGTCTCGGCCGAGGGCCGCAACATCTCAAGAATGTCGGTGACGGCCTTGCGCACGGTCTGTGGGTTGATGCCGTGCTTCTCGTTGTATTCGAGTTGCAATCCGCGGCGCCGCATCGTCTCGCTGATGGCCCGCTGCATCGAATCGGTCACCTGATCGGCATACATCACCACTTGGCCATCGACGTTTCGAGCCGCACGGCCGATCATCTGAATGAGCGATGTCTCGCTGCGCAAGAAACCCTCCTTGTCCGCATCGAGGATCGCAACGAGGGAGACTTCGGGCAGGTCGAGTCCCTCTCGAAGCAGGTTGATGCCGACCAGGACATCGAACTGGCCTAGACGCAGATCGCGGAGTATTTCGATGCGTTCGAGCGTGTCCACTTCCGAATGGAGGTAACGCACTCGTAACCCGAGCTCGAGAAGGTAGTCGGTTAGGTCCTCGGACATCTTCTTGGTCAGCGTTGTCACGAGGACTCGCTGATCGTTCTCGACTCGACCGTTGATCATCTCGACAAGATCGTCGATCTGGCCCTTGGTTGGGCGCACGACGACCTCAGGGTCGACGAGGCCGGTCGGCCGGACGATCTGCTCGACCACGTTGTTAGAGACGTCGAGCTCGTAGGGCCCGGGTGTGGCCGAGAGGAACACGACTTGGTTGGTGACGTCGAGCCACTCGTCGAAACGAAGAGGTCGGTTGTCGATCGCAGACGGCAGGCGGAAGCCGTGCTCGACCAAAACGTCCTTGCGGCTCCGGTCGCCCGCGTGCTGTCCGTGAATTTGGGGGACGGCGACGTGAGACTCGTCGAGCACGATGAGATAGTCCTCGGGGAAGTAGTCGAGCAACGTGAACGGACGCTCCCCTGGTTGGCGACCGTCGAGATGCATCGAATAATTCTCGATGCCGTTGCAAAAGCCGACCTCGGCCATCATCTCCAGGTCGTACTGGGTGCGCATGCGAAGACGTTGCGCCTCGAGCAGTTTGCCTTCATCCTCGAACAACGCCAGCTGTTCCTGGAGCTCCACTTCGATGCCGCTGATCGCTGCTCGCAAACGTTCTTCGCTCGCCACATAGTGGGTGGCTGCAAAGATCGAGACCTCGTCGAGCGTCGCCACTCGCTCGCCGGTCAGGGGATCGATGCGAGTGATCGACTCGATCTCGTCGCCGAACATTTCGAGACGCACGACCGTCTCGTCATAAGCCGGGTGCACTTCGATCGTGTCGCCGCGAACCCGAAACTTGGCGCGCACGAGGTTCATGTCATTGCGCTCGTACTGCATGTCGACCAAACGACGCAGAATGTCGCGCTGGTCGACCTCTTGGCCCGCCCGCAACGTGAGCAGCTGAGCTTCGTACTCCTCCGGTGCGCCAAGGCCATAGATGCACGACACCGAGGCGACCACGATGGTGTCGCGCCGCGTGAGCAATGCCGAGGTCGCTGCGTGGCGAAGTCGGTCGATCTCGTCGTTGACCGACGAATCTTTCTCGATGTACGTATCGCTCGACGCCATGTAGGCCTCGGGCTGGTAATAGTCGTAATAGCTGACGAAATACTCGACCCGGTTGTTCGGGAAGAATCCCCTGAGCTCGTTGGCCAACTGGGCAGCCAACGACTTGTTCGGCGCGATCACCAGGGTTGGACGCTGTACCTGCTCGATCATCCACGCCATCGTGGCGCTCTTGCCAGAGCCGGTGATTCCGAGCAGCGTCTGGAATTTGTCCCCTCGTTCGATCCCCTCGGACAACCCTTCAATCGCCTGGGGCTGATGGCCCGCAGGTTCAAAATCGGTGACCATTTCGAATGGTCTCGCCGTCCGTTCATCTGGAGTTATGGGCTTCATGAGACCTCCTTACCGTCGTGGTCATCGTCGTGGCCATCGGCGGGAAGTACCTGCGGCGTGCAATCAGGTTGTAACGCCGAAGTCGTAATCCAATTCCACAATCGATCGACTTCGGCCGAGAGATTGTCGAGATCTCCAGAGTTATCGACGACGAAGTCGGCCACGCTCTGTCGATCAGCGCGGCTTGCTTGCGCCTCCATACGAGCGACGACCGCATCTCGATCCATCGATCGGGCGGACATGACACGCTCGATCGCCAACTCCTCTGGTGTATCGATGACGATGATGCCAACCCATTGCTGATGGTCGCGGCTCGTCATCAGCTCCCCGCCGGGAAGCACGAGAAGCGGAATGTCGTGAATAACGACCGCGTCGCTGGCCGACACTGCATCGACCATCCGGGCGGTCTCCGCGGCGACCGCAGGATGCACGATGGCGTTCAGCGCTTCGAGCTCGTCGGGATCACTGAACACGATCCCACCAACGCTCGCCCGATCGAGCGAACCATCTTCGAGCAGAATGTCGGAACCCCAGCGATCAACCATTGCATCGAACACTAGTTCCCCAGGGAGCTGAAGTCGACGAACAATCGCATCGGCGTCGATAATCGTCGCCCCGCGGTCAGCCAGCAACGATGAAACGGTCGATTTTCCCGATCCGATTCCGCCGGTAAGCCCAAACTCTCGCACGACTAGGAGGCTAGCCGGAAGATTCGGACGGCAATTGACTGTTCATGTCCATCTCGTTGCTGCCGATAGGCCAAACGAACTATGGATCACGACGACTTCACCAGTGACATGACTCCAGGCGAGGCCGAAGGCCTTCGCCAGTCCGGTATTGGCCGAACATCGCTCCGTCTTCCGAGACTGAGCGGCCGAACCAACCGGAGCAACGGACCAACGGTGCTCGACGAAGAGCTCCTCGAAACGCCTGACCAGACCGAGGTCTTCCAGCAGGTGATTGCGATTATCCGCTGGGGCGTGCTCGGCCTCATGCTCATCATTGCCACACCTCTGATCGTCGAGGATCCAACCGACACCACTGCTCTACTGCTTCTCGGCTTTATGGCTTTGACGGTCGTCCGCCATGCTCGACCAATTCGTTTCGACAACACGTTCCAGTGCGACGCCATGATCCTGCTCGAGATCACCATGAGCGTCAGCGCGATCGGTCTCACGGGACTATGGCGATCCCCCCTGGCTGTTTCACTCACCGTGCCAATCATCGTGGCCGGATTTGCCAGAGGCTATATCTAC
>CAZSYL010000093.1:0-8783 GCA_964610745.1 uncultured Acidimicrobiales bacterium
ATAAGGAATGTTGCGACGCAGTGCCCAGGCTCCAACGACATCGAGTTCGATCGCGACGAGTGCGGTCAGGTACTTGCGACCGTCGCCGACGACCATGCACTCCTTGATGAACGGCGACGCCTTCATCGTGTTCTCGATCTCTGACGGCGAAATGTTCTTGCCGCCAGACGTGATGATGATGTCCTTCATGCGATCGACGATCTTGACGTGGGTGCCATCGACCCATTCGCCAACATCCCCGGTCTTCAGCCAACCGTCGTCGGTGAACGTCTCGGCGGTCTTATCGGGCTTGCCCCAATATCCAGCGAAGTTTCCAGCGTGCTTTGTCTGGATCTCGCCGGTCTCCTCGTCGAGGCGCAACCCAATGTCCGTATACGGCTCGCCGACGGTGCCGAGCTTGACCCGTCCGGGATAGTTCACCGTTGCAACCGCCGAGTTCTCTGTCATGCCGTACAGCTCGTAGACCTCGATGCCGATACCCATGAAAAACTGGAGCACCTCGGGCGCGATCGGTGCAGCTCCGCTCGATGCCCGACGGACATGACGTAGCCCCACTCGTTCCTGGAGTGCGCGGAACAGGATCGGGTAGAAGATCCAGTTCAGCAGGCGACTCATCGCAGTGTGTTTGCCGCCGTTGGCGACCTTTGCCTTGCCGATTGAGCCCGCGGCCTTCATCCCAAGTCCTAGCCATAACGCTTTGAAGCGGGTCGCATCCGCGCCACGGATCTGGACCCCGGCGTGAAGGCGTTCCCAGATTCGTGGGACCGCGAAGAACAGCGTTGGTTGAACCTCACCAAGGTTCTGTGCAACGGTCTCGATCGACTCGGCGAAGTTCAACGTGGGGCCACCAGCGAGCATCGTCCATGTCGAGAAGATGCGCTCGGCGACATGACAGAGTGGCAGATAGGTAAGGATCTGATCGTTGGTGTTCGGTGGCAACCCATCGGGATAGGCGTCAACCTCGCTCACAACCTTGTCGATGGCGAACATCGAGTTGGCGTTCGTGAGCATTGCCCCCTTGGGCGGTCCAGTCGTGCCCGAGGTGTAGACGAACGTCATCACATCGTCGTCTTCGGCCTCGGCCATGCGGGCTGCGACCGCTCCTGGATTTGCCTCACGATGCGTGCGACCCATCTCGAGGAAGTTCTCCCAGAAGACGAGGCGTTCATCGGTGAAGTTTGCGAATCCGCGGGGCTCCAGGTAGACGAGCGACTTGACCGACGTGATCTTCTCGGGGTCCGCATCGAAAACCTTGTCGACCTGTTCCTGGTCCTCGACGATGTGCACGACCGAGCCAGAGTCAGCCAACATGTATTCGACTTCGGCTGCTGGGTTGGTTGGATACAACCCGACCGTGATGCCACGGATTGCGACGGTCGCGAGGTCGACGATGACCCATTCAGGTCGGTCTTCGGAGTGGATCGTGACCCGATCTCCTACTTCGACGCCGAGGGAGAGCAATGCGTGTGCGGAGAGTTCTATGAGTTCCCACGCATCGGCCCAACGGTATTCCTGCCAGATGCCGAAGCTCTTCTCGCGGAACGCGACATGGTTGGGTTTGCGGTCGGCCCACCCCTTGGCCAGTGACGCCACGGTTTGAGCTCCCGTGCCCGATGAACTCGGTTGAACCCGATCCTCGACAACTGCCACGTTCTAGGCCCTCCCCTGTTGCAATCCAATCCACGACGCCCAAAGACGGTATGGGGACAGGAAAGTAGCACGAGTGTCACCCGTCACGGCAAATCCCATCGACCGAAGTTACCGGCGGGGAACTTAGCCGGTTGCTCCTCTTAGCTCAGACGAATCGTCTGGTCGGCCGCGAGCAAGTTCTCCCGTGTGGTTCGGGCTGCGGCCGCAAGTGCCCCATACTCGACCTGTACGTTCGCCATGACACCGCCGAATTCGTTGCGGACACTCGCCACTAGCGCATCTGCCCGAAGATGAAACGCATCACGCTCCATCGCCAGGCTCTCGGTTGCCGAAACCAGGACGCGATCGACCTGAGACTGCAGCTCCGCCTTCATCGCGAGGGCGTTTTCACGTGAGGTTCCCTGCCAATCGGTTCCTTCGAGCATCCGATGCGACTGTGCAATATCGCCGGTGAGTTCTTCGGCAACGGCGCTGAACCGCTGCACAAGCTCATTCATTGCAGCATCGATCGCCACCATGAGTTGTTCTGCGGCAGCGTCGCTTTGCGAGCTGGTCTCGAGCGCCTTGTCTCCCGTTGCACCAATCCGTTGTGCCACCGTCTCGATCGAGTCGAGGTTGCCTCCGATAAACGCTGCGCTCATTCTTTCATCCCTTTCACTGCATTTGAATACTTTTCAGTATTTACTGTCTCATGCCAAGAGACCGCATGCAAACCAGTGACAGAAACACAAACCAAGTGATGGCAAGGCAAACCGAACTAGCTGATCGCCACTTGCATCGCAGTGGCCTCGCCACCCGCGATCAAGTAACCCCGCCCCGGGACGGTAGCGAGCCGCTGACGCGGCAACCGAACCCCGAACAGCTCACCGTCGGTCGTTGGGTCCGGCTCGAGAAGAATGCCCAAACCCGACGCCCGCACGAACCTGGACCAATGGCTGTAACTCTGCCGTGCGGTCGATGTACGCACTGCAGCAACGATCGACACGTTCGCTGGTCCGCGTCGCGCAATAGTGAATAGCGCACCCTGCTCAAGGTCGATCCGGTCCGCATCGTCTACGAAGATGACCCAGCGCCGGTCATCGTCCCCAGCCGCCCCCAAGACGTGGTTGAGATCGTCCACGGTGCCGCCGGCGTCGAACACACCCTCGCCCAATTCGGACAGCAGCGCGGCATCGTTGTGCGGAACTACGGCGACCATCACGAGGTCCGAATCAGCTTCGCGCAGTTGACGCGCAAGGGTCCAAAGTGTTGTCGTCCGACCACTTCTATTCGGACCAGCGACCAGGCAATGATCCCCGGTTCGAAGCATCAGCGACAGAGGGGCGCGGGTTGAGTCAGAGATCCCGAACGGCACCAAGAGGTCGGGATCGGTCTTTGCCGCCGGAAGATCCCCCATCGGGATCACCGTCGCGAGCTCATCGATCGATGGCGGGTTCGCAGACTCCGAGAGTTCGATCAAACCGTCCTTCGCCGCCGATTCCCAGTCGACGATGTGACCCACCGTTGCGGTACCTGAGAAGAGTGCCCGTCCAGGGACGAACGTCGGGAGGTTCTTCACCCGGATCGAGAAGTCGAGATATGTTCGATCATCGATTTGCTCGAGCACGATGAACTGACTGGTCGTGTTTCGCAATGTCCGGGGCAGATCGCCCCAAGAATCAGCTCCCACGAGAAGGTGAATGCCAACCGATGGCCCTTCACGACCTAATCGATCGAAGAGAATTCCATTGGGCGTCCCCGGTTGGATCTCGTTGACTTCTGCGAACCCAGCAATCCCATCGATGGCAACGACGATCAGAGGTGTCTCTTCGAAATTCGCCCGATGTCGTGCCACCTTTCGCTCATCGAGCTTGTTCGAAAGAAACTGCAAGAGCCTTGTTTGTCGTGGCTCATCGTTCCCAGTGATTAGCTCCGCGACATGGGCCAGCGCATCAATTCCGTGAAGTCCGCCGGCGCCATGGTCGACCGGCAGCACCCACACCGTGCGTTCCTCTGAAGCAACCCCAAGCGCGGTGATTGCACTCCTCAATGTCGTGGTCACTCCGCTGCCGGGCCCTCCGACCACGGCGAGATGACCGTCATCAAAGTTCCAGCCACGGGTGACTCGGCGTTGATGCCCGGGGTCATCGACGAGCGCCAAAACCAGATGGGCCTCGTCTACAGATTCGAGCCCTGCGAGCATCGCTGGATCAGCGATGTGAGTGGGCAACGGTTCGAGCCATGGTCGGCGAGGCAGGTCGTGCGTCCTGCCAGCCCGGTCGATCGCGTCGACGAGGAAGTCGAGTTGGGTTTCGCTGGGGGAGTCGGGCGAGGAGAAGATCGGAACGGTTGGACCCAACGGCACCCGCGCAACTCGAATCGGAGGGCCCACTGTTGCGACCTGCCCTGACACAAACATCGGCTGCATCAAGCCAAGGTCGCCTCCGCCGCGTCGAACCAGGGCGCGTCCAGGGATGTTCGGATCGATTCGGCTCGCTCCCGGGTCATCGATCACATCGGTGGAGTCGGCAGCGTCTTGTACCCGGAGGGCAATTCGAAGGTTCGTGTTCGCTCGAATGTTTGCGTCGACAGCACCGGACGGACGTTGGGTGGCCAAGATCAGATGAACCCCGAGGCTCCTGCCCCGTTGGGCTACCTCCACAAGCGACTCAACGAAATCAGGAAGTTCACTTCGGAGCGTCGCGAACTCGTCGATCACAACGACGAGCCGTGGCAGCGGTCCTCGAGGCGAGCCCTTTTGCCGGTAGTCGATGATGTCTCGCGCCCTGGTGTCGCGCAGGACGGTCTCTCGGTAACGCAATTCGGCTTCCAGCGACTGCAGGGCTCGCTCCGCCAGATGATCATCGAGGTCGGTGACCATTCCGACGACATGGGGAAGCCTCGCGCATCGATCGAACGCTGAGCCTCCCTTGTAGTCGATGAGCACAAAGACGAGATCGTCAGGATCGTGGTGAAGTGCGAGTCCGAGCACGAGGCTGCGGAGCAGTTCGGACTTTCCAGCGCCGGTCGTCCCGGCGATAAGCCCATGAGGACCGTCCTGGACAAGATCGACAGCAACGATCCCACCGGCATCAATTCCAAGAGGTGTGCTGAGGACATCCCGGCGTTTACTCTCGCGCCACCATCTTCCAACGACGGCTTCGGCGCTGGCCTCCGAATCGAAGAGCTCCGCACCGAGGGCGTCTTCGGGGCGAACGCTGACCGGCACGGACTGACCCGTTGCTTCCATCTCAGGATCATCGAAGCGCGCCATGGCGCGTGACAGTTCTGCGGCAACATCGAGTGTCACACCATCGACGATGCCCACCTCATCCACGTCGGGCCGGGCGGGTTCGGTTCGCCGAAACTCGCCGTCGGCGTGATCGACCGATACCACCGTTGACACGGAGGCAGGCAGTTGATCCTGCACGGGGGCCAGAACAATCCCGAAGACGTTTTGATCGACGCGTTCGAGAAGTTGGCGGACACGGCTGGATCGTCGATGGATCACTTCAAGGTCAGCGACCACCAGAAGTACTGCTGGGACAAGTCGCGTTTGGCTTCTCGCTGATTGACCACGCGCTGATTGACCACTCGTTAGTTGCTCGGAAAGGCCGGCGGCATACTCGTCGATCTCGGTGCCGCGAAGAATCGAGGTACCGCCTGCTGGGCGCGAGACGTGCGGAAGCCATTGCGCCCAACGCCAGTCCTCTGCCCCATCGTCTGATGCCAACACCACGATCGAAAGGTCCGCGGGGCCGTGGTATGTGGCTAACTGGAGCACGCTCGCGGTTGCGACCATACGTGTCGCCTCGCTTTGGCCAACGAGTCCCATCGGCCCACTCCGGAGGTCAGCGAGAACCTCGACATCGGCCAGGGTCGATGCAGCGTCAATGGCTGCGCTGACCTCTTCGTCGATCGTGCCAGTCTCCTCTGACGCGGCACCGGCGACGATCGGGTCCCAAGAGACCGTCCCGGTGCCAATTCGTACCGTGAGCGCGTCCTCGGCATCGAGCCGCCGCTCCCATAGACGACTCGACGGCAGTTCGATGCGTCGACGGATCTCCAGAAGGTTCGGACCAAACTCGCGTCTTCTGGCGCGTTCCGCGTTCGCAGCTCGTTCGAGACGTTGTTCGAAGCCGGCCAAAGCCTCGCGCCGGTTGCGGGCATCGCCTGCACGTTCTTTGCCCACTCGTCGTTTTCCGCTCCACCAGTTTCCAAGGACCATCAGCGGAGAGAGCAGCGCAAACAGAGCGAACCGGAAAGAACCAAATGCCAGGACCATGACCCCGGCGATCACCAGTGGGATGAGTATCGACAGGATTGTGAGAGTTGGGCTCGCTCGGTCTGGTATCGCCTCGGGAACCGCAACTCTCGCCGGACTCGACTGCACGGGGCCACGAGGCGAGCGGTTGAAGAGTACACGACCATCGCCGTCAGCATGTTCGGGACTCGTGCCGAGTGGCTTGTCGTCGGAGGGAACGTCGAAGTATTCGATAACCGACGATCCAATTCGGACCGGTTGGTTCGACACCAACCGGGTGGGTTTAGTGATTGGGCGTCCATCTATCCAGGTACCGTTCAGCGACTCGGTGTCGGTGATCATCAGGTCGGTTGCACGCTTGTCGATAAAAGCGTGGCTCTCGGACACGCTCGTGTTGAGAATCGCGAGGTCGTTGTTCGGATCTCGACCAATCGTGACGGTTCCGTCGGCGTCGAGGCGACGGAGCGTGCCCGCTTGCGGCCCACCGACAACGCCTATCCACGAGCTTCCAAGTCCGGGCCGGACCGAGCCTCCCGGTCCAACCGGCCCGATTCTTGACCCTTCGATCAGGTTGACATCGGCGAGCGGGACCTCGGAGAGGTGAACAATGCCATCGATGACGAGCGCTGCTTCAGGCAAATTCACAGCAGCGGCAAGATCAGCGACCGTCGCGTTGTCCGTGTCGATCGAGATGGCGACGACGGTCCCGGGCGTTGCCGTGTCGCCTCCATCCTGACCGCCGGAATCCACAACTACGCGCAACCGAGTGACTCCTGTACTGCGTCTGCGATGCCAATCAGCACCCAACGTGCCGAAAATCGGCACCTACCCGAGAATAGGTCCGGGCGACTCGGGCCAAAATGTGCAATCTGGCCCAGAACGGTGACTACCTGGCGAAGGACGAGATCGTCTCGACATGGCTGGTGTCGCGGAACGCATCGACGAGACGAACCGACTCAAGCCGGTAGCCAGCATCGCGAAGCAGACCGGCATCGCGTCCAAACGAGCCGGTGTCGCACGAGACGAGGACGAACGAGTCAGCTCCACAAGCGAGCAGCGTGTTCACGCCGGCAGAACCGAGGCCTGCCCGCGCCGGGTCGGCGATCACGACGTCTGCCGGAGTTGGCGACCAGTCCTCCACCGCGGATTCAATGATGTCCACGCGCTGGCCTGCGAGTCGTTGTTCCTCCAGGTTTCGTCGAGCGTCACGGGTTGAGCTGGCCGACACCTCTATCGCGGTCACGGAGGCCGCATCGGCACCGACTGTTCCGGCGAACAGACCGACCCCGCTATAGGCATCGACGATGGTGCGACTCGTTAGATCTCCGGCAGCGGAGCGGACGGCCGCTGCTAGATCGGTTGCGACCCCTGGACCTGCCTGAAAGAACGAGCCAGCGGAGATAACAAACGAGCGACCACCAGCTTCCTCGATGATCGACACGTCGGCGCCAGCGTCCAACTGTGACTGGCTCACCAGGGTCACGTCCGATGGGACCGACACCCCTTTGGTGCTGCCATCAACAACCACGATGCGTTCGCCGGTCGCATGGCTGGCCCGAACGACGACCTCCGGGCCACTCGACATTGGAAAGTGACCTTCCAGAATCACCTCTTCGATGAGGGGATGTACCACTGCGCACCTCGAGGGAGCAACGACCAAATGACTCCGTGCGGCGCGGTATCCAACTCGACCGTTCGAGACGGCAAGTCGTGCGGTGGTCCGGTACCAGCCCGATCTCGCCGGCTCGGTAAACCCCAACCAGGCGTTATCGATCGTGTCGGAATCGAAGCGGCCAATGCGGGAAAGCGAGTCGCGCACGACATGAGCCTTTACCGACCGCTGCACATCGTGAGAACCATGCGCCATGTCGCAGCCGCCACAGCCAGCGAGCGAGGTCGGACAGCTCGCTTCGATACGACCTGCCGCGGGCTCGAGCACCTCGGTCACGACACCTCGCGCGAACCGCTTCTTCTCCTGGGTTAACTCGACGCGGACGTACTCGCCGGGAAGAGCCCCCTCGCAGAAAACCGCGCGGCCGGAATCATCGCGACCGACCCCTGCTCCACCGTTGGCCGGTCGATCGACGCGGACTTCTATTTCTATTGCCACTTCCGCAGGATAGGTGTATTCCAGTGCACTGATGACCTCGTCGAAGCCGACCATCCAAGAGCGCTCCGAAAACGCTTCGCCGGGCCCCAGGCCCTAGGGTTCGGAGCATGACACGCAGGATTGAAATTGTCCCCTCCGTTCTTCCCGCTGACTTCGCCAACCTCGGCGAGGCATGCCGCTCTCTCGGCAACGCCGGGGTCGATCGCATTCAGTGGGACGTGATGGATGGCAACTTTGTGCCAAACCTCACCTTTGGCCCCGACGTCATCGCGGCGTGCCGCTCGTACACCGACGTGCGCTTCGAAGCTCACCTCATGGTTTCAGACCCAGACCTGATGGCCAAGCAGTACATCGACGCTGGCTGCGACTTGCTGATCGTGCACGCTGAAACCACTCAGCATCTGCATCGCACTCTCGCAAATGTGGCCGACCTCGGCGGCAACGCTGCGGTGGCGCTCAATCCGTCCACCCCGATCGCCGAGATCGAGAACGTCCTCGACCTGGTCGAGATGGTGCTGATCATGACGGTCAATCCCGGATTCGGGGGCCAGAAGTACATCCAGACCATGGAACCCAAGATCGCGGCGTGCCGAGCCATGATCGACGCTGCAGGCTACGACGTTGACATCGAAGTCGACGGAGGCATCAACGCAGACACCATCGCGGGAGCCGCGGGCGCAGGCGCCAACGTCCTCATCAGCGGCAGCGCTCTGTTCGCCTACGACTCCCTCGAAGAAGGCGTAGCCGACCTGCGTCAGAGAGCCGAAGCCGCGCAGTAGC
>CAZSYL010000094.1:0-8115 GCA_964610745.1 uncultured Acidimicrobiales bacterium
GGTCATGCGTAACGGCATGGTGTTGCACACCATGAGGCTTTCCTTCCCCAGCCTCACATACGGTCTACTCGCGCCGTTTCAGATTCATGAACTCATCCGCTCCGGTCAAAGAACTCCCCGGCAGATCGCCGAAGAATACGAGAGTCGCGGATTGGATCTCGCCCAACTCGTTTCCGCTGAAACACATTTTCGAGTCGCTAGCAAGGAAGAACACGCCGATTCGGTAGCTTTGCCCAGTTATCTGGGGCTCACCTCGTATTGTCAACGAACGAACCGGGATGGCGTTCTTGGCCACCTAAACCAGACCACGATCAAACAGGCCGCGGACTCTGGCCTGGAGGTCACCCCAGCATCAGTGGTGACTGACCTGTACACGCCTCTGCTCAATGACCCCTCTAAGTCGGACGCGGACTACAAACCGTGCCTCATGCCGACAGCCGGGACGAATACGGAAGCGCTGAAACGCCTCGCAATTTTTGTTCCCGAACATATCGAGACCTACGTCGACCTTCGGTCGCCCAAGAGCATCCCAGAGGATTTTGCCGTTCGGGCACGCGCTGCCCTCTAAATTTGCAACTATCCGCCGATAGAGGTTGATGCGGCAGGATTCAACCTGGCTTCTGGGGACAATAGGGGTGCTGTTAGCCGTTCCTTCAGTCCTCTTCAGTAGCCACGAGAGCGCTCAGTTGGTCATTGCTGGCTGGGCACTTTTCTGCACGATTGGTGGGGTGGTTGGCGCTCGCCGTTTGCATGGAAACGCCCGCTCGGTTTACTCCCTTTTCGCCGTCAGCGGCCTGCTGATAACGGTCGGAGCCATTGCACGAACGGTCATTGGCGAGGCGACAGGGACGAACCAGCCGTTGCCATCTTTGGCGGATATTCTCACACTGCCTGGCTATCTCACATTTCTTTTTACGATCGTCATGATCGTCCGAATGCGCACGGTTCGGAAAAATATCGATGCTTGGTTCGACGCGGTAGCCATAACCTCTGGCGCTTTGCTGTTGTTCTGGGCGTGGTTCCTCGCTGATTTCATCAACGACCCATCCGAGCCACTTGAGACCATCGCTCTCAGCACGCTCTACAACCTGATCGTATTTGCAGCGTTCGCTCTTCTCCTACGAATCGGCGCTACACCAGGCCATCGACCAACGAGCTACAAGCTCCTCCGCGTCGCAGGCGTGTCGTTCGTGATTGCCGACATCGCTGGCACCGTCGGCGCGGCTCGTGGAGACACTTTGTCGCTCACACTCGCTCTCTCTCCGATTGCATACGGCTTGGCGTTTGCTGCAGCGTGGCACCCTAGCGCGGGAGAACTTACGGAGACACCAGAGGCAACCGAGGAGGCTTTTAGCAATTTCCGCCTAGGCGCTTCGGCTCTCGCGCTCACGGTCCCCCTGCTTATTGCAGGCGCTCCGGCTATCCAAACCGGGCTCGGTCGAGTTGGTGCCATTGCGCTCGCGGTCATCACCGCCGGCGCCCTCGTCATGCGCCTGTACCGCCTGCTCAGTTCGCAGCGAGACATGCTGGAGCTGGAGTCGCGGGCGAACAAGGCCGTCATGGATCTGTCGACTCTACGGACAACGAGGGAGATCTTCGATGGACTCCCGATGGCCAGCACGGAAATCTTTGGTTCAGGGACCCATCTAGACTTGTCGAGTTCCATCCCGAACAACCCACACGTTCAACTCCCCGAATTCCTAACGGAGTTCACAGATGGACAGGAGTTTGTATTGCTCGAGGGGCTGGGCACAGACCCCTCCGAGGAACGGGTATTTCACAACTTCATTCGAGATTCAATCGCCCTCGCGTCAACCCGACATTCTTTGGAGATGCAGGTTGAACGAAAGGCCGAAGAGCGCGTCAATCGTTCGATTGCCCAAAACGAGCGGCGGTTCCGCGCCCTGGTTCAGAACGCTGCTGATGTGGTCTTTGTGATCGACAAGGCTGGTTTTCCGACCTATGTCTCACCTGCGATCGAAAAAATCAGTGGCTTCCCGACGAGTGCGTATCTCGGACGCTCGATGGAATGGACAACACACAGCAACGACTGGAACAAGTCGGTCGAAGCATTTCGCTCTGTTCTCGAAACCGGCGAGACTCGCCGATACGAGATCCGCGCTCTGGATGCGGAAGGCGAGTTACGCCTTCTCTCCTGTGTTTTGACCAACATGTTCGACGTCGAGGGAGTCGACGGCGTTGTCCTTAACGCAACCGATATCACCGAGAAGCGCATGCTCGAGTCGGATTTGCGAAACGCTGAAGTCTTTGACCCATTGACGCTGTTGTTTAATCGCACCACCTTTATCGCTGAAGTCGACGACGCAATCCGGTCCTGTTCAGTTACCCAATCCAGCGTTGTGGTTGCGGTGATCAACATCGACGACTTCCGCCTGCTGAACGAGGGTTACGGGACCGAGATCGGCGATCAGGTCCTGACCGAGGTGGCTTCTCGCATCCGCCAGCAACTTCGTCTTGGCGATCTTGTCGCCAGGCTCAATGGTGACGAGTTCGGCGTTCTGATGGTGATCGATCAACTGATAGACGATACAACCGAACCAATCGGCCGAATCCTCGAAGCCCTCAGCGAGCCGATGTTCATCGAGAACCGAGAGGTCTCGATTCGAGCCACCGCTGGCCTGGCCATCGACCACGACGGCGAGTTGACGGGACTTCAGATCATCCGCAACGCCGACACGGCCGTCGACGCTGCCAAGACGAATCAGCGTGGTGAGGTGCTCGTGTTTCACGAGGAGATGGGCGACGATATTTCCCGACGGGTCGAGGTACGCAACCGTCTTCGTCAGGCGTTGCCAAATGACGAACTCCGGCTGGTTTACCAGCCGATCATCGACATCGAGAACGGCTCCGTCGTCTCTCTCGAAGCCCTAGCTCGCTGGGATGACCCTGTGCTGGGGCCGGTCCGACCCGACGTTTTCATACCGGTTGCAGAGAAGAGTGGGCTGATTCTTGAGCTAGGTGAGTGGGCCCTGCGAAGCGCATGTGAGCAAATCGCTCAATGGGAACGCGACGGGTTGTCTGGGTTCACCGTTGCGGTCAACGTCTCTGGCGAACAACTTCGAACCGCCAGCATCATCGATCGTTTCAAGACAATCCTGGACGAGGCTGGCGTCGCACCCGAGAGGATCACGATCGAGATCACCGAGTCGGTGCTGCTCGATGACACCAACTTCACCGCCAGCCAAGTCCACGCTTTTCGAAAGCTCGGATTCCGACTGGCCATCGATGACTTCGGCACTGGTTATTCCTCGTTGAGCTATCTCCAGCGATACGAATTCGACATCCTCAAGGTCGATCGAAGCTTTGTCGGGCCGGTCTCCAAGACCGGAAACGTCCGTGAGCGCGAGATTGTCCGGTCGATGATCGCCCTCGCCCAGAACCTTGGAGCAAAAGCGGTGGCTGAGGGAATTGAGGAGCTGAAGGAACTCGATGCCCTGGCGTCGCTCGGCTGCGACATGGCACAAGGCTGGTACTTCTATCGGCCCCTAGAAGCAGACGATGCTACGTCCATGCTCCGATCAAAGATCGCCGTCGAACCATAACAAGCCAGCCGTCGAGGGACAGCACCAGTGATTCGGGCGCTGCAAAATCGCGGCAGAGCCGCTCAGCCAGCTACCAGACGCGCCAAGGAGCCTCGCCGGTGTCCCACAGCTTGTTCAGCTCGGTGTACTCACGGTAGGTGTCCATACCCCGCCAGAAACCCTGATGGAGGTAGTAGTCGAGCTGGCCGTCCTTGGTAAGGCGCTGCAAGGCATCAGATTCGAGCATGTCGCCATTCTCGTCGGGGACATAGTCGAGGAACTTTCGATCGAACATGAAGTAGCCGCCGTTGACCACGCCGGTGTTGAGGTCGGGCTTCTCGGAGAAATCGGTAACCGATGTTCCGTTCGTCTCCAATTCGCCAAAGCGAGACGTTGGATGCACCGCGGTGACCGTCCCGATCTTGCCGTGTTCCTGGTGGAAGTTGCGAAGTGCTTCGATGTCGATATCAGCGAGGCCGTCACCGTAGGTCAACATGAAGGCAGGGGCGTCTTCGAGGTACTTCTTTGCCCGGCAAAGGCGACCACCGGTGAGCGTGTCGAGGCCGGTGTAGGCCATCGTGACCTCGAAGTTCTCCCGGCCATAATCGCCGTGATACTTGGTCTCGGCGTTGTTGAGATTGACGGTGAAGTCGCTCGTCTTTTCCCGGTATGCGAGGAAGTACTCCTTGATCGTCCAGGACTTGTAGCCCAGAAGGATCACGAACTGGGTGTGACCGAAGCTCGCGTAGGTCTTCATGATGTGCCACATGATTGGCTTACCACCAACGTCGATCATTGGCTTCGGCAGCGATTCTGAAGCTTCGCGAATCCTGGTTCCTTTGCCGCCAGCAAGGATTACCACAGGGATGTCGGACGGATCGATTGTCATCGTTTCTCCTTGTCACTGGTTCGGAGTGACACCTCTATGGTTTCACGAACAAAGGGGTTTGGCTCAGATACTTTCGACTCAGTTGGGATAGTCGAGTTGAACCACACCCTGTCGGAGCACGGTGAGGTCCGGACCACTGATGTCCACGACTGTAGATGCCAGACCCTCGAGCCGACCACCATCGATGACGACCTCCACCACCTCTCCGAACTCGGCAAGAAGTTCTGCTGGATCAATGATCGTCGGTGAACCGTGCACGTTGGCGCTGGTCGCAGCGATTGGACCGAAAACCTCCGCACAGGCACGAACAAGATCATGGTCCGGCACTCGCACACCGACAGTCGGGATCCCGGCCTTGTTGGCGGTGTCCCCAATATGTAGACCTTGACCCGGTTCCGCAGCAGCAACGATCGTCAGTGCTCCGGGCCAGTGAGCGTCAGCGAGCGCTGAGAACCTGGTCGAGGGTGCAACGAGACCACCTGCCTGCTCACCCGATGCGGCGAGCACAGCCACTGGGACGCCTTCTGGGCGTTGCTTCAGCTCGAACAAGCGACGCATAGCTGTCGCAGAGCGAGGGTTCGCTGCCAGCCCGTAGACGGTGTCGGTAGGGATAGCCACGACCGCCTCCCGTTCGAGAGCAGCCACGATTCGTTCAACATCGGAGTTCACTTTGATGTCACTCTCCACGTCGCAGCACGACAGCGCGGTCGATGCCCGCAAGGTCGTTATGGATGGATGTGCTGTAGCCCAGTTCTGCACCCCGAGCTGCGATGAGTGTCGTTTGCCCTGCGGCCATCTCGAGCACAATCGACCCCGCCGGGCGTAGCCACTCCGCAGCATTTTCGACCAGATGGAGCAGATCATCCATGCCCGATTCACCTGCTCTCAGCGCGGATTCGGGCTCCCAGTCGAGAACCGATGACGCCAGCTCCTCCCCCGTCCCGATGTATGGCGGATTCGAGATCACGACATCGAACTCGCCGAGGTACCGCTCGGGAAGAGCATCAAACCAAGATCCTTCGGTGATTTCGACATCGCGTGCTGCTCGTCCAAGACCGGTTAGGTTTGCTCGGGCCACCGTAAGCGCGTCGGTGCTCGCATCGGTGAGAACCACCCGAGCACCGGGCCGCTCGACCGCTACAGACAGGCCGATCGCTCCCGAACCTGTCCCGAGGTCCGCGACCACCCCCTCACCGGCGGGCCGAAGGCGGTCGAGTTCGTCGAGGGCCAGACCCGTGACAATCTCGGTTTCGGGCCGAGGTATCAATACGCGAGGATCAACAAACAAATCGATCGTGCGAAAGGCCCAGTGGCCAAGGACATACTGAATTGGTTCACCAGCGCTGCGACGAGCGACGAGCGCATCGAGTTTTGCGACGCCACGGGTGGTTGCTAACCCGTCGAGGACCTCGGACAACTCCGGTCCTGTCTCCCCGGTGATCTCTTCGATAATCCACCGAGCCTCGATCTGAGCGTTCTCGGTTACGCCGGAACGTTCAAGGAGCATCCTCGTCTCGTCGAGCAATGCACGCCACGTGATGGTGCCGTCGAGATCAGGCCCGTTGGTTTGGTCACTCATCACCGGCGAGGCGCCGTTGCTGATCGTCGTGCAACAACGCATCGGAAACCGCACCGAGCTCACCAGCGAGCACCTTGTCGAGGTTGTGGACGGTCAAACCAATGCGATGATCCGAAACGCGGTTCTCTTTGAAGTTGTACGTACGGATCTTCTCAGACCGTCCGCCGCCACCCATTTGGGTCTTTCGTTGCTCGCTGGCTTCGGCGGCCTGTCGTTCCTGTTCGGCCTGAAGGATGCGGCTCCGTAACACTCGGAGTGCCTTTGCCTTGTTCTGGAGCTGACTCTTCTCGTCCTGCATCGCGACGACAACACCGGTTGGCTTGTGGGTGATTCGGACAGCCGAGTCGGTCGTGTTGACCGACTGCCCTCCCGGACCCGATGCTCGATAGACATCGATCTGGAGGTCGTGCTCGTTGATTTCTACGTCGACTTCTTCAGCTTCGGGGAGCACTGAGACCGTGGCTGAAGAGGTGTGCACTCGGCCTTGAGTCTCTGTTTTGGGCACTCGCTGGACGCGGTGGACACCAGCCTCGAATTTCATCCGACTCCAAACACCCTCACCTGAAAGGCTGAAGGTCACGCTCGTGAAGCCGCCCATATCCGATTCGGTGCCTTCCATCAGTTCGAATTTCCACGACTGGCTACTGGCGAAAGCCCTGAACATGTCATAGAGGTCTCGAGCAAAGAGGTTGGCCTCTTCACCGCCCTCTGCGCCGCGAATCTCAATGATGGCGTTGCGATCGTCGTTGGGATCCTTGGGAAGCAACGCGAGACGGAAAGCGGCTGAGGTCTCTTCGACTTTCGCCTCCAGTTCGGTTACCTCTTCTCGCCAAATCTCCCGCTCGTCCCCCTCGGATTCGTTGAACATCTCGCGTGCGTCGTCGAGATCTTCTGATGCTCCGCGCAGCGTGCGACCAATGGAGACGATGCCGTCCAACTCCTTATGACGTCGCGCCTCTTGCTGGAAGCGCTTCTGATCAGCGATCAGCTGCGGGTCGCCTAGTCGAGCCTCCACATCGGCAAATTCACGTTCGAGGGCTTCTAGTCGTTGGAGCACCTAGACAACTTACCGGCGCGGCGGCGCCGTTTTTGGTTTCTGCAGGCAAACGAACAATGGGGTCGTGCTCCATTGATTGGAAGGGCACGACCCCATTGCAGTTCTCAACTCTTATCGACGACTACTCGCGTCGGGCCCCTGCGAGCAACGTCCGACGGATTCCTAGCTGCGTCGCACCAATGATCATCAGCACAAACGCTGCGATGACCAGCATCCACGGGCTCGAGCCGGTCAAGGCAAGAATCGGCGGTGCCTCGGACTGAGGTTGCGACTCAACAAGACCGGCGTCGACCTCGGAGGTCACCTGGCCCGCGAAGACCGACACTTCGACCCGGTTAGTTGAGAAGGCGAAGTCTGAGTCCAGCGAATCGTCGCCAACGTTGGCTGAGGTCAGCTCATCGCCACTTGGCGGCACGATCTCAACGACGTAGTCGCCCGGCGTCAGATCGGTGAAGTTGTACACACCGTCGACATCAGTAACGGTCGATGCGATAACGGTACCGTCCGGTGCGAGCAGGTTCACGGTTACACCTGCCACCAACACGTCTGCGCCAGCGCGCTGTCCGTCGGTATCGCCGTCACGGAAGACCACTCCCTGAACAGCTCCGAGCTCTTCAGGAACGGCAGGGGGCACAGTTTCGATGAAGTCGTAGCCGACCGCAACGACGCCAGGATCCAATGTGATCACAGAGATCTCATCGTTTGCCAACGTTCCACCTGCAGAACCAACAACATCGGTTCCATCGTCGAAACCATCAGGCTGAGACTCGGTCACCGCGTAGGTGCCCGGAACCAGGTCTTCAAAGACGTACTCACCCAGTGCATTCGTCATCGTGGTCAACAGAACGAGGTTTCCATCAACATCAATACCGGTCAGCGTGATCGTCACGCCCGCAATCGGCGTGCCATCGTCGGTCAACACCGAACCAGCGAGTGAAGCTGGGTCGGGAGGCAGCGGTGGCTCTGTTGGATCGGCCGGCTCGATCTCGACGAAGTCGTAATCCGTCGCGTCAACACCAGCGCCCAATGGGATTGCAGAAATCTCGTC
>CAZSYL010000095.1:0-7824 GCA_964610745.1 uncultured Acidimicrobiales bacterium
CGCTGGCGGTGGGTCACGACGCCAGCGATCAAGATGCGATCTCCCGAGGTCTGCTCACGAAGAGCACACGACGGCAGAACTCCGAGCTTGTCGAGATCGCCTCGGTAATAGACGGTGGGGTGTCCATCGGGAGCAACGCCGGTCGCCCAAAGATTCGCAAGGGAGATCTCCCGGTCGCTCATCCCGGGAAGCTGCGGTGCCTCGGTACCGGTGATGATGCCGGGAAGACGTGCATCAGATGCCTGCGCAGCAGCCCCCGCCTGCCACAACGACGACCGCCGGTCACCGAACGCTCCGGCTGTGGCCAGAGCTTCAAGAACCTCGATCGAACAGCCAGTGCGCCGCTTCACATCCTCGATCGACGTCCAGGGTCGCCCTTCATCGAGGGCCTTGGCCAACTCTTCGCCGACATGGCGGACCGAACCAATGCCCATCCGAACCGCCGGCCCTCCCTCACCCCAACGTGACGGATCAACCCCAGTCCCCTGACGAAACGCAGGATCCTCGACCGGACCGTTCGACCATTCGAGCGTCGCCTGCGCGCCCGACCGGTTGATGTCGGGAGTGAGCACCTCAACGCCATGACGACGAGCATCACCGACCAGCGAATGTGGCGAATAGAAACCCATCGGCTGAGCGTTCAGCAACGCTGCGCAGAACGCCGCCGGGTAATACCGCTTCAGCCAAGACGACGCGTAGACAAGGTAGGCAAAGGACACCGAATGACTCTCAGGAAACCCGTAGTTGGCAAAGGCCGCAAGCTTCTCCCAGATCTGGTCGGCGATATCGCCGGTGATCCCTCGCTCAGCCATGCCCTCGTAGAGACGGTCGCGAATCTCCTCCATCCGCTTCCGGCTGCGCTTTGAACCCATAGCCTGACGCAGTTGATCGGCTTCAGCCGGGGTGAACCCAGAGACGTCGATCGCCATCTGCATCAGTTGTTCCTGAAAGAGCGGAATGCCGAGCGTCTTCGACAACGACTTCTCGAGAAGCGGATGCAAATACGTCACTGGTTCCTTGCCGTTGCGCCGACGAATGTATGGATGCACCGACCCACCCTGGATCGGCCCAGGCCGAATCAGCGCCACCTCGACAACGAGGTCGTAGAACTTCCGAGGTTTAAGGCGCGGCAATGTCGCCATCTGCGCTCTCGACTCGATCTGGAACACACCAATGGTGTCGGCACGACACAACATGTCGTAAACCTCGGGGTCTTGAGGCATCGACGCCATATCGATATCGGTTTCGTGCACATCAGCAATGAAATCGATGGCGTAGTGAATTGCCGACAGCATGCCAAGACCTAGCAGGTCAAACTTGACCAGACCGGTCCGCGCACAATCCTCTTTGTCCCATTGGAGCACACTGCGGTTCTCCATCCGAGCCCACTCGACCGGACAGACCTCGACCACTGGCCGGTCGCAGATAACCATGCCACCTGAATGAATACCTAAATGCCGAGGTGCATGTTCGAGCTCGGTTGCAAGCTCGGCGACGTCTTCGGGAAACGAATCGGTCTGCGAACCAAGACCGCTCCATCCGTCGAGCTTCTTCGAGAACGCATCCTGTTGCCCAATGGCGTAACCCAGCGCTTTGGCCATGTCGCGAACCGACGACTTCGCCCGGTAGGTGATCACGTTGGCAACCTGAGCTGCGTGCTCACGCCCATACCGCTCGTAGACGTATTGAATGACCTCTTCCCGACGGTCCGACTCGATGTCGATGTCTATATCTGGTGGGCCGTCACGCTCGGGTGACAAGAACCGCTCGAACAACAATCCAAGCGCGACCGCATCAGCATTGGTGACACCGAGGGCATAACAGACCGCAGAGTTCGCCGCCGACCCCCGACCCTGACAGTAGATGTCGGACCGCCGACAGAATTCGACGATGTCGGAGACGATCAAGAAGTAGCCGGGAAACCCGAGCGAATCGATAAGTGCGAGCTCGTGGGCAATCTGGGCATAGGCCCCCGGTACCCGTTCGCTGCTCTCGGACCCGTATCGCCGACGCGCACCTTGTCGGGTCAGCTCGCGGAGCCACGACATTTCGTCGTGACCATCAGGACATGGATACGGCGGCAGGTTCGGGGCGACCAGTTGCAGGTCGAATGCGCACTCCCCTGCGATCTTGACCGAGGCCTCGACTACTCCGGGATACCGTTCGAACCGCCGCATTTGTTCGACACCGGTTCGCAGATGTGCTGTCGATGCGGCCGGAAGCCATCCGTCGTGTTCCTCGAGCGACCGCCGATGTCCCACAGCCGCCAACGCCGTAGCGAGCTTGCGATCCACCTGACCGGCATAACGAACATCATTGGTGGCCACGACGGCGAGGTCACGCTCGAGGCCAAGACGCACCAGAGCGTCATTGCGGGCACTACATATCGGCGTGGCATGATCCCAAATCTCGACGGCGAGGTTGCCTCGACCAAACCGCTCAATCAATCGATCGAGCTTCCGTTGAGCCGCTATCGGTCCGTCTGCGACAAGCGCTTGATTGAGCGGTCCATGCTGCGAACCGGTCAGCACCATCCAATGGTCTTCGGCCAGTTCAGCTAAACGGTCGAGCGTGTAGTGCGGCGCACCTTTCTCCCCCGCCATCTGCCCCTCGCTGATCGCCCGACCCAACCGGGCATACCCCTCGGGACCACGAGCGAGAATGACAATGTCACCCGCAGCGCCGGCCTGGCCAAACGGGTCGGTGGGGTCGGTCAGGCTGAGCTCGGCCCCGAAGACCGTTTCCAATCCGTGCGCACGTGCCGCTTCTGCAAAGCGGACTACCCCGTAGAACCCATTTCGGTCGGTTAAAGCCAGCGCATCAAGCCCGAGGCGTACCGCCTCTTCGACCAACCCCTCAGGGCTGGTAGCACCGTCGAGAAAGCTGAAATTCGAGTGACTGTGTAACTCGGCGTACGGAGGGCCTGGAGCAGCACTTCCAATCTCCGGGGCCTCATAAGCCTCCCGCTTGCGTGACCACGCTGGACTGTCTCCTCCGGTTCGCTCAACCCCTGAGTCGCCCCGCTCGGACTTCGCGCCGCGTCGAGCGGACGCTGGTTTACGACCACGATCGGAAAGCCTTCGTTCTAACTCGGACCAGGGAACTGGAGGGTTTTGCCATCCCATAGGGATTCGCGAGGATATCGAACACTTGTTCGTTCATGCAACCCCGGAGAGATGCTACGTTCCAGATATGTCCGAACCGTTTGTCGAGATGCTGCGTGGCGCAACGAACACACTAGGCCGCACCGACGAGGTCACCGAGCTCGTTCTGGCCAACCCGGACCGGGTGAGCGAGGTCTACGACCTCTTCTTTCAGGATGATGAATGGGTTCGCCTCCGGGCAGCAAGCGTGTCGAAGCGCCTCTGGCGAGCCGATCCCGACCTCTTCGCCCCCTTCATTCCTCGATGGATCGAGAAGGTATCGGCGATCGAACAGGCGTCATCGCGATGGACCTTCGCTCAGATGTGTGAAGAATGCGATGACCTGCTCACCAACACCCAACGGGATCGGGCGACCGAAATCGTGGTGGACTACCTGGCGACCGAGAACGATTGGATCGTCCTCAACTCATCCATGTCGACGCTCACCCACTGGGCGAAGTCTCGCCCTTGGCTCGCCAAACAAATCCGCCCGGATCTGGTTCGCCTGAGCGGAGAGTCCAGAAAGTCTGTGGCCAAGAGGGCAACGAAGTCACTCGATCAATTATCCGAGGTGCTCGACTAACCAGTGGTGAACGTCGGTAGTTCGTTCGAGTTCGGTCGCGCACCAGTCAGCAAACCTCGCCGTGGTGATCGACTTCGGCGTCTTCTTGATCCAGCGCACCTGAAAGCCTTTGTGTCGCAGCAGATCTGCCCGCGGATGGTCAGAGCCATAGGGCTTGGGGACTCGCTTCAGCCCTTCGCCGACCACCTCAGCACCCGTCTTTGACACCAGTGCGTCGAGCGCGTTTGCGAACGGTTCACCGTGCTGGTCGATCGCTTCGCGCCACCGCTCCGGCTTGCTGATCGAAATCCCACTGGCGAAGCCAATGCCATCGGTCGGGCTCATCCGCACCCACAGCATGGGCGCCACTTTTTTGTCCGGTCCTTCCCAGAATTTGAACATGAGGTGATCTTTGTAGGGCGACGCATCTTGGTTGAACCGTAGATCGTTGTTGATCGGCGCAATCGACCCGTTCGTTTTGGGCGCATACTCCACTCCGCCCGAGACCCGATCGGCCAGCAACTCTCCGAGCTCGACGACGAACGCCTTTGCGTGTGGCACGACATCGGTGTCGTACTGTGCGCGGTTCTCGTCGAACCAAGCTTTGTCTTTGCCTCCCAAACCGGAGAGAAAGTCGAGTCCGGTCTTGGGGAAGCCGGTGAAGGGTTCGATCGCTTTCATTTGACGAACTCGTATCCCTCATCGAGCAAGCTCTGCCACATCGCCTCGTCTCGCTCGGGCACTTGAACCCACTCTCGGAAAACCTTCTTCGCCGGGGCGAAGGCAAGCCCACTCCCCGCTGCGATCAGCTCGTCGACCCGCTCTCGGGGAAGCTTCACGACAAGGTCGCCGGTTCGGTATTCGGGCATTGCGAGGAACTCCTTGCCGACGCGGACACAGCGGCTCCGCATGAGCTCACCCTCAACCGCTTTACCCGAGGCGATCATCGGCTCAGCCAGATCCCAAAACAACTCGTCATCAACTTCATCGGAGGCGGTCATTGCCCTCCCCTTTCCCAGTACAGAACTGGCGTCGGCCAAACGGCATCAAACTCATCTTTCACCACAACGACGAACGAAGCCATGAGAAACGGACACGACTACAACCGAACCTCACGACTCCACAACTCCCACCTTGGGGGCAGGTCGTTCACGACCCGGGTCATGCAGTGTCGGCTGATTCCGGAGCGGTCCACCAGCGATTACGACGGACGACCGGTACGCGGGTGAACAGGTTGTTGGCAACTTCGAACACGATCAGCGAGAGGATGACCGAGCTCGTGCCGAGAAAGTACGAACCGATCACGTCGGTTGGCCAATGCACGTTGACGAACAGCCGCGCTGGCCCGACAAGCACGGCTGGAATCCCAAAGGCGGCGACCGCGAGCCAGTTGATCCAGCGAGGCAGACCGAGACGGAATGTCACGTAGATCATGATCCCAGCTTGGGTGACCGTTCCCAGGGTGTGACCGCTCGGGTATGACCTGAAAGGCGCTTCGTTGGGTCGAAAGCGTTCGGTGAATACCCCGCCGAGAAAGTCGACGTAGTTGGTCGGGATACCGATGACGATGAGCGCCACCACGATCGCGGCAGCAAAGCGAAGCCGTCCCGCCAATGCCACGCCGATCGTGGCTATCGTTCCCAGCCATATTCGGGGCGGAGTGTCGGTGATGTCAGAAACATCCTGCGCGAAGTTCGTCAGCCCGCTGACATCGATATCTAGGACCCAGTCGAGGAAATTCCGGTCGAAACTGTTGTCGGGTTGACTGCGAACGTAGATCGCGAGCAGCCAATAGAGACCCATCGCCACCAGAGCGATGATCCACCAGCTTCTGCGTCGATAGTCCAGCATTGAACGATCGTAGCGACAGGTGCCCCGCCTGCGCTCCGAATACGAGGACATAACGAGTTGAATCTGACCGGCTTGGCTGCCATGGTGGAATGCCAGCGATCACGTAACAGGCGGAATCAAGATGAGCGGTGCAAAGGCGACGAAGAAGCCAGCGGTACTTTTGGTGATTGGGTTAATCGCCTCGGCGTGTAGTGGGTCGGTGTCCTTCAGTATTGGAGAGCTCGACCTTGAGACCCCGTCCAACGAGCTGATCAGCGGCGAGCTGTCCGACCAACTCGGTCTCGGTGAGCAAACGCCCGCATGCGACATACCCGACGATCCAGACCCTGGCACCGAGTTCACGTGCACCGGGCTTCTCGAAGAC
This sequence comes from uncultured Acidimicrobiales bacterium, assembly GCA_964610745.1. Classification (GTDB taxonomy): domain Bacteria; phylum Actinomycetota; class Acidimicrobiia; order Acidimicrobiales; family SHLQ01; genus SHLQ01. The sequence goes on from CAZSYL010000095.1 coordinate 5,921, forward strand.
GGACGAGTCATCGAGTACGTCGGCGTGCTCAGCGAGGAGGAAAGCGTCCTTCTCGACACGACCAACGTCATCCTTGATCCGAGCCGCTTCGAAGCAGACTTTCATGAGCAGCTCATCAACCAGAACCCTGAGGCTGAACTACGCGAGGAAGATGTGGATTGTGGCCCAGACCCGATCGTGATCGAAGACGACACATTCATCTGCACGGTCACCGCCGGTGCAGATCTCCTCACGGCGACCGTGACTATGGCCGACGCGCAGAACGGCTCGTTTGAGTGGGAGTTCGAGGAGTCTTTCGTCGCCGACAACTCCGGAACGGACGCAAACGAGGCTGCAGACCCTGACACCGGGCCAGTTACGAACGCAGAGACAGACTCGGTGAGCACGCCAGCCTCTATCCAGGCTGATGCGGAACGACTTATCGCCACCGCCTTATCGGAGGACCTTGGAAACGGAGAACAAGTCCCGACCTGCGAAGTCCCCGCGAATACTGAAGTGGGCACCGAGTTCGCCTGCACGGGAACGCTCGCGGACAGCCGTGTAATCGACTACATCGGGCAGATCGTCGAAGACGACCTCAGAATCCGGTCGACGAACGTAATGCGGACCGAGTTGTTCGAGCCAAGCTTTTTCGATGCGTTTATCGAGGCTAACCCGGATGGTCCTCTGGACGAAGATGGCATCGACTGTGGAGATGAGTTCATCGTTGTCCACAACGACATCTTCCGTTGCACCATCACCCCGAATGAGGGGAGTCCATTCACGGCAATCGTCACGATGTCAGACATCGAGAGTGGCAAGTTCGAGTGGGACTTCGAGTAATCGAAGTCGGCGAGGTTGAAGACGAGCAGCGGCTTCCCGACAAGACGCTGTTCGCTGTACCTTGGGCACGTGCGCGAGAACGAATTTGGCCAGTCGATCGGCGATGACCTCGGGACCTGGATCCCGCCGGTCGACCCTCCGGAACTCAAGGTCCTTCACGGCCAGTACGTAACTCTCGAACCGCTTCAGCGAACCCAGCACGCTATTCCGCTGTTCCACGCGTTCAAGCGCTCCGAGGAAAGCATGTGGACCTACCTTCCGCTCGGGCCGTTCAACGACGCAGCCGAACTCGGCCAACTCCTCGGCGCCCTCGAGAAGGACCGCCGAACCCACGCTTATGCGGTCGTTGTGGGCAACGAGCCCGTCGGCTTCCTTTCCCAAATGCGAATCCGCCCCGATGAAGGTGTGCTCGAGATTGGGTGGGTCACCTTCTCTACCGAGATTCAGCGAACGAGGGCATCGACCGAGTCACTCTTCATGTTGCTGGACCAAGCCTTCTCTGCCGGCTTTCGTCGGGTCGAGTGGAAGTGCGATGACCTAAACACTGCCTCTCGGGAGGCAGCCGAACGCCTCGGCTTCCTCGAAGAGGGGATCTTCCGCAAAGCCAGCCACTACAAGGGCCGCAATCGCGACACTGCTTGGTTTGCGCTGACCAACGACATGTGGGCCGAAGTCGAACGAGGCTTCCGCCGCTGGCTCGACCCGTCGAACTTCGACGAACACGGCCAACAAAGGACCCCACTCGGCCACTAGCTGTCGCCGCGCCCGCGTCCTCAACCCCCTGTGGGGTCAGGTCTCACTTTCACTCACAACCCCCCTGGGGTCAGGTCTCACTTTCATCGAGACCCCTCTTACTGCCCATAACTCACGCAATCGCAAGCGATAGAAGACCTCAGCGAGTCGGATCTCGTCGTGACGTGCCATGGGACATCGTTGAAAACAGTCACCCATGGGACGGACGGGTGAAGATGAGACCTGACCCCATCAGAAATCGGGTGAGAATGAGACCTGACCCCACTGATCGTGGACCTGCAGGCTCGTCTTATCCGTTGACCAGGTTGAGGTAGGCAGAGCGGACAGCC
>CAZSYL010000096.1:0-7728 GCA_964610745.1 uncultured Acidimicrobiales bacterium
TTAGATATCGAGCTGGTCCTGCCAGTCGTCCTGATACCGCATCGCGACCTGGTCGGGGGTTTGGGCCAGCACCTCGAAACTCACCATGTCGGCAATCGCACGGCGTTCGAAGTAGTGAAACGAATAGTGGATCTCAGCAAAGGCGTCTCTACGAAACTTGACGAGGTCACGGGGAGCTCGGTCGTCGAGAAATCCGAACAATGTGTAGGCAATACGCAGATCGTGCACCACAGGGGCCCGATGAAACATCGAAGCCCGTTTGGTCGCTACGCCGACGCAACCAGCGTGGACGTCTCCCTTGTACTCGCCCTCGGCGAGCGCGAGTTGGTCGTCGAACAACTCGGTGAGTGTGAGCGCAAAGCCCTGATCGGGGCCTTGGGCACCGAGGCGTGACCCGCTAGGAGTAGGCGCACCAAACGTTTCACCGGGGCGATCGGCCGACCATGCTCCCTCGCGCTGCGGCGGAGAAACATAGTGCTTCTCAGTGGTTGGTGGCGTTGGAACATATTCGGGGGCGGCCATGTCGCAAGGATAGCGAGACGCTGCCGCTCACACCGCTACAGGCGCGACGTTTCGAGACACACCGCGACGGATCGGCCAGTTAGGGCTGGTGAAGGAGCCCGTAGGTAATGGAGTCGGCCAAAGCCTGCCATGACGCCTCGATGATGTTTTCCGACACGCCCATCGTCGACCACGTCTGCTGACCGTTGGTCGATTCGAGCAACACACGGGTAACAGCCCCGGTGCCTCGGCCCGTGTCGAGCACACGGACCTTGTAGTCGGTGAGCGAAATCGCGGCCAGCTGATCGGCGTAGTGTCGACGCAACGCAAAGCGCACCGCTGCATCGAGTGCATTCACCGGACCATTGCCCTCACCGGTGGCCACGATGCGCTCGTCACCGACCCACAGCTTTACCGTCGCCTCGGTTTCGACGTCGACGTTCTTGTCGTTCCATGCGCGGACCCCTGCACCGGAACGGTGGTCGAGATTGACGCGGAACGATTCGAGTCGGAACCACTCCTGCTCCCAGCCGGTCGCATTTCGCATCAACAGCTCAAGCGACGCGTCGGCAGCCTCGAAGTGATATCCCTCATACTCAAGCTTCTTCAGCGTCTCGGTGATGTCACCGAGCACGCTTCCCTCGACATCGATCCCGAGGGCTTCGGCCTTCAAAGCCAGCGTCGAACGCCCAGCCATGTCGGACACGAGAAATCGCGTACCGTTGCCGACCGAAGCAGGATCGACGTGTTCGTAGGCATCGGGGCGGCGAGCGATCGCCGAGGTATGCAATCCCGCTTTGTGGGCGAACGCAGTCGCACCGACATAGGGCTGCTGAGGGTCGGCAGCGAAGTTGACGAGATCAGCCACGCGGTGCGCCACGTTCGTAAGGTTCGTGAGCCGCTCCTCGCCAATCGTATCGATACCCATCTTGAGACTGAGGTTTGCAATCACCGGAACGAGATCGCAGTTGCCGACACGCTCGCCGTACCCGTTGATCGTCCCCTGCACATGTGATGCACCACCACGAACACCGGCGAGAGCATTCGCGACGCCGCACCCGGTGTCGTTGTGCAAGTGCACACCGATCGACGTCGTGCCGTGAGGGCCACTCAAGTGGTCATACACTTCTGAAACCATCCGTTCGACATCGGTTGGCAACGATCCGCCGTTTGTGTCGCACAGCACGAGGCAATCGGCCCCCGAGACTGCGGCCGCTTCAAGCACAGCCAGACTGAACTCGGGGTTTCGGCGGTAACCGTCAAAGAAATGCTCGGCATCGAAGAAGACCTCGCGACCTTCGCCTTTTAGAAACGCGATCGAGTCGGCGACCATCGCAACACCCTCTTCGAGGGTGGTCTGGAGCGCGCCTTCGACGTGGTAGTCCCACGTCTTGCCGACGATGCACACCGTGCTGGTATCCGCGTTCAGCAGATTGGCGAGCGTCGGGTCCGAGTCAGTCTTTCCTTTGGCGCGACGAGTCGAACCGAATGCCACCATCTTTGAATTCGTCAGCTCGAGTTCGGTCTTTGCCCGAGCAAAAAACTCCTCATCCTTGGGGTTCGCCCCGGGCCAACCACCTTCGATGAAAGCGACACCGAGCAGATCGAGCTGTCGAGCAATCTTGATTTTGTCCTCGACGGTCAGGGAGATGCCTTCGAGTTGACTGCCATCGCGCAACGTCGTGTCATAGATGTCGACGTGGTCGGGTTGACGCTCCGTGCGATCGATCCCGGTCAGATCAGATTGGACGCTCCCCGGCCCGCTCACAACGCTGCGATGACCTTGTCGGCCATCTCGACGGTCGTGCCACTCTCGCCAGCGACCTGTTCGACCGCTGTAGTGATCTTCGCCGAAGCGTCGGTGTCGCCGAGGTGAGCAAGCATCATCGCCCCCGACAAGATAGCGGCGAGCGGGTTCGCGATGCCCTGTCCCGCAATGTCTGGCGCCGAACCGTGGACCGGTTCGAACATCGATACACCATTCGGGTTCAGATTGGCCGACGACGCCAAGCCGACACCGCCAGATACCGCACCACCGAGATCGGTGAGGATGTCGCCGAACAGGTTGTCCGTGACGATGACGTCGTAACGCTGAGGATCTTCGACGAAATAGATGCACGCCGCATCGACGTGGTTGTACGCCGTCTCAACCTCGGGATATTCGGACGCAACCTCGTTGAACACACGATCCCAAAGATCGCCCGAGAACGTCAGCACGTTTGTCTTGTGTACAAGGGTGAGGTGCTTGCGTCGCTTCATCGCGAGATCAAACGCGTAGCGAATGGCTCGCTCGCAGCCCATTCGGGTGTTGACCGAACCTTGGGTGGCAATCTCGTGCGGCGTGCCCTTACGAAGCAAGCCCCCTTCGCCGGCGTAGGTACCTTCGGTGTTCTCGCGCACGACAACGAACTCGTGCGTGCCATCGGGTGCGGTAAATGGCCGGTGGTTGATGTAGAGGTCGAGGGCGAATCGCATCTTCAGCAGCAGGCCGCGCTCGATAACGCCGGGCGGAACATCCGGTGAGCCAACAGCGCCGAGGTACAACGCATCGAGACTCCTCCATTCCTCGATCGTTTCGTCCTCGAGCACAACGCCATCACGCACGTAGCGCTGGCCACCAAGGTCGTAGTCGATGGTATCGAGCTCGGCCCCGGCCGCCCGTAGGACGCGCAGCCCCTCGGTAATGACCTCGGGACCAATCCCGTCGCCCCCTACAACACCAACCTTGTGAGCCATTCCGAATCCTTCTCTCGTCCTTGTTCAGACCTGATGAGTCTACGAGCCGACAAAGGTTCGACGCCCATTTGCTCAGGATTCGATCCCGATGAAATCACTCGCTCACATCTAGTTCTTTTGGCTCAACAAACGCCGAGATCTGCCGATTCGAGAGTAGTTGCACATCAACGGCGGACTAGTCAACAGCCCGAAAGAAACCATGACCTCTCGTACCATGCAGGCGCTCTCTCGAGTGCTGGCAGTCGCGTTGCTTGCAAGCACCTTGGCTTTCGTCCCCTTTGTCGCCCAGGTAGAAGCGCAGGGGAACCCCGTGTGGGAATGTGACGGCACGCCGATCCTGATGCGCGGCGGCCGGTTCAACTTCATCGTTCCCGACCCTGCGAACCCGGGCGAGCTGACGATCGAAACCGTTCCTGGCACGTCGGGTATCTGGAACTCGACCGCGCACGACCCCACCACTGGCTGGGTCTACGGCGTTGGTTCGATTGGCGGCGAGCGCACGATCCGCGCCTACGACGCGAACGGTGATGTCGTTTTCCAAACACAGATCGGCGACCCGTACCCCGACAATGCCGGTGTGTACGCCGGAACCGTATTGGGCGACGGTCGCTACATCATCCATTCGGTCGGCGCTGGCAACGGCAACGGCTGGTTCGATGGCGCCCGCTTTAACCTCTGGGCGATCGATCCAGTCTCGGGAGCTGCGACTCACGTCGGCTCAACCCCGGTCAACTTCGCCGACTTTTCCTACAATCCTCTCGACGGTTTCCTCTACCAGGTCGTCAACCGCGTGTTGTACAAAGTCGACCCAAACGATGGCACCACCACGTCGGTGCCGGTGTCGAGCACGATCCCAAACGGTAGCTTCGGCGCCTCGTGGTTCGATGCTGCCGGAAACCTTTTCTTGTTCCGAAACAACCCCGGAGATATCTGGCGGGTCAACCCTGACACGCCCGGAGTGGTGACCGAGGTTGGCGAGGTGGGAGCCAACGGGGGCACCGACGGGACAAACTGCATTAGCTCCATCGACATCAAGAAGGATGTCGTCGACGCCTCGGGTACCCCGATCCCTCCAGCCGATCGTGTGTACTCTCCAGGCGACATTGTCACCTATCAGTTCACGCTGATCAACAACGGTCTACCCACCCAGAACCGAACGGTCGACCTTTGCGATGTCCTTCCCGCCGATGGCCGGGTATACACCGGTAGTTGGAGCTCGTCCGATCCCGCCGCAGTGCTCACGAGTGGCGGCACTGCAGGCGATACCGACATCTGTGTCGAAGTTGATATGCCGTCGAGCTTGTGGACCGATCCAGCCAACCCTGGCGCTGACCCGACGACGGTCACCATCGACGTGGAACTTGGCGCGGACACGCTGCCCGGGGAGCTCGAGAATCAGGCGACTCTCGACTTTGACCAGGACGGCAATGTCGACCTTCTCTCCGATGATCCCGGAGATGGAAGCGAGCCCCGGGACCCCACCACGATTCAGGTGCTCGGCGAGTTCGAGGTGTCAAAGGTGGTCGTTGGACATCCTGAGGACAACAACATCGATGAATTCACCATGGTGATCTCGTGCTCAACGGCGTCTGGCGCCGCGTTCGAAGTCCCCGCAGCTCGAATCGTCGACGCGAACACCGGAACCGCATGGCCAACCGCAACGACCAATGGGTTCACGATCTCCAACGGCGACGAAGTCCGTGTAACCGGCATTCCGACCGGTACGACCTGCACAACGACCGAAGCTACCTCGACTGCATACACCTCGACCGTCGCTGTCACCGACGGAGGAGGCGACGCCGGGGGCGCCGAAGGTGCCGTCTCGACCGGCGATCTGACAAGCGATCTCGTCAACGACAACTGTCAAGATGGCGACGGCGGATTCAATCCCTTCAACCTGCAGGTCCGCAACACGACGGGCACGCCGCAGGCCTGGGAGACGATCTGGCGCAACCGTCCCTACAGCACAATTCCCGGGCTCAGCCCGGGTAACTACACCCACACCGTCATCCCAGCAGCGGGAGGGCTGTTCGACCACGTCTTCACCGGAACGACGCCGCTCAACGGTTTTGGAAACATCCAGATCACCGGCGGTGTGCCCAGTCCGGTTGGTCCGGACTTTGGCTGTGGCGCGGTCGAGAACTACGGCGGCGTGACCGGACCAGCGACCAGCGCCTCCGACGCCGGTGGCCCGACCGAGAGCAACGTGGGAACGCTCACCGTCGACTCACCCGACGAGCAGATCGACTTCACGAACCGCACGTCGGCGCTCACCCTTCAAAAGGAGACGAGCGTTAGTGGGCCTCTGCCACTCGACGAGGACGGCACGTTCACCTTCGATCTCACCTGTGACAATGGCCTGTCCGAAACACTGACGATCACGACCAGCGGCGCCAGCGCGAGCATCGGCTATCCCGATGTCCCGCTCATTGCAGACGGCGCTGAATGTACGGTCAGTGAGAACATCCCGGTCGGCTGGGAACTCACCTCTCCAAACGACGTCGACATCGTCGCCGAGACTGGTGAGAGCGCCGAAGCGACCTTCGTCAACGAGCGGCAACTCGCCGACCTCACGATCTCGAAAATCGTCGTTGGTCTTCCTATCGGGGACCCGACGACGCTGGAGTTTGAAGTTTCGGTTCAATGCACTGGTGGCTTTGACCCCGACCCCTACTCGACGACCGGAACCTTCTCGATGGGAACGCCGTTCGTGGTGACGGACTTGCCGGTTGGCTCCGAATGCACCGTCACCGAAACGCCAGCGGACGGTTTCAACACCCGGTATAGCCCCGACCAAACCGTCGAGATCGGCGCTACCGGCGCTTCGGTCGAGGTCACGAACTCGACCGGATCGCTCATTATCGACAAGACGACCGAGGTGCCTTCGACCCATCCGGTCGATCCGGTCGGTGACTTCGAATTCACACTCGCCTGCACCGGTCCAGGCGGCGTCTTCAACCAGACCTACACGGTTATTGCGGACGAGCTCGTGACCGGTGGCGCCAGCGGCGGCCTGAGCCACACCGATGTCGGCTCATTCGAGACCGGCACGACCTGCACCGTAACCGAAACCAACCCCGCTCCGGACTGGACCATCGACGGTCCCGCGACCCAAACGCTTGAGATCACCGATCTGGACTTCGAACCCACCGCCTCCTTCGTAAACACTCGAAACACCGGTTCACTCACCGTCACTAAGACGCTCGCTGGCGTTCCAGCTGGCGTCGACCTCGGAGATGAAGCCTTCACGGTCGACATCAGCTGTTCTGGTGGATTCACCGTCGATCCATACCTCATCTCCGGTCAGACCGTCACCGCAAACGCCCCACTCGTTATTGACGACCTCCCCACCGGTTCGGAATGCACGGTAACCGAACAGGCCGATCCTCGATTTACCGCCACCGGTTCACCGAGCACTATCACGATCGATTCGGACGGTGAGGTCGTTCCCTTGACCAACACCACTTCGAGTATCGAGTTCCAGAAGAGGACGACTTCGAGTGCGCTCGTCGATGACGTCGACGGCAACTTCAACTTCGCGATCGTCTGCACCTTCGATGGGGTCGAGATCGTCAGCACGTCGACGTCGATCCTGACCAGCGGTGGCATCGGCATCGCCGAAGCAGCGAACCTTCCACTCGTGCCCCCTGGTTCCACATGCACTGTGACCGAGAGTTTTGCTCCGGGCTGGACGATCAGTAACCGCATCGCACCCACACTGGTTGGTAGTGACGGAATCGAATTCACGACTCCCCTCGCATCACCTGTGGGGTTTGAGAACACGCTAAATACCGCAACTCTCACCCTCGCCAAGGACGTCACCGGTGTTGCAGCGACGCCGGCACTCGAAGGTGAGACGTTCACCGTTTCGGTCGAGTGCACCGGCAACTTCGCTGGTGGCACCGCATCGTTCGGTCCACTTTCGATCGTCGAGGGGATCCCGATCGACATTGACGGTCTGCCAATCGGCAGCGAGTGCACCGTGACCGAGACCGCCGACGGGCGCTTCGCGACGACCTACACTCCGGGCGACACCATCACGATCATCGACGGAACCAACGAGGTCACGGTCGAGAACGAGACCAGCACGTTCACCATTTCCAAACAGACGACCGTGCCCACCGATGTCGACCCCGACGCCACCTTCGATTTCGCGATCGAATGTGTTGCCGGCGGCGCCGTCGTCTACAGCGACAACGTGTCCATTACCACGGCGGCAGGTTTGGGATCGTGGGATGCAGCGCCGTTTCTCGCTCCGGGCACGGTTTGCACCGTCGTCGAAACTTCGCCAGCCGGTTGGACCGCGGTTGGATCGGACACCATCGAGATCACCACCGAAGGAGAGCTCATTGTCGACGCCGCGTTCAACAACGCACGCGACGTGGCCGACCTCACGATCACCAAGACGATCCTCGGGGACCTCACGCCGGCTGAACTCGCCCTCGAGGGCGACACCGAGTTCACCGCCGAAGTGTCGTGCACTGGTGACTT
>CAZSYL010000097.1:0-7425 GCA_964610745.1 uncultured Acidimicrobiales bacterium
CAAAGGCTGGACGTACTACCGACGCAACGAACCAGCGATCGCAGCACTCACCGACCGACTTGTAAACGATCTCTAAGAAAGCAACGAACACCCTCATGACCAACAACTACAGCTCCCTCGACGGCAAGGTCGTCATCGTCACCGGCTCGGGCAAAGGCATCGGCCGCGCCATCGCTACCCGCTTCGCCGGCCAGGGCTGCAAGCTCGTGATCAACGACATCGATGAAGACAACGTGACCACAGTCGTTGACGCGATCACCGCCGACGGCGGCACAGCAATGGGGGCAGTCGCCGACGTTTCGAACTCCGAAGAGGTCGGTGCAATGATCGACGCCGCGATGGAGGCCCATGGCAGAATCGATGTCGTCGTCAACAATGCTGGCATGGTCAGCCCCATGCTTCACTTCTTCGAAGCCGACGAGACGTGGTGGCGTCGCATCGTCGACGTGAACCTCACCGGCCACTTCCTCGTCTCCCATCCAGCAGCGCGCATCATGGCCAAACAAGGCGGCGGCTGCATCATCAACATGAGTTCGGGTGGGGCCACCCAAGCGCACCGAGCCTTCACTGCCTACGACGCCACCAAGGGCGGCATCGAAGCGCTCACTCGTGCAATGGCCGTCGACCTTGCCGGTTACGGCATCCGAGTCAACGCCCTCATGCCCGGCTCGATCGACACCAACAGCCAGGGCGAGGAGTATCGCAAGATCAGCGGCGTAAACATTCCGCTCGGTAGCGTCGGTGAACCCGAAGACATGACCGGCGCCGCGCTCTTCCTCGCATCGGACGACGCTTCCTACATCACCGGCGACATCATCAAGGTCGACGGCGGAATGACCGCCCAGCAACGCTCCGCGACCGTCGACATTCGGCCGCCAGCAAACTTTCCCAAAGTCGAGGATCTGTAAGCATGGCAACCAACGGAGGCATTCGTATCGGCGCCGACGTCGGCGGCACGTTCACCGACGTCGTGATCGAATTGGCCGACGGCTCGTTTCAGTCGACCAAGGTGCTCACCACCCATGGAGGACCTGAGGAGGGCATCCTCGCCGGTATCGAACAAATCGCGAGCGAGCACGACGTCGACATGACCAACGTCGACCAGATCATCCACGGCACGACCCTTGCAACCAATGCGCTCATCGAACGGCGCGGCGCAAAGACTGCGCTGGTGACGACCCAGGGTTTCCGCGATGTCATCGAGACCCGCACCGAAGGCCGCTTTGAGCAGTACGACCTCAACATCGTGCTGCCCACTCCACTGATCGAGCGCAAGGATCGTTTCACGGTCCCCGAGCGCCTCAACGCACGAGGCGAAGAACTACTCCGGTTCGACAAAGCCGCCGCCACTGCAGTGATCGACACGATTGACGAGCGCGGGTACGAGGCCGTTGCGGTCGGATTCATGCACAGCTACCGCAACCCGGTGAACGAGAACCGTTTCCGCGAGATGTTGGCTGCGCGATTACCCGATGTTTCCGTGTCGATCAGCGCCGAGGTATCGCCTCAGATGCGCGAGTTCGAACGGTTCAACACGGTCGCCGCAAACGCGTACGTGCAGCCCTTGATGGCCAACTACCTGTTCAAACTCGCCGAAGAGTTGAACGTTCGTGGAGCCGACTGTCCTCTCTACCTAATCCACTCCGGCGGCGGCCTGATAAGCGTCGATACCGCCGCGGCTTTTCCGGTCAGGCTCGTTGAATCTGGCCCCGCTGGTGGTGCAATCTTCGCCGCGGACCTCGCTGCCCGCTACGGACGCGACCGCGTCCTGAGCTACGACATGGGTGGCACGACCGCCAAGATCGCGCTCATCGAGGACTACACGCCCCAGACCGCCAAGAGCTTCGAAGTCGCCCGGACCACCCGGTTCAAGAAAGGCAGCGGCATGCCCATCTCGATCCCCGTGATCGAGATGATCGAGATTGGCGCCGGTGGCGGGTCGATCGCAAGCGTCGACGCACTGGGCCAGATTCGTATCGGCCCGCAGAGTGCGGGCTCCGAACCCGGCCCAGCGGCCTATGACCTCGGCGGCCTCGACCCGACCGTCACCGATGCCAACCTGCAGCTCGGCCGCCTCCACCCCGACAACTTCGGCGCCAAGGACATCACCCTCTCCCCCGCCAAAACGGCGACCGCCATCGCCACCGCTATCGGTGAACCGCTCGGCATGGACGATCAGACCGCCGCGGTGGGAATTGCCGAAGTCGTCGACGAGAACATGACCAACGCCGCCCGTGTCCACGCGGTCGAGAATGGCAAGGACCTCGCGGGCTTCTCGATGATCGCCTTTGGAGGTGGCGCGCCGCTTCACGCTTCGAGACTCATGGACAAGCTCGGCCTCGACGAGCTCTTCGTCCCCACTGGAGCCGGTGTGGGCTCAGCCATTGGATTTCTTCGAGCACCGTTTGCCTACGAAGCCGTGCGTTCGCTCTACACCCGCATCGACAACTTCGACTTCGCGGCGGTTAATGCTGTCCTCGCCGAACTCACCGAAGAAGCCGAGACGTTCGTCCGACAAGGCACCGATGCTCGCCCAAGGCCCGAGCGGCCTGGGCCGAGGACCCAGAAGCGGGAGATGAAACCAGAGCGAGCGGACACACTCGTTTCCACGCCCGACGAGCCCCAGTTGGTCATTGAGCGCCAGGTATTGATGCGCTACAAGGGCCAGGGTTGGGAGATCCCGGTCAAGCTGCCCGATGGTGAGTTCGACCAGTTCGCAGCAGAGGGCCTCGGCGCCACATTTACCAAGGCCTACGAAGAGTTCTTCGGTCGGGCGATGACGGACCTCCCCATCGAGACGGTCAGTTGGTCGGTTCGGGTGGCGTCGGTGCTCGCTCGACCCGAGATGCTCGACCTCACGTCCGCACAGAAGCAGATCAGCACTGACTCGACTCGCCAGATCTTCGATCCGGTAAGTGGCGAGATGGTCGAGTCAGCCGTCATCGAACGAAGCGACCTCGTACCGGGAGATGCCGTACCCGGACCAGGCGTCATCGTCGAGGAGCAAACCACCACGGTGCTCGGCTCACATCACACCGCCGTCATGCAAGTGGATGGGACACTCCTCATTACCCGAGGGTCCGGCGATGTTGGAGGTCGACTGTGATCAGCACCAGTGACGTCCACAACCAGATCATGTGGAACCGGCTTATTTCGATTCTCGAAGAACAGGCACTGACGCTCATCCGCACCGCGTTCAGCACGTCGGTCCGCGAAGCTGGCGACCTCTCCGCAGGCGTGTTCGACCGCGAGGGCCGGATGATCGCCCAAGCCGTGACCGGTACACCAGGCCACGTCAACACGATGGCCGCGGCTATCCCCCACTTCATCAATGACATCGGCCCAGAGCGCATCTATCCAGGCGATGTGTACCTCACGAATGACCCGTGGAAAGGCACCGGCCACCTCCACGACATCACCGTGTGTACACCAGTGTTTTTGCCGGAGCGTAACGACCATGACGACAACGTGGGGTCGTCGACCGGAAGTGTCGACAACAGCGCAGTCTTCATTGGTTTCTTTGCTGCCACTGCTCACGTCGTGGACATTGGTGGGCGCGGGTATGGCCCCGATGGCAACGAGATCTACGAGGAAGGTATTCGCATCCCGATCATGAAGTGGGCCGAACGGGGCGAACTGAACCACGATCTGGTCAACATTCTGCGCAACAACGTTCGCGAGCAGGATCAAGTACTTGGCGACATCCACGGTCTGGCTGCCAGCAACGAGACGGGCCGTCGTCGCCTCCTTGAGATGCTCGACGAATTCGACATGACAGATCTCGACGATCTAGCCGAGTTCATCTTCGATCGCACTCGCAAGGCCACCATGGCAGCGCTCGCCCCCGTGGCCAAGGGGGTGTATCGCAACGAGATGACTGTCGACGGTTACGAGGAAGCGGTCGACTTGGTCGTCGAGCTCACGGTCACCGACGAAGGCATGCACGCCGACTTCACCGGCACGTCGCCGCTCAGCCAGTTCGGTATCAACGTCCCGATCGTCTACGCCCAGGCGTACTTCACCTATGGCATGTTGGTCGCGCTCGCTCCCGAGCTACCCAACAACTATGCATCGCTCCATCCATTCACGGTGAGCGCACCCGATGGCGTCATTCTGAATGCGCAAGACCCCGACCCTGTCTCGGTCCGCCATGTGCTCGGTCATTTCGTCACCGACCTGTGTCTCGGGGCTATCGCCCAAGCCCTGCCCGACATTGTCCCCGCTGAAGGTGCGGGCGCGCTGTGGAACTTCCAGGCAAGTGCCCGATCAGCAGACCCCGACGTTCTCCTGCCGCCGGTCGAGCTGTTGATGTTCAATAGCGGAGGCACCGGAGCGCGGCCAACACTCGACGGGCTCACCGCAACGGCATTCCCTTCTGGGGTTATGACGATGAGCACTGAGGCAACCGAACAAGTCGGGCCGATCATCATCTGGCGCAAGGAGATCCGAGAGGGCTCGGGTGGTGAAGGGAAGTATCGCGGCGGGCTCGGTCAGATCATTGAGATCGGCCCAACCGACGGCTATCACTTTGAGTTTTCCGCCATGTTCGATCGCGTCGACAATCCTGCACGCGGTCGCTTCGGTGGCCGCGACGGTGCACCGGGCAAGGTGTATCTCGACGACGGCACGCCGTTCTCTCCCAAAGGCAAACAACTCGTGCCCGCCGATCGACGCCTGATCCTCGAACTTCCCGGTGGCGGCGGCTTCGGCGACCCGACCGAACGCGATCCAGACGCGATCGAAAACGACAAAGAACAGGGCTATCTCCTGAATTCGTCACCGCTAACAGGTGCCATCCTGGGAGAAACACCGAGTGAATAGTTACGACGTCGTGTGTATCGGCGGTGCGTCCACGGGCAGCGCCGTCGCGTACTTCCTGACCGAGAACCCCGACTTCGATGGAACGGTGGCGGTAATCGAAGCAGATCAGAGCTACGACCTGTGTTCGACGTCTCGCGCCCAGAACTCGATCCGCGAACAGTTCAGCCAGCCCGTGAACATTGCCATCAGCCAGTACGGTCTAGATTTCATCGACAACTTCCACGAGAACACCCAGGTCGAAGGATCCTCACCCGAGCTCAACTACCGCGGCACCGGTTACCTCTTCCTTGCACGCGACGACGCCGACCTTGAGAACTTCGAGTCACAGATGCAGACGCAGCACGACCACGGTGCAATGACCCGGATGATGACGCCCAACGAGGTCGAAGAGGAGTTCCCCTACATGAATGCCTCTCAACTCGCTGGAGCCCGCATGGGTTCGATGCGCGAGGGTTCGTTTGATGGCTGGGCCTTCTTTCAGGGCTACCGTCAACGAGCGATCCACAACGGCGCGGACTACATCAACGATCGTGTGGTCGATGTCGAAATGACGGGCGCTGAGAGCAGGTCCGTAACCAGCGTCGTGCTCGCGTCAGGTCGACGGATCACCTGTGGCCACGCCATCAACACCGCGGGCACCCGGGCTGGCCAGATTGCGGACATGGTGAACCTTCCCCTTCCGGTAGAGCCGCGCGCTCGGACCAGCTTCGTGTTTGACTGCCGTACACCCATCGAGCACAACGTGCCGCTCACTATCACCCCCGAAGGCGTGCACTTTCGCCGAGAGCAGCACCACTACATGACTGGCGGTGTTCCCGAGGACGACGTGGCCATTGCATATGAGGACTGGAAGGTTCGCGACAACGAGTTCGAAGAACAAATCTGGCCAACGGTCGCCAAGTATGTTCCCGCTTTCGATCGAATCTCGAAGGTGACCTCATGGGGTGGCCAGTACGCGTACAACACCCTTGACCACAACCTGATCATCGGCTCGTCTCCAGACCTGTCGAACTTCATCTTCGCGAACGGCTTTAGCGGCCACGGTCTGCAACAGGGACCGGCCACAGGCCGTGCCGTCAGCGAACTCGTCACCTACGGCGAATTCCGCACGATCGACCTCACGCCGCTCGGATACGAACGGGTACTCAACAACGAACCCTTCCGCGAAAGCGTCGTGATCTAGAAGGTGCTCCCAACGGGGTACTGGCGGACGTCGTAAACGTCTGAGAGCACATGACCAAATCTGGTCGATCTGGACGGTTCCCCGCAACTTCTTGCCATTTCAGCCGTCTAATGACTTGTAAGCGCTGCGCAGGTATCCCGCCACCTGCTCAGCGCTTACCCATTTTTAGCTGATTGCGCAGGCGTCGATTCTGTCGATAGCGATGCTGAACGGCCCGTCGAGTCCGTCTGCGAGAATGATGCCGAGCGTCGAGATCTGATCGAGTTCAAAAGCCGGAAGTGTTGGCCGCGCTGAACCGAATGCGCGGGCGTCGAGATTGGTCAGCGGAACAAGAGGCTCTTCCCATGCACTGTCTGCGGTGACCGCAAGGTCGGCGAAGTGCATTATTGCGGTGTTGGTCGTTCCGTCTTGGACGGTCAGTTCGTAGCCGCGTCCGTTTGCCGAGCGTGTGCGAATGCGGAGGTACTCGGCGCCCTCGAGTGAGTCGGCAAGCAAGGCCCCATTGCGGAAGATGTCGGTGCGGATCATGGAGAACCCGCCACCGTTGGTATTGATCGTCCCAGAGAAGGTCGCGACGCCACCATCAAATGCGAGAAACCCTTCGGAAAGACCGCCCATTACGCCGTCGTTGATCACGCGCCATCGATCACCCGCTTCCTCGCCGAAGTCCTCAACGCGCCAACACGTCAGCCCGGCGAGTTCGACCGGAGCCTCCACGTCACTTTCCAGGCCATCGGTGTCCGTCGTCGGCGATGAACGGTCAGCGTCGGGCTCAGAAGGTGGGTCCACAATCGCAGCAGTAGTCGTGGTCTGCGGCGCGATCGTCGAAGTGGACGCATCGACAGACTCAGCGGGCTCGACCGATTCGCCGACCGCATCCGACGCGCATGCAGACAGAACCAAGGCAGCTGTGAGAATCGGGGCTGCGACGCTCAACCAACGGTGTTTCATCTTCTCCAGTTCATCACGGAATTGGGAGACTCGACGGGTCGAAAACGAGAACCGCCTCCGACCAGCGAACCGGTCGGAGGCGACACTCTTGGGAATTGCTAACTACAAACCAGCTACTCAGCTGGCATGAGTACCCACTGGGTTGATGCACCTGGCATCGTGCTGGTGTTCACGTTGAACCCAGGACGATCCGCATTCAACAGCGCCTCGGTCGAAGCGTTCACGATGTAGTACGAGCCATCGCCTGCATCGACGAGCTGCCAGAGAATGTAGTCATCCCCAGCGTCGCTGAGCCCAGCGTTGGATCCATCGGTTGAGAGGAACCGGCCGGTGTAGGCGTTCTGGATGTAGTACCCATCGCCTGCATCGACGAGCTGCCACGCAGTCGTGGTGTGAGCCACGTCCGTGGTCGAAGCGTTACCGAATGAGGCTTCGAGGTACCGACCAAAGTTCTGGTCGACAATCCGGAA
>CAZSYL010000098.1:0-3923 GCA_964610745.1 uncultured Acidimicrobiales bacterium
CGATCGGCTGAGCTCGTCGGCTCGGTCGCGAAGCTCAAGGCCCGCGGCGATATCCTCGGCTGGCGTCAGCGCGTCGATGGCGTCGAGGGCCTTGAGACGCTTGGCCTCGGCGGCGTCGAATTGCTTCTGTAGAGAGGTGATTGCCTTGTCGGCCGCGGCAACGTCGGTGGCGTAGGCCTGGGCGTCCTCGGGGATAGCGATTTCGGACAACTCGGCCAATGCTTCGTCAACGTCGGAGAGTTCTGCAGTCGTGACGTTGTACGCCGCCGATGCTTCGACGAGTTGAGCGTGTGTTTCGTTGGCCGCGGCGGCTGCATCATCGAGCTTGGCGGCGGCTTTGGTAAGGCGTGCGAGCGCCGCCTCGGTGACGATTTCGATATTGCCGAGAGCTTGCCGTGTCGCGTCGGCTTCGATCGTCGCTTTGCTCGACCGGCTTCTGGCTGTCCTGCCCATCGCTGCATACACATCGAGGCCGAGCAGGCGGCGCAACAGCGCCTGTCGATCGCCCGCGGTCTCGGTCAAGAACCGGGCAAAGTCGCCCTGAGGAAGCACGATTGTCTTGGTGAACTGGCCAAACGACAACCCGAGTAGGGCTTCGACCTCGGTCGTGACCTCGACGGCAGTTCCAGCGAGCACGGTCGACTCGCCATCGCCCGCGGAATCGAGGTGTTCGAGACGAGCTTCCTTCGTGCTTGCCCCCGTTGCAGTTCGGCGGACGACTCGGACTGCCGCGTAATGCTCGTCACCGATGCTGAAGTCGAGTCTGACTCGAGCTTCGGTCGACAGCGTGTTGATGATGGGGGCGATGAGCTTCTCGTTGCCGTACCGGGAGACCGACCCGTAGAGGGCAAAGGTGATTCCGTCGATGATCGACGACTTTCCTGCACCCGTCGGGCCGGAGAGCGCGAGAAGTTCGTGTTGTTGGAAGTCGACAATGGCCTGCTCGCGGAATGCGGCAAATCCGGTCATCTCCAGGTGAAGCGGTCGCATCAGTCGCCACCGCCACCGTGGTATTCGGCAAGTAGCTCATCGAAGACTGTGGTCAGGCGTGCGTCGGAGATGTTGAGGTCCGCAAGGTATGCCTCGAAGAGTTCTTGAGGTGAACGGCCCGAGCGAAGACGCTGCCGTTGTTCGGCCGGTTCGGTCGGGCTATCGACGAGCACGTCGACGCATCTCGGTCCGAGGATCTCGCGGACCTGGTCCGCAAGGTCAGGTCGTCGAGCTTCGTTCACTCGGACTCGCAACCAATCATCGCCTGTCTCGGCTTCGCGAAGCTCGTCGAGCGTGCCGGTGAGCGTGCGGAGTCGGCGTCCGCTGGTGAGCTTGACCTTCGTTGTCTTCGCCGGCGCGCCCTCGGTCAAGTCGATGAGTGTGACCGACTTGTTCGCGTCGGGGTCCCCAAAGTCGAGTTGCAATGGTGAGCCCGCGTAGTGGATGGCCGTCGCCCCGGGAATCTTCTGCGCCTTGTGAAGATGGCCGAGCGCCACGTAATTGGTCGACGCAGCGAACAGTTGGGCGGGAAGCGCGTATTCATCGGCGAGGTGCGCGGGTCGCTCGCCTCCGGCGGTTCCGCCACCTAGAACGAACCCGTGCGACATCACGATCTGGAGTGCGTCATCTCGTCGTTCGGCGGTGAGAAGCTCGAGCAGTCGACCAATGCGATCGGCGTACACGCCCTGCAGCTCGAAGGCCTCCAGCTCCATGAGGGCATCGCTACGAACGATGCCTCGCTTGGAAACGAAGGGCAATGCGATGATGTCGAGCAGTTCAGTCGTTCCGTCGGTGGAATCGATGTCGATATGGATGACACCGCCCTCGTCGGGGCGTTTCGGTTCTGCAACGAGATACACGTTGCCGAGCGCGAAGACATCGGAAAGAGCAGCAAGCCGGCGAGGGTTGTCGTGGTTGCCCGCGATCACGACCACATGTTTCGCCACCGACGCTAGCTCCAGCAGTGTGGCCCAAACGATCTGCTCGGCATCAGGACCAGGCGCGGCTGTCTCGAACAGATCGCCGGCGACGAGGACCACATCGACTTCGTGATCCGCGGTGATGCCAACGATTTCGTTGAACACGGCGCGGTGTTCATCGGCGCGGCTGATCCCTCGGATGGTCTTGCCGACGTGCCAGTCGGAAGTGTGCAGCAGGCGAATGCTCACGTGGTAGCCAGCTGCTCACAACCCCGCAAAGGGGTCTTCGCCACCCTGGCTCGATGGCCGGGTCGCCTCTGCGCTACGGGTCGCCCATGCAGGGAACGGAAACTCGATCAGCAACGGGATCGGAAGGCGAGGCTGGCTGAGGTACATGGTGCCCGGCTTCAGAATCGTGGCGCGTTGGCGCTGTACCCCCGGGAGGAAGCCATATTGGTCGCGACCCGCTTCGGCGGTGTCGAGGCGCCCGACAACCCGCACCGCACTGTTGGCGACAATTCGGCGCTCGACCTCGCTCGCGGTTTGCTGAGCGCCGATGAGGATGATGCCGAGGGAGCGACCGCGCTCGGCAACGTCGAGGAGGATCTCCTTGATTGGACTCGACGAATCCCGAGGCGCGTACTTGTTGAGCTCGTCGAGGACGATGAACTGCAACGGTTTTGCAACACCCGAGGCTTCCTTGTCGTCGAAGGCCTGGCGAAGCACGACGCCGACGATGAAACGCTTGGCCCGATCATGTAGTTGGTGAATGTCGACCACGGTCAGCTGGTTGCTGTCGAGATCGAGGGCGAAATCTGGGGCATTGGCAATATCGGCCCTTATCAGGTGTTCGACATGGCGCACCGAGCTGAACAGTCGACGCACGAACGCGTTGATGCTGCCGCCGCTCACCGCTCGTCCCGTCCACCTTTGATCGGGTTTGTCGTCGGGATCGTCGGGGATGAGTTTGCGTTCGATCACCTCGACCAATTGACGGAACGTCCGGATAGCGGTGCCATCGATTCGGACAGCACCGTCGGCAGACGGATCGTTCTTCACCGCCGCAGCCAACTGCGCCGTCACCGACTGCACGACGATGGTGTACTGCTGGCGCTCATCCTCAGCGTCGGCAAACAGAAACGGCAGCAGGTTCTGGCGACAGAACGTGTCGAGCGTCCAGAAGAACGGACGTACGCCGCTTGTTCGACTGCCGACCGCGGGCGTCGCGGTGTTGTCCCCTCGACGGGGAGGGGCAACAATTCCCACGCTTGAAAACGGCTCTGGCGTCAGTCCGACGTGTTCGTATCGGGCAGCTTGGTCGGCCTTGAGGTGAGCGTTCGGTGAATCGAGGAACAACAGATCCTCGCCCTTCACGTTAAATATCAGGCCCTTGGTGTTGGCTGCTTCGGGGCCGAGCACACCACTGTTGAACAGTGAGTACAGCAGGAACGTCGCGTAACTCGTCTTGGTCGCCACGCCCGAAATGCCGCTGATGTTGATGTGCGCACCCTTGGTGCCATCGACAAAGTCGAGATCGAGAAAGATCGGTTCGTTCTCACGGCTTAGCCCGGCCGGCAGACGGCGGTCGACGCTGTCGAAATCGAGAGCGACATCGCGTTCGTCGTCGGTTGCCATCCGGACCTCGGCACCTGGAAGGGGAGGGACGAAAACCTCGGGAACAACCCGGGTGACCTGCACCATTGCCGCTTCTGACACCTCGGCGGGCAGCACACCGTCAGCGATCAAGAACACATCGCTGTCAAAGGTCGCCCCCTCATGACGAGCGCGAACCTGATTGACGATGCCGAAGATCGAGATCCGCTCGCCCGTCGGAAGCACGCGGTCTATCGCGACCACATCATCGAGTTGCACAAGGTTGTCCTGAGCAATCGCCACCCAGAACTGCAAAGGGGTTGCATCGTCGGTCCCGAGCACTCTTCCAATCACGAGACGACTGTACTGGCGTCGAGACTTCCGCTCGACATCCGCGGTGGCGCTCTTTGTTGCTGCGCT
>CAZSYL010000098.1:4023-7113 GCA_964610745.1 uncultured Acidimicrobiales bacterium
ACTTCCGCTCGAGATCGGCGAAGCGCTTCGTTGAAGGCGGGCTATGCGTTGGCGAGGATGTTGGCGACTTCTTCGTCGACGCCGTCTACCGACGGGGCCTCGGTCACGGGTTGGAGCATGATCGCTTCTGTGATCTCGAGAGCAGCGAGATAGCTTCCGGCGGGCGAGGGATGCGAACCATCGGGTGAATACAAGGTGGTCGGCACGCTCGTACGAGCTCGCTCCCAGGTTTCGCCAACCCGGGCGATCTGGCCACCGTTCTGGCTTTGAATGTTGTTGTAGGTGGCAATGATCGCCGTTTGCATCGATTCGTAGGTGGCGTGGCCCTCTGCCGGGAAGCCATTGAGGTGGCCCCACGTCTGATACCAAATCACCCGAACGCCGGCGGCGTCCGCCAGCGCGTCGAGTGACGCAGCCGCGGGCAGCGTGTTTTCCTGTGCAAAGGTCGCCAGTGACGGCGCAACGGATTGTTCCTGGAAGACCACCGTGTCGTATTCGCCAGACTGGATGGCTGCGATGACTTCGGGGTTCACGTTGTGCTCATGAAGGAACGCTCCACCCGGGGCGATCATCGTCGTGTTCACCGACAAGCCGTTCGCGTCGGCGATCTCTTCGACCATTGTTGGCATGTTGTTGGTGTGGGTGTAGCTGTTGCCGATGAACAACACGTTGTTGTCTACTTCGCCTCCACAACCGGCCAGTGCCAGCAGTGCTGCGAAAAATAGAGAGATAGTGAATCGCCGTTGCATGTGGCTTCTATCGGTTGCGGATCGACCCGTGTTGAAGGGACAGGCACCTTTTCAACCCGCCGAGCAATTACTGTTTCCGCTGTGAGTGACGGCATCCTTTCAGACCCGATCGATGTTGAGGCCCCTCGGCATTCCAAGCCGACGTACCGGCCGGTGGCCGCAAAGATGGGCGTGGTCATCGAGCACCGTGCGAGCGGGGCCGTCGGTGCAATCCTCTCGTTCAAGCCGCAGCAGGTCGTGATTCGTGACCGTCATGGTCGAGATCACACGATCACGCCGCGACCCGGAGCTTTCATGATCGATGGCGAGCCGATCACGCTACGCCAACCAACCGTTCACGAAGTGGAGCCCTCGATTTCGTTCACCGCGTCGGGATCGGTCGATGTCGGAAACGCCCCGGCACGAATGGCCCGGGCAAGTCGGATCTGGGTCGAGGGGATCCACGACGCTGAATTGATCGAGAAGGTCTGGGGTGACGACCTGCGAATCGAAGGAGTCGTCGTCGAGCAGATGGAGGGTGCAGATGATCTCGTTGAACGCATTAGCCGCTTCGGTCCTCGTTCGGGTCGCCGTGTGGCGGTGCTGCTCGATCACCTCATCGACGGCTCGAAAGAATCCCGCATCGCCGCCGGTGTAAGCCATCCGGACGTGCTGATCGTTGGTCATCCTTACGTGGATGTTTGGCAGACGATTCGACCCGAGGTTGCTGGTATCGCGGCGTGGCCCGAGATCCCGAGAGATATCGAGTGGAAGCGCGGGGTGATGGACCATTTCGGGGCGACCGGCCACACCGGTGTCTTCTGGAAGCGCCTCCTCGACCGGGTCTCCACCTTTCGGGATCTTGAAATTCCGATGGTCGGGGCGGTCGAGCAGATGATCGACTTCGTTACCGTCGATCGATAATCAGTTGGCGATCAGCGCTTCAACATCTTGGAGTAGCGACCCGTAACCAGCCTGTCGGAAGGTGCCATCGTCGTTGATGTAGACGTAGGTGCGCTGCTGAGTAACCCCGAAACGGAGCCAGAGTTCTGCGGTCTGGTCGTCGACATGTTGGAAGGAGCTAACACCCTGTTCTTCGACGAATGCTCGCATGGAATCAGGGTCGCTTAGGCCTGGAACTCCCAGAAACTGGACCTGATCACCGAATTGTTGCTGTGCCTCTGCGACCGCAGGGGACTCTGCACGTCAAAACGGTCACCAGGGCGCCCAAAACCATAAGACGGTGTCTTGTCCTTCGAACGAGGCAAAGTCGATGGTTTCACCGTTGAGGTCAACGAAGTCGCCGCTGTAGAGGTCTAGGTCCGGAGCGTCGCTGACCGGATCCTCGGCCGTTGCGTCCGAACCTGCCTCAGCGCTGGCTTCAACAGCTGGCTCATTGGTCTCAGGCGCAGCAGATACGTCGGTTCCACCACCGCAGGCAGCCGCAACCAGGCCAAAAACAATTGCCAGGCATGGCAAAAGGGCGCGGGGGTTGCGAGACTTCACGTCGAGATTGTACCGGTCGCCCCGACCTACAACCGTGCGACACGTCGCAGTTTATGAAATCTTCAGTTTTACGGAATAGGCAATCGTTTTCGCGCGCGAGCGCCTGCACCGCTGGCAACCGTGGCAACATCGCGAATGGCCCTCACCGCAACCGAAGCAATAACAAGTCGCCGTTCGATCCGAGCGTTCACCGATCAACAGGTCCCCGATGAGCTGATTCGAACAATTCTCGCCGACGCGGCGCGAGCTCCATCGGGAACGAATATCCAGCCCTGGAACATCATCGTCCTGCAGGGCGATGCCCGGAAGGACCTCGTTGACGCGGTGCAGGCAGCGTTCGACGAGGGTGACCGGCAGAGCCAGGATCAGTACTACCCGACCGAGTTCGTCGAGCCGTACCTTGCTCGTCGTCGCAAGATCGGCTGGGACCTCTACGGCATCCTCGGTATCGAGAAGGGCGACTACGACAAGATGGCCGCACAACATCGCAAGAACTACGAGTTCTTTGGTGCACCGGTCGGCATCTTCTTCACGCTGCACGAAACGATGAGAGCCGGTGGCTGGATGGACCTTGGCCTCTACCTTGCCAACGTAATGGCGCTCGCTCGTGAGCACGGCTTGGACACGTGCCCACAGGCCGCATGGCAAGAGTTTGGCCATGTCGTCGAGGCGCACCTCGGTCTTCCCGCAGACCAGAAGATGGTCGTTGGTCTCGCACTTGGTTATGAAGACACCGAAGCGATCGTCAACACGCTCCGGACAGAACGAGCCCCACTCGAGGAGTTCGTCGAGTTTCGACACTGAGCGGTCTACTGCCCACTTCGCCGCCTCGCGTTGAAGCTCGCCACTCGGTGGG
>CAZSYL010000099.1:0-6675 GCA_964610745.1 uncultured Acidimicrobiales bacterium
CCGGATGGCCGGAGCTCTCGTGAAGGTTCTCCGAACCGACAGGACTCGATTCGTGGGAGGTCGGCTGGGTGTTCATTCGCTGTGCACACTAGGACAGACTGCCCCGTAGGTTCGGTTCGACCGAACCTGCTACTCGACAAGGCCGCACTGGTGAAGCTCGTCGCCTCGAATCCCGACTTGGTCGACGCCGAATTCACCGCCCCCGACGGGGACGTGGTGGGAACCCTCTCCAGCCGACGGGATTGTCAGGGACAGGCCGTGTTCGGGGGTGAGGATCAGGAGAGTGGCCGACCGAGCTGACAGCCGGACTATCGAACCATCGTCGGCGAGTTCGAAGGTACCGTCTGTCGCGATCTCTCCATCTGTCGTTGCGTCGTACAGATAACGGTGTGCAATGCCCGAGATCCCCGGCACGATCAGTTCCGAATCGATGGTTTCAAGAGACTTGTTGAGCAGCAGAATCGTGATCGCACCATCGCTTGAACGGGTTGCTGCGTGCACCGCGACGGTGGCTTCATCGCTCGACTCGCCATAGAGCGAGACGTCGCCGAAGTGGGAGCCCTCGCCGTCGTAGTTCCGATAGAGGCGAAAGGCATCAATAATCGGTCGAGCACCCCACTCCTCTTCGGTGAGTCCAAGCCACGCCCCATACGGATCCCAAACGGTCGCCGTATCGAGGCCCTCACGGCCAAAGATGCCGAGGGCATCGGCCTGGGCCAGTGCGCCAACGACCGTGTCCCCACCGCCAAAGTTGTATTCGGTGATGGCCAGATCCGTACCTGGATAGTTCTGGTCGATCAACGTGTTGAGACGTGGAATGACCGCTGAGCCATCGCCGTTGAGAAAGTCTCGTGCCACCCACCAGTCCTGAGGTGCATACGACGGGTCCCAGAGTTGGCGAGTCGATTCAAGACGGAGCTCATCGGTTCCGCCGGCAAAGACTCGGTCGTCGTAAAAGTTGACCGCGAACTGGTCGAGTAGGCGGATTCCCGCCGCCTGGCTCGCTGAACTCATTTCCGCGAGGTATTGCGCCGAGAACGTCGGAACATCACCGGGACGCAGGCCCGCGAGCAGTTCATCCGACGTGGTGTAGTAGCTGTTACCGCTCCACAACACGGGCCCAATCACCTGAGCGCTCGGATCTGCATTCTTCACCGCTGTTGCCCACGTCGTGTTCCGTTCGATCAGCTCGACTCGGCCAATCGGTTCGTCGCGAACATCACGGTGCGTGTCGTGCCAAAGGCCAGGCTCATTCCCGATCGCATAGATCTCGACGCCGCCGGTAGATGCAGCGCCATGGGTCTCGACAAGCTCGCGCACCCAGTCAGCTGCGAAGTTCTCGTCGACGGCAACACTTGTGATCGTCTGATCAGCCGCCGGAAGCTGTTCGCCGTTGACGATGCCGTCGCCACAATTGAACGTCGGGTCGACCGTGTTGTGTGCAAAGTCGCCTTGACCAGCTACTTCGTTCGTCGGATAGCTGCAGTGTGCTCCCTGGTCCTTGGCGACCCAACCAAGCGCCGGGAGCGTGAGAATGGTGTCGGTCCCGTCAGCCTGGTTGTCACGTTCGAATACATGCTCGGCATCGACGTCTTCGGGTGCGTTCATGAAGAACCAGTCCTGCCCGAGATTGGTGAAGTCGACCTCATGGTTGAACCGTTCTGTCGAGTTTCCTCCCCAACGGTTCACGGGCACATCGAGCTCTTCTCGCACAGCGTCGGTCACGAAGTTCATTCCGTAGATGTCGTCACTGATCGCGTGGGGAAAGGCAATCTCGTAGTCGCTCGCAATTCCTGACGCAGGGTCCGTGACCGTACGGGTCACGGTCCGTTCCGTCAGATCGACGAGAAGGTTGGGGCCCGCGGCGGTCGTCGTCTCTCGGTCGGCCTCGACGAGTGAAATCGAATCGAGGTAGATGGTTTCCAGTGCTTCCCCGCTGGCTTCCTGAAACCACACACCGTTAAACGAAGAAAGACCGCCAAGATCATCGAGCGGGATCACAAACTCCTCCCATGCCCCCGGGCTCAAAGTGATCGGAACGGCATCGCCATCGATTTCGGTCGATGTCATGACAACGGTCAGTTGTGCGTTCGGGTTCGTCCCGCCATGAGCTGCGAACCGCAGTTCGCCTGTCAGCGGCGTATCGACGTTGTCGTTGCGTCCGATATACAGCCCACCCCATCCATCGGGTGTAACCGAGATCGCGGTGCTCCCCGCGAAGACTTCCGTCTCGTCCCCGGTGTTGTTCGCCGTCCACGACCAGTTCTCGAATCCGAGTGCGATCTCGTCGTCGAAGATCGCTATCGAGCCGTCCACGGCGCCAGAGGCAACCGAAGGGTTGGTGCTCAAACTCGCTCCGAGCAGTGCGAGTGAAACGATCAGGCCCGTCATAACCATCACGAGACCGTGACGCTTCGTCCGTGGTGCAAATAAGGATCCGAATGTCGAAGGTGATTCCATGCAAAAAAACGCTACGGAAATGTCCCGGAGCGAACCGGACGACAACCGGGCGATCAGTGAACGATGCGGAGTCGCAATCCCCGGTGGCGAACAATCTCGATGTTCGGAGATCCGCCTTCGAACGGCTCCAATCTCTTCTTTAGCCGTTTGATCAAGGCCGCGAGGGCCTCATCACTCACGCCTGCAACATGTGCGTCTGTCCATGTCGCCTCGATTGCCTCCTGGCGGGTGACGATCTCGCCATCGGCATCGAAAAGTAGCTGCAGCAACGTTAATTGCCGCGCAGAGATCGGAGGTTCCACACGTCGGGCGTCAACCCAAACCGCCTTGGTTTCCGGATCGATCCACACCCCGGACAACCTACCGATCGCAGGTGCGAGAGGAGTCGCCATGGGGTCGCTGAATCTCAGCGTGACCGCGCCTGCGAGTACGAGTTGGTCCCCGTCGATGAGGCGGACGGGCGTCGAGGCAACGGGTTCTCCATTGAGGAAGGTGCCGTTTCGACTATCGAGGTCCGTCACCCACCAGCCATCGGGGCGCGGAGCCAACTTCACATGACCACGCGAGATCTCCTGAACGTTGATGACGACATCGGCATCCGAACTCCGGCCTATCACCGCCACATCGTCGAGCTCCCAGCGGTGCGCACTCGGGTCTCCAGAATCGTCGGTGCCAATCAGTTCAAGAAAGACAGCCATCGCCATGCCTCTACGGTATCGATCGACTCCTACTGAGCGAGGATTCCAGCACAGTCAGAATCCGATCGGGCAAAGACGAGCTCGTCCACAAAGAGCAGCCCCGAACTACTGTCCTTAAAGATCCGTGGAACGCCGTACGCAGCGTCGGCAGGAGACGGCTCTGTGACCAACGCGTGCTGTCCCGGAGGCCTGTTGGCCAAGTTGAGCGAGTTGCTCTCTGAAACGACCTGAAAATCCTCATCGAGCCAATCGATCCAAACCTGTGAGTCAAAGACGTCACCATCGATTCTGGAGTTGAGGCTAAAGATGTACGAAGCATCGGGATCGACCGGAAGAGCCTCGCCATAGATTCCGAACGCACCCGGATCGCCAACCTCAAGCGCCCCACTGCCATCAACTCCCTGACCTTCTACCACGCGGTCACGAGTGGGGTTC
Source organism: uncultured Acidimicrobiales bacterium (assembly GCA_964610745.1). Classification (GTDB taxonomy): domain Bacteria; phylum Actinomycetota; class Acidimicrobiia; order Acidimicrobiales; family SHLQ01; genus SHLQ01. The sequence goes on from CAZSYL010000099.1 coordinate 3,594, forward strand.
TCTGGATCGAGGTAGAAGTTCCGCGGCAACTCAGGGTCTTCAAAGTCCGCTTCGGTGACGACGTTGCAGACGAGCGATTCGGCGAAGCCGGATTCCCATTGCGACAGTTCAAACCGTTGCGCACCATCGGTCGTCGACGTCGTCGTCTCGGGCTCTTCGAGCACGGTTTCGGTCGTGCTTGGCGCGGTGAGTTCCGCGTTCACCTCGTCACCGGATGAGTCTGAGAGCAGAGCGAAGACGCCGATCGCCACGAGCACGGTTCCAATGAGCACAGCGACCGACATCGCGAACGGTTTGGACCATGTGCTACTACCGACAGCCTTGTCTTCACTCGTCAGACTGGTAACGAATTCACCAACGGTGGAGAAACGTGCGGCAGGGTCTTTCGAGAGGGCTCGTAGCAGGCCGCTCTCAACAGCCGGTGGTAGTGACGGGTCGACCTCGCGGACCGGGATGGGCTCAGAGTGCAGATGGTGATGCATTGCAGCAACAAAAGCATCAGCGTCGGGGAACGGCCACGCCCCAGCGACGAGTTCGTAGACCAGGACAGCCACGGAGTACTGATCTGTCTGTGGCGTCGGCGGCTCGCCACGAATCGTCTCGGGTGCGAGGTAGCGGGCTGTGCCGGCGATCGTTCCCTCGACGGTAACGACATCACCGTCGGCGGTTCGACTGACGCCAAAATCGATAATCCGAACAATGGGCGAGGATGCCGACTCGACCATGATGTTCGCCGGGCTGACATCCCGGTGGATGATTCCGGCGGAGTGCACAGTGTCCAGTGCTGCGGCGAGCTGAGCGGCGATATCGAGGACCTGATCGAGTGGTAGCGGGACGCTCTTCATGATGTTGCTCAACCGCTCGCCCTCCACCCACTCAACGACGAGGACGCTCGAGCCGTCGATCACGCAGAGTTCTCTGAAACGAGCGATACCGGGATGATCCAGGGTCGACAAAATAGCGGCCTCTCGCTCGAGGCGAGCACGATCGTGATCGAGTGAAAGGACCTTGAGTGCAACACGATCGCCCGTGGCGGCGTGCACAGCCGGATACACGGTGCTTGAGCCACCGATGATCGGTTCGCCGACCAGCGAATAACCGAGCGCAGTCGCGGACTCCTCAAACCTTGTGGTCACTGCGTCTTGCCACCTTGGGTTGGCCGGTCAGTAAAAGGATAGGTCCCCGCATACCCGGTGCAATATCGACGCCGCTCTACCTTCTGGGGCACACTGGAGAAATGGAAGAAATCCAGCTCGATTCATATGCGCAGCACACCGCTGCGGCCATTGAGCAGCTCGACACTTCGGCTCTCAGCCAAGACGTTTCGATAACTCTCGAGCAGGTCATCACCAGTGATGGTGAAACCGTTGGCCACTATCATCTCGTCCTCGCCAACGGCGCCGCAAACGTACATCCAGGCGCCGCGACCTCGCCCGATATCACCATCAAACAGGATGCTGAGACCGCCCAGGCTTTGCGTGATGGCATCCTCCACGCCCAAGGCGCTTTCCTGACCGGACGGCTCTCCGTCGATGGCGACATCGCCAAGCTGATCGAACACGGCCCCCTGCTCTCCAGTCTGCTCGCCGCACAACCGCAGAGCTGATTTGAGGTAGAGACGTGCCCGAGATCGGTGAGATACAGGCTCACGCAGAACGCATCGAGAAAGATTGGGTCGGCAAGACGCTTAAGAGTTTCCGGCCGATCACGTTCTATGTGCTCAAGACGTTCTCACCGGACCCTTCGCAAGCTCACGGGCAGACCCTTCGATCGGTTACGACCCGTGGCAAGTATCTGAAGCTCGTCTTTGACCAAACCACCTTCCTCATCCATCTCATGCAAGGCGGTCGCCTTCGCCCCGACGAGAAACAGACGGCGAAACCGCGAGGTGGCCAAGCGCGATGGACCTTCGACGACGGCTCGGCACTGTTGCTCACCGAAGCGGGCAGCGACAAACGGGCGGGGATCTGGGTCTTCGACAATGCAACCGATCTCGACGAGATCGAACCCTTGTCGAAACTGGGTCCAAACGCCGACGAGCTCGGTGTTGACCAGCTCGCCGAGATCCTGGATGAACACTCGATGCGCATCCACGGCCTCCTTCGTCGACAGGGAATCATTGCGGGGTTGGGACGCCGTCTGGCAAACGATGTCTGCCACCACGCCCAAATCTCACCGTTTGCAACCGCGTCGAAGCTCGACGGTGAACAGGTCGACTCGCTTCACGAAGCGATCGGCCATGGCATTGCAACATCACTCGATTTCGAACGAGCCCAAACCGAGATCGTGGCGTCGAAGAAACGGCCGTCTGCGGTGCACAACAAGACCGGCGAGGAGTGTCCAACTTGCGGTGACACGATTCGAGAAGTCGCCTACGTGAAGTACACGGTCAACTATTGCGCCACATGCCAAACCAACGGCAAGGTCCTCGCCGACAACACCACATCGAAGTTTCTCAAGTAGATCAGGCCATTACGCGCAGAAGCCGCAGGTGACAAACACCTACGGCTTCTGTGAGAGCGTCTTGTAACGTGCTGAACTAGATCAGGCCAAGACCCGAAACGGTGTCTCGTTCGGCTACGAGCTCAGCGGTCGATGCATCGATGCGGCCCCGGCTGAAATCGCTGATGTCGAGACCCTGGACAACCGAGTACTCTCCGTTCGCCACCGTGCACGGGAACGACGCAATGATCCCTTCGGGCACGTCGTAGCTACCGTCGGATGGGATCCCCATCGACACCCAGTCACCGTCGGGAGTGCCGAGCACCCAGTCGTGCATGTGATCGATTGCGGCGTTGGCAGCCGAGGCTGCCGACGAGAGACCCCGCGCCTTGATGATTGCAGCGCCGCGCTTTTGCACGGTTGGGATGAACTCATTCTCGAGCCAGTCCTGATCGTCGATCTTTGCCGCTGCGCTCTCGCCGTTGACCTTCGCGTTGAAAATGTCGGGGTACTGAGTAGCTGAGTGGTTGCCCCAGATCGTCATGTTGGTGACGTCGTTGACCGTGGTGCCAGTCTTCTGAGCAACCTGGGTCAGGGCCCGGTTGTGGTCGAGGCGCATCATGGCGTTGAACTGCTTTGG
>CAZSYL010000100.1:0-6422 GCA_964610745.1 uncultured Acidimicrobiales bacterium
GTCGAGGACGGAGGTGAAGTCTTGAGCTTCGGGGTCTTTGGCCATTTGCGCAATTGCGTGTTGCATGACTTTGAGCGACATGACGACGTGGATCAATGGCTTCGATGTTGTTTCGGTGCGGTTTGCGCCTCGTGCGATGACGTTGGTGAAGGCTTGTGCTCGTCGTTGGGCGACGGTGCGGGGTGTTCCGCATTCTTGGTCTTGGTTGAACAGGGCGTTTTCTTCGTCGCCTAGCTGTTGGCGGAGCATGCCACCGGAAATTGGGTCAAGGTCGAAGCTTCCTTTGACTCGACCGTCTGCAGTGACATGCATGGTGACAGTGTTCTTTGGGTTGTGATCTTCGGGCTGTTCGCCGTCCTGATCGTTGACCAGCAGCCAGTAGGCACAAGCGTTTTTGAAGCTCTTCCATTCGAGGTTCCGGACCCAGTCGATGAACATCCATTGGTCTCGCAAGATCGCGCTTGTGGTTCGGATGTTGGCAAGTTTGCGGACATGGTCGACGTGGGCACGCGACATGGTGCCGTCGAGCATGGCATCTTGCAAGAAAGCGAATGGTCTCACCCAGTTCCCGACTCGTGTATCGGATCGAACAACTTCGGGTGCGAGATGTGTTCGCGACGCCAAGTATTGGGCCATGGTCCGTTGTCCGGCCGCAATGGCGACACCGGCGCTGTCAGCATCAGAGATGGTTGACGCGAGGATGCCGTCGAGTTGTTGGCGGGCCTTTGAGAGTCGAACACAGCGGTCCCCGAGTTCGGAAGAATCGGCCACGGTGCGTGCTTGGTCGGAGAGCAGCTTGAGTGAATGCTCAAGGGTGTCCAGCGCAGAACCCGAGGGCTCCTTACCGCTGAGTTCCCACTCCCCATCCATAGGTCAAGTATAGCGAACATATGTTCTATTGCAACACTGAACGTGAGCTTGAAGGAGAAATGTTGCTGGTCTTCCAATCTTTCGATCAGGTCTGGCACGTTAAATTCAAAGGAGTTCCCAGCGCTTCACGCTCCCCTGCCGCTCAGATATGCCGCCACCGACTGTGGTCGTCGTTCCTATGTTCGCTTCAAAAGGCGGCCGGCATGCCAGAGACCCCCGACATATCGGTACTGTTCGCCTGGCTCCTCAAAGTTTGTAGGTCAGGGCCTGGGTTACACACTGCCGGAGTTCTTCGCTCGGAAGTTCGTCGCCCACGTTGAACAGCAGCGCACGGTTGCCGTCGTAGTCGAACGTATCCCCGAACTGGTCCTTGAAGCCCTCGACCAGGTTCGTGTTGCATATGAAGAACATCGCGAAATCGTGGTCGGACTTCGCAGACGTGGGAGCGACACGGATCGTGCTCCCACTGCTCGACTCGGTTGTGAGAAAGCTCGGTTGATTCCACCGAAGCCCTTCTTCGATCCCCCAAGGGGAGAGTCAAGCACATTCTCAGATTTAGTGTTGACAACCCAGCAGGAACGACCACACACGACCCGCCCGGGCTTCCTCCGGAGCGGCAAGCGCTCGCAAGAGTGCCGGTAACACTCCCCTGGATTTGAGGCATTCGAACCAGCGAAACACCTTAAGTTGCCAACGTGGCGTCCCGTCAAAAGAGCAAAGGGTCTTCTTGGAGGACAAGAGTGGGTACAGCCAACAGCAAAAGGGCACTAGTCGGCCTGTTCGTGCTGCTATGCCTCGGGGCCGCTGCTCTCTGGGCAGCTCCAAGACTGATCGATGAGGAAACGGCTCTAGCCGTCGGAGAGAGCGCGAGCGAGCAATCTGATTCAGCCGACGATGTCTCCTCGCCCGAACCCGATTCGAGCGCCACCGAAGACGACGGAGAAGCAGAGCCAAACTCCTCCACTGTCAACGGTGATCTGGGCGACGTGCCCGAAGGGCTCTCGACTACGACCACCACCGACCTTTCAGTTGCCGGCCCAGACACCTCATCTGAGACTCCAGCTACACCGACAACGTCGAGCACAACCACACCTACATCCACGATTGCATCCACGACAACGGCTGCGCCCAGAACGACAGCCGCACCGACAACAACAGCTGCACCCACAACGACTGCACTTGCCACAACAACTACAACCGCAGCCCCAACGACAACAACTGTCGCTCCGGGCCCGACAGCGAACCCTGGGGCGTTCATCGTCTCCAATGGCTTGGCGGTAATCGAAGCACAATCGCTCAACGCTCCGGCGGTATGGGAAGAACGCGTCGATCCCAACACGGGTCGAACCTTTATCCGAAACACAGCGCCGAACGCGTTGAACGCACCGGGCACCCAGGGACTAATCACCTTCGAAGTGTTTGTCAACGAACCTGGCACCTACCGCTTGCAATGGCTCTCACAAGTCGGCGCCGGCGACAACCCAACCGATCACAACGACAGCTGGCTACGAATTCACGCAGACTCGTTCTACGCAGGCCGCAACGGCTCGGTGAAATGTCCCGCTGATCCGCTGCAGCCCAACGACTGCCAAGGCCCCGTCGTCAACGGATCTACTTCCGACGGCTGGTTCAAGGTCTACCGGAGCGGAGGCACTCCAGGCGACTGGAACTGGCGGACCAGTACAAGCGACAATGACGGCCACGACATCCTGGCCCGCTTCGACAACCCGGGCAACTACACCATCGAAATCTCGGGACGGTCGCAAAGTCACGGCATTGACCGAATCGTTCTTCACCGGTCCGACATCGCCAATTCCACTGTGCAAGATCTGATGCTTCCCCAGTCCAGTCGCGCCACGAACTGATCGCCACGGTGTACTTTGGCGCGATGAGCGCTACCAAGGCCGATGACCGACCCTTTGACTTCACGCCGGTCGAGACAGCGGACCTTCCAGCGACACCGACCCGAGACCGCAACATCGCAGCCTCAGCATGGGTTGAAGCACCAGCAGAACTGCTCGCACTCGGCGAACCGCTTGGCATCCCAGCCGAGGCAACGGCTTTCAAGCGACGCATCGGTGAGTGGTTGTTGTGGCGCGCTGGCCCGGCCCGTGGTCCTGCGAGGTATCTCGCAATCAACAGCCAAGACCTAACGCAGATGCACACCTTCAACTTGGAAGCCGACGGGTCGCACCACGGCGTCGGTCCAACAGGGGTCGCTCACGATCGCTTTCGCAGTTTCAAGGAAGACTTGCTCGGTCGTACCTGACCGGCTGGGCGTCGAGCGCACCCTTCCTGGCCAATCCGCGCCGTTCGCCCACCATGTGTCCTTTCGGGGGCACCGCGGGACCTGACGAAGTTTTGGAGAACTCTGGAAATTTCTTGCGGTCTGATAAAAACGCGGCGCCTAAGTTCGGGACCGTGATTCGTACACCTCGCCGCCTGACCTTTCTGCTTCTACTTATCGCTGGGCTAGCCCTGAGCGCGTGTGGGAGCGGTTCCGACACCGCGGTGTTGGGCGAGTCGAGCTCGAATGAGGCTAGTGAGGCAGCCGACGTCGAAGCCGCCGAGACCGACGAAGAAGTCGACATCGAGTCAACGACGACCACCGCTGCTCCTGCGAGCTCAACGACAACGACAACAACGGCTGCTGACACGACAACGACAACTACGACCACCACCACAACAACAACGGCCGCCCCCGCGACCACAACGACGACGGCCGCGCCAGCCCCAGCTGAAGCACCGGCGGCTACGTCCGCAGCTGAAGCACCGCCAGCTCCAGCCCCAGCCGAGGATCCAGAACCACCGGCCCCGGCCCCACCCGAGGAGCCAGCAGCGCCAGCTGAAGCGTCGGCCGCGCCACCCTCAACCGAAGCAGCAGCGAACGGGTCAGCGCTCTTCCAATCGAATTGCGCGCGTTGTCACCTCTCAGATGGTTCAGGACGAATTGGCCCCAACATTCAAGGTGTGTCGGCAGCTGTCGTGTCGAATGCGGTCCGAACCGGCCCGGGCGCGATGCCGGCATTCCCCAACCTGAGCGACGCCGAAGTAGCAGCTATCGCTGCACACGTCGGCGGCTTGTAGGTGTCCCACGCCTATTGCTGAGTACTCGCCTAAAGGCTGGACTAGGTGGATAACTCAGCCGCCACCGCCGAGCTCACCATGACACCCAGAGCTCGCTAGGTCCACGAAAGGTAATGTTCGGCGAGTAGTCGAAGTCCTGATCGTCCAGTTTCAAGGTGGGTAGACGCTTCGCAAGTTCTTCGATGACGAGGCGGGTTTCGAACTTCGCGAACTTCGCACCGAGACAGTGGTGCACGCCCTTCCCAAAGGAAATGTGACGGTTCGCGTTTGGACGGTGGATGTCGAATGTGTCGGGGGACTCCCAGATATCGGGTTGTCGGTTCGCTGAGGCGAAGTTCAAGAACACGGTCGTTCCACTCGGTACGGCATGGCCGCCGATGGTCGTTGGAGCGGTGGTGATGCGCCGCCAAGAGATCTGGCTTGAATTGAATCGCAGGACCTCCTCGATCGCGTTCGGAATGAGCGAGGGGTCATCACAGATTTCGCTCCAGAGCTCGCGACTGCTCAGGAGGCACTGCAACGTGTTGCTGATGAGCGAGGTGACCGCTTCGTGCCCGGCGAACGAAAGTCCGTAGATGATCGACTCGACCTCTTGATACGTCAGCTCGTCCGGGTGAGCTTCATGAGCGTCGATGAGCTCCGACGCCAAATCGGTGCCGCGTTCGTCTCGCTTCGATGCCGTGAAGTCTCGACAGTAACGCCAATAGTTCAGCATTTGGGTCGCGATTTGGGCCTGCTCCTCGGGGGTCGGCCTTCCCCATGAAAACGCCTTTCGGTCGTCACACCACTGCTTGAGGAGCTCGTCGTCTTGTTCAGGAAAGCCAATGAACCGGAACACGGTTTCACCCGGGAGCGGAAAGGCGAAGGCCCGTATGAACTCAACCGAGGGGCCAAGCGTCATCATGTCGTCGATCAGCTCGTTGCTCCGTCGACGGATATAGGGCTCGAGGGTTTGAATTCTCCGGTTTGAAAACCCAGCGCGGGTATACACGCGGATTCGGCCATGGTCGGGCTCCGCGCGGTTCGACATAACGGCAACCGGATCGAAATCGTCGACCGAGAGCACCTGTTGGGCAGCCGGCGCCAGCGGAAAGACCGGGTCTTGAACGTTCGACGAGGAGAAGGTCTCGTGGTCGAGAAAGATTCGTTCGATCTCGGCCATCTCAGTGACGACAACAGCGTTCAGTGACTTGGCATAGAAGACCCCGAGTTCCTCTCGGAGCGACGAGGCGATTGGATACGGGTCGGCGAGATAGTCCGAGTCGAGTGGGCTCCAGGTTTCATGGATAGGGCAGCCCTCAGGCGTGTCGGGTACCGCTCCTCGTTCTTCGTGGTAGCTCCGTTTCTCGCTGCTGGCCATGTCCCTCCCCTACCGACTCACTCGAAGCCCAGCTCGAAATTGCCGAGTGGACCGAAATCGAAGCGGAACTCATCCCCTGGAGCGACGTTGATCGGGCGGGTAAACGAGCCGGCCAGAATGGTGTGTCCAGCGAGTAGTTTCAACCCCTGCTCGGCGTAGCGTTTCGCCAGCCACACGATCCCTGAGGCCGGATGATCGAGCACTCCCGCTGCGATGCCGGTCTCTTCGATCTGGCCATTGCGATACCCGAGTGCACCCACCCATCGCAGGTCCACTTCGCGAGGCGCAACAGGCGTGCCGCCGCACACGATGCCCGCGTTTGCCGCGTTGTCAGAGATGGTGTCGACCACGGTTCGGGTGCGACCGGAGTCCGGGTCCTTGCGAAACGAGCGGGCGGCGATCAGCTCCACGGCAGGGATCACCTGCTCGGTGGCGTCGAGCACATCGTCGATCGTCACATCGTGTCCGTCGAGGTCAGTAGCGAGGACGAAGGCCAGTTCGATCTCGAGCTTCGGGTCGCAAAACTGAGCAGCGTTAAGTGTCGAGTTAGGGGGAAAGGCCATGGCATTGGTCAGGAAGCCAGAGTCGGGGGTGGTGATATTCATCGCGGCCTGCATCGCCCTAGACGTCAGGCCGATCTTGTGTCCGATGAGTTGTTCACCCCGGTCGAGCCTGGCGTCGCGCCACGCCGCCTGTACCCGGTACGCGTCGTCGATCGTCATGTCTGGATAGATCGACGTTGTTTGCCGCGTTTGGGTCGCCGTTGTCTCGGCGGCATCAAGAAGCATCGCTTCGGCGACTGTTTGCTCGGGGGTAAGGGTCACTAGCTCGCCCCGGCGTCGATGGGGTCAACTTCGAGCACTGCCAGTTCATGTAACTCGTGGAGAAGTGCGTGAAGCCGGTCAGCGCCGAACGCGTCTTCGATGCGCTCGTATCTCGCTTCTGAATGTGGCGCGATCGATTGGACGAGGCGCGCTCCTGACTTGCTCAAGGTGATGAGCGCTCGGCGGTGGTCGCTTGGGTCGGCGGTTCGACCGATGAGGTCGCGCTCATCCATTGCAGCCAAGATCCGAGACAAACTCGGTGCGAGGAGGAACGTCTGCTC
>CAZSYL010000101.1:0-6388 GCA_964610745.1 uncultured Acidimicrobiales bacterium
CCATGACCGGTGGTGCGGGGAGTTCTTCGACCGGCGCGGGGTCAGCCGGTTCGTCCTCCGCCTCAGCGACGTCATCGACGGTGATGAAGCTTGCACTCGCGGCGAGCTCGGGGGAAACCACGAACTCGTCCGGGTTGGGGTTGTCGAGGTCCATGACCTCCGGCAGGGGTTCGAGTGCGGGGAAGTCACGATCGGTGTCGAAGGACGCTCTGCTGCGCAGGAGTTCGCGGATTGAGGTTGTATCGATCTCGAGCGGGGGCAACATTTGAGGTAGTTCAGAACTTTGGTCCTCGACCGCCGTCGGCTCTGCTCGTTCCTCGGTGTCCGTCGAGTTTGTCTCCTCTTGGCGCTCCTCGTCCTGCTCGGTTTCGAGTGACGATGTGCTCGTTGGAGGCGAATCAGCGACTTGGTTGGCAGGCGGGGTGGAGGAAGACGATTGGGGCTTGGGCGCGCCAGACCGGTCCGCTCGATCGCGGACAGACATTGCGTCGGGCGCAACCTCGCGAAGAACCGTCTCGAAAGACGGCCACTCCGTGTGCTCCTCTTGCGGCATTCCTTAAACTTCCCCGTCTCAAAACTCGGTGAAACGCGGCCAATTGGCCGTGTGGAGATCCATCGGCTTCCCGGTGGAGAAAGTGAGTCCGTTCAATCCCAATTGTCCCCAAAAGAATTTAGAAGATGGCCCGCTATTAATCCGGTCGCCTTCCTGCCGATGGTTAGCCGTGGTACTTGCAATACAAAGTGAAACTCAGGACGAGAAAATCGCTCGCCTGGAAGCAGAAGTAGCAGCCGAACGCGCCCGCGCGGACGCCGCTGAAGCGCAGCTGCAACAAGTACAGATTGCTGTTCGTGCGTACAAGCAGAAGCAAGAGCTTGTCGCTCGGGCACGCAAGGCGCGAGAAGCCCGAGCGCGTGCGGTCAAAGCCCAGTCAGGATCAGCAGAGGTCCAGGCGTCACCGGCGCCGGCCCATGTCGCGGAGCCCGCTGGGCAGCCTCCCCGGTCTGAGATGGTCTCGTCTGGCGTAGAAGAGGCCTGGGAAGACCCAGACCCAACATTGGATGACCGACTTACGAAGTACCTCGAGAGCACGTTCGAACCCGATCGATCCCGCGACTGGATGTTGAAGGGTTAACGCTTCAGCCGAAGACGAACTCGATGCGGCGACTCGCATCCTTGTCTTCAACGCCGTCGACAAGGACAGGATCGGTCTCGCCAAAGCCGACAGCAACAAGTCGATCTGCGTCGATGCCACCGGCGATCAGAAAGTCACGAACCGCGTTCGCTCGTCGCTCGGACAGAGCCAGGTTGGCGTCGGCTTCCCCATCGGTATCGGTGTGGCCCTCGATCGTGACCTGTAGCTCCGGCATTTCTTCGAGAAACTCGAGCGCTCGACCGAGCTCTGTTTGGCCTGCTGGAGTAATGGTCGCGGAGATGACCTCGAACTGGATCGTCTCTAGTTCAAGAATCTGATTGATCGTGGGCGGTTCCAGAATCGAATCGATCAAAAAGACTGAGCCGTTCGAGGTTTCCACAGGCTCACCGAGCGGGACCCCGTTGATGAGCGTCTGACCGCCGACCTCCGAGACGAGCAGCGGAAGGCCGTTCTGCGCGATGACTTGGCCGTTGGCGAGCTCGGCCAGCGACTCGGGTGAGTGCTGCCCTTCAACGAGGTGGTAGCCGACAAGTGCTTCCAACCGTCCATCCTCACCCTGAAGATCGGCTAGGTCGTCAGCGGTGAGTTCAGAGACGGCGGCGCTCGATGGCGCAAAGACCGTGAACAGGCCATCGCTGGGGTCGGCGTCGTCGAGTAGCGAAATCAGTCCGGCCTGACCAGCGAGAGACGCAAAGGGAGCGGTGTTTTCATCATTGGACAAGACCTCCCATGCGGTCGGCGCGGCCCCGACAGCCTCAGGTTCGGCCACTGCGGGATCGTCTTCGGGGGCGCCAGCGTCGGCATCGTCTGATGCGCTATCGGATGGTGGGTTTTCGGTTTCGGCGAGAACCTCGGTCTCGGCCTCGTCGCCCGGTCCCGCGTTATCGATTTCCTCGGGGGTTCCCTGGTCATCTGTTTGCAACTCGGCGGACTCATCGCCTGCTGCGACGTCGGTATCGCTGTCCCCTCTGAAGGCGAAGAGAAGCGCAAACACTCCAACGATGGCGAGAAGGAATACCGCAGCTGAGCCGATGGCCACATAGTTCGGCGGGTCGTCGTCTTTGCGCGAGAAGAGCGGTGAGAGCTCCTCTTCGGTCGTCGAGGGGTCGATCGGGGCGAACTGATCGATGGGATCGTTCTCCGATGCGCTGCGAGCGGGAGTCGGATCGGCCGATGGGCGCCCAAAGATTGCAGTCTCTGGGTCGACCTCCGCTCCCTTCGCTTGGGACTGGGGCTTACCTTCCGGTGTGCCGATGAGCTCAGGAAACGAAATTTCCTCGCGTGAGATCGACAGCGGCTCATCGAGGATGGCGCTCGCAGCGGCAAGTTCGGCTTCGGCAGTGGCCTGTGCATCGTTTTGAGCTTCGCCAACCTGTTCAGGACGCCATCCGGCAGCCGATGCAAGGGCAGCGTCTCGTTGCGCCGACTCCTTGGGAGGGTGAGCCTCAGTTTCTTCTTGAGCCGCCCTCAACGATTCCTTTGCGCGGCTTGCCAACACGCTCAACCGATGTCCGGCATCGTCTTGGTCGGCAGTGTTAAGCACATGGCTCGTGCCATCGAAGAGCGCAGCGTTCGTAGTGGCGAGCTCGTCGTCCGTGATACCGCTGTCGGTGGTGTCGTCGTCGGTGATGCCGTCGTCAGTGGTACTGCTGTCTGAGATGGGCGAGTCATCGGTCGGAGAATCGACGGTTGGCGGCTCGGTTGGGTCAGCTCGATCGGTTCGGTCGAACAGTGCCACGACCGGCGAACTCTCGTCGAGCTCGCTCGTCGTCTGCGGCTCCTGCGCCTCGGCAATGTCGGCGGAGGTGTCGATGTTTGTGTCGAGGTCTGTGTCGGTGTCGACAACCTCAGCGTCCTCGACCACATCGGTGGTTTCGACAACCTCGGCGGTGTCATCAAGCTGGTCGTCCGTCTCGTCGGAATCGTCGGTCTCGTCTGTCTCGTCTGTGTCTTCAACGAGGTCGTCGATTGCTTCGTCAAGGCTCGACTCGGGTTCGAGATCTGTTTCCGCTGCCTCTGGTGGTTCGTCGGCGGTCGCAATCTCGTTCGTTTCGAGCTTGGGAGCATCGCCGGAAACGGCCGTCCGGAGGGCAGACGCAGGGTCACTATCAGTCGCCGTCTGCACGACGCCCGTTGCGTTCTGAACCCGTTCGAGCATCTCTTTCGCGCGGCGTGCGAGGAGATCGATATCAGGGCTTGCCGTGTCTGTTTCACTCATTGCGTACTGCCCGCGGAGACTAGGGGGTTCATCCGACAAACGCGACGCTAGTCCAGTGGCGCGCCCAGATGGTTGAACCTCGCGCCGACTTGCTCACGCTCGGTGACCGTGATTTCGAAATCGATACGCCGTGCTCGCGGCAGTATCGGTGGTCGGCCAAAAAGTCGTGTTCTGTGAGGGTGGTCTACTATCGATATGGGGCTCAAGACGGGGGAAGACATATGGCTTTGGCTATCGATGCAGGTGCAACCGATGTTCCGTTGCTCGACCAGACGATTGGCGACAACCTTGAAGAAACGGTCCGCCGTTTTGGCGATCGGGAAGCCTTGGTCGTCGACCATCAAGGCATTCGACAGACGTGGGCAGAGTTCAACAAATCCGTTGATGCAGTGGCCAAGGGATTGATCGCGTACGGCGTCGAGAAGGGTGACCGGGTTGGGATGTGGAGTCCCAACTACGCCGAGTGGATCTACGTGCAGTTCGCCACGGCGAAAGTCGGAGCGATACAGGTCAACGTCAACCCCGCGTACCGCACGAACGAACTCGAATACGCACTTAACCAGTCGGGCGCCAAGCTCCTCGTCACCCGAACCGAGTACCTCTCATCGCCCTATCGCGACATGGTCGACGCCGTGAGGGACAAGTGTGGCGAATTAGAGCGAGTGGTCTACTTCGATACCGATGATTGGGCCGAGCTGATCGCCGCTGGCGAAGGTGTGTCCGACGAGCAGCTCCGCGCCCGCATGGACTCGCTCGACCACTCAGACGACATCAACATCCAGTACACGTCGGGCACTACGGGGTTTCCGAAGGGAGCGACGCTCAGCCATAGCGCCATCCTGAACGACGCCAGGTTTGTCGGCATGATGTGTGACTATGACGAGACCGATCGGGTGGCTATTCCGGTGCCCTTCTATCACTGCTTTGGCATGGTGATGGGAAACCTGTCGTGTGCGGTCTTCGGTGCCGCCATGGTGATCCCGTGCCCAACGTTTGATCCAGGCGCAGTGCTCCGGGTAATCGAAGCCGAGCGTTGCACGTCTCTTTATGGCGTGCCGACGATGTTCATTGCTGAGCTCGGTCATCCCGACCTTCCATCGCTCGATCTTTCTTCATTGCGAACGGGGATCATGGCTGGTTCACCGTGCCCGATCGAGGTCATGCGCCAGGTCATTGACGACATGAACATGAGCGAGGTCACGATCGCGTATGGACAGACCGAGACGTCTCCGGTGTCGACCCAGACACGGACGACCGATTCGGTTGAGGCGCGGGTTACCACGGTTGGTCAGGTGCTTCCTCACGTCGAGTCGAAGATCGTTGATCCGCTGACAGGAGAGACGGTCGAGCGTGGAGTCGAGGGCGAGTACTGCACCCGCGGGTTTCACGTGATGAACGGCTACTGGAACGATCCGGACAAAACAGCCGAGGCAATCGACGACGAAGGCTGGATGCACTCGGGCGACCTCGCGACCATGGACGAGAACGGCTATGTCAACATCGTGGGCCGGATCAAGGACCTGATCATCCGCGGTGGCGAGAACGTGTACCCCCGTGAGATCGAGGAATTTCTATACACACATCCCGACATCGTCGACGCTCAGGTGATCGGTGTGCCCGACTCGAAGTACGGCGAAGAGATCATGGCCTGGGTTAAGGCCGCCGATGGCATAGAGCTCACCGAAGACGATGTGCTGGACTTCTGTCGCGGGCAGATCGCACACTTTAAGGTGCCGCGCTACATCTCATTCGTGAACGAATTCCCAATGACGGTCACCGGCAAGGTTCGCAAGGCGGAGATGCGAGAGAAGTCAATTGCTGACCTTGGACTACAGGGCGAACAATCCGAGACCGCCTAGGCGGCTAGTTCGCTTACAGCCTGTTCGAAGCGAGTGTCGTCTTCGAGGAGCTTGCAGAACGTGTCCACATCGTCAGCGGTGAGTACAACGCCATCGTCGATCGGACCCTTTGGGGTCACCGACCAGAAGTCGATAGCGACGCCGATCGACTCGAGGGCGTCGAGCACCCGGTCATCACACGGTTTCACGATCGCATCGGCACAGTCAGGGCAGACAAACTCGTACTCGGCTTCATGAGTTTCGACACAGAATCGCGCCTGAACCCGTAGTGAGGAGACCTCCTGGTCACCACATGACGTACACGTAACTTTGATTCTGTTGCCCACGATTGCGTGATCGGCAGGGGCTAACCAAATTTGAGCAAATCGGCAGAATTTGCTTATCCAACTACCGGTAGAGGCCCGCTTCATCGAGGCAGAACCGTTCGACCAAAGATCTGACATTATGTAGGATGAGCGAACCTAGAGCCAAGGAGCGCCCGAATGTCGCTAGTTCCGATCCCGTCAGACGAGGAGGCGAACGCGCTTCAGGAAGTGCTCTTCGATCACTCGAAAGTCCTGTTTGGGCGAGTCGCCAACGCTGTTCGAGTCGGTTCACACACACCGAAACTGATGCAGATGCTGTTCGGCTTTATCGTTGCATCACTTCGCGAGGAGATCACCGATCTTGTCGATGTTCGGACCAAGTGCCTGGTCATCTTAAAAACGTCGACGCTCAACGGCTGCGCCTATTGAACGGGTCACAACGAAACGCTCGGTCGAGCGTTGGAGTTCAGCGAAGAAGAGCTCGCAGAAGTCACTGGTGACTATCTCAACTCGGAGTTCTTCAGCCCGGCAGAAAAGGCGGCGATGCGATGGGCCGAGGTGATGACGGAGAAGCAGTATCAAGCAAGTCCCGGAAACCCGCCACAACACCGGGCCGCGCTCGATGAATTGAAGCAGTACTTCGACGACGCACAGGTTGTCGAAATTTCCTTCGTGTCAGGCTTCTTCAACTTCTGGAACCGCTTCACCGACGCTCTTGAGATCGACATCGAACAGGGTGCCCTCATGGCATCCTTCTCGAAGTCGACCGGAATCGACAACGATGAGTTCACCGCGTTTATGCGTGATGGCTGGTGGAACGAGGGTCGGGATCCCGGCGACGAATAGGAGCTT
>CAZSYL010000102.1:0-5915 GCA_964610745.1 uncultured Acidimicrobiales bacterium
CCAAGATCAATCGGGAAACCAGCAACCGCATCATCTGGAACAGGCGCAGGAGCAGCGTCTTGTGCCCCAACCGTTACTGGTGCGACTACCAGGGTGCTGGCGATTAGAACGAGTACGAGCCCGGCCCGGAAAAACCTGGACCTCTCGCGTCTCGGAGGTGCGTTTCCAGTCTTCATCTTCATAGGTCCCCTTGGGTTTCGACATTCAGGACGTTCCTGAGGCTCTCGATGGCAACTTAATGACGTCTCTTTCTCACGCAGCGTAGGTACCGGTTAACAACTGAGGAACGCGTTCTTTTCGTCGCTCTATGTGGTTGATTTCGCGCACTGTGGTCACTGTAGGTAGCTTCAGCATGTCATCTTGCGCAGAACGTGGGATTCGAGGTCGCACGTCTAGCCAGAAAAGACAAGTTGCCCCCGCCCGGCGAACCGGACGGGGGCAACCCTTGGGATTGGCGTTAGCCAAACATCACGCTTCGGTGATTAGCCGATGCTGATGATGCCCTGGGTGTCGATCTCTGGGAGACCGTCGCTGATGATCTGGGTCTGGGTCAGGCTGCCGTCATCTTCAACGTCGAAGACGTAGATTTCGCCGGAGAGGCCAGCCAGCTGGTAGAGCTGGTTGCCATCAGGGCTGACGTCAAGGTCGATGAATCCGTCGGTGGTACCAAACGTGGTCGGTCCGTCGATTGCGACACCTTCCTCAGCAAAGCCGCTCGTTCCGGCTGCAGCGACAACGTCGATGAGCGTAACGGTGCCATCTGGGTTGAGCGTGAAGCTCGAGATGGTGGCGTTGATTGCGTTGGAGACGTAGAACGTCGAACCGTCGTGACCGAAGTCGATCCAGCAAGCGGTGAGCTGCTGTCCGTCAGCGCCGAATGCGTTCGGTGCTGCAGGATCGCCGTTGGTCGTTGCGAGGTCAGACTCGGTGATGGTCAGTCCGCCGTCAGCTGCAAGCTGGTACACGGTTACTGAACCAGCCTGGAGTGCTGGAAGCGCTGGTGGTGCACCTTCGGAGCTGAACTCACGAGCTTCAGTGACAACAACAAACTCGTTGCCGCCGATCGTCTGAACATCGAAGTCGATAGCCGATGGAAGGTTGCGACCCTCAGCGTTGCCACGCAACGTTGGGGTGCCGGTGTCGGAAAGGCTCAACGCACCGTTCGAGTCAACAGCGAACGAGTACAGCGAAGCTTCTGCATTAGGACCGGTGAGTACTGCCGAACCAGAGGTAATCGACGAAACGAGGATCGTGTTGCCCTCGGCGTTGAAGCCAATGTTGGCAGGACGGTTGTCGAGGTCAGCCGAGTACCCGGTTGGGTACAGTGCGCCGTCGTTATCGATGCGGAAACCAACAACGTTTCCTTCATCGTTTGGCTCTCCACGTGGGCTGTCGGCGTCACCGAATGCAAGACCGTCACGGTCGATGTTGGTAACAAAGACGTATCCGTTCTGTACAGCAATCGAGTTCGGACCAACGCCGCCAGAATCGACGACCGAGATCAGCTCGAGGCTGAAGTCGTCGTTGATGTAGAAGGAGCTGATCGTGTCCGAGCCAGCGTTAACCGTGAGAAGGAACTGCTCGTCTTCGGTGACAACAATCGAGTCAGCGGAGATGAGAGGGTCGAGACCCTCGCCACCATCAAACTCGGTCGAGCCGGCGCCGCCGGTCGAGAAGTTGCCCACGTGGGTGAGCGTTCCGTCTGCGCCACGAGAGAACGATGCAATCGTGTTGTCCTCGAGGTCGTTGGTGCCAGCAAATACGGCGCCAACAGCTTCTTCGATCGGAACGATCGTCCAGCTGGTTGAGGCGCCAGGCTCGGTGCCTGTGTTGACGTTGAATCCAGGACGAGTCGAGTTGAGGAGACGGCCGAACTCTTCGTTCACGATGTAGTACGAGCCATCACCTGCGTCCTCGAGCGACCAACGAATACCTTCATCGCTGGAGTCAGCAAGGCCGACGTTGTATCCGTCGCCTGCTCCGTCAGCGTCCAGGAAACGTCCGGTGTAGGCGTTCTGGATGTAGTAGGTGCCGTCGCCAGCATCGAGCAGCTGCCATGCGGTGGTGCTGTGTGGAACAGTTACGGTGTCTGCGTTTCCGAAGGCAGCTTCGAGGTAGCGACCGAACTCTCCGTCAACAAGACGGAAGGTATCAGGAGCTGCGACGTCGTCTTCGACGACGCTTCCTTCAAACAGTGGACCAACGGCGGACTGCGTGTTGATCGAATCGCCAAGGTCGATGGTGATTCGAGCGACAACTTCGTCACCCGCAAGTGCCGACGTAACAGTGGTTCCAGCTGCGGTCTGAAGTCCGAGGAGGTTGTCGAAGCCTGGGTGAGGCGCGACAAGTCCGGTTGGGTCGTCGGTCGACTCGCCGCCATTGACACCGTCGAAGCCAAGCGAGAAGCCGGCTGCGCCCTGCGCATCGTTGACCTCTGTGCCTGAGTCGTAGAGGTCAGCTGCGGTGATCTCGATCGTGACAGGACCGGTGAAGTCACCGTTCTCGTCGAACAGTTCGTACGCGGTTGGATCTTCGTTGCCGAAGAATGCGTCGTTGGTTGGGATCAACATGGACGCGAAGGACGCGTAGCGGTAGTTCTCTGGGTTGATGACATCGATCGACCCTTGAATGACCTCACCAGGTGAGATGAACTGAACATCGCCGTTACCGACCGTGGCCTGCAGACGACCAGGTGCTGCGAACTCTGAACCGAGGAGTTCGGTGTTGCCTCCCTCAGCGAGTGCTTCGAGGCCAGGGGTTGCGCGCTCCCCAGGGTTGAACAGATCGAAGTCGCCGTTGTGAAGGCCGACCCACGCTTCGGTGAAGAAGAATCCGTCAGCAGGCTGAAGGTTCTCGAAGGTGAACTGAACAGCTTCGCCGTCAGAACCAGCTTCCTGGGCTCCAATGGTCGCTGGCGCGGTTGCCACCGTCGTTGCTGTGAGTAAGAAGGCAAGAGCAGACCCGAGTACTCGGGACCTCTTTCGCCTTGGGAGATAATTGGCGGTTGTCATGTATCGGACTCCGTTTTGCATCACGCCTCAGGTCGTTCCTGAAGTTCTGCGTGGCAACCTAATGACGCTCTACGCGTTGGGCTATAGACAGATGAAGAACAAAGAATTACGCCGTTCAGATGCCGTTCACACCGATTGTCGAATAGGTCCAAGGACCTATACAACCATTGGATCTGACGGGAATTTGAGAGGTCAAAATAGTCCGAAAAATGACTCGTGAAATTTGGTCTTTTGCCTGAATAAATTTAGGGAATATCTCACTCAGAGAGGTGCGACTAGGCGCCCTTTACGTCGGTATCCTCACGCTCGGTCACATCCGGCTTCCTCGGACGGTATCTCTGCTGGACCATTCCATTCGCGAACACTTCGGTGCTCACATGATCAAACCATGTATGGTCGCTAAGCGCACCAAACACCTTGACTCCAGAACCGAGCGCAACCGGAAGAACCGACACAATGAGCTCGTCGAGCAGTCCGTCGTTGGCAAAACTCGATGCGAGCTGACCGCCATCGACGTAGAGCTTCGACCAACCCCGAGTCTCGGCAAGGGCGACCACGTCGGCCGGTGAGCCGTTGAAGATCTCGCACCCCGTTTCACGATCGGGCACTTCGGCGAGCGTGCGACTCATGACCATTACTGGCTTCTCATAGGGCCACTTCTCGACGAGACCCATGACGGTCTCGAAGGTCCGACGACCCATCACCAAGGCATCGACAGAACTCATCAACTCGCCATAGCCGTAGTCGACACCCTCGAGGACGTCGAGTTCGTCGAGCCAGTCGAGCTCATCGTTGGGACCGGCAATGAACCCGTCGAGGCTCATCCCAAGATATGCCGTGCAGTGCACCTAGCTCTGGCCGCTGATCTGGCCCACGACCGACGCGGGCGTGAACCGAGCGATGAGACGGCCTTCCTCGACCATTGCCTTGCGATACTCATCCCAGTCTGGGTGAGGTCCACCAGAGATGTCCTCGTAGTACTGAACAAGCGCATCATTTGTGGCATCGTCGACGCTCATCGTGGCATTGCTCAGTTCCACCGTCCCGTCGAAGGAAAGATAGCTCCACTCATCGGGCGAGCTCAGATGGAGCACGATGCGGTTGTCTCGACGCATGTTCTTCGTCTTGGCTCGGCTCTCGGTCAGGGAGATAACGAACACACCGTCCTTGATGACATAGACGATGTCAGACGACTGTGCCCTGCCGTCCTTGCGTAGGGTGATTAGCGCAGCGTGCTTGCGGTTGCCCGCCCATTCGAGTGCAGTTGTGAGGTCCATTCGCTTAGGTTAACCATGGCGTCTTCCGGTCGCCGTGAAAAAAGTTGATGTTCCGCGACGGAGAACGATCAGCCCGCTCGTTGTTGGAGATGTATGGAGCGCACAGCTGTAGTCGAAGGAGATCCCACTCCGAGTCGCTTGTCCGAGATCTATGACGACGCTCTGCCCAAGGTCTACAGCTACCTGCGCGCTCGGTGCGGTTCGGTCGAACTCGCCGAGGAACTTACTTCGGCGACCTTCGTGCAAGCCGCCCTGGAATGGTCGAAAGGAAGTCCGATCGAGATCTCGATCGGCTGGCTCATCACGGTTGCTCGAAACAAGCTCATCGATCACTGGCGTCATCTCGCAGTTGTCGACCGCTCACTGACGCTTTTGGAAGGCGGAGCTGTTGACTCGGTCGACCCCTGGGATGCCGTACTCGATCAGGCGCGCGCCCAAGACGTACTAGCTGAACTCGCACCTCATTACCGCGGCGTGCTCACCTTGCGCTATCTCGATGACCTTTCCGTCCGCAGATGCGCCGATCTGCTCGGCCGCACCGTCCACAGCACAGAGAGTCTGCTGGTGCGAGCAAGAACCGCTTTCAGAGACGCCTACGAACTGACGGGAGGCCAGCCATGACGGACCCATTCGACCAGCTCGAGCCCCAGCCCACTGAAGCACCCGACGCCGGGTTCGCCGACAGGCTACGAAACCGTATTGCACACATCGAGGAACGCCACGATCGGTCCGCTGGCGGTGGTTGGCATCTTGCCCAGTACAACCGCGGACTCTTCAATCACCCTCTCGATCACCCCGAGATGGCCGAATTCGTAAACAGCCTCGATCGCATCAACGCACTCGCCGAGGCTTCCCCGGGCTTTGTTTGGCGCCTCACCGATGCTGACGGGGGTTCGTCGAGTTACGTCGATGTTCCGGGGTCGACGAATCCGCTCATCGCACCGAACCTGTCGGTATGGACCGGGATGGACGAGCTGCACAGCTTCATGTACAAGACCGATCATGTTGCATACATGCGTCGTCGGGCCAACTGGTTCCAAAAGCAAGATGGCCCAATCGCGGTGTTCTGGTGGATTCCCGCCGGAACGATCCCCACGCTCGAAGAGGCCGTTCGTCGGCTCGACCTGCTCGACGAGCTCGGCCCAACCAAAGACGCCTGGACATTCCGACGGCCATTTCCGAAACCGACACAACTAGCAGGAGAACCGGCCATGACACAGCAAGTCCTCATTCCATACCTCACCGTCGGCGATGCTCGGCGAGCCCTCGACTTCTATGGCGAAGTCTTCGGCGCTGAACGCAGTGGCGAACTATTCGAGATGCCCGATGGCCGCATAGGACACGCGGAGATGACGATCGGCGAGGCGAAGTTCTACCTGGCCGATGATTTTCCCGAAATGCAACTCGTCCATCCCGCTGGCCACGGCGCTGGTCGCTCGATGTCGCTCGTCATCAACGTCGACGATTGCGACGCGGTTTATGAACATGCGTTGACTGCTGGAGCCGTCGAAGAACGACCGCCAGCAAACCAACATGGTGAGCGCACTGGCTGGTTCGTCGATCCGTGGGGGCACCGATGGGCTCCCACTGGGCCGACGACCAACGAGGATTAGACCGACACTGGTCG
>CAZSYL010000103.1:0-5886 GCA_964610745.1 uncultured Acidimicrobiales bacterium
TTGCGATACTCGAAGGCCATCAGCTCACCTTGCGTCCAAGCCAACCGGCCATCTGCAATAGTACCGGCGCGTCCGGCCCCGGGTCGACAACAGGATCAAACGGGAATTCAGGGTCGTCCCGTCCTTCGGCGGGGATCATCTTGGCGGCCACGAGCGCTCCATGGAGGGATTCGTCAGGGATTTCAAGCGACTGGTTCGTCGCTGTTGCAAGGTCCCACGCGTGGGTGGCGAGTTCCGCGGTGTAGGTAAACAAAGCCGGAGCCCCGGGCAACTCGCCCCACGGCACTTCAAACATCTGCTCGAGCTTCGACGCATCTGCCCATGCTATTTGGGTGGCGTGGGCTGCTTCACCGAACGCTTCGCCATGGCCAGTCTCTAGGGCGACCGACTCGTCGGTCACCTCGCTCCAATGCCCGCCATTTCCGATGACAGCGACTCGGTTCATCACGAGATTGCAGTGGTTCAGCAGGTCCTTGACCGTGAACTCCAGACATGGCGTTGAATCATCGAACTGATCGGCGCCTGCGCCATCGATGATTTCCCGCATCGATGAGACGACATGGGCGAGGCCGAAGCGAGGATCTTCTGGGGTGATCTGTGGTGAAGTTGTTTCTGTCATGCGCTCATCATTTCAGCTTAAACTGGCCATCCATTGGCCAGTTTGTTTGAGATACTGAATTTGTGCGCGCCGACCGACTGATCGCTCTCCTCCTGCTCCTCCAGACGCGACCCAAGGTCACCGCTTCGCAGGTGGCCCAAGAGCTCGAGATTTCCGAACGAACCGCACGCCGCGATCTAGAGGCCCTCGCGATGAGTGGAGTCCCCATCTATTCGACGCCTGGTCGAGGTGGAGGTTGGCAGTTGCTAGGTGGAGCCAAAACCGACCTTACCGGACTCTCGTCGGACGAAGCGCAGGCCATCTTCCTCGCTGCTGGCCCCGGACTCGACCGGGCCCCAGAATTGAAGTCGGCGTTGCGCAAGCTTGCCGGCGCGTTGCCGGAAACGTTTCGCGCCGACGCCGAAGCAGCCGCGTCCGCCATCAAGATCGATCCCAACGGGTGGGGCCGAGTGGGTGATTCCTACTCGCCGCCGCACCTCGAAACCCTGACATCGGCGGTGATCGCTGGCAAGCAGGTCACCTTCAACTACGAAAGCCAGCGCAGCGCGCCATCGTCCCGCCAAGTCAGCCCACTAGGGCTCGTCACCAAGCGAAACATCTGGTACCTCGTCGCCAACACATCGAAGGGACTTCGCACTTTCCGACTCTCGAGAGTTCGTGATGCTGCGCTTCTCAATGAACCGGTCGACCGTCCCGTTGGATTCGACCTTGAAGCGGAATGGGATCGCATCGTCACCGAAGTCGAATCGATGCGAAGCAGCGTCAAGGTCGACATCATTGCCGAGCCGGACACCGCCCGAGCACTCCGTTATCAGTTCGGCGAACGGATCACGTTCGGCCAAGCCGGTGCCGACGGTCGAATCCCTGCCCATATCGACGAGGTCGGCTGGCGGCCGCTCGCGGCTCAACTTGCCAGTCATGGCGATGCCGTCGAGGTAATAGATCCCACGGCGGAGCTGCGAGCCGAGTTCGAGCGGATTGCAACCGAGCTCAGTGCGGTCTGGCTTTCGGGTGAAGGCTGACCGAACGCCGTATTGCTCTGGTCTGGTCGAGATCAGCGAACGGCAGGTTGATAGGAGCTAGATCTCGCGACGGACGCGATTACTAATGGCGCAAACGACTTCATAGGGGATCGTGCCAAGCGTGGCGGCAACATCCGTTGCCGATATCTCGGCCGCTCCTTGCCTACCGATCAGGACGACCTCGCTCCCGACCGAGATGCTCTCAACATCGGGACCGTTGCCGACATCGACCATGAGTTGATCCATAGTGACGACACCAACGATTGGGTACGGCTTGCCACCGATGAGCACGTTGCCGCCGGACAGACCGAGGTCTCGGCGAACACCATCGGCGTAACCGATCGGCACGGTTGCGATCGTTGTGTCGGAAAGGGCTGTCCAACGGTGGCCATAGCCGACCGCCTCTCCCGCACGGATGGACTTCACGAACGAGACCTCCGAATGGAGCGTGAGCGCAGGGCTTAGATCGACCATCCCGGCGAGCGCCTCATCGGGGTTGATCCCATAGATTGAGATCCCGAGGCGAACCATCAATGGCTCGCCAGCCAACGAGCCCTGACCCGTAATCGATGCAGCCGAGTTTGCGACGTGGAGTGCAAGCCCGGGTACCTGGTGGGCGACCGCTTCCCCGAACCGCTCGAGTTGATCAGCCGTGAACGGGTTATTGGGCTCGTCGGCGACCGGGCAGTGCGTCCACACTGCAGCAAGGTTCAGGTGACCTGATGCGGAGACCTTCGCACCGAACGAGCCGATTTCGTCAAGCTCGACGCCGACACGCCGCATGCCCGAATCGACGCCGAGATGGACATCAGCGACGATTCCAGCAGTCCTCGCGGCATCCGCGATCGCTTCGATCCCTGCGTCCGAATAGACCGTGGTGGTGAGGTCGTGGGCAATGGCGATAGCCATCGCGTTTGGAGGCGGTTCTGACAGCACGAGGATCGGCACGGTGATGCCTCCAGCGCGCAGCTCGACCCCCTCCTCGACGAGCGCTACCGCCAGCCAGGTCGCGCCACCAGCAATCGCTGCCCGAGCTGACTGAACGGCGCCGTGACCGTATGCGTTTGCCTTGACGACAGCACACACCGGGGTCGGGGCGACCAATGCGGCGAGGTTTCGGACGTTCGATTCGATGGCGTCCAGGTCAATAGTGCAGGAGGTTGGCCTCATCAGACCTCAATGGTACGAGGCCGCGCCGGTTACCCTCGGGGAGTGCAGCTGATTCTGATTCGACACGGCCGTCCCGAACGCATTGATCACGATCCCGATGGCGCCGATCCGGCCCTGACCGAGCTCGGCCACCGCCAGGCAGCAGCAATGGCGGAGTTTCTTGCCGACCAGGAGCTTTCGGCCATTTATACAAGTCCGCAGCTTCGCGCGATCGAAACCGCGCAACCGCTGGTGGCGTCGAAGGGCCTCGAGCCAACGATCGTCCCCGGCATTGCTGAGTTCGACCACGGCCACACCTCTTATGTCCCCGGTGAAGAGATGGGCCCGATCACCGACGCCGAACTCGAAGAGCTCATAGCCCGCGCCACCGCTAACGAATTCATTGAGCGAGTGCGCGCCGCGACGACCTCGATCATCGACGCCCATCCGGGCGAAACGGTTGCCGCGGTTTGTCACGGAGGGGTGATCTCGATCATCTTGAACGACATTCTCGGCACGCCGATCGAGACGTACTACGACTCCAAGTACACCTCGGTCACCCGTGTGTCTGCATCCCGAGAAGGACGACGATCAATGTCATCATTCAACGAGTGCCACTGGATTCGAGATCTCTCGTGACCGAGAGCTCCGACCGCTCGGTCGTCATCGTCGGTGCCGGCCTGTCGGGACTGATTGCAGCACGAGAGCTACTCGCTACTGGACGACACGTTCAGGTCATCGACAAGGGACGCGGAGTTGGTGGCCGTCTCGCCACCCGTCGGATCGGTGGAGCCAAGCTCGATCACGGTGCCCAGTTCTTCACCGTTCGCGGCGACAACTTCCAGAGCTTTATCGAACTCGCAATCGAATCGGGTGTGGTCGCCACCTGGTGCCACGGATTCGACTCAGATGACGGGTATCCGCGCTACTTTTGTCCGGAGGGCATGACAGCACTCGCCAAGTGGCTGGCCGAACAGGTTCGCATGGCTGGCGCAGCAATCAGTCTCGGAGAACGGGTTGCACACATCGCAGTCGTCGACGGCGGCTGGCAGCTTCGCCTCGACTCGGGCACGGATGTCCGGGCTGACGACTTGATCGTGACGACCCCGGTTCCACAAGCTCTCGAGCTGCTCTCCAAGGGCGACGTCGAGGTCGATAGCGAACACCGGGCAGCGCTCGAAGCAATCGAGTACAAACCCACAATCGCCGCCCTCGTCACGCTCGACGCTGCGCCGAACATCGCTCCACCGGGAGGCGTGCAGCAGACCGAAGACAACATCTTCACCTTTATTGCAGACAACCAGCAGAAAGGAATAAGCGCCGAACCCGCTGTCACCTTTCACCTCAACGGGTCGCTGTCGAAAGCCCGATGGGACGACGACCCCGAACTTGTCCTCGCCGACGTATTGATCGAGGCCGCGCCGTGGCTCGGTGACACCCAGGTTCTCGAGGCTCAGCTCAAGAAGTGGAAGTACGCTGGACCGCTCCAACCGCACCCCGCGCGATGTGTGATCGCGGCAGATTCGCCGGGTGCCCTGATCCTCGCCGGCGACGCCTTCGGTGGGCCAAAGGTGGAAGGCGCCTTCAATTCTGGCCTAGCTGCTGCTCGAGCTCTTCTCGACCGGTCCTGACCGCGCTCTAGCTCCGGCCACCCTGCCTATTTCGACGCCGCGTTTCTGTGAGTATCTCGCCGAGCAACGGTTGATCGAAGTCCACAACAACGGGCACGTGTTCCTCTGCCCGCACGTGCTTGAACCAGTGTTCGGGTGAGCCGATCTGGACATTTCGGAGCGCAGGCAGCCAATTCACGGGGATGAAGCAGTAGTCGGTGTGATGACTCTCGAAGATGCCGGCGATCTCGGGTTTGAAGCGGGTCGGTTGCTCTCGTGGGTCACCGTGATCAAGTCCGCTGAACTCGTGATAGGCACTTACAAACCCGTGAGCTTCAAGGCGCGCGATCAGCTCGAGCATGTCCCAGTTCGGGTCGTTGCGATGGAAGACCGGATTGTTGTTGAAGTCTCCGGCAATGACCGTCGGCTTATCGAGCAACTTGCGATAGAGACGCATCATTTGGATAGGTTGCGACGCTGGTGGGTCTGTCTTGAACTTGACCTGCGCCTGCTCGTTGAGCGCCCAGACCGCGAGCAGCTTGTGCATCACCGGTCCATTCACCGACACGGGGGCGATCCACTCAAGTCGCTGATCCCAAATCCCGCCTTCGAGCTTGACGAAGGTCGGATCAAACGAGATCACACCGAGTCCTCGCTGTGCGTGTCTCCCTACCCAGGCCATTGCCGAATGTGTGGTTCGATTCGCCTTCAGCAACCGCACCTCGTTCCCCGAACGCGCCGTCACGACAACATCGGCATCCAGACTTTCCACCAGGGGGAATCGTTTGTCGATCGCAGCGCCGACCGTCCACACGGCCAAGCGATACACACCCGCCGGTTTCGGCTCAATATCAGCGCCCTTGCTCACTCCATGGACCCTAGTCGTCGGGGTCGTGCCCCACTCCGGGGCTCGCTCCATGGCCGTGTAAGAATCCAGCTATGCCCGTTTCGCTGATGGATCAATATCCAGCAATCTCCGACCTTGAAATGCGGGCACAGCGGCGCATCCCTGCCTTTGCCTGGACCTACCTCGAATCAGGAACAGGCCAGGATGTGGCTCGGGACGAAAACATTCGTGCAATGGCTGACGTGAAGTTCGTTCCCCAGTTTCTGAAGGGCGTGCTCGAACCCACAGTCGAGACCGAGCTGTTCGGCGTGAGGTACAGCGCGCCAATCGGCATCGCTCCGGTTGGGCTGACGGGCCTGATTTGGCCCGGAGCTGACGCGGCGCTCGCCCACACCGCAGCAACGTGTCAGATCCCCTACGTGCTCAGCACGGTAGCGACGACCTCACCCGAGCAAGCCGGTCCGCGCGCCAATGGCATGGGCTGGTTCCAGTTGTACCCGCCACGAGACCGCGACATCCGCGACGACCTCCTCGAACGTGCCCGCTCGTCGGGGTTCACCACACTTGTGGTCACCGCCGACGTGCCAGCGGCGAGCCGACGTGAGCGGCAACGAAAAGCCCAACTGCGCGTCCCACCAC
>CAZSYL010000104.1:0-5108 GCA_964610745.1 uncultured Acidimicrobiales bacterium
CGGCAGCCCCACCTCTCCCACCCGTCGAATCACAGGCCCCGCCAAGTCCACTGGGCGACCCCGAACCCTGGGCGATTGAGGACACGAGCGCAATCGAAGGGCTCGACTCAAATCTCGACCTCTTCACCACCGATACGCCCGCTCCAAAAGCCACACCCAACCTCGGCCGAGCCGATCTCGACGGCAAGCGGTCGAAAGCATCAGGAGGGTCTGAGGATCCGTGGGCGCATATGCGACCGCAGGAGGAGCCACCCAAGAAGATCAGCTTCTGGGAAGACCGTCCCAAGTTCTTCGGCGGCGACGAGCGCCGAAAGGCGCGAGCTCGCCGGGAGGCGCGTGCGGTCCTTGCAGACCAGGGGGCCACGCTTCCCGAGGCACGTGCGTGCCCCAACTGCGGCAAAAACTGCAAGGTCGATGTGCGAGATCCATCGACTGGTCGACTCCACATCAGTTGCGATTCATGTCGCCACATGTGGTTCGAAGACTTTCAGGGCTAACGCCCGAACATCGCCATCCACTCTTCGGCCGACTTCGGCGCGAACACAAAGTTGTCGCGCCGCGTATCGCCCATAGTGGCCGACGGTGCGGGCGAATACTGATGACCAGGGAAGAGCACCGCGTCATCGGGGACCTTGGAAAGCACCGACGTGAGGCTGTGATAAAGCTGTTCGGGATTGCCGCCGGGTAGGTCGGTTCGACCACACCCATCGAGAAACAGCGTGTCGCCGGCGACTAGCCGGTTCTCCACGAGGAAGGATTGCGAGCCCGGCGTATGCCCAGGGGTATGAAGCAGCTCGATCTGGATCGCACCAACGTCGATCGTGGTACTGCCGTTGTGTTGCTTGAGATTCTCATCGGTGAGGCCGGTCACCTCTTTGACGTAGTCGGCTTCGTCGACCTGAACGTGGAGGGGCACGTTCAACCGCTCGAGCATTTCGGCCGCTCCGGCAACGCTTAGTCCCATCATGGAACCGCCCACGTGGTCGGCGTGGTAGTGCGTGCCGAGCATGCCGACGCAACTCATGCCGTCCTCTTCGAGGATGTCGAGAATGCCGCCGGGGTCATAGGCAGGGTCCACGATGATCGCCTCGTTGGTCTCGCGGTCGCCGATCAGATAGACGAAGTTTCTCATCTGGTCAGCGAAGGGATCGGTCTTCGCGAAGTCTCTGCCCGAGAGCAGCTGGCGGAAATACAGTCGTTCTTCAGTCACGCGCAAAGCCTACTTTCCGAGACGTTTGCCGTCCTTCCACAATCGCTCGGCAGTAGAGGCGACTTGTCGAGCCGGTCGGTTCAGGGCGGTCGCCGCAGCGATCACATCGACAAACTCGGGCTTGGCGGTGTTCGCGGTGACTTTCAGACGAACGGTGTGTCCATCGACATCGACCGATTCGAAGTGGCGTTCGAGCGCGGTGCGTTCAACGCCATGAGCCCGATATCCAAGCGATCCGCTTTCCGACAGAAGCACGGACCCGACCGATTCGATCGCGTGCGGTTCGACAAGTGTGGAGACGGTGACGGCGGGACGCTCGTGCTTCATCTCGATTGGGGTCACCCATGCATCGAGGGCGCCGGCATCGAGGAGTTGGCTGACGGTGTGGGCGAGATACTCACCACTGAGGTCGTCGACGTTGGTTTCGAGTATCACCAGTTGGGTCGGGCTCGTCGTGTCGACGCCCGCAGGTTTAGCGACACCTTCGCCAACGACGACATGCAACAGGTTTGGGTGCTCGTCGAGCTCGATGTCACCAGCACCAAAGCCAGCACCCGTGATGGTCATGGCAGGCATTGGACCAAAGCTGTCGGCTAACGCTTTGACGATTGCGGCACCGGTCGGCGTGGTGAGCTCTACGCGAACATCCAGCCCTTTGACCGGGACACCCTCCAGCAGTTTGATCGTCGCCGGAGCAGGGTTCGGGATGATGCCATGAGCGCTCTTGGCCATGCCATGACCCAAAGCCACTGGAGCGACAACAATGTGGTCGACATCGAGCGCTTCGAGCGCAAGACACGATCCGACCACGTCGATGATCGCATCGATGCCGCCAACCTCATGGAAGTGCACCGACGACGGGTCGACCTGATGGATGTGGCCCTCCGCCTCGGCCAATGCGGTAAAGACTAGAACCGCACGTTTGGTCACCCGCTCGGGAAGACCTGCGTTCTGGACCAGGGAGATGATGTCGCCTGCGGTGCGATGCGAGTGGCCCTCGTTGGTTTCGACCGTCACGTTCATTGCGCCGATCCCGTTGCGAAAGACCGGCTCGGCGTGCAGTTCCCAGCCGTCGACGTCGAGCTTGCGAAGATCGGCCCGAAGCTGACCCGCATCCGCGCCCGCCGCGATCAGCGCACCGAGGGTCATGTCGCCGGCGATGCCGTTGAAGGGATGGATCCAGGCGGTCTTCATGACGGCTGCTCGGGCTCGGAGTCGGCGAGTTGCAGGATTCGCATTGCGCTCACCGCAGCGCCATAGCCATTGTCGATGCCGACCACATTGACGCCAGCGGCGCACGAGGCGAGCATGCCGAGTAGCGCGGTCACACCTTCGAGCCCAGCGCCATAACCAACGCTGGTCGGCACGGCGATGACCGGCTGAGCGGACAGTCCACCAACGACGGACGCGAGCGCGCCTTCCATGCCAGCAACAACGACCACGACATCGGCTGCGTTGATGCGGTCGAGCTCGGCGAGCAATCGGTGAAGCCCAGCAACGCCCACGTCGCTTAGGCGGTCGACGCCCGCGCCGTAGGCGCGCAGCGTTGCTTCGCACTCGTTGGCCACAGGCGTGTCGGCTGTGCCGGCGCTCACGACGGCCACGGTTCGAGCCGACGCCGCCTCGGGCATCCGCCAGGTCATGACACCACCGAGCTCGGTGGCTCCTGGGTGGGCAGCCTGCAGTGCTTTTCGTTGCTCGTCGGAAACGCGGGTGATGAGCACGGGACCCGAGCCGTTGTCGAGCATTTCCGACACGATCGCCACGCACTGTTCGGGGCTCTTTCCCGGTCCGTAGATGGCTTCGGGAAGGCCTTGACGCAGCGCTCGGTGATGATCGATGCGGGCGTGTGTATCGCTGCCGAGTTCGGTGAAGGGCAGCCGTCGGAGCTCAGAAACCGCATCGTCTGCGGACACCTCACCCGACTGTATTTGTTCGATCAGCGTTCTCAGCGCTTCTTCATTCACGGCACCATCGTGGCAAAGATCCCGAAGATTTCCTCCGTGGGTAAGATCGATGGGTGACTTCTCGAAACCGCATTGCATTCCAGGGCGTCCTGGGGGCGTATTCGCACATGGCCTGCGTCGCCGTTTATCCCGATATGGAACCGACGGGCTACGACACCTTTGCTCAGGCGTTCGCTGCGGTTGAGTCGGGCGAGGCCGAGCTTGCCATGATCCCGATCGAGAACACACTCGGCGGTCGAGTAGCCGACATCCACCACCTCCTGCCTGAATCAAACCTGTTCATCATCGGCGAGCATTACCAACCAGTTCGCCATCAGCTGCTCGCGCCTGAGGGCGCAACGCTGGAGTCGCTCAAGACGATCGCTTCGCACGAGCAGGGCCTGGCCCAGTGCCGCGATCTGATACGCGAGCTCGGTGTCGAGCCCATGGACTTTGGCGACACCGCGGGTGCGGCGAAAGAAGCAGCGGAGCGAAACGACCCGACGTTCGGGGCCATTGCCAGCGAGCTCGCCGGCGAGATCTACGGGCTGCAAACCCTGCGCAGCCGGATCGAGGACCGCCTCGGCAACACCACCCGCTTCGTCATCATGTCGCGCTCGGCTGTCGAGCCAGACCCGCTGGCCGGTCCGTCCATGACGAGTCTCGTCTTTCAAACCCGAAGTGTTCCCGGTGCGCTCTACAAGGCGCTCGGTGGGTTCGCCACGAACGGGGTGAACATCACCAAACTTGAGAGCTACATCATCGACCAGAGCTTCACCGCTGCACAGTTTTACGCCGAGGTGGAGGGCCACCCGTCGGACCAGAGCTTGAAGAATGCGCTCGAAGAACTGCAGTTCTTCTGCACGACGATGAAGCGGCTGGGCACGTACGCCAAGTCAGAATGGCGTAGCCAGAACTAACTGCGCAGCGGAAAGAGATTGCGCAGCTCGAGCCAGCCTGGACCGAGCGTCCGAAGACGCCTGCCTCATAATTCACGCGGGTCTCAACCAAACCACCCGGATCGGTCAACGTAGCTACGGCACCGGAACTACCCAGCGGGCGGCACAGCGCTGGCCCACACGAACCTTGCAAACGCTTTCGGCACCTGCCTCTGAACGGCTCCCGCCATTGGATGCACTCGCATTACGAAGCTGCCGATGCCCGAAAAGAAGCCGTGCAAAAAGCGGTATTTGAGTCCCATGCGCCAGCGCAGGGTGCACGCGTGTTCGCTCATGGGCACGATCTCGAACTGCTCGACTATGGACTTCACTCCAAACGACGCACCCGTAAGAGCGGTAAAGGTGATTCGCCACGGCGCATCCACTTCGACCACCCTCTGCACCATCTTTTGGCGCATCACCGTTACTTCACGCTCGCTGTTCAGACCGTGCGGTTCAGCACTTATCCACCTCGCCGACTTCATCCGCGGATACCACTGGGGCCACGAAGCAGTGTCGGCCAGGTACAGATACGCCACACTCGGTGAAATGTTGAGTCCGGCCTCACCCTGGAGCACATAGGCATCCTCAAACAGCGACGCATCTGAAGGTTCGAAGCGCGGAAAATTGATCATTAAGCGATAGTAGCGTGTCGACTATTCAGCGATGCCCACCTTGGCCGCGGCTCGCCCGAAGGCTCGGTTCATCGGGCAGGTGCAGGCACTGCCGCTATCGCTGGGCTCACGTCCGTACATCAGCTGGTCAGTGAGTGGCCCCTCATTGCCTGAGACCCAGCGGACATCACTCCACTCGCTCGAGGGGAGACCAACAGCGCAACGAACGCCCGCTGACGCCCAGTCTTCGTTCCCTCACCGTTGCCCACAACAACAGTCTTTCAGGTTGAGCGAGCTACTCGCAGCGCGTCACCGCGACCGGTTCACCAACCGAGTGCCGTGGCAATTCAGCGCGCCTGTAGGGACTCGAACCCCAAACCTTCTGTTCCGTAGACAGATG
>CAZSYL010000105.1:0-5081 GCA_964610745.1 uncultured Acidimicrobiales bacterium
TCACCGCCGTCGTCACCGCCGTCATCACCACCATCGTCTTCGTTGGTTGCTTCTGTGTCATCGTCACCGGTCGCTGTGCTGTCAGCATCGCTACTTGAGCACGCTGCCGCGACCAATGTGAATGCCAGCATCATCGCTAGCAAGCGCATCAAATTCTTCACTTGGATCCCCTCCTATGGGCTATGTCTTTGTATTTCTCGAAAGTTCGATTTCGTCATTTGCAGAGACCGGTCGGTCATTGCGAAATGCGTGCTTCGAGCCCCCTGAGATAGTCGACGCTTTCTTTCACGTCTTCGATTGGTCCTTCGCCGTCCACGGGCTCAGCGCCGGTAATGGCAATGTCCTGTTCCAGGACGTACCACCCCGCGTATCCCCCTCTTTCCAGCGACGTTATTACGCGATCGATGTCGAGGTCACCGCGCCCCACTGTGGGGAAGATGCCTCCTTGCACTGCTTCCATGAGGCTGAACTCGCCATTGTTGAGGCGTTTCGCAACCGCCAGATCGCAGTCCTTGATGTGCACTAGACCGACGCGATCGGCGTGCGAGTCGACAAAGTCGACCGGGTCGTAGCCACCTACAGCGAAGTGCGCCGTGTCGAGGACGAAACGGATGTCGCTGTTGTCGACCACCCGTTGAATCTCGTCCTTGGTCTCGACGATGGTGCCGTAGTGTTCGTGAAGCACCTGGGTCAGACCATGGGCATTGGCGATCTCCTCGATTCGGGCAAACATCAGCATGGTGTGATCCCACTCGGCATGGGACAATTCGCGCCGCGGGCCCCAGTCCCAGGTGGTGACCGGCGATGAGTTAAAGTACGTGGCTCCGAGGCTCGACAACAGCTCTGCGTGCTCTTCAACTCGTTGGAGCGTCTCGTTAGCCTCTGCTGGGTCGTGAACGAGCACGGGAATGAAAGCGGCCAGCAGGTCGAGGCCGTACTTCGCCAGAACCGAGCTCAGCTCAGAAGGGTCGGAGGGGAGATAACCCTCCGAACCGAGCTCGGTGGCGGGAAAACCAAGTTCAGCCATTTCCGAGAGCACGCGGTCAACCGGGAGCTGCAGACCCCAGCCAGGCACTTCACAGATCCCCCAGGAGATCGGCGCTGTGGCCATTCGTTGCATAAAACCCACTGTTTCCAACGTTCCCTTGCAATTGTTGGGACCCAAACCGGGACTCTCGAACTGAATACTTTTGTCACTGAATCGCTCGTGTAGCGCTAAATGTAGAGCGCTCTACTACGTGACAGGGGTCTCACCCTATGACACGAATCGCGTTCCGTCAAAAGATCTTGCGCGAAGAAAACCGAACGAGGATTCGTAAAATCAACCATCTTCAGTTGATCACGCTCTGTCGATGCTCACGTGAACTTCCACCACAATTGTCGCAACTCAGGGAAAATAGAGCGCTCTACACACAGCGCCTAGGTTCGTATAGCCTGTTCTGCGATGGCACAAACAACAATGGACGATGTCGCTGAGCACGCTGGGGTGTCCCGCGCACTGGTGTCCTTGGTTATGCGAGACTCACCGCGGGTCTCCGATCACAGCCGCAAGAAGGTCCTCGCATCAGCCGCTGAGCTCGGCTACCGCCCCAACGTCTGGGCCCGGAACTTGGCGAGTGGACAAACCAACACCATCGGCGTGATGCTCAACGACCTGCACAATCCATTCTTCAGCGAACTCGCGCATGGCGTGGCAGATGTCGCAACCGAGAACGGTATGGAGGTCCTACTCACATCGGGTTGGCAGCGTGACGCTGGTGAGCAGGCCGCGATCGATACGCTCCTCAATCTTCGCGCCGATGGCATCGTGATCGGTGCGGCCCGCTTCGCGAGCGAGGTATTTGACGAGGTCGCCGCCCAAGGACCAACAGCGGCTGTCTCCTACTTTGCTCGACCGGACTCGATGGACACCGTCTCGAATGACGAAAGCTACGGTGCTGAACTGGTCGTTGCCCACCTAACCCAACTCGGGCACACTCGCATTGCCCACATCGACGCCGGTAATGCGCCGGGCGCGCCCGAGCGACGAGATGGGTTTGCGCGGGCAATGGTCGACCGGGGTCTCGCCCCGATCGTGTTCTCGGGCGATTTCAACGAGGAAGCCGCATACGACGCAACCGTCGACATCATGGCTCTCAAGGAACCACCGACCGCAATTTTTGCGGCGAACGACCTGGCAGCCAGCGGCGTCATTGCACACCTTCGTAATGTTGGTGTGCGCGTGCCAGAGGATGTATCGGTCGTTGGTTACGACGACACCGTACTTGCGGGGCTCGGCGCAATTTCGCTCACCACCGTTGCCCAGCCCATGAAACTTCTCGGCTACCGGGCCGCCGAGCTATTGATCGAACGGATCAACGGCCGAGACGAGGCCAAGCACGAACTGATTCGACCGAACCTCGTCGTCAGATCGACGACCGGGCCGGTCCCGACCTGAATCACACCACCACGAACCACATTCCTCCAGGGGGCTAGCCCATGTTTGAAGTCGACACTGCGAATCTCGCCGAACAACTCGACGACATCGTCGAAGAGCTACTGAACGGCGCTGGCGCGGTCGTCATACGTAACGCCTTCGACGACGCTGCCGTTGCCGGCGCCCGGTCGATCATCATGGACGAGTCCAAAGACGCCGACAAGGAGACCCACTTCCAAGGTGCCAACGAAGGCACCATCCATCTCCAACGACGGGTCTGGAATCTGCTTGCCAAAGGCAAGGTGTTCGAGGACATGGTTCAGCATCCCGACGTCGTAACAATCACGTCGGCATTTCTCGGCAACCAGTTCCACCTCGGCTCCATCGCGGCCAATCGCCTCCTTCCTGGAGGCCCGGGACAAGAACCCCACATCGATTATCCGTACTGGGACATGTACGACCGCGGCGGATTTCCTGCTCGCATCAACTCGAGCTTTCCGTTAAACCTCCAGGTGACGATTCCGCTCGACCCGTTCAACGAGGTTTCCGGTGCCAGCGCCTATCTGCCTGGTTCACAACGAGACCTTCGCTACCCCGAGGTCGAAGACCGCGAGATGTTCTTCGACACGTGTAGTCGGATGTCAGGTGATCCCGGTGACGCTGTGATCTTCAACGGCATGGCATGGCATTGCGCAATGCCAAACAAGTCCGACCACGACCGGGGCGCTGTCCTGATCGAGTATTTGCCGAAGTTTGTGATCCCGCTCGAAGACCAGCTTTCGGGCGTTCCCCAGGACGTGGTCGACCGGGCCAGCCCGCTACTTCAGCGGCTGATGGGTGTTGGACGTCCGTATCCCAAGCTCTTCGACGAGGCAGCGGGCGAGAACACCATCGGCCGCGACTGACGTTCGATCGCGCGACGGAGTGAACCGGTCCTAGCTATTGGACGACCCATCCTCATCGAGAATCGATCCGAGCATGGCGTCAAACTCGGCATCGTCAGCGGGGAGTAGTTCCCGACCCTCGATTTCGGCGTTCTCCGCGGCGGCTTTCGCTGCAGCGACCTGTTCGGCCTTGTGTCGAGCTTCGTCGGCTTTGCGTTTGCGCTCGAAGAACAAACCACCGAAAAAGACGAAGATCGATGAGACGACTGCAGCGATCAACAATGAACGCCGCTGCTCATCACCCGTGATGATCTCGGGTCCGCCGTCGATGATCGAGTCGACCTCTTCTGCTCCGTCGAGGCCTTCGGCGGCCTCGCCTGCACCGGCGGGGCCAACCGTCGCCGGCGCGTCGTCGGACCCGGCAGCGGCTTCGACGACGCCACTTGTAAAGACACCCTGTGCGAACACGCTCGGATCCGCGAACGCTGTGTCCTCGGTGTCACGAGCGGACCAACTGAGTTTCAGATCTCTGTCGCCGCCGGAGGATCCGTTGGCTTGGATTTGCAGGCCAAAGCGGTCGCCGGTGGCCGGAGTGGCGATGGTCGATACGTCGATGGCGATCTCTGTGCCCCAGCCATCCGCGGTCTCGAACACGAACCCGGTTACTCCGACTTGGTCAACTCCGTTGCCGGTCAGGGTCAGCGCACCCGCATCGGTTTGACCAATATCCACCGCGGCGATACGAACCTGAGCCACGCCGGGGATGTATTCGGTGGCCGCGAGATCACCGGAGAAGTTGAGGTAGAACTCGAGAGAATCTTCGTTCCAGTAGTTGGAACCGTTCTGTCCGGCCACGATCACCTCGTCGGTGATCGTGGCTGCGAAGAAGACGGTCGTCTGGTCGGATGCCACCTGCCAGCGGAGGCGTCCGTTCGCGCCGGGATCGTCTGAGGGCGCGGGGCCCGAGACGGTGACGATCGCGGGCAGATCGGACCATTCATCGAGCTGGCCATCGATGGTGATCCCCGCATCGTCAGACAGCACCACCGCTGCGCTCGTACCGGCCTCCTGTGCGAGAGCAACTCCACTCGAACCGAGCGTGACGAGCAGAATGATCAGCGCAGTGGCGAACGCGCGGACCTGGCTGGCCGAGCGTCGGGTGTTGACTCTGCAGATGTGCATCACCAGAAACCGTACCGGTTGTTGGACGCTCAGGGCCATCTACCGACTTGGCCGACGCCGCTTGTCGTTCCGGAAGACCAAGCCAAGAAGCGTGAACATGCCAACTGCGATTCCAATGACTGCGAAGGTTCCCCCTGATAGCGCCTGATCGGGCGAATCGACCGATACCCGAATCGAGCCCTCGTTCACCAGCCCGTCTGAGCCTTCGACCGAGTATGAGATCTCATAGTTTCCCGATGGCAGCTGACCTTCGAGGCGTGCGGTCAGTGTGGTGCGATCGACCACGACCGACGTCACCGTGGACTCGGTCCCGTCGCGTCGCAGAACCAGAACTTCAGCGCCTTCGGGCCGAAGCAGTGTGTCGAATTCGAAGGACACAACCTCGAGATTCGAAAGCGACGCCCCATCGGCAGGGGTCGACTCCAAAAGCCGAGCCTGCCCCGACGCGCTGCCTGCCAGCAGCAACGCAAACCCCACAATCAGCACCGCTGAGACACAAAACCGCGAACGTCTCATCACGCGACGATCACCAGCCCGGCCTCGGTCCAACCGCCGAGCATCGAGGAGCCGCCAGGCGACGGATTGCGACCGCGGCGAAA
>CAZSYL010000106.1:0-5068 GCA_964610745.1 uncultured Acidimicrobiales bacterium
GTGACAATCCCTGTCCTGTTCCTTCTCGGTGCATTCGGGCTCTCCTTTGTGCTCGGCGTTATCGTGTGGCTCTTCAGTCGACCTCGCAAGCAGAAGTTCGGCTCCTCCATCGATACCTTCAAAGGCGATCTTTCCGCGTTGGCGCCACCGGTGCGTCGCGGTCAGTCTCGTCGACACGGCGGAGTCCATGGCAGTCATGCCCGACACGCCAATCCCCGATCTCAGCCCCATGGCGCCGGTTCACGGCCCAAGCCCGGGCCTCGTCCCCGGAGTTAATCGATGGCACGCGATCTCGCAATCGACCTCGGCACGGCGAACACCCTCGTATACGCGCGTGGCGAAGGCATCGTTCTCAACGAGCCATCCGTTATTGCGCTGAATTCCCAGACCAATGATGTTCTCGCGATCGGTTCGGACGCGTGGCAGATGATTGGTCGCACCCCAAGCCATATCGTTGCTGTGCGTCCGCTTCGCAAGGGAGCGATTACCGACTTTGACGTGACGCAGCGCATGATCCGTCTGGTGCTCGAACGAGTGGGCGTAAGCCGCTTCAACCGACCTCGAGTTGTGATTTGTGTGCCCTCGGCAATTACTGCGGTCGAACGACGTGCGGTCACCGAAGCCGCTCGTCGCGCTGGTGCTTCGGACGCGCAACTCATCGAACAGCCCGTGGCAGCCGCGATCGGAGCAAACCTTCCGATCAACGAACCGCTGGGCAACATGGTCGTCGACGTCGGTGGTGGTACGTCAGAGTCGGCCATTCTCTCGCTCGGCGGCGTGGTTGCACTCGAAGCCATCCGCGTTGGTTCCTTCGACATCGACGCATCCATTCAGTCCTGGGTGCGCCGCGAGTACGGAATTGCGATCGGTGAACGCACCGCCGAGGACATCAAGCTCACGATTGGTTCAGCGGCCGAGACCCCCAACGAGGTTCGAGCTGAGGTCCGAGGGCGCGAGCTTATGAGCGGCCTGCCAAAGACGATTGTTTTGGCTCCCGAGGAAATTCGCGCGGCGATCGACGAACCGGTCAGCGCAATCGTTGACTCGGTTCTGTCGTGCATTGCACAGGCTCCGCCTGAACTCTCCCAAGACCTCATCACTCAAGGCATCCATCTCGTGGGCGGCGGTGGCATGCTTCGCGGCCTCGATCTTCGACTCGAGCGCGAAACCAAGGTTCATGTCCGAATCGTTGAGACTCCACTCGAATGTGTCGTCAACGGTGCTGGGCGGTGCATCGAGTCTTTCGAGGCCCTCAAGGTGATGTTCCTCGGTGACAAGCGTTGAACCGAATCGTTGGAGAGAATCATGAATTTTGATCCGCTCGAGGCCGACGTCGACCTCGTGATCTGGGACTTCGACGGCACCATGGTCGATACGGAATGGCCAGCGTTCGTGTCGGCCAGCCGAGAGTTCGAGAGATACGGACGCGTGAATGATCCAGAGGTCTGGCAGAACCTGCTGGGTAGTGCCACAGCGGGGCCATGGTGGGAACAGCTCCGCGAGGATGTTGGTGGGTTCGACGAGAGCGACGATGAAATCCTCGCTCGATACCAGAGCTACAAGAACGAGTTGACCGATGCATTGGATGCCCTCCCGGGTGTTCGTGGCCTCCTCGACGCCTTCGCCGACAATGGAAAGAAGCTTGCGGTCGCGTCTAGCTCACCGCGGTCCTGGCTCGATAGGCATCTTCCTCGCCTGGGGCTGATCGAGCGTTTCCCGGTGATCGTGTCGCGAGACGATGTCGGAGCGGAGCGGACCAAGCCACATCCGGATCTTTTCCTGCTCGCGGCGCAACGCTCGGATGTTTCCCCAGAACGCGCGCTTGTCATCGAGGACTCCAACCACGGAGTCGTCGCAGCCAAGACAGCAGGTATGTCGGTGGTCGCGGTACCGCATCGCCTGAGCAAGATGCAGGACTTCTCTCTAGCTGACCGGGTAGTCGAGTCCCTCGAAGACCTCCTGCCGAGCTAACAACCATCTTGGCGATGCATCGCACGAGCTGATGCCCGAAGATGCCAACATCTTCGGAACTCGACGGAGGAAACCGGTCAAGAGGGGCTCGTGGGTGTTTCTCCTTACATGACTCGCACGAAATTGGCCCTGATTCTGGGTGGCGTTATTGGCGCCGTGGCTGTCGTTGCGTTCTTTGCGGTGCCTGCGCTGTTGGGATTTGATTCCGAAGGTCCTCCGGCCCTCGTGGTCGGCGACCGGGCCGAAGAAAGTCTTGCGCTTGTCCTCGGCCGAACCGATGGCGCCCAACCCGACGATGCCATTGTTGAGGTGTCTGGCGAAGCAACGTCTGGATCAACCGCGAGAACCATCCGGATCGAGACCGTCGATGGCGCCTGGGTTCTCACCGGTGACTCGGTCGCTGGTTATCGAGTTTTCAAAGACTTTGTCGGCGCCAGTGAATTCGAAGCCGTCGGTCGCACCTCATCGGTCACGGGTGATCTCACGATCGAAGATGGCTCGGTCACCGGCGCAGAGTTTCGAGTGAACGTCGCAAGCATCGAAAGCGATGATCCTCGGCGAGATGCTCAATTTCGGGGACCCATCCTGACCACCGATGTCTTTCCATTCGCCAACTTCACGATCACCTCGCCGATCGAGCTCGGCGATGCGGCCATAACCGGTGAGGAAATCACCGTAAATGCCACGGGGGAACTGACCCTCCGAGGCGTCACCAATGAGGTCACCTTCCCACTAACGGCCCGCCTGGTTGGCGAGGAAGTCCAAGTTGCTGGTTCGATCGACGTGGTGTTCGAGGACTTTGGCATCGACCCGCCGTTCACTCCCGCAATCACTGTGCGAGACAGCGGCATCATCGAGTTCAGCCTGTTTTTCGAACAATCTGCCCCCGAGCCCGACTGCAATTGCTCGGGTAGTTGTTTGATCCAAAGCCCGAACGGCGTAGTTCCAGCCGACCCCTGTTTCGGACGGTGATTGCAATATCGGGGCTGAATCGGCTTAGACCCCGAGACGGCGGGCGAAGCTGAGTTCGTGGCCGTCGGGGTCTTTGACGTGAAAGTAGCGCTCGCCCCAGGGGGCATCGCGGGGTTCGAAGTCGGGAGATAATCCAGCCGATATCAGCTGTGCGTGGATTGCGTCGGGGTCATCGACATGAAACACCACGCGTCCCCAGACCGGATTCGCTGGAGCGGCGGCGGGCTGGACGTAGACGTTGATGAAGTTTGAACCGAGTTCAAAGGTCGTGAACTCGGACTCTGTCCCTCCATAGACGACCGGTAGACCAAGGACGTCAGCGTAGAAGGCCACCGATCGGTCCATACGAGCAACGGCCAGGGTTATCGCGTTTATCTCCACGGCCGTAGTATTTCACCATGACGTTCCCACAACGACGCTTGCGCCGACTACGACGGACCGAGGCCCTTCGACGAATGGTCGCCGAGACGACACTCTCGACCGACGACCTGATCGCCCCGATCTTCGTGCGGGAAGGAATCGGCGAGCCGCAGCCGATCAGTTCGTTACCAGGAGTTGTGCAGCACACGCTTCAATCGGCCATGACCGAGATCGACGAGCTTCAGAAACTAGGCGTCGCTGCAGTCATCTTTTTCGGGGTCCCCGAGCACAAAGACGCCGAGGGTACGGGCGCTTGGGACCCGCAGGGAATCGTGCAGGTCGCCTTGCGTGAGGCGAGCGAGCGTTTCGGCGACTCGATCGCACTGATCGCTGACCTCTGCGTCGACGAGTACACGAGTCACGGGCACTGCGGAATTCTCGATGGCTCCGGTTCGGTCGACAACGATGCGACCGTCGAGCTGTACCGCAAGATTGCTGTCGCGCAGGCTGAAGCCGGTGCAGACATCATTGCGCCGTCGGGAATGATGGATGGCCAGGTCGCAGCGATTCGAGAGGCACTGGACGAGGCTGGTTATCCAGAGCTGGTCATCCTGGCGTACGCCGCGAAGTACGCATCGAGCTTCTATGGGCCTTTCCGCGACGCTGTCGACGTGACGATCGCCGACGGTGGAGATCGGAAGGGCTACCAGCAGGACCCTCGCAACGGCCGTGAAGCAATGGAAGAGATTCGCTCCGATCTCGCGGAGGGAGCCGACATGGTGATGGTGAAGCCAGCAATGGCGTACCTCGACATCATCTTGCGCGCCCGACTCGAGACCGATGTTCCGATTGTGGCCTACCACGTGTCTGGTGAGTACGCGATGCTCAAAGCCGCCGAAGCCAATGGTTGGATCGACGGCCACGCGGCTGCAGTCGAGTCACTCATCTCGATAAAGCGCGCTGGCGCGGATCTG
This sequence comes from uncultured Acidimicrobiales bacterium, assembly GCA_964610745.1. Lineage (GTDB taxonomy): Bacteria > Actinomycetota > Acidimicrobiia > Acidimicrobiales > SHLQ01 > SHLQ01. The sequence goes on from CAZSYL010000106.1 coordinate 4,278, forward strand.
ATTATTACCTACCTCGCCCGGAGCATTGCCGAGTCGCTTTCCGGCTATGTCCCAGCCCTTCCAGCGCCTCTTAAGGCAATCGACCCTCCAACCCCCGAGCTCGAATCATGACCAACGCGAATGCTCACACCAACGACTCGCTATTCGAACGCGGCAAGCTCGTCATGCCCGGCGGGGTTAACTCGCCCGTTCGTTCGTTCCGTTCCGTTGGAGGTACGCCCTACTTCGTTGCGTCGGGCGACGGAGCGTACGTCACCGACGTCGAGGGCAAGCGGTATATCGACTTTGTGCAGAGCTATGGACCGGGGATCCTTGGTCACGCACATCCCCGGGTGATCGAAGCTGTAACGAAGGCAGCGGCAAACGGGACGAGCTACGGAGCTCCCACCCTCGGCGAGGTCGAATTGGCTGAGGAGATCAGCCGAAGGATCCCCGGTGTCGAGATGATGCGGATGACGTCGTCGGGCACCGAAGCTGCAATGTCAGCAATTCGCCTCGCTCGCGGCGCCACAGGCCGTGACACGGTGATCAAGTTCGCGGGAAATTATCACGGCCACACCGACTCGCTGCTGGTCGCCGGCGGAAGTGGTGTTGCGAACCAGGGAATGGCTGGAAGTGATGGTGTTCCCGATGGCGCGGTAGCCGACACGATCGTTGCTCCGTACAACGTCATCCCCGAGATCGATGAAACCGTGGCGGTCGTCGCTGTCGAACCTGTGGCTGCGAACATGGGGCTCGTCGCGCCCAGCGAAGGTTTCCTGCAGGGGTTGCGCGACGCATGCGACGCCGCA
>CAZSYL010000107.1:0-4872 GCA_964610745.1 uncultured Acidimicrobiales bacterium
GGCTACCACCAGTACGTGTTCGCCAACGACACCTATCCACCGAACAGCTGAGATGAGGAGCGGACCGAAGATCATGAAGCTGCATCGAGTTCGACGTGGTCGAGGATCCAACCTGGTGTGGGCGCTTCTAGCGGCCGTTGTGTTGCTTGCCGCGGGGTGCGGCAACGGTGGAACGGAGACGACCACCACCACCGAAACGGAGTCTGCCGACGATCAGGCCCCTTCCCCTGATCCCGTTGAGGGTGAAGTTGACGGCCAGGTGGAGCCAGAGCCGACCCCGAACGTGGACGACAGTCCCGCAATCCTCACGGCCTACCTGGGGGTCTTGGACACTCCCGGCATTGGCGCCCAGCTGCTCGCCGGTGTCTCAGGCTGCGAGCAACAACCACTCGACGAAGGAATGCCGGTCGTGCTGTCCCACCGCGTCGACGAAGCCACACTCGAACCCAGCGACTTCGTCGTGACGACAGTCGGAGGCGCCGCCATGACCCCCACGTGTGCAACGCTGGAACCGGCAACCGACGACGACGAGCTGCAAACGGTCCTTCTCACGGGCCCGCTGGGTAGCAGTGACGATCTCCCGGCCGAAGTCGCGGTGGTCGGTGAACTGCTGGCGATCGACGGCACCGTCCTCACCGGCATCGCGACCGACGCCATCAACACGTTCGAAACCGGACCGAGACTGGTGTTGGCCCGCCTCGACCCAGCGGACGAACAGTGCGCGGCGCTCGGCTCAAGCCACGAGATCCAGATGACGTGGGAAGGCGGCGTGACCGGGCCGAGAGGGGCCGAACCTGGCACAGCTGAACTCGAGGGCCTGACCCTGATCGACGTCGACGGCGGCTCGCACCCGCTCCTGGGCTTCGACGATCTCGGAGACGGCGACAACTATCTGGTGGCCTGCGCCCCACCCGACGTCGAGCCCGCCACCCTCGAAGCTCGTCGAGACACGGTCTACGACCCGACCAACAACCCGAACCCCACGACCGTCGTCGAGGTTGAGAGCCGCCGATCGAAGCAGACCACCGATGGATGACCAACTCCTGATCGACTCGGTGGCGTGACGTCAACGCCGACTGGGTCGCACCGACCGAAGCACTCCGCAGCTGAGCGGCGGCGGGGGTCCCTAAGGCAACCCCACCGCCGCTCACGGGAGATGCGTTAGACGAGCCCCATCGCGTGGCTCGAGCTGACGTGCAGCCGATTTCCCTCAGGGTCGGTGACCTTGAATCGATCATGCGGATTACCCCGCATGATTCTGGTCACCTTCACGCCTTCTGCGAGGAAGGCATCTCGTGCTGCGTCGATGTCGTCGACCATCAGGTCGAGTTCACCGGCACCTGCCGGCCCCGGTTGCAAGATGAGGTGGGTTCCGCCACGCAGTTCGAGGATCGCAAAGCCCGGTGATTCGACGACCACCCGCATGCCTAGACGTCCGTAGAACTGAGTCAGCGCAACCACATCACCAGCAGCCATCGATAGATGGCCGATCGCAAACCGTGGCAGTTCATCGATCGCGACCGATGATTGCATTTGTTCTTCTGTCTTGATTCTCATGACACATCCTTTTCTTGTTGTTTGAGGAATTTTCTTTTCACTTTTCGCCAGTCTTCGTCGCTGTGACGGCGTCGCCAGTACGGCGAGATCGAAGCGGTTTGTTTGTCGACTCCACGCTCGGCGAGCAGATGTCGGCGAACCTCGCGGGTTTCGCCGGCCTCTCCGTGCACGAACACATCAAAGGACCCCGGCGGGAATTCGGCCGACTCGACCGCTTCAGGGAGTAGGCGCTCGGGCCGGTCTGCGCCATCCCGGTAGAGCCACACAACCGCGGTGTTCCCATTGCCGGGAAGCGGCACTTCGTGGCCTGGCGCATCGACGAGAGCAAAGGCGAGCGCTTTCTTTCCCTCGGGCAATGCTTCGAGAGCCGCACCAATTGCACCCAGGGCACTCTCGTCACCGACGAGGAGGTGCCAGTCGACATCTGCCGATGGCCGATAACTGCCTCCCGGGCCGTCGAACTGCAGACGATCGCCCGGCTGAGCCCGTTGCGCCCACGCTCCGGCGTAACCAGTGACGCCGTGGGAAACAAAGTCAATGGCAAGTGACTGTCCCATTGGGTCCCATCGCCGAATGGTGAATCGGCGAGGCCGAGGCCGTTGTTCGACCGGCAACCGCTTTGCTTCCCGTGGCGTGAAGGGAACCGAGATGGTCGAGCCTGCTGGCGGGAACTGTGCGTTGATATAGGAGTCCGTCGCCGTTGAAGGCTCAAACTCGTTCAGCGTTCCACCCGACAGGGTGACTCGAATGAGCGTGGGGCTGAGTTGTTGAATGTCTTGTACTTCTGCGTACATACAACCTCGTTTCAGGATTCGGATTGTTGTTAGGTATGATTAACAACTCGACCCTTCAACAACGCATTCCCGGATGTCTAGAAACAACCCGACGAAGTCGACTAACTACCGGTTCAGCTATTTTCAGCCGCCGTGCCCGCTGCTCGGATCTCTAGCGGCCCCTCGCCCAGCTGGCGTTTCACGAACTTCGAGAAGTTCGAGGCATCTGCGAAGCCAAGACTGGTGGCGATCTGCGCGACAGACCTGTTCGAGTACGTGAGCAGCCGGCGCACTTCTAGAGCCACTCGTTCGTCGAGGAGGTATTTCGCGGTATGGCCGCTCGCCTCAACACAGGCGCGATCGAGAGTCCGGGTGCTATAGCCCAGGGCCAGCGCGAGCGACGTGACCGTCGGGCGTTCGTGCAATTGACGCTCCATTGCGACGCGAAAATCGATGTAGGCCTGGGGAGGTGGTTCGCCCGAAGAGGTGCCCGCGGGCAGTTCTAGGGCTAGGCGCAACAAGAACGTGCGAAGCAGCGATCGCATCAAGGCAACTCGGCGCGCACTTCCGTCGAATGCCGCCTGTTCAACACGTAGAACGGCGCCCCACTCGATGACCTTGGCCAAGGTGACATCGTCGACCGCCCAATGGGTCGCGGCACCGCTACCGGGATACCACGGCGGCAATTCAGGGTCGGCACGATCGGAATCGCTCGGCCAGATCACCATGATCACGTCGACTGGACCCTCGGTTACATACTGTTGAACTTGCCCCGGATAGATCCGCTGAATGGTCCCGCGAACAAGCGGCATCGGCTCAAAGTCGACAATGTGGGTTCCGTCGCCCCCGGTGCAGATGAGCAACTGATGGAATTGAACACGCTCCCGGCTCGAGATCTCCCGCGCTTCTATCCGACCAAGAACGTCCGAACGCTCCAAGACCTCAACCGGCAAATTCAGGTGACGACCCTGTGGCCGCCACCCAATTTCCTTCGGCGGAACCAGATCGCTGTCTTGGCGGTTCATAGGCTCCGACAGTAGCGCCGCAGAGCGACTACCTAACCCCACTTGTCTAGAAATCACCATCGATTGTCGATGACATGGATATTAGAGTGATCAGTCACTCCAATTGATAACCTCCATGACATGAAGTACACGCCAGAAGTAATCCTGGACCTGTGCATCGACGTCTTCGACGTCGAGGGAGTGGGCGTGTCGACGGCAAAGATCGCGAAAGCGGTGGGGGTCTCCAACGGCACCCTGTTCAACTACTTCCCTACGAAGCAAGAGCTAGTCGACGCGCTGTACCTACGACTCAAGCGTGGCCTCGCAGACGCCTTGGGCACCCCCAATTCCGAGCTCCCGCTACGGGAGCAGACCCGAACCATCACGCAACGATGGTTCGACTGGGCCGCAGAGCAACCGGCCCGATACCGGGTGTGCGACCTGCTACAGCAGTCAGGCCTGGCCGGGCCCGAAGCCATCGCCGAAGCATCAGCCGCTCTGAACGGCCCGAGGGAGGTCTTGCACAGACTCGCCGACACGGGGTTACTCGTCGACCTGCCCCCTACTTACATCGCGCAACTCGTCCAGAGCTATATCGAGCTTGCGGTCGACGTGGGCCTCAACCTCGAGCAGAGGAACACGGCCTTTGACGCCATGTGGAACAGCATCACCCACGCAGACGAACACCTACGCGCCTCACAACAACACACCTAACAAGGAGCACAAGACATGCCCAAAGTTCTCGTCACCGGAGCATCCGGATTCATCGCTAAGCACATCGTTCGCCAACTGCTCGAAGAGGGCTATGAGGTCCGTGGCAGCATCCGTTCAGACAAACGCCAAGCCGAGATTCAGGCCCTCTTCCCCGACGCAGACATTGAGTTCGTGAAGCTTGACCTCACCAAGGATGAAGGCTGGGACGTTGCCCTCGAAGGCATCGATGTGTTGATGCATACCGCCTCGCCATTCCCCGGTGGAGAACCCGATGACCCGATGACGCTCATCACCCCGGCGGTCGAAGGCACAACGAGAGCCTTGAACGCCGCACATGCTGCCGGTGTTACACGAGTGATCCTTACTTCGAGCTGCGCCGCGATCTACAAGGACTCTGCAAAGGCGCCTGGGGCCCGATCGACCGAAGAGAACTGGACCGACCCCAACGGAGCAAACGTCGGCGCGTACGAAGCGTCCAAGACCTTGGCCGAGCGAAAGGCCTGGGAACTGGCCGAGCAGCATGGTTTGCGCCTCACCACCATCAATCCGGGGGCCGTCTGGGGTCCTGCGATGGACCCCAACTACGGCACCTCGCTCGAGTTGGTGGAGCAGTTCCTCAACGGGGAATTCCCGGCGTATCCCAACATCAACCTCCCGGCGGTCGATGTTCGCGACGTCGCCCGCATGCACGTCGCCGCGATCGACAACGACGACACCATCGGCGAGCGCTTCGCCGCAAACAGCGGCGCCATCTATCTCCTGGACGCTGCCAAGGCACTGGCCGATGCCTACCCGGAGAAGAACATGAAGGTTCGCAAAGCCCC
>CAZSYL010000108.1:0-4809 GCA_964610745.1 uncultured Acidimicrobiales bacterium
GTTGGCGCGTTCGCGATCGTAGGCATTCTCGGGACCGAGGCCAGCGATCTCGGTCTTGGAGTCGCAACCTATGGCGATGGAACGCCGGTGTGGCAGGCCTTCACCGCTGAGCTCATCGGCACGTTCATCCTCGTTGCAGTCGTGTTCGGCGCGATCAACCGCAAGGCCGCGAGCGGATTCGCTGGGGTCGCTATTGGTGCGGCAACATTCGCGATCATCATTACGGTTGCGCCAGTCACTGGAGCTGCGCTTAACCCAGCTCGCTCGACTGGGCCCATGTTGGTCCAGCAGGTCCTTGGACGAGAGGTGAGCTGGGAGCAGTGGCCGGTGTATGTAGGTGCTGAGTTACTCGGAGGCATTTTGGCCGCGGTGACCATGGTTGGGATTTCCCAAACCGATTCTGGCCACAGCCATCACCATTGGTGGCAAGCAGAAGATGCTGAGGCGCAGTCGACGTGAGCCGGAGTGTGCGCTACTGGATATGGCGAACGGTCAGCGTGACGTTGTTTTCTTGAGGTGGTTCGCCAACTCGATATTCGATTGCAGCGGGATCTCCAGGATTTCGAACATCGATCGAGCCGGTCACGTTGTTCATTGCCGTGAGCGTCTGCCCGTTGAATACGTATAGGACTGGGACGTCCGCGGTGTAGGTGGCGGTCACGTTCTCGAAGTGGAAGTTGCCGAGTGTCCCTGGCTCGTCGTAGCTCGGGACCTCGAAGTTGATAAGCCCGGCTCCAGAGGTCTGCATGAGGTCTCTCGCAACGATGTTGCGCATCGTGACGCTGTACCCATCCGAGGGTCGACGGGTCTTTAGAAGGGACCATTCGCTTCCATCGAACTCGACGTTGTCGAACACGACCGACCCGGTGACCGGGCTCGTGCGATTCGCCCCAAAGACGAGCTCGGCTTCGCTAAAGGCATTGCCAGCTCGGTGGTTCATCGAGAAGTAGCTGTTGGTGACATTCACCGAAATCGGAATGGAGTTTTCGTCGAGGTTCAGTGAGGCGACAACGAATCCGGCATGTCCGTTGTTCACGAAGCGCGACCGGTCGAAGTTGATGTTCACGAGCCGGTGATATGGCTGGTTGGGTTCGAGGTCGACACCCGCTTCAGGCAGCGTGCCGATCGTGTTCGAGAAGGTTGAGTTCGAAACGAACACGTTCTCCGCACTGATGATGCTCATGCCTTGACGGCGGTGGTTATCGAAGACCACGTTGTCGACGTAGATGTTCGACGAGTAGGTCCGCAGTGGCGGGGCGTGTCCCGCGATGTAGAGGCCATCACCACCGCTATCGCTGATGGTGAAGTCGCTAATGGTGACACCGTCAGCGGCGACCAGTGCTACTGCATGGCGGCCCTCTCCTGTGGTGTACTCACTCTTGTTCATGTCCAAAGTTGCGCCGTTGCCGTACATCTCCAAGCCCACAGGTCGCACGAGGTTCAACATGATGGCGTTGCTCGCCGAGAAGGCACCCGGACGAGCTCGCACGGTCACCCCGGGCTCAAAGACGATGATCTTGTCCGTGACATCGAAGACCTTGATCGGGTCGATCATCCAGTCCGATCCCTGGTCATCGATGATGACGACCGGGTCCGCCGAAAGCAACGCCTGACGGAATGCTTCTGTTGCGTTGTTCGCATCAAACCCGTAGCTCGACGCGAGGACGGCGTTGGAGAGATCGACTCCTTCGGGAGCGAGGGTCGTCGGAGGAGCGACCGTCGTCGCTGGGGCTGCTGTTGTGGAGGGAGCAGCGGTCGATCCGGGAGTTGTCGAGGTCGACGTCGATGTCCCGCCGGTCGACGGTGCCGCGGTTACCGTCGGTGCCGACGGGTTCGTTGGTCGTTGGTTCGTTGGGTTGTCCGCCAACCCTTGATCTGAGTTCGGGTTCGAAACTGGAGAGCCGCCGCTCCTCGGAGGTCCCGCAATTTCTGTTGGAGTGTCGGCAGTCGTTTCGTTGTTATTGTCACCGGCAACGCCGTCTCTGGTGCCTGCTTGAGTCTGGCCCGAATCATCAGACGTAGCGTCGCCCGAAGGCTCGCTGTCCTCCTCAGCGAACGGCAGTGCTCCCGTTGGTCCACCAATTACTTCAGAGCTGAAGTCGTCGACCGCTCCACAGGCTGCGCCAACCATTGCGACGATGAGGAGCATTGCCAGAAGGCGTCGCTGCAGGCGAGGTAGTTGTCGTTCCGAGTTGGCCTTGGACATCGCATTCCGCTCTCTGCCGGGGTGGCCAAAGGGTCGGCGCGAAGCAGTTAAAAGTTGAGCCGATTGGGTCGTGAGACCCGCGGAGATACGTAAATTCGAATCTCGTTTCAGCGCGATCTTTGCCGCCCGCGTTTAGCCGAGGCGGCGGGTCACTTAAGGGCGCCGTCATGAGGGCGCAGCATCCTTATGCCATCGGTCGTGCAGGGAGAGCTCTTGGGGATCGACAACACAGAGGCGTACCGTGGAGCATCCATTTCCATATCAGAGAGGTCCGCTGTGCTCGACATCATCCGGCCAGACGCCAAGTTCCACGGTGAAGAGAAGGATCGCCTCGTCGTCGGCATTGCTCAGATCGCGCCGGTGTGGTTTCGACGAGATGAGACCCTGAACAAGATTACCGAGGTTGTCGCACAGGCGGCCGACGAAGGCTGTGCCATGGTGGCCTTTGGCGAGGCGCTCGTCCCGGGCTATCCGTTCTGGATCGAGCGAACCGATGGTGCTCGCTTCAACAGCGAGAAACAGAAGGCGATGTACGCCCGCTACGTGGACGAAGGTGTGGTGCTCGAGCGTGGTGACCTCGATCGCATATGCGAGGTGGCCCGAGATCGCGGCATTGCTGTCTACCTCGGCGTCATGGAACGAGCACCCGATCGAGGAGGCCACAGTCTCTATTGTTCGCTGGTTTACGTCGACCGCACCGGAACGATTGCGTCGGTGCATCGCAAGCTGCATCCAACATATGAGGAACGCCTTGCGTGGGCGGCCGGTGACGGGCACGGTCTCGTTGTTCACGATCTCGACGCGTTTCGCGTAGGCGGTCTGAACTGCTACGAAAATTGGCTGCCCCTTGCTCGATCAGCCTTGTATGCCCAGGGCGAGAGTCTTCACGTGAGTGTCTGGCCCGGGGGTATCCACAACACGAGCGATATCCCGGTCTTCATCGCGAAAGAGGGCCGGTCCTATGTCATTGCGGCAAGCGGGTTGATGCGAGTCGAGGACCTTCCAGCGGACACACCGAATCGCGATGAGATCGCAGCAGCAGGCAGCGAAGTGATCGCTAACGGTGGAAGCACCATCGTTGCGCCCGACGGTACGCCCATGGTCGAACCGGTCGTTGGTGTTGAGGCCCTCATCGTGGCCGAGATCGATCACGCCGTGGTTCGAGGTGAACGCCAAAACCTGGATCAGTGCGGGCACTACGCTCGTCCCGATGTTCTGAAGCTGACCGTCGATCGAACCCGTCAGAGTCCAGTCGAATTCAACGACTGAGATACTTCGCCGGTCGAGGTGGAGGTCCCGAAGGCGCAAGCTGTGTCCGCGGCAGCTTGCGGCGCGGCCGGCTACGTTTGAGTGTCGAATTGCGGGAAGCGCTCGATGACGTGTCGTGCTGGGACTATGTCACGGATCCCAGATACACCTTCGCCCGCCCAGAGGACGCGCCTCGACATGTTCGATTCGGCGTTGTCGACGTCGTATTGCTCACGTAGCTCGTCGAGCTGGGGTGCCATTTCGGCTTCGCGTCCGGCCCATTCGTTGGTTAGTTCGTTCATCACCGATCGGCCCACATACTGCTCTGGCCACAGCGGGCCACGAATATGGTCAAAGACGGTGCTCTGGACCGTGTCATCGCCCTTCGACTCAACCAGCTTGGCCTTGGCTTGATCGGTGTCGTTTGCTTCGATCGTGCCCGCGAGAGCCGACCCGAGTGCCACTCCCCAAGCTCCGAGCTCGACGGCAGCTCGTAGTCCCTGTGCATCATTGATCGAACCGGCAGCGACAAGTGGCGTCTCCGGAAACGATGATGCTATTTCGGGGAGCAATCCGAACAGCGAACGGCCTTGCCTTCCGTGGCCTCCGGCCTCGCTCCCCTGTGCGACCACCACATCGGCCCCGGCATGGATTGCCGCTTCGGCTTCACAAACGCGGGAGACCTGCGTGACTGCGAGGGCGTCGCTCTTTGCAATCGCTGGGAGATGTGGTGCTGGATCGCCGAAGGAGAGCCAGACCGCGCGTGGCCGGAGGGCGAGTGCTTCCTCGACCGCGTTTTCGGCCATATGCCAGGTGATCAAACCAATCCCGACCCGACATCCGTGCGGCACATGAGCCATCTCTTCGCGAAGCCACCGAGGATCGCCATAACCCCCGCCCAGAAATCCGAGACCTCCGGCGAGGCTCACTTGCGAGGCGAGCTCGCCTCCAGCAGTGCCAGCCATTGGTGCCAGCAACACGGGACGAGTTATGCCGAGTGCCTCGCATAGACGTTGCTGTCGTTCTTCTCCGCTGCTCATCATGCTCCCCGGGTCTGCTGTGCACTGTAATGGCGAGGCCTCCTCGTGGTAGTCGGTCGCCAGCGAATTGCGCGGCGAACCGACCGAAAACGCGACTGCGGCACGGACCCCGAAGGATCCGTGCCGCAGCGGACAACTTTTGAGATGCCTTCGCTTGTTATGACCTCAACGTGTCGTAGTCGATGCCGAGCGAGAGAGAGAAGCCGTCACCGTCGTCTTCGCAGCCACTTCCTGGGTAGATGTCGGGGTTGTCGTCGTCGCAGTCGGTTCCGTCTGGGACATTGACTGAGGCGAAGCCGTCGCCGTCTACGTCGA
>CAZSYL010000109.1:0-4686 GCA_964610745.1 uncultured Acidimicrobiales bacterium
GCCAGCGAGACGTCAGGCTCGGCGGCACCACCCACACGTGGGACATAGCACCTCGTCGTGTCGGCTCGGGCGAATGGCACGTTTCGGTCCGGATTACCGACCCCCAGGGCGCGTCGTCGACATCAACCTCGGAGGGAACCGTCCGGATCTAACGGCGATGAGATAGCTAGGAACTGTCCCTAAGATCCGGTTCTCTACGCGGCGGCGATGCCGCTGCCCGAACCTCCAAAAGTCCAATACACGCGACCCCGGCAATGGTCGGCTCATCGCATACGATCAAAAGCACGCTATTGAGGGGAATCAGCGATGCCCGAGAACCAATTGGTGCCTGAGTATGTTCATGTCCCTCGCTTTTCGGCGGGGTCTCAAGAGAGTCTCGACTATCTCGACTCCGAGGGGTACGTCGTCATCGCGAATGCTCTTTCGCCAAGCCAAGTCGACCAGGCCCTCGACCTCACGTGGGACTACCTCGAAAAGCTCGGCACGGGCGTCGACCGCAACAACGTCGACACGTGGGGTGACGACCAGTGGCCCATCAACGTGCACGGTGGCATCGTCCCGAGTCAAGGGATCGGCCAGAGTGCAGCACAGTGGTTCATCCGATCTGCGCCTGATGTGAAGAAGGCGTTCGCATCGGTCTGGGACGACGAAGACCTTCTCGTCAGTTTCGATGGCATGGCACTGTGGCGCCCCACCGACATCAACCCGGAATGGGCAACCGATCGTGGCGGAGCTTGGCTTCACCTCGACCAACACCCGGTGAGCCGCCCCGGCCGCCAGTGTGTGCAGGGCGCTCTCACTCTCACGGCAACCTCGTCGGACATCGGCGGCAACATCATGGTCCCCGGATCGCACAAATGGTTCGCCGAGATCCCAACCCGGTATGCGAACCGGCTTGCCTCAATCCCCGAAGATCAGGACCATTTCCGCTTCCCCACCGACGACCCTCAGCTGCAGGAAACGCCACCACTCATGGCACACATGGAACCGGGCGACATGATGTTGTGGGACTCGCGCACCGTGCACTGCTCGAGCCCCGGACCGCAGAGCGAATTGGCGACCGACCTCACTGCACCGGAGCTGACTCGGGTCGCCAGCCTCGTTTGCATGATGCCTCGGGCTCACAGCAACCCCGAGGTCATTGCACAACGTCGGGCAGCAGTTGAGAACCGCACCTCCACCACCAACTGGAGTGATCGCTGGATCAACGCCGACGAGTTCCCAATGGTGCTCAAAGAAGGCGACCCCGCGAAGTACGTCCTTCCACCCGTGCCTGAGTTGGACGAATACCAGCGCTCGCTTGTCGGCTGATCAGCAGCCAGTAACGACATGAACAGCCAGCAACTCACGCCGATCTACACCCACGTTCCTCGTTTGGAATCTGGATCACAGGAAAGCCTCGACCACCTCAAGTCCGAAGGCTACGTAGTTATCGCCAACGCTCTTTCATCATCTGAGGCGCAACACACGCTGGAGTTGACTTGGGACTTTCTCGAGCAGCTCGGAACCGGCATCGACCGAACCGATAGCAGCACGTGGAGGGATGAGCGTTGGCCCATCGTGACCTCGGGTGGAATCGTTCCAGCTTTGGGCATTGGCCACAGTGCGGCCCAGTGGTTTGTTCGTTCGGTTCCGGCGATCAAGAAGGCGTTCGCCTCGGTCTGGGATGACGAGGATTTGCTCGTCAGCTTCGACGGCATGGCGCTATGGCGTCCAACAACGATCGACCCCGAGTGGGAAACAACCCGAGGCGGCTCGTGGCTGCATGTCGATCAGCATCCAATCACCCGACCGGGCTTTCACTGTGTTCAGGGAGCGGTCGCCTTGACGCCCAGTTCGCCTGCGTCCGGTGGCAACATTTTGATACCTGGTTCGCATAAGTGGTTCGCCGAAATCCCTGAGCAATACGCCGAACGGCTCGGGCGCCTACCCGAATCGCTCGACCACTTCCGTTTCCCGGCCGACGATCCGCGGTTGTTGGATACGCCGCCGATCATGGCTCACCTCGAAGCTGGCGATCTGATGCTCTGGGATTCGCGGACCGTGCATTGTTCCAGCCCTGGCATCGAACCAGCAGCTCCAGCCGATGACGCCGAGCCCTCACTAATCCGGGCCGCGAGCCTGGTGTGCATGATGCCCAAGTCGAGTACGAGTGACGAGGTGATCGCCCAACGGCGCGCTGCCCTCGCGACACAAACGTCGACGACTAACTGGACCGACCGGTTCATCAGTACAGACACCTACATTGAGATGCAGCGAGCTGAGAACCTCGACAGGTTCCAACTCCCGCCAGCGCCACAGCTGACCGAAGCCCAGTTGGACCTCGTCGGCTAGTGGAGATCTCCCCGTTCACCGTTGCGGTGAGGGACGAGGCAATCGTCGATCTCAAAACACGACTGGCCACCACTCGCTGGCCCGATCGCGAGTTGGTCGATGATTGGACTCAAGGCGCCCCGCTCGCGTATGTCCAAGAGCTGTGTGAGTACTGGGCCAACGAATATGACTGGCGTCGCTGCGAAGCCGAGCTAAATGTGCACCCAAACTTCACAACCGAGGTGGACGGGTTGCGGGTGCACTTCCTGCATGTTCGGTCGCCACACGCCGACGCCACACCGATGATCATCAGCCATGGATGGCCGGGCTCAGTCCTTGAATTCCAGAAGGTCATCGACCCGCTCACGAATCCGACGGCTCACGGCGGCACCGAAGCTGATGCGTTCCATCTAGTGATCCCGTCTCTTCCTGGTTATGGGTGGAGTGAACACCCCACTTCGACCGGTACTGGTATCGAGAAGATCGCCGAGATGTGGGACGCACTTATGGTGCGACTCGGCTACGACGACTACATCGCGCAAGGTGGCGACTGGGGCGGAGCCATTACAACCGAGATCGGCATTCAAGCTCGCGGCGCATGTCGAGCCATCCATACGACCATGCCCATGGCCGCTCCCGCTCCTGAAACGATGGCCGAGCTAACCGACGCTGAGCGTTCCGCGCTCAAGGCGCTTTCGTTCTACGACCGCTGGGATTCTGGTTTTTCAAAGCAGCAGTCCACCCGCCCGCAAACGGTTGGGTATGGGTTGACCGATTCGCCAGCGGGTCAGGCGGCATGGATCGTCGAGAAGTTTCATGCGTGGACCGACTGCGATGGGCACCCCGAGAATGCGCTGACACGAGACGAACTCCTCGACAACATCTCCCTCTACTGGTTCACCGAAACCGCAACCTCGTCAGCTCGCCTCTATTGGGAGAGCTTTGGTCAGGCCGACCTGGAGCAGGTTCAGCTGCCTGCCGGGTGCTCCGTGTTCCCCAAAGAGATCATCAGACCGAGCCGACGTTGGGCCGAGCAACGATACCGAAACATCGTCTACTGGAACGAGCTCGACAAAGGCGGCCACTTCCCCGCCCTCGAGGTACCCGGCGCCTTCGTCGCAGAGCTACGCGCCGCAAAACCATTCCTTCTACAAGCCTGACCAGAGAGCTTTCGAAGCGGTGCCTGTCGGCGTGTTTTGTGGCCTATGTGGAACTGAAGTCAAACCTGCAATAGATGCCCCCGCCCGGCTCAGTCACGTCATACAACGTCCCTCCATCGATGCTCTCCAGATCGCACAGCTGATTGTCTAGTACGAACCCGGGACCACCGACGGGGTCGATGGAGTGTTGGCCGGTCAGCGTCTCAATTCGTGTGAAGCCGTTGTACTCCACACCATCGATTACGAGAAGGGGACCAGACCCGGAACTGGTGTGCTGGCCGTCGACTATGACATCGATGAAGATCGTCGCTGGGGCCCTTTCGGCGTAAGGCAACGTACAGACCACGTCAGCGCCAGGTTCGATCAGCATGTGGTATTGAGATTCTGGAGTATTTGTGAACCCCGTTGGAATGGTGCACGAGGCTCTCTCCCGACGGTAACCGTCGACCCGGGGAACATCGAAAGCAAACGAGCCGGTGCTTCCATCAAATTGAACCGTCACTGAGTCTCCATGAGTCACGATGACGCGTTGTCCCTCACCAAAGAACTCGGCGGTGAAGTCCTGTGGCGTAAGTGGGGATGTGAACTCCTGGGTCAGTTCAACCACGAAGCGGACGGTGGCTTCATTAGAAGGCTCGGACGGGGTCGTAGTTTCCGGAGCTGCCGTTGTAGTTGGCGCGGCTGTAGTTGTTACCGGCGCCGCCGTGGTGGTCGGTGCTGCGGTTGTCGAGCTCGGAGCCGCTGTTGTCGTTGGTGTGTCTGTTGTATCGGGAGTACTTGTCGTGGTCGACTCTGCTGCCGTGGTTGTTGTGCTTCTCGGGACTGTGCTGGTTGTCTCGGTCGTCGAGGTCACCTCTGCAGAAGTCGACGCGTCATCGGCGAGCGTTGCTTCGTCGACGGACGCGCTCTCGTCGCCGGCCGTCACGTCAGTCGAGGAGCTTGAACAAGCTGCCAAGAAGAGCGCAAGGCCAAAGGTCGCTAGCCATCGAACGAATCGTCTCTGTGTCCTGCCATATTTCGCTGTCATAGCTCTATGTCGGCACTACTAGCGAGGGTCTTTACTTGGCCTCTGCATCGGAGTCCGAGCGTTATGCCTTGCAGATATGCGGTAACGCGGAAAGCGAACACCCGACAACGAGCGCAGCGCAGTGACAGTCGGTCATCACGGAGAAAAACGGGTACCGAGAACGACCTAGGTTCGAGCAGATCATTT
>CAZSYL010000110.1:0-4595 GCA_964610745.1 uncultured Acidimicrobiales bacterium
GCTCGCCGAGGGCGGCCAACCGGTCGGGACGGACTTGGGTTGCTGAGCCTGAGTTCAGTGACGGGGCTGTGCAAGAAGCGACCGGACGAGGTTGGGACGAGTGGTGCGACGCCCTCGACGCGGGCCCCGACTTTGAAGGTGACCACACCGCCATTGCTGCGTATCTTCGAGATGAGTTGAGCGTCGACGCCTGGTGGTCACAGAGCATCACCGTCGGTTACGAGCGGATCACCGGCTTGCGCCTCCCGTATCAACGAGCCGATGGGACCTTCACAGCCGGTCGCTCTGCAACTATTACCCTCGATGCTGCTGGCCTCCGCTCTGCGTTGTTCGACGATGCGGATCGGGCTGACTTGTTTCCCGGCTACACGACCGAGCTCTTGTCTCGCTCGACAGCGAAGGCGATCCGGATTTCCATCGGACCGGGAGTTGCCCACTTCGGGATCGATGAGCGGGGTGACGGTCGGGTCAAGGTTTCGATCGACCACCGGAAGCTACCTACCTTTGATGACGTTGCGGAGTGGAAGTTCTACTGGGGCGAGTGGCTTGAGGCCGCTGGGGAGACTCCGCTGAAGAGTTAAGTTAGGAGCGTCGCTTCGGGCCGCTGCACGACGGCACGGAGCTGACCCTTGGGCTCGATGAGAAGGTTTTGCGCAAAGTGGTTACATCTCGCTCAAAGCCGCCGATGAATGGACCGAAGGGCGGGAGACCGACGTAGGTAACCACCAAATGACATATCCACGTACCCCGAGGACAGTTCACACTGCGCTGCTAGTGGTTCTGTTGATGGTGGCAGCCGCACAAATCTGGGACCAACAGGCCGCGGTTGGTCAAACAGAGCCGTTTCCGGTGCAGGGAATTGAGATAGATGACCTCGCCTTGGATGAACCTTGGGTTGATCCAATCGAACGCTTCGAACTTGTCGACGAACCCCTCGCGGACGTTCCCGATTTCGATTTTGGTGAACTGCACGCTGAGAGCGCGGTCTTCGAAGCCGGAGTGCAGGGCCAAGCGGTCAACAAGGAAGCAGACGTAGCGACCGAGACCGATCAGCACCTTCGAGCGTTGCAGGCTGTCGCGACCGCAGAACAAGCGCGTGCCACCGTCGATGACAACATCGCCGAGGCGCAGGCAACGATTGTCGATGCCACTCGATCAATCACTCAAAGCCGACAGACCATCGCTGGTCTTGAACGCGAGATTGCCCAGGCGGAGCGTGAGATTGCGCGAATTGTCGAAGCTGAAACGGTCGAGGCTGATGAACAGCTGCAACGCCGTGCCGATATCGACCTGTTGAATGCAGCAATCTTGGAGATCGCAATGCAAGCCTTCACAGGCGAGGACCTTGCGCTCGAGACCTTTGTTGCCGACCCCGACTCGACAGTGCTGCTCGAACGACGCGTGATCGGTGATCAGGTCCGCGAGTTTCAGGTCGCTGACATCGAAGGGGCCGAGCAGCTCCTGGCTCGGAGTCTCGAACGGACTGCAGCGTTGGTCGCGGAGCGTGCGCCTCTCGAAGCATCGAACCAGTCCCGGGTCGCTGATATCGCGTCCGAGCACGACGCGATTGATCGGATGATCGAGGAACGCATCGAACAGCGTCTCCTCATCTCGGAACTGAACGAGCGAGGCGAAGTGCTCGACGGAACGATCGAAGACACGCTCGAATATTCCGAGGTCACGGCGGTTCGGTACGAGATTGCGTACCACCAACGCCTCGACGCCTTTGTCGCTGGGACGGACATCCCGCTGGTTGCGCTCAATGCCTATGTTCGCGCATCACGGACCCTCGCTGTGAACGATCCTGGTTGTGGGATCCACTGGTCTCAGCTCGCTGGCATCGGGCGGATCGAGAGTCGCCACGGATACTTCGCCAACTCGACGCTCGACGTCAACGGGCGTACAACGGTGCAGATTCTTGGGCTGCCGCTCGATGGCCGCGTTCTCTCTGGCGGTACTTCGGGGCCCTTACCCGATGCGACCGGACAGACCCAGGAGACCTCCGGTGTTGTTCGCCTAGCTCGAATCACTGACACTGACAACGGCGTTCTCGACGGTGACCGCATCTTCGATCGTGCCGTTGGACCAATGCAGTTCATCCCCACGACCTGGAGTCTGTTCGAAGCCGACGGGGATGGTGACGGGAAGGCCGATCCGCAGAACATCTACGACGCAGCACTCGCTGCTGCTAGCTATCTTTGCGCCGCTCCAGGTTCAATGCTGACCAGCGAAGGTGAACAGCGCGCCTACTTTGCCTACAACCATGACCTGGCGTACTCGGCAGATGTCACCAGAGCCGGTCGGCGATATCACGATCAGCTCAACGTGTCACCCGAGAGTACTTCCTTTGCGGCGTTTGCCCGTCTGCCTACTCCCGAGGAGATTGTGGCGGTTGATGTGCTGCCGTTCGTCGAGGAAGACCTCGACGAACCATCATCTTCGGGCCTAGAGATCACGCCGGACTCCAGCTCTGGGTCCGGCAATGGCACATCGAGCGGCTCGGACGGAGAAGTCCTCACCGATTCTGACGACCTTGGTGAGGACGGGTTGGTTGATGACGGTGAAGTTGATGAGGTCGGCTCCGAGATCGACCTCGGCGACAGTGGCAACGCCGAAACCCTGTTGGAAGCCGGTGAGGATGGCGAGACGAGCGCCGACGCCCCACCCGACACCGTGGTGGATGAGCCGGGCGTGGCTGAGCCAGCGCCGGACACCTCCGTGCTAGGTGAGTCTGTTGCGGTCGAAGAAGAGTCGTCGGTTTCTGAAACGGGTGTCGAAGATCCGGAGAGCTAAGTCCAGCGCGTCAGCTGCAGTTTGCGCACGTCCCAAAAAGGTCGAGACGGTGAGCTGCTGGCACAAAGCCAGCGGCTTTAGCGGCTCGATGGAGTGCCTTGTCTAGTTCGGACTCGAAGTTGTCATCGAGCGCGAAGTCGACCACATCGCCGCACGACGTGCAGATCAGATGATGGTGGTGTTCGGTGAGGTGCTCTGCGAGTTCGTATCGCGAAAAGTCATCGCCGGTTACGATCCGTGTCACAACACCGACATCCTCGAGGATCGTCAGGTTGCGATACACACTCGATTGCGACAGCGATTCGTCGTTCTCCAATATCTGGGCCATCGTGAGGGGCCCTGACCCAGCACGAAGCGCAGAAACGACGCGCCGGCGACCAGTGGTGTACCGCTGCTCGGCGTTTCGCAGCAGTGTTGCTACCTCATCATCGAGTTCTACGTCAGGCATCAGAACATCTTAGCCGCTTTGGCCATAATGAGAATCGATGAGAATGTACTATTGCCCCTGTCGACTCAGTGATGGTGATGGGGGTCGTCGAGGATCAGCTTGTCGCCGACCCGAATGAAGTTCCCGCCGAAGGCAACTTGTAGGTAGTCCTCGACCAGAACCTCGTCCGGTGGTCCATAGGCAATGGGACGGGTCTTGAGCAGCAAGACCTGGTGGCATCGTTGTGCTTCCTCCAAGCTATGGGTTGTTACCACGACAGTCCGTCCAGCGGCGACCTCTTCGTCGATGAGGCCAAGAATGATCGAACGTGATGTCACATCGAGTCCGCTGACCGGCTCATCGAGCAGAAGTACGTTTGATTCCTGCGCTAACCCCTGTGCGACCAGGACGCGTTGGCGTTGGCCTCCTGAAAGGTCGTGTAGCTGAGTGGTGGCGAGGTTGTCGATCTGTAGTCGCTCCATGGCGGTATGTATTGCAGCGGCGTCGGCAGACCCGAAGCGGTTAAACACTCCGAGCGAAGGGTATCGGGCGAGGGCGACGGTATCGCGAACCGTGATTGGCAGGCTGCGGTCCACATTGGTTGCCTGGAGCACGAAGGCTGGGGGAGGACCTTTGACAGTGACGCCACCACTGGCGGCTCGCACGGTGCCAGCCAAAATGCCGAGAAGCGTTGATTTGCCTGAACCGTTAGGGCCAATCACTGCCAGTGAGCATGAGTCGTAAACCTCGATGTTCACATCGGCCAGCGCTTTGACATCGCCATACTCAGCGTGCAGGTCTTTCGTCGAGATCACCAGAGACACTGCCACACCGTACAACAGGATCTTCGAATGAAAACGATTCTCGTTATGGGATGTCAACGCTGCCGGCGACGCCCTATCGATCGGGAAACAGTACTGATACTGATTCTCACTAGGAGCAGGATGAGTCCATTGACGAAAAAAGCGGCTGGCCTATTCTTTGCGGTGGCACTTGTGGCATCGGCGTGCGGGTCCACTGAAACGTCGGTAGCGGGCGAGTCCATCGATCCGGATCTTCCCACGGTCGTTGTGACGACGAACATTCTTGGAGATGTTGTCCGCAATATTGTCGGTGATCAGATGAACGTCGAGGTAATTATGCCGGTCGGCGCAGATCCGCATGATTTTCAGGCGTCCGCCCAGCAGGTGACGACAATTGGTGAGGCCGACGCGATGATCGTGAACGGTGCCAACTTTGAAGAGGGCCTGATCGACGTGATCTGGACCGCTCGCGAAGACGGCGTCGAAACCTTCGAGGCAATCGATGTTGTGCAAACCCTCGAATTCGATGGCGAAGACGTCCATGATGACGACGAAGAGGAAGACGGTCATGA
>CAZSYL010000111.1:0-4534 GCA_964610745.1 uncultured Acidimicrobiales bacterium
ACCGATGGGCTCCCACTGGGCCGACGACCAACGAGGATTAGACCGACACTGGTCGGCGCCGTCGCGACTTTGCTCCATTTTGTAGCGAAATCGGAGCTATTAGGCGTACGTCGGAAGGCGAAGGCTCGAGGTTGCGCCCTGGTCGAGTGGTGCAGCGCCATCGGAGTGGAGGCGCCACCAGCCCGCAGCTGCGACCATCGCGGCGTTGTCGGTGCACATCGAGCGGTTCGGCACGAACGCCGATATGCCATCTTCCATCGCCAGGTCGAGCGTCCGTTCACGAAGCGAAGAGTTGGCTGCCACGCCTCCCGCCAAGCACAGCCCCTTAGCCCCGTGCTCGTGCACGGCTCGCTGTGCCTTGGTCAGGAGTACATCGACCACAGCCTCTTGGAATGATGCCGCGATATCGACATCGGGAACATCAGGGTTTTTGCGCACGAAGTTAACCACCGAGGTCTTCAAGCCGGAGAACGAAAAGTCGTAGCCGTCCTTCGCCATTGCGCGGGGAAAGCGAACCGCATCAGGGTCGCCATCCATTGCCAACTTGTCGAGGATTGGACCACCCGGATAACCGAGACCGAGATATCGGGCGACCTTGTCGTAGGCCTCGCCCGCGGCATCGTCGAGGGTCTGGCCGAGGAGGCGGTACTGGCCATGGCCCTCCATCAAAACGAGCATCGTGTGGCCACCGGAAACCAGCAACACCACAACCGGCAATTCAAGATCGGGCTCCTCGAGAAACGACGCATAGAGATGGGCTTCGAGGTGGTTAACCGCTACAAAGGGCTTGTCCCACACGAGCGCGAGCGACTTGGCAGCGCTGACGCCGATCAACAGCGAACCAATCAGGCCTGGACCGACGGTGCATGCAATAGCGGCGAGGTCATCCTTCTCGACGCCGGCCTCGACCATTGCTTCGGCGACCACCGGCATCATCATTTCGACGTGTGCGCGGCTGGCAACTTCGGGGACGACACCCCCGTAGCGAGCGTGGATGTCGATCTGGCTCGACACGATGTTGGAGCGCACGTCGTGACCGTCTCCTACAACCGCCGCCGCGGTCTCGTCGCAGCTCGTCTCGATCCCCAAAATCAGCTCAGCCATGGGTTCAGGCTACCGAGATCACAGCTCGGAAATCCCCGTCCCGGTCATGATGATGGCATCTTCGTTGTTATCGCCGTAGTACCCCTTACGACGGCCGACGATGGCAAGGCCATGGCGTCCGTACAGGGCGATCGCTGCCTGGTTGCTCTCCCGCACTTCGAGCGTCACTTCGTCATAGCCCTTGTCGCGAGCCGCTTTTAACAGCGCGGTCATCAGCGCGTCACCGATGCCTTGGCGCCGAGCGTCACCGGCCACAGCGATCGTTGCGATGTGTGCCTGGTCGCCCAAAAAAATGAAGCCGCCATGGCCCACTACGGTGAAGCCACGCTCGGCCACCAGATGCACGCGCGCCGGGTCGGTCACCTGTGCAATCGTCCACCCCTCGGACCACGGGCTTGGAAACGCTTGGCGGTCGATCGATCGAATATCTCGTACGTCACGAATCTGCGCCCGTCGAACGGTGAGGGGCGAGACATCGTTCATGAGCGGCCGTCGCGAACCTTCCAATTGATCTCAGCATCGGGAAGGCGGATATACATCGGTTCGATCTCTCGGGGCGAGACAAACTCTTCTCGCATTGCCTTGGGGTGGGCGAGTTCGACCAGCGAACGCGCCGACGGATACCACAGGCCATCGCCGGCAAACTCGAGGTGTCCTACGGTTTCGAACTGTTCGCGGTATCGGTGCGCCCCGTCTCCGAGCAGGAGCACTGCCTCATCGAGAGCAACCAACTCTGCAGCGAGCTCCACCGGTGTCGAAACAGCGGGCTCGGTGATGCGCTGCACGCCTCCGGGTACCGCTCGATACTGGGCGGAGAACACCTCTCCCCGTCGAGCGTCGTAGCACGGGACGATGAGCCGCGACGAATGTGCGGCAGCAAACGCTCCGAGGTCGAGACTAGACACTCCAATCATTGGCACTCCGAGTCCGTGAGCGACAGCCATCGCCGACGCAATCCCAACCCGAAGACCAGTGAAGAGGCCCGGACCAATGTCGACCGCTACCACACCCACATCGCCCAGCTCAACGCCCGCCTGCTCACAAACAAACTTGATCTGCGGCGTGATGCTCTCGGCATGGCGACGGTCCTTCGAGGAATGCGCCGACGCCAAAACACCCTCGTGCCCACCGATCGCAACGCCGACCTGTGCCGTTGCCGATTCGATTCCCAGGATCAGCATTCTTCGCCATCCGAACCAGGAAGTTCCTTCAGCGCTTCACAGCGAGCAAGCCAGCGCGGCCCGACCGGTCGAAGCTCGATGGTGCGATCATCGTCTCCCTCGCCGAAGGTAAACCGGACCTCAAGAAAGTCGGGTGGGAGCATGGGCATGATTGCATCGCCCCACTCGATCAGGACCACGCCCCCGGAGTCGAGAAGCTCAGGCAGGTCGAGATCGAGTACCTCTGCCATCTGCTCCAACCGATACACATCGAGGTGATGCAGTGTGAGCCGTCCTTCGTACTCGCGAGCGAGTGTGAAGGTCGGGCTCGTCATTGGCTCGTCAATGCCCAGCGCCTTGCCGTAGGCCTTCGAGAATGCGGTCTTGCCCGCGCCAAGGTCGCCGACGAGAACGATGACATCGCCGCCTTCAGCAATGTTGGCGATCCCTGTTGCAAGTTCGGTGGTGTCATCGGGAGATGACGAAAGGACCGTAATCACATCGTAGATTCTAGGAGCGGATCGCCTGTTCGACAGCGCTAGCAGCAAGGATACGGACCGTTGCTTCATCGGCTTCGACTTCTGGCTTGGCCAGCGCGACGAGAGCATCGCCGTCGGTCGGGCCGTGCGCTGGGAAAATTGCCCGAGCCAGACCATCGTGTCCGGCCTCGGCCATAACTCGACATTGCGCCTTGGTCAGTTGGGCGTTCGTGGCAATGACGCCGATCGTGGTGTTCTCACCGAAGGGTGTCTTCACCTCCGGCCATTGGAACGTTCCGCTGGCGAGTTGGCTGCGAGCCGCGTCTGCTCGATCCCCCACATCGCCAGCAGCGTTGACAGCCATTAACGCTGCGACAACAACGTCACCTCGTTGCGCGATCGCGAAGCGGAACCCACCGGGGTAGGCGCCATCACTACCCCGCCACTTCCCCGCAGTAGCTCCCGTTCCCGCACCGACGAGACCAACGTCAAACTCGGTGGACGCTGCGTCTAGCGCGGCATCGCCCTCTGGCACACCTGGCCACCGCATGCCGTTGCCAACGCCAAGGTCATACAACGACATCGCCACCACGATCGGCACGCGACCGTAGGCGGTTTCGAAACCAATGTCCTGAGCGCGCAGTGATCGCGTCACTCCATCGGCGGCGGCCAGACCGAACGCCGAACCGCCCGACAACACGACTGCGTGAACAGATTCGACCATCTTCGTCGGTTCTAGCAATGCGAACTCTCTCGTCGCTGGAGCACCGCCGCGCACTTCGCCCGACGCGACCACATCACCAAAAACTCGAACTACCGTGCATCCAGTCTGAGCTTCAGAGTCCGTCCAATGCCCAACATGCATCCATCCAAAAGGTGACTCTGCCACAAGATCTCCCCGATCCGCGCTGGGTGAACAGCGAGTTAACCACAGGTGTAATCATGACCTCTATTGGGACGCTGTGCTTCGGATCCTCTACCGTGCACTCTGTGGTGGAGGCATTAGGAACACCAGACGACCAGTCTTTCGACCTGCGACAAACGTTCGCCGAGTTCATCGGCACAGCGTTTCTACTTACTGGCGTGGTCGGCTCAGGCATCATGGCTGAACGTTTGACCGACGACGTTGGCCTCCAGCTGCTGGCGAACTCAACCGCGACTGTCGGTATTCTCATCGCACTGATCCTGACGTTCGCCGACACCTCTGGAGCTCACTTCAACCCAGCGGTTACCCTCACCGAGCTCGCCCTAGGTGGCATCGGCGCTGGACGAGCGCTCACTCACATCGTTGCCCAGGTCGCAGGTGGCGCGGCCGGGGTGATCGCCGCGAACATCATGTTCGAGCTCGACCCGATAAATCTGTCTACGAAAGACCGAATGGGCGCTCACCTCTTCTTCGCAGAAGGCGTCGCCACGTTCGGCCTCTTGATCGTCATCTTCGGGATTGTTCGAAGGGGCAATCCTGCAATGGTGTCGTTCGCTGTGGGTGGCTACATCGGTGGCGCCTACTGGTTCACCTCCTCAACAAGCTTCGCGAATCCCGCGGTGACCGTGGCACGAACACTGTCGGACACCT
Organism: uncultured Acidimicrobiales bacterium; assembly: GCA_964610745.1. Lineage (GTDB taxonomy): Bacteria > Actinomycetota > Acidimicrobiia > Acidimicrobiales > SHLQ01 > SHLQ01. Next base: position 4,320 of record CAZSYL010000111.1, read on the forward strand.
TTGCCGGCATCGAGCCCGCATCGGCACCGCTATTCATCGTTGCCCAGCTGATCGCCACCGGTCTGGCCATCATCACGATCCGGCTTCTCTGGCCGACGAAATAAGCAAGACTTGACGGGCCCGCGATGCCGATTGGCGCGGTCATCGGAGCCCGTCCGCTCCCGAACCACATTCTTCGACTGGTTGTAACGCAAACGGTCTTGATGGACATATAG
>CAZSYL010000112.1:0-4009 GCA_964610745.1 uncultured Acidimicrobiales bacterium
CGAGTGGGCTGAAAGCTCCTTAGTGCTACTCCGGGTGACCAACGTCGACCTTCTCAGATTTAACTTCAGTGACTTCTCTACTACGCTGAGCGGTAGCCAGAAGGGCGGACCCTTGTTCTGGTGATTTGCGTACCCGTGACGGAAGGGGGCGAACTCAAGTGGACAATCGAGTAGATATCTCTGCACCTGTTTCTGATGAGAACGACGCCCCTTTTGGGATGTGGATGCGCGACGCCAACCCACACGCTGACGCGGAGCCTCGCACGACCCGGTCCGCCAATTCACTGGCCGCACTCGACGTAGGACTCAGCATTGTCGTCCTACTTGTTGCAACCGCTCTCTTCCTTGGGACGGGTGGTTTCCAGAACCCGGCGACGATGGCGCTCGGCTTTGGGGGAGTGGCTGCGTTGTCGGCCACACTGTGGTGGCGCAACGCGTACGTCGTTAACCAGTCGATTGTCTGGGATGGCAACATTACGGTCGCTGTCACCTCCATCATCGGCGTTGTCATCGCGATGATCTCAACCGCGTGGGTTTTCGAACTCCAACCTCATCGGCGCTGGCAGCTGGCATTGCTCATTGGGTGGTCGGTTGTTGCGGTGCTCCTCCGCCTGGTGGTGGCTCGGCGAGTTTCTTCGACAGCAAAACCCGTCAAGGTGATCGTCGCTGGCAATACAGGCGATGCGCTAGCTACCCGCCTTGCGCTGCGCGCCGACGGACGCACGACATATCAGGTCGAGGGATTTGTCATGGACCACCTCGACAAGGACGTGCCCGACCTTGTCGCCCGACTCGCGCTCGGTTCGATCGACCAGCTCGCCCACGTCGTAAAGCGGTCCAATGCCGACCTCGTCGTCGTTTGTCTAGGAGCAATCGACGCCGAACGTTTTGCTCCACTCGTGCGCCAACTCAACGTCCTCGGCGTCGACGTGGCACTCAGCACCGGTTTGTCGAACGTGGCACTGCGCCGCGTCAGCCTGGGCCACATTTCGGGGCGCCCACTCGTCCGTGTGACGGCGGCTCCACAAAGCGGCTGGCAGCTCGCCATCAAGCGAGCCCTCGACGTCATAGGCGCAACATTGCTGCTCGTAGCGGCAGCGCCGATCATGCTGCTCAGCATGCTGGCGATCCGGATCGAAGACGGAGGCGCCGCAATCTTCAAGCAGATCCGCGTTGGTAAGGATGGGCGACCATTCCGTATCTACAAGTTCCGAACCATGTTCGTCGATGCCGATCAGATGATTGTCGATCTGCGCAATGACCACGAAGGTCCAGTCTTTAAGATGCGCGGTGATCCACGGATCACCAAAGTCGGCTCGTTCCTTCGCAGAACATCGATCGATGAGCTGCCACAGCTGATCAACATCATTCGCGGCGAGATGAGCCTCGTTGGTCCGCGGCCCCTTCCGATCCATGAAGTTGAGGCCGCGCCTGTCGAGTTCCTCGACCGTCAGGCGGTAAAGCCAGGACTGACTGGACGCTGGCAGGTCTCGGGTCGATCCGATACCGGGTTCAAAGAACTGGACGAATTGGATCGCTGGTACGTCGATAACTGGTCACTCGGTCAGGACTTCGAGATCCTCGCTCGAACCGTTCCTGCTGTGCTTCTCGCTCGCGGCGCTCGTTAGAAACCAACCCGATTTCGGTTTCCTGTGAACGTGACGAAAACCATGCCATCGTTTTTGGTGCGCGCGCGATTGGGGTAGTAGAACATTCGCAGGGCAACGGTCTCGGTGGGGATTCGTTGGGAGAGAGGTCGGCAGTCGTCCAATGGCGTTCTTCGTCATTGGTGTGGGGCGCCTGCCCTCGGCTCGTGCGTGCCCGATAGTCCAGGCGGACTGTGGCGCTAAGCGCCAAGAGGTTGGTTCTCACATGTATACGGATATTTCTTCACGACGAATTGGTATTGCTCACGTCGTCTTTGATGTCTTGATGCTCGGTTCCGCAATGGTGTTCACGACCATCGCCCTCTGGGATTCGAGTCATCTTCTGACCGCCGGCTCGGTCCGTCTAGGCGTCCCGGTGGCCGTGGGGGTCATTGGCTACCTGGGTTGGATTGGAATGTACGGTCGCGTACGTCATCAGCGATTCACCGCTGTCGTATACGAGGTCAGCCGCGCTGTTCTCACCGGAGCTGCGGGTTTCTCGCTCGCTGGATTTCTCGTGGCGGTCGGCGGGGGAGCGCGTCGGTGGGTCGTGATCGTCTCGCTCCTGTGGTGGTTATGCCTCGTTGTTCACCATGGCACTCGGGCTGCATTCTTTGCGACTAAACGGAGGGTGATCGTCGCTGGTAGTCCCCGGCGAGCTGCGGCACTGGCCGAATCACTTCGCAGTGACCGCCGCAAGACCTACCAGGTTGTTGGCTTTGCAGTCGACGACGACATTTCACGGATGCAGGATGATGCTTCTCGTAGAGCGCTAGGTGTCATAGAGGATCTTCCGGCTCTCGCCGACCTGCATTCGATCGATGAGGTCGTCTTTTCTCTCGAGGGTCTCACCGGCGGCAAGTTTGCCCCTCTGGCGCGGATGCTGAACCGACAAGGTGTCGATGTGGCGTTGACCGGATTGGGCAACGTTGCGCCGCGTCGCGTCGGTATTAGCCATGTCGAGGGACGGCCAATGATCGAGATCGCTCCGGCGCTTCGCTCCGGTTGGCGTCTTCGGGTCAAACGTCTAGTCGACATTGCCGTGGCGACCGCTGCGCTGGTTCTGTTCATGCCGCTCATGATCGCGGTCGCCTCCGGGATCCGCTTCGTGGATGGCGTCTCCCCAATCTTTCGTCAGCCACGGGTGGGCAAGAACGGTGTGCTCTTCACCATCTACAAGTTTCAAACGATGGTTCCCGGTGCTGAGGAGCTCAAACTCGACCTTCGAAACGAACTCGATGGACCGATCTTCAAGATGGAGAGCGACCCTCGTATCACGCGACTGGGGTCGTTCCTTCGCAAGACGTCCATCGATGAACTTCCGCAGCTAGTAAACGTTCTCCGCGGCGAGATGAGCCTCGTCGGGCCGCGCCCGTTCATCGAGAGTGAAGTTACCTCAGCTCCGGAGAGCTTCCGGGAGCGCGAAGTAGTGACCCCCGGAATGACCGGCCGATGGCAAGTATCGGGTCGTTCCGATGCCGACTTTGGAGAGCTGTCAGAGCTCGACCGCTGGTATGTCGACAATTGGTCGCTCTCGGAGGATCTGGGAATCCTCGCGAAGACCGTTCCCGCTGTCCTCCGCCAAAAAGGTGCTCGTTAGCACGATTGTCTCCACACGCTCCGTCGGTTCGGAGTGACTAGCGCGCAGTTTGTTCGCGCCACAGGACTGGGTTTTGTCGCGCACCCGTTAGAAAAGTAACTGGAGACGGCGGTTTCCTAATGGGTCGGGCAGCAATGCCCGACCCAGAACGAATGGATCGGCGGGCTTTTAACCCGGTTCAATTCGTGCACTACGCTGACGTTATTTGACAGATCAGTGCTGTTGACACGAAACGAATTGAGCGGAACCAATCCACTCGCACTGTTATCGGAGAACTCTGACGTGGAACTAGACAACGCGATCGACGGACTGACGTCGACCGTTCAACCGGTAGCCGACGAGGGAGATGTCGTCGCAATGGCCGTTCAACGGCTAACGACCGAGACCTTCCAGGTTCTTGCCAAGGGCTTGAATCCAAGCCGGTTCGACTCGTGGCAACCCGGAGCTCGCAGCAAGGTGGCTCGCCAATACGGGTCATCGGCAGACCTGATGTGTGAGGTTTTCGCGCGGGCGCTCGCCCACGATGAGCCGGTTGGTCGACATCTGACCGAGTTGGGTTGTGCTGCACTCGAGCAAGGACTCAACTTCGAGGATACGTTGCGTTCGCTCGGCGCTGCCTATGTCGATCTTCTCCGAGCCGACGACCGCTTTCGGTTGCGGGTCGTTGCCTGGTCTGCGGCCGTTGATCGAAGCTATGTCGCCGACGATCTTGAATCTTGGTATGACACCTACGAAGTACTTCATGCTCGCGGATGGGAACGCT
>CAZSYL010000113.1:0-3959 GCA_964610745.1 uncultured Acidimicrobiales bacterium
CACACCGATTCCGATGAGTATCTTCTTGCGCTTCGACATTTGTGTTCTTCTCTTGTGAATGTACCGGCCGGGCGGTCTGCTCAGTGGTCGATGCCGCCGCGCCACTGGTGGTAGGCGGCCCACACGATGAGCATGGGTGGAACGACAACGATTGACGCGATCAGAGCGAAGAGAATCGTTATGCCGGTGACCAGACCGAATTGCTGGAACGGCACCAGTGGGCTGAAGAGCAGTACGGCAAATGCCAGAGCGGTGGTCAACGCTGAGCCAATGAGAGCAGATCCGGTGGTCGCCAGCGTCGTTGTCGTGGCGTCGAGCAACGACTTCCCGCCTTCAAGCTCTTCGGTGAAACGGTGAATGATGTGGATCGTGTAGTCGACGCCAATGCCGATGGAGAGAGCGGTGATGAGTGCGGTAACCACGTTGTAGGGGATACCGGTCAACGCCATGGTGCCCAGCACCCACAGCAACACAAGGAGAATCGGAGCGACCGCGATCACGCCGAGCATCGGTTTGAACTCGGTCGCCCAGAAGAAGATCATGAGCACGATCAGGGCGGCGATGATCGTAATGGCGATCGATGTGGTCTGGTCGTCGGTGATGGCACCGGTGACTTCCAGGCTGGTGACCTCGGCCGAGGTGGTGGTGATTTGGTCTCGGTCCCCAAACCACAGACCTTCGATGTCGTCGGCCATTGCCGCGGTGCGATCCTGGTCGCCCGTTAACCCATTGAATTGCACCAGCGTCAAGTCGTCACCATCGGGATTGTTCACCGCAACCTGACCGAAGCCAACGGGATCCAGCTCCTCGAGGCGGTCGAGGATCGCTTGGATGCCAGCCGGATCCAGCGTGAGGCCCTGGTCGATATCGGCTGCGATCGTCAAGAGTTCGGGGTCGAAGTTGTCACCTGGCTCGCCATTGTCGTCGGTCCAGTCCCTAAAGAGACTGCCCAGTGAAAGCGTGATGTCACCTGCTGCACCGGTAGGTCGCGACAGTTCATCGCCGAAGGCCTCGGTGACCGTAAGTAGGTTGCGCAACGTGCGATCGTCGGTGAGTTCGGCCTCGATGAGTGCGGTGACGACCTCGGTCTGGCCGCCCAACGCCTGATCGAGCGCTTCGATGTCTTCGAGCGACTCGCCTCCCGAGGGGAGGAAGTCGTTTGAATTGAATTCGGTACTCAGGTTGGTTGATGCGGCGCCGAGGACGATTGTGAGTATGCCCGCCGCTGCCAGTACGACCATGGGCTTGGTGGCGACGAATTTGCCGATGCGCTCGACGAGTGCGCCTGCCCCGGGGATGGCGTCGCCCATCAGTCGCGACTCGCCGAGTTTGCCAGCCTTTTCGCGCCGTTGGTCGAGGATCGTGCGGGCGGCCGGTATCAGGACGAGCATGGTGAATAGCCCGAAGAACACGCCGAAGGCGGCCACGATGCCGAAGTCTCCATTCGCCGGAATGCTCGACGTCAGATTGGTCAAGAAGCTGATGATCGTCGTGCCGGCGGCCAGCCCGAGTGGCAGCAGGACACCAGCCAAGGCGTGGCGAGCCGCTCCCGCCACGTCCATGCCCTCCTCTCGCATTTCCCGGTAGTGAGCAACGGTCTGGATCGAGTAGTCGACGACCAAGCCAACCAACATGATGGGCACCATCGACGTGATTGAGTTGGGTAGGCCAATGAGCCCCAACCCGTCGGGACCCACCAATCCTTGGAAGCCGATTGTTCCCACGATGGTGATCGCCAGGCCGGCCAGTGAGAGTGCCACATCTGATCCACTCCGAAAGAACAGGAACAGCAGGAGCGCGATGATCACCAGCGAAATGATCATCAGGGTCGATGTCGATGACGACGATGATTCTGCCGACTCTTCGTCGATCGTTGCGCCGGAGAGGCTTCGTACATCCAGCGGGCCATCGACTGTTTCCACACGATCCGCAATGAGCAACTCGGCATCTGTCAGTCCATCGGCGTCACCCAGTTCACGAAGTCTGATGCTCGATATCACCAGCGGCTGGCCGTCGGCTTCACCGCTTAGATTCTGCAAGAGCATTGCGAACTGGGGCTGTGCGGCGACCGCGTCGATCTGTTGTTGGCCGACCGTTGACAGGTCGTCAACTCCAAGAGCTTGCTTGAACGCGCTTGCGACCGAGATGACGGGATCGGTCAAGGCGAGTCGATCCTGCACAGAGGGCTCGGCAACGCTCGACGCTACGACCTGGTCAATCTGCGCGAGACCTGCGGGCGTGAGGAACTCGCCGCGGTGAATGATGGTGACACCCCTCAAGCCAGCCGAATTCGGGAAGGACTCGCGGAGGGTCTCTCCAGCGATGCTGACTTCACTGTCTGGCGGCAGGAACGCCTCGTTGCCGGCCTGCGGCCCAAGCAACGTCATACCGAAGATCAAGATTGCAGCGAACGCCGCGAGCGCCAACAAGGCGGCTTTTGGACGAGACGTCACGAGTGTGGCGAGCTTATCGAACAGCGATTTCATTGGTCGGAGATTACGACTCGCTCAATTAAGAGTCAAGTGACCCTTAATTGGGTCTGGTGCCCACTACGATGCGTGGATGGAAGATCTGAAGAAGCGTCGTCCTGGTCGTCCAAAGGGTGGGAGCGCAATTGATCGGTCCGAGATTGCCGAGGCCGCGTTGAAGGCGATCGCAGCGGGTGGATACTCCGGACTATCGATGCGTGGCGTGGCCCGAGCGGCGGGAGTCTCGTTAGCAACCGTCCAGCGGAACTATCCAACAAAGGACGAGCTCTGGGAAGGCGCTGTGGACCACTACATGGACGGCCTCGAGGAACCTTCGCTGGCCGAGCCGGGAGATCCACTCGCTCTGATGATCGAGCGATTTTTGGGCTTCAATTCCACTCATCCAGGTCTGGTGACGGCGATCTTTACCGATCGTGCGCCCGGTCACGAGGAGCGTCATGGATACGTCGCCGGCCGGCTCAGCGCTCGGCACGAGCGCTCGCTCGCGCTGCTTGGCGATCTCCAAGATCACGGCGTGATGCGCCGGGTCGATGGGCGCGCCTTGCTGCTGTTTTTGAACATGGGTCTCGGCGCTATAAGTAGTGCACCGGCCGCAACCAACTTGATCTATGGGTTTGATCTCGAGGATCTTGCCGAGCGGAGTCGTCTTGCTGCGGCGCTTGCCGACATTCTCCGGCTTGGGCTTGAGGCTCGGTAGAAGAGGTGGTGTCGTTGTGCTTCGGACGATCATCGACATTTTTGATCTCCGAGATATGTCCGAGCTAACGAAGGGACTGGAGCTGGCATGCGTAATTTGTTGAGGGGACTGCGAGCGTTCGCGAGTGATTCGGATAGTCAGGCGCTGATGGCTGTTGCGTCAGTGGTCGTGGCGATCGGAACTGTCTTTTACCGATTCATCGAAGACCTGAACTGGGTCGACAGCGTCTACTTCTCGGTCATCACGCTGACCACCGTCGGATATGGCGACTTCTCGCCAGTGACTACGGCGGGGAAGGTCTTCACCATGTTCTATGTCCTCGTGGGCATCGGCATCTTTGTCGCTCTGGTCACCGAGGTCGGGGGACACCTGATTGAGGAGCGCAAGGGGAAGGATCGTACGTAGAGGCAGAAGAGCCATACCTACGTCGGGGCCGACGAGATGGATGTCGGTGAGTTCGAGTTCGTCGAGGATCTTGCCGAGGAGTTCGCCTTGGGATATACCCAAGCAATCGGAGACGTGCATCTTTATTCTCCGCTACGAATCAAGGATCGGCGGAATTGCTGGCGAGGTGAAGGGCCCAAGTTCGCTTGGCTTCGAACGGTTCGAAAGAGATTGCTAATTACCCAGCTCGCCAGTTCTGGTTGATCTCAACTGCACGATGTTTCGCGACGGAACAGTCAAGTCCGGCATCCGCGAGGCGGTTCGTGACGGAACTCCCGTGCACTCGCCGTGAAGTGCCCCTGACTCCTCAAATCACTGAGGAGCCAGGG
>CAZSYL010000114.1:0-2206 GCA_964610745.1 uncultured Acidimicrobiales bacterium
GCTTTGTTTTCGGCGCCGTTGATCATTTGGCCGTTGTTCAGGTCGGTTGGGCCGCCTTTGGAGTGCGGGCGGATGTGGTCGGCTTCGAGCCAGCGGAATGGGGTTTGGGTGCCCAGGTTGCATTGGCCGCGTTGTTGTACGAGGAGAGCGTTGCGTTGTTTCGTGGTGAATGCTCGGACGTCGGTTCCGAAGTCGGTGGTTTCTGATTCGGCGGTCATGACTTGGCGGCGGAGTTTGCCGGCTAGCAGGACACCGAGGGCGTGTTTGGGGTGGATGGGTGTGCCTCGAATCGTTTCGCAGCGTCCATCGATGTCGTCCCAGCTGATGGGTAGCTCAAAGGGGTCTACGTCGAGCGGGTTGTCGCCTGAGGGGTCGATGTGTCCGTAGGTCCGGGCCAACAGGTCTTCTGCGACTTTCTCGCTCATGACGATGTTGACCAAGAAGTCGGGGTAACTGCCGTCGTTGCGTCGCCAGCCGCGCACCATCAGCCGCAACAGAGCGTCCAAGTTCTTCTGCACGTACGAGGTGACTGGCGCGTTCGGGTTCTCGTTCAGGCTTTCTTGTTCGGCCTTCTCGAGCTTCTTGACCTCGGCATCGTGCATCGTGAGGAACGCTTCACCGCTTACCGGGTCCAGAAGGATGGTGATGTGTACGTCGCCGTTGGCTTTGGTGCGTACCCGCATCCCGTAGCTGGGGTTGGTTGGGTCGGTGAGCTCGCCGTCGGGGTCAGCTGCGCTGAGCCAGTACGCGACAACGTTCTTCCAGTCGGTCCATACGATCTCGCGTGCTGCATCTACAAGCATCTGTTGATCACGGACCAACAGGTGGTGGGTGCGGTGGTTGTCGATGGCCTTCAACTCGGCGACGTGAGACCGGCTTAGGTGGCCAGCCGTGAGTGCGCCATGAAAGGCAGGAAATTCGTTGAGCCAGAGCGCGGTCGATCGGGCTGAGCCCAGTGTTTTGGTTGGTTGATGTGTTTCGTTCGCCAAGTGCGTGGTCAGGATCCGCGTGCCGTAGCGGACCGACATGGCTGCGCTTTCAGCTTCTTGGATCGCAGCCATCTGAAGGCCTTGTGCTTGGGACACCAGCTTGCATTCACGGACGAGCAGACGGTTCAACTGCTCGACCGGTAGCGATGCCAACGACAGTTCGGCGAGATCGGAAACAACCGAGTCGAGGCGGGTCAACAGCTCGTCGACGTAGTGGGATTGATGATCGACCGTCGCCATTCTGTTCGCCTCCTTCGCCAATCAGTTAGCCCTCCCAAGCGGGAGGGCTTCGCCGGTTTTGAAACTGTGGGGAAGTGATTTCAGTATACGAACATACGTTCGATTCGCAACCTCAACAGGGAAAAATGGTGAGCATTATCCCTACGGAACACCGATTCACATGGCGTCGGGATCCGTCGATGCGCCGATGAACCCGTCCACCACCTCCCGCTAACGTGTTCACATGCCTGGACGGATCACACCTTCCACCGAGTCGCCGTGAACACGCAACGTCCAGGCACCCGGCCGCTATCCGAACTCGACGACGTCCCTTGGCAATCTCTGACACACGCGTACGGGTCGGCGGCAGACGTACCAGCGATGATCAGCGACCTCGACGCCACCGACGAAGTTGGAGAAGCGGAGCACAAACTCTGGTCAGCACTCTTACATCAAGGCGGGGTTTATCCGGCGACGCCTGATGCCATCCCTTTTGTCTTTGAGGTCTTGTCGCGTTCGCTAGAAGGACAAGCGCTCTTGGTCGGGTGGTTCGTCGACGCACGTTGGGTTTTTTCGAAGAAGGCCGCAGACGAGGTGATCGAATCAGTGCGTTCGGCATTGATCGATGCGGTCGGGCTCGTGGTCGAGGCACTCGGTCATCCACACCATGAGGTCCGCTCGGAAGTGATCGGGGTGCTGCCCGCTCTTGCACCGGCCTACCCCACTGCCGTAGAGGAACTATTGACACACCTCGCGACCGAGTCTGAAGATCTCGTAGCCGCGGACCTCTTCTACAGCCTTGCAAAACTGGGGTTACCGCTCGACGAGATCGAAGGCCATCTCGACACGTACGACGCGAAGGATCAGGAGTTCATCCAAAGCTGTATGTTGTGCCTCCGTCGTGAGCTCCGCAATCGAAACGGTGATATCGCTGATCTCGTAGCCATGCTGCCCAACCAGTCGTCCTCTAGGAAGACGTCACCATGGTGGGGAATCGG
>CAZSYL010000114.1:2306-3849 GCA_964610745.1 uncultured Acidimicrobiales bacterium
CCATGCTGCCCAACCAGTCGTCCTCTAGGAAGACGTCACCATGGTGGGGAATCGGATCGGCTCCCCTTCTTGTGGAGTTGATTGCGAAACACCGCGGCTGGTCCCAAGACTTGGCCGTCCTTGAGAAGGTCGCAAAGACACTTGCCGATGAGCGCTTTAAGGACCAGCCCAAACTGTTCGGTGCTGTGCTCAGCGAGTTGTTCCCCAATCCAGATGGCGTCCCAAGAACCGCTGCCGGACTCAATGCGCAACAACGGCTCTTCTTGGAGGCCTTATCTCAGAAACCAGAACTCTTCTCATCCAAGTCGGGGCGGATGACGGTGCGGCATTTATGTTGCAGGGCCTTTGCTGACCGAGGGCTACCTGACGACGCTTCAAGTCTCAGCGACTGGCTTGGGTGATGAATGGCCAGTCGTGCCACCCTTTTGCACCTCCCGCTATCAATCGAGGAAGAGCATGAGATACACCTGGTTCGAAGCCCTCACCGGCATACCAGAAGAGCCGATGAACGTCGCCAGCGCCATTCGGGTAGACGACGAGTGGCTAGAGGTAATCGAGACGGAGCGACGCATGCGCTTCGGCCGCTTCGAAACGCCACGGCTCGGCGACCTCCGCGTCAGGTCAGAAGAGGCCGACCGACCCGGCGGAGTGACGATCCGAGAAGTCATCGCCGATGTGAAAGACATCCATCGAGATCCATCCAATGCTGGGGCGCTCGTGCAGGCCGCATCGCAATTCAACACGCTCGAGATGCCAGCACCCGAAGTAACACCTGAAGCAGGGATAGCCGAATACGAGTCGGATCATACTCAAGGACCGGCATGCGCAATCAGCTGTGGTGCAGGCACCATCTACAGAAACTACTTCGTGCCACTCGACAGGCAGATCGGACAAAGCGAGGACCTGCAGGTTGATTGCCTTGCGGACATGGCCAGCGCGCTTGGCCAAGACATCCGAATGCAAAACGGGTATGCCCGGCCCACACCTGAACAACTTGATGAGATCGCGACGACCCTGGAAGAAGTGTCCGAGGATGAGATCGATGATCTGCGCGAAGAGCTACGGATCGGTATCCAATGGAATACTGAGGTCACGATCTCGGAAGATCGACATACCGTCACGCAGGTGTACGGGTCGGCGCTACCGATCGGCTACTCCGATCGACGTGACAACTGGGAACCTTTCGCCCGACTCGTGCTCGAAGCTTCCTACGAGGCGACACTCCACGCCGCCCTCATCAACGCGCACGCAACAGGCAACAACCGCGTTTTCCTCACCTTGCTCGGAGGCGGAGTATTTGGCAACAAGACCGAGTGGATCGTCGACGCCATCGAGACTTCACTGCACTGGTTCCGCGACAGCGGGCTCGACATTCGCATAGTGAGCTATGGCAGCCCAAATCGAGAGTTGACCCGGCTGCTTCACCCAGCGTGACTTCCAGCTCTGAACTCACGCCTGACCACTAGCATGCTCCGTTGTGGCCGATTCTCTCGCTGTTCTCAGCCGACATGTTCACGGTCTTGGACTTGCCGCGAAAGTGCTT
>CAZSYL010000115.1:0-3627 GCA_964610745.1 uncultured Acidimicrobiales bacterium
CATCTTGAAAGCCATCCTCATTGATTCGCGAGATCAATGTCCTCTGGGCGCGAGTTTTGCAGTACCGAAAAATTCTCGTGACAGAATTCGGGTGAGTTAATCGTTGTAGTGAGCATGAGACCAGGCGGGGACCCGATGACAGTGGCGGAGGATGAGCGGGAACGACTGTTCTTAGCCGCCTACGACGCGCACATCGACACTCTCTATCGCTATGTCTTTCGCAGATGTAGGGATCACACCCTTGCCGAAGACATTGCCCAAGAAACCTTCTTGGCTGCCGTGGACGCTGCGGACGATCCCTCGAAACTCGACATTAAGTGGTTGCAGACGGTTGCTCGGAACAAGCTCTTCGACGTGCTCCGGCGCAACATTCGTCACGAGGAGAAGCTGCGCCTGGTCGCCAACGCGATCAACCCGCAGACCGAGATCGACCCTACCGAACAAATTCGAATCGAGCAGGCCCTCGAAGCCCTGCCAGTGCATTACCGGCTCGTGCTCACACTCCACTACCTAAACGGCGTGCCCGTAGCCGAAATCGCGACGCAACTCGACCGAACACTGAACTCGATCGAGGGCCTCATGCGCCGAGCAAGAGTGCTGCTTGCCGCCGAACTCGAACCCGAAATACCCCTAGACGAGGCCGGAGGTGCGCGATGAGCGAGCAACTAAACCAGCTGGTGAATTCGACCGGCGATGAAGGCCCACGTCCCGAGTTCGTGACCGACTTGCGATCTGCACTCGCCGCTGAACTGCGATCCAAGTCGGGAAACACTGCCGTCGTTGCCGGCAACTCCAACGAAATTGACGTCGCTGACGACGACATCGTGATCGAATTCGATCCCATTGTCGGGATCAATGACAAAGGCCCTGCTCGCTACCGGTGGCTGGCCGTAGCAGCAGCGCTGATCGTCGTAGCCGCCGTGTCTTGGGCCGTGCTCGGATTGGGCGAAGACAGCTCCGAGATCGACACGATCGATAACCCTGACCCTGACGTTTCGACAACGACGACAACACTGCCCACCACAACATCGGCCGGAGGAGCGACACCTGAAAGCAGTGGCGACGGTGAAGGCGAAACCGGCGATTCAGTTCAGCTCGGAACGTTGATTGGAGCTGAGTTCCTAGCACCTGGACGATATGCCTCAAACGCGTTGGGCACGACCATCACATTCGAAACCACCGAAGATCTACCGCAGATCTTGGGAAACCGAACCGGCATCCTCGACTTCGCCGACATCGGGGTGCTTGACCGGCTCGATTCTTCGCTCACCTTTCGTCGGCTCTCGACACTCCCAGACCCAACGTCGCTCGAAGGCATTACGTCGACACTCACCGAACAAGCGTGGCCCGTCGACGACATCGACGGCTGGCTCGAGGCATTGGGAGAGCGAGTGCTCGTCGGCGAGCCGATAGCGACGACTCTTGGTGGGCTCGACGCGACCAGAGTTGAAATCCAGGTTGGCGAACCAGGTTGTGGCCGAGCTGGCGGATGCCCATTTGTGTCTGCAGAGGTGACGAGCGGAACGGGGTCGCTCTTCATCGAGGGCGGCATCAACGATGTGTGGTTTGTCGACCAGGGCACAGAAGACCCTCTGGCAATCATCTCGACCATTGCTCGACCCGATGACCGGGCATGGTTCGACACCACCGAAGAGTTTCTCTCGTCTGTCGAATTCTCGAACGTCGGGCCAAACCCACAGCGCCTGGTGTTCGATGCCGAAGTTGACCTTGTCGCCTTTGGTGGTGTCAGCGCACAAACGCCACCACTCGACTTTGAGCTGTATGAGGAGCTTGGCGCAACGACGACCTTTTGGAACTCGGACCGATTCCTCTCTATTGACTTGATGACAAATCCGCTCACGATTGATGGCGCGCCGTTGACCTCGGCGGACCAACTTCTCGACATCTTCGACGACCTTGCCTACCAATGGTCCGAAGAAGACCGCATTGATGTCGACGGCATTGAGGCACGCTCGTTCTCGGTGCAAAGCCCAGGTGTCACTCAGACGCTGCTCATTTCTCGTCCAGACGAGCTGGCGTTGGAAAAGGCCGGCTGGTTCGCGAGCGCAAGAGCGTATGTGTCGGTTGTCGAACACCCCGAACGTGGCGTCCTGTTCGTGGGCATGAATGCGAGTGAGAACGACGCCGAGCTTGGTCGCGAATTCACGATCGACTTGCTCGAGAGTCTCGAGTTTCAGGACAGCAACTAATGAATATCAACAACCTAATGAAGATCAACAATAAGGAGTACAGGAACATGTGGAGATGGAGCGGGACAGCAGCAATAGGGCTTGCGTTGGTTCTGAGCGCGTGCGCAGGTGACATCAGCGATGATGCTGCGGCCGCCGAAGTGCAGAGCGTTTCTGAGGAGGGCGCGCAATCTGAAGCGCCAGACACCACCACACCCGATACGCCAGACACCACGACGCCCGACGTCGAGGAAACAACCACGACTACACAACCCGCGGTTCCTGCAGTATTCGTTGCCGACGCACAACCGCTCATCCCATGGTTCACTGCGTTCGAGCCAGGAACGTACTGGTCGGCAGCGCTCGGCACACCAATGTCATTCACGACGACCGAACTGCTCACGACCCAACCGAACGGGCGTGGCCTGTTCGTGATCAGCGACCCGAACTCGCGTGGCCCGGGCGACCAAGACATCGTGTTTCATCGTGCCGTCGGGTTCGCCGACCCAGCGGAGCCAAATGCGCCACGTGATGCGATTCCGCTATGGCCAGCCGATGACTTTCTCGGTTGGCTCGACAATCTGAACGATGGAGTGATCGCTAGCGAACCAAGAACCACAATGGTCGGAGGCTTCGATGCCATCCAAGTCGATCTTGAATTGGGTGACATCGAGTGCGGCTTCGAACCCGGCTCATGCATTGGCTTCGCCAGCAACGGCAACGGCGATATCAAGGGCCTCAACCCGGGTGATCAGTATCGCGTCTGGGTCATCGAACAAGGTGACGACGACCCCATCGTGGTGACCGTCGGAATTGTCGATGAGTCAGATACTGAGTGGTTCAGCCGCGCTGATGCTGTGCTCGCCACCCTCGCGTTCGGTGAGGTGCGCGAGAACCCGGTCCAGCCGATCGGCACTGAATCTACCCAATCACTTGCCCTCGGCGGAATCGAGCTTTCTACACCCGACGACCGAATGATCGGGACGAACTGGGTCGGTCGAGGCTTCTACTGGGTCGGCGTATTCGAGGATTACGCCTCGATCGTTTCATTCCTAGAGAGGCCACTGACCTTGGACCTCGAACCAATCACCAGCGCCGAACAAATACTCGGAGCTCTCGAAGAGTTCGACGCCGAAGTTACCGAGTTGGCCCCGACAACTATCGGCGGCATCGACGCCCGCGTCTTCGACTTCACGGCCCCAAGAAATAGCATTGCTCTCTTGTCCCACGAAACCGATGCGCTCGACCCAGGCCTCGGATGGGACCTCACTGAGGTCGGCCGATTTTGGGTCGTCGATCACCCAGACCGAGGCATACAACTCATCAGTGTCAATACATTCGAGAACACCGAGGAGTTCTTCGAGCCAGCCCTTGCCTACGCAGAACAAGTCGTCGCCAGCATCTCTTACGCCGAGGTGGGTTAACGGCCTCCTCTGAA
>CAZSYL010000116.1:0-3473 GCA_964610745.1 uncultured Acidimicrobiales bacterium
CTACGAATACTCCGAGGACGAGGCATCCGCCGTGCATCGAAGAACATCGGAGACCGAACCGACGCGGCCTTGCGGTTTCCTGGCTTTCCGAGTTCGTCCCGTCGGCTACTCGCTCGGAGCGAACGCGACAACGAGCTCATATCGTTCGCAATCCCCGAGACTCAGGATGCGCCGGCGAGGAAGCCATGGCGTAGGAGATTCCGCGGACGAGTCATTGCGGCCTCGCTACTCGGAAAACGAACTGTGGCACTCGTGGTTGTCAACGACGAGGTCACAGTTGAGATCGTGGGCAAGAAGCTCGCAAGTCTGGAGCGCATCCGATGCGATATCGGCATGCTCGACCTCGATCACGAAGCAATCGATGAACTGTGCTCAACCGGTCTTGCGCCTCTCTTCTTCGCCGATGGCATGGTTCTTGTCCAGCTTGGCGAAGCGTGGTGGTGGCTGAGCCCTCAGACCAAACCATGGTGTGACGACCAGGTGATAACAGCCGTGGCGTCGAACGCCATCGACCAGCCGAGAGTGCTACGACACTTCGCCGACCAAGTTCGGGACGGGCGCAGACCCATGCCGCTCGTCGAGTACGGACAACGGACATTTCTCGGCAGAAATGGCAGCTACATCACCGAGACGAGCACTGGCACATGGGTCAACGAAGTCGTACAGCTCGACGTCGACCCTGAAGCCAAAGTTGCCGGACTCAGCAACCTTGGAGGCATGCTCAGCCTGATCACGCAGAGCGCCGCGGGACAGATCATTCGTGTGCATCAAACCTCTGGCGTCCGGACGCTAACCAAACACTCCGGCGATATCGCTAGCCTTTCCGTTCACCCGACGCTGCCGATCCTCGCGATCGAGCGAACGAACGGCACCATCATCGTCGTCGACCTCGAGACCGATGAGGTGCTTCACCGCATTCGAGTAGGGGGGTCAACATGATGCACACCGACCTCCTCCTACGCGGCCGCCACCGTTGCGTTGGCATCATCCTCACCCCTGCAACCGTCGGAAGCGACGAAGCGAAGCGTCGAGTCCTCGAAAACTGGGACGACCAATCCCGACTCTACGCGCTACCCGATGGGCGCTGGATGTTGACCTTCGGTGACGCGCGAGACCTCGACAGCCGCACCGCACCCGGTGTTCTCGTCGCCGAGCATGGCGCCGGGCTCGCAACCGCACCCACACTGAGCCCGGAAGGCCGCGAGTTGGCGACATGGTCAGGTGGGGTCGAACAACGCATACTCCTCGATGACCTCAACAGCATCGATCCATCGACGTGGCTCACCACGAGTACACCGATCGAGGTACTCGTGATGCCCGTACGACCTATCCCGCTCACCATCACCGAGCAACCGGAGGCGACCACACCCAATCTCCGCAAGTCCGCAAAGGTTTCCAAGCAGTCGACCGAGGCCACTCGCATGATGGCCGAGCTCGAAAGAAAGGCGCAGGTCGAGCGTACAAAGGCAGCGAGGTCACGACGTTCGATAGCGCAGTCGTCGGTGCTTTCGCACACCCAGCGCAAAGATCGAAAAAACCGCCTAGGGAAACTCGTAATGCGCACACCTGCCAGTGGGGTCGTGGGTCGTCGTCATCGCAAGTACCTCGAAGATCTCGAACGCAAGTTCACCAGCGGCGACTTCGGCGAAGCTCTTCGCCATGCGCTTCCGATCGGTGGACAGGGAGGCGGCGGACTCGACCTGAGAGTCCCGACCCGTCGGGACGAGCTCCGGCTTTCCGGTGGGTCGAGCGGGGGCGGATCCACGCCGTACGGCATGTCGATTCAGCAGCACCTGTCCAAGATGTATCGCCAGGCCGCCAAAGAACTCGAAGAAAACGGCCGCATCGACGAGGCGGCTTTCGTGCTCTCCGAACTGCTCAACAGCCCGGGCGAAACCGTGTTGCTGCTCGAGCGACACAAGCGATATCGCACCGCCGCCGAACTCGCCGAAGCCCGCGAACTTCTACCCGAGATCGTCATCCGCCTGTGGTGGTTGGCCGGCGACAAGGTTCGGGCTGTGGCGCTCGCCCGCAAGCTCAGTGCATTCGAACAGGTCATCAAACAACTCGACGACAAAGACCCTGAGGCCGCGAGCCAGTTCAGGCTGCTCTGGGTCGACGTCCTTGAGAAGAGCGGTAACTTTCACGGAGCTATCAGCGTTGGTTGGACCGATCCGCAGATTCGGCCACTCCTACTCAACCCGATCCGCAAGGGCATCGCAGCCGGGGATGATTGGGCGCTCGGACTGCAGGCCTACCTCGTGGCACTTCAGCCAAGCGAAGAGAACCGATCGGCTTTCATCGAAGCATTGACCGACCCCGATTCAAACGAACACGCTCGGGTCTTCGCAGCTCAAGCGCTCGTAGAGGCAGTGGGCACAGACCCGGTAGCCGATCGCCAGGTTTGCTCGGAGGCGCTTCGAGCGCTGGTCGAGAACCCGGTGCAGACAACGAGCGCTTTCCGTTCGCTCGAGGAGATCGGCCAGCGCGCCGATCCGCTCGTCAAAGCCGACACCCCAAAGCCGGTCCGTTCAGCGAAACCAAGCGACACCGTCGTCGTCCCTCGCCTGCGCCCTGGCGTGCGTAGCGTCGGCGATGTCGTGGCGCTCTCAAACGGGACCGTGCTCGTCGCTCTCGGCGAGGCGGGGGTTCGTCTCGTCACAGCCGACGGTCGCACCGCGGCGGAATGGTCGACGCCGTGCCACGCACTCGTCGCGTCTGATCACGACAAAGGCGCGCTCGTCCTCACGGTCAGGCAAGGAGTGGTCGACGTTCACATCCTTGATCTGACCTCCCGAAAGATGCGTCACTACGGCCCAATAGAGACAAGCCTTTGGGCGCAGAGCTTCGATGGTGGGACGTGGGTCTCAAGAGACTCAAACGGCCGATTGGCCTTCTACGACATGCTGACCGAGTCGCCGACCGTGGTGTGGAGAGAGCTAGACGAAGGCTCGGTCTGCCACGCCCTGCAGCGATCACCGGAGGCGCTTGCCGCGATGGTCGTGCTGCCTCCCGACCCTATTCTTCGGCCCAACGGACTTCAGCAAGTCTGGCAATGGGAGATGGCTCGGAGACGCCTGGACGACCGATCGAATATCACTCTCCCTCCTGATATGTCTTCGTTCGTGATGCTGGCGAGCGGTGACCTGATCGTCAGCCGCGGCGATCTACCCGCGTACGTCATCACGCAGGTAAAAAGTCGAAGTACGGAGGACACCCGGTTTATGGGAACAAGTCCGCTCGTTGCAAGCGAAGACCTCATTGGATACAGCGACCCGGACGGGACGGTTTCGATCGGCACTATCGACGCGCAGGCGCTCCCGCTAATCCGTTGGAACGTGGGCCACACCCCTTGGGCGTTCCGCAACCAACGCAACTTGATCTCGCTTTGGACCAGCACCGGGTCGATCGCCGTCATCGATCGAAACGAACGACGCGTCACTTCGGTGATTGCAACTACCGAGTAAACCTCA
>CAZSYL010000117.1:0-3367 GCA_964610745.1 uncultured Acidimicrobiales bacterium
GCCCGAGCCCGGAGCTTGTCACCGTAGAACCTTCCGTGGCTGGAGGCCCTCAGTAGGATCAGCGGATGGCTCCGATCATGTTGGTAACCGGTGGCTCGCGCGGGATTGGTGCGGCGGTCGTCATCGCTGCTGCTGAGGTCGGATACGACGTCTGCTTCTCGTATGTCTCGAATGTTGATGCCGCGGATGGTGTAGCCGCCAAGGTGAAGAGCCTCGGCGCTCGAGCCCACGTCGTAGAGGCGGACGTCGCGAACGAAGCTGATGTCATCAACCTGTTCGACGTGTGCGAATCCGAGCTCGGGGCCCCATCGGTTGTGGTGAATAATGCTGGGGTCCTTGGCAAACAGGGTGAGCTTGCAGACTTCACAGCCGATCGCATTGCCTGGACGGTGAACGTCAATGTCACCGGAGCGCTGCTGGTGATGCGCGAGGCCTCTCGTCGCATGAGCACCGAACGCGGCGGTGCGGGAGGTTCGATCGTCAACATCTCCTCTCGGGCATCGACCCTCGGCTCGCCCTTTGAGTACGTCGACTACGCCGCCACCAAGGGAGCGGTCGACGCGGCGACGATTGGTTTGTCGAAAGAACTCGGCACCGGCGGCGTTCGGGTCAACGCTGTTCGACCCGGAGTCATCTACACCGACATTCATGCCTCCGGCGGGGAGCCCGACCGAATCGAGCGCGTCGCGCCAAACATTCCGCAAAAACGAGGCGGGCAACCAGAAGAAGTCTCCAGCCTCGTCATCTGGCTGGCCAGCGACGAAGCAAGTTATGTAAACGGCGCGCTCATCGATGTCAGCGGCGGCCGCTAGATCCCTCCCTCGATTTTGAGGTCTGATCCCAAAGCGAAGGGTTAGGGCTTGAGCAGCAGCTTTCCGGTCGATTTGCGGCCTTCGAGGTGCTCGTGAGCGGCCTGGGCTTCGGCCAGCGGGAAGCTCGTATCGATCCTGATCTCGAGGTTGCCTGAAGCGATCATTTCAAAGACAGCACCGGCCCGAGCATCGAGTTCTTCGGTGGTCGCGATGTAGTCGCCCAGTGTTGGGCGAGTCAGAAACAACGAACCCCCACTCATCAGATCGAGCGGCGCGACCGGCTCAACGGGTCCTGAGGCGTTTCCGAACGTGGCCATCAGTCCACGAGCTCGAAGCAATCCCAGGCTCTGCTCGAATACTGCTGCGCCGACGCCGTCGTAGACGACATCGAGCGGTCGCTGCTCGCCGGTGATTGCTTGCACCTGTTCAACAAAGTCGTGCTCGGCGTAATTGATCACATGGTCGGCACCAGCCGATTCCGCGAGCTCGGCCTTGGCCGCACTCCCAACCGTGGCAAACACTTCAGCTCCGGCGGCCTTTGCCATCTGTACCAGTAGGCGCCCAGTTCCACCGGCCGCTGCATGAATCAGGCACCGATCGCCCGGAGCCAGCGGGTAGGTGTCGACGGCCAGGTAATTCGCTGTCAAGGCCTGGATCATCGAGGCCGCTGCATGATCGAACGACACACCCTCTGGAATGGCAACACATCGATCTGCGGGGGCGGTTCGGAACTCGGCATAGCTGCCGGCGCCGGCACCAACGGCGACTCTGTCACCCACCTTCCAACGAGTGACGCCATCGCCGAGCTCGGCGACGGTGCCAGCGCACTCAAGGCCTGGAGTGAATGGAAACTCCACCGGGTAGAGACCACCGCGCTGGTAGGTATCGATGAAGTTCACCCCCGCCGAAACCACCCCAATCACAATCTCGCCGCGACCTGGTGTGGGCCGATCGATTTCTGTTTCGGTCAGAGCATCGGGCCCACCCGCGTGGGCTACTTGGATTGCGCGCATGGAACAGTCTGGCTCGATCCGAGCAGTCGACAAAATTCGAATCCGACAGCTACGCGTGCGGCTGCCAGGACGATTATTCGTAAGTGCAGAGATAGGCGGTCTCGGTGGTGACCTTGAGCTGGAACTTCTCGTTGGCAGCGACGGAGAATGACGAGCCGGCGGGGTAGGCCGAGAACTCGTCGCTACCGGGTAGTGACACCACGAGCTCGCCCGAGATCACGGTCATCACTTCGTTCTGCGAGGTGCCGAACTCGTATTCGCCCGGGGCCATAACCCCTACCGATGATGCGAGTGGGCCCCCTGGAAACTGATCGACTTAACGTTGCCTTCGAAGTACTCGTTTACGTTCAACATAGATCTATGCCTATCAGCGGCGGGGCGTCACTCATCACTGATAGCTAGCCCGCGTGTGTACATGCGCTCTAGCTGCACAGCATTAGGGAGATTTACGTCTACGACAGTCCGTGTCAGGACTTGTTTAGCAACGCCGAGATCTCGCCAATGGCAGCCACGGCCGGGGCATTGGGGTCGACGTCGACGGGAGACTCGCCTCGCCGGTCAGGCTGCGGTTGAGCAGTTGGTCGATTCGTTCAACCTTGAGGCCGTGCCTGCTTAGAGCTTGCGTAGGTCGTTAGTCGTCAGCGTGAGCTCGTTGGCCTTGGTGATCGAAGAGCATGACCACCTCGGCAGGTTTCTTCTTGGCGACGAGAGTGTGCGGAGTCATGGTGGCGAACTCGGCTGCCTCTCCAGGGTTGACCTCGATCCGGCGATTGCCGAGGTGTAGGGTGACGACCCCTTCCAGTACATAGAACCAGTCGTGGCCAGGGTGAACGCGAAGTTGGGCATCGCCAACATCATGAACGCCGTCGGCGACGGTGGGACGCTCGTCGTCATTGGTCATTCGACGTCCGATCATGACCATGGCAGCCATCGACCTGCTTGGGATCGTGAAGCCTTCGTGGGAGTTGAAGACCTGGAGCAAGCCGTCCGAGCGAGTGCCGACTGGACGGTCGACATCAGCGAAGTTCGCGACCGGCCAAAGGGTTCGTCAACCCATCACGTCCACGACCAAGACGTCGTCCTTCGGGCGCGCCGAAGCCAATGAACGACTGACGTTTAGTGGTCAGGCTATTCAGCCATCTCATAATGGCTGTCATACCCCATCAGTACTGTTTGAGTTGCCGGTGTGTTCTTTGCGTCGGTGGGTGGATCGACGGCATCTCCTTAGGAACCTCTGCAGTTCGGGTTCCCGCTGTCCTTAAAACGCAACCGTTTCGGCCCTCCGCTGGTGGGCTGCTTCGACGATTGACAGGACACACCCATGCACGCCCCACTTGTCGAACAGATTGCTTCGCTCGGTATCGAGCTCAATGCCAACCAATACAAGGTTGTTCGTCTCGCCGCCGAATACGACGCCACGCTCGACTGGTTCCACGAAGGCTTCAAGAGCTCGGCAGTGGCAATCGCGTCGGCGCTCGACATGCATGATTCAACCGCACGCGAGTGGATACGGGTTGGTCACGCACTCGACGAGCTTCCGCT
>CAZSYL010000118.1:0-3257 GCA_964610745.1 uncultured Acidimicrobiales bacterium
ACTCACCGCGTTTATTGATGACCTCCGCGTCGATTTCGAATATCGACGCGCCTTGTTCGGTCGCCTCGCGAGTGTGAACAAACCCGAGCGATGAACATCCGCAGTCACATGAGCGGTAGACCTGCGTCTCTTCGGTCAGCTGCCCCAGGAGGAGAGCAGCGCCGGCAACGTCGTGGTCCAACCACGCACGCAATACCTCCAACTCAGCGGGAGAGATGAGGCGATACCCCTTCGTAGCACTAGTGCTCATATCCTTAGATTGCGCCAACGCAGGTGCCACTCGACCGGCTCAGCCGCAGGTATTGAGACCGGATGGGCTTGTGACTTCGATCCAAGGGCACTTCTAAGCCTGGAAGGTAGACGATGCCGGGCGATAGCGAATCAAGAACTCTCGTTCCTAGACGGTTATACATCGGATGCCGGGTCTCCCGTGGCCCGATAGGCGCCGAGCCAGTCACGTGGCGCAGAGCCAGTGAGCCAGACTGCGCCGGTGTAGCGATCCACGATTATCTCGCCGTGCCCCACAGCCAAATCGAGAAATTCTCCGCTCTCAACGAACGCCTTCGATTGCGCGATGAATGTCCACCCAAAGTCATGCTCTGTGGTGTGTTCGGAGACGAGGGCCATCTCGACTTTCCAAGTCGAGATCTCGGCTTCGGCGAGGCTCCTAGCCTCCTTTGGCGTGACCTCCCGAACCGCAAGCTCGTTTTCGATAATTCGGTCCAAAGCCGCGTCAACTTCGGCGTTTCGCCCCGCCCTGACCAACGCCTGGAGCTTTCGTTCGAAGCCTGTCCGTGCGTCAAATTCCTCGGCCTCTTCCTCGGTGACGTTTTGCCCCAAACTCGCGACATAAGCGAACATCGTCCATTGGAGGTTCTGCGCCAATCGGGAGCTCCGACCGCGGATAGGGAATACGAGCCTCTGTGCGTCTCCCAGTGAGACCGCATCGAATCTTCTTATGAGGTGCTTTTGAAGGTCTATTTCACTCAACCCGCTTCGGGCGGCCACCGCTGCCTCCTGTGGTGGTGTCAGCCCAGCTTCACGCCACTTCTCAGCTGTTTCACCCGCTACGCCAACCGCAATCACGTCGTTTCGCAAAACAAGTTTCTGCCCCGACTCGACCGGGCGGCCTTCGTGCAACAGGTCATGCGGGAAGACAACCACCCGACCAGGTTTCGCCAGGACGACCTCGCCGTCGACGACGGTCTGGCCACCGACACACCGCTCGTCAGTTGGCAGGTAGACCAAAACGGTCAGAAACGAGCGAACACTCGGGGTGGGCCGCCATGCCTCGTCTTCATGCTCGCGAAAGTCCGCACCGGGGCGGTAACGGTAGAAGCGTGATCTCGTATTGCACTCAAAAGGAACCCAATGCTCCAGCTCCGGCTGTAGCCGGATGCCGTTGTGTCGCCCCTCGAACCATTTAGTCATCGGTTTGACGAACTCAGCTAAGTGCCACCAAAGTGCGTACGCAATCTCAGGCGACTCAGCCTGGGCTCGCTCGCGAGAGCGCGCAGGAACCATCCCCCTACCGAGCTCCTGATCTTCAAAGTCGAGAGAGTCGACAACCTTGTGCATCAGGGACAACTCGTCTTCATCGAAGACGTCATCGAGGACAAGAATGTCGTGTCGGCGCCAATCGATCTCCATATGGCTAGCTTGCCACGCCGTAGAGACGCGCTGCTCCTTCGAAGAGACACCGTTGGCCGCCCGGCCTATTCGAGAAAGTCTGAGCCCTCAGCGATCGTCCTAGATAGCTCGCCTAAGTCGTCAGGCAGGTGCTCGCGCACTGGGGATGCGGCTGGTAGATGATGCCCAGCTGCACCTAGTAGCTGCCCGACCATCGACCCCACGTTGTCGGCGTCCTCAGATGCCATCGCTGCCGTCTCAATATGATCGACCGCCGATTCACACTTGTCGAACCCGAGATACAAGGCCAGCGGCACAGACTCCGAAACGTGCCCCGAGCTACCCAGCGCGTCAGCTGCCGCCTGCGCCGACTTTGATCCGAAGTTCGAGGCCACCACTATGGCGTCTCGCACTCGGGTGTCTGGCAACATCTCAGCTACGCAGGAAAGAGAGCTTGATCTATCAGTGCGGCCTTCGAGCGCAAGGCGAATACCAATAGCCAAAGCCAAGGCACCGGTAACTGCCTCATCATTTCTGTGCGTGATGCGGGCGGTGTCCAAGATCAGTTGTCGGGCGCCATCATCACTGGGGTCGAGCACAAAGGCCAGCGGAGCGATTCGCATCGCCGCACCATTCCCGCCTGCACGATCACCGGCGATGCCAGATAGCGCCCAATGCTGGCCCGCAGCGAGTGCCTTCATGGCTCCCAAAGTCGATGAGCCAATCCCTGGCACGCCTGAGCGGAACGCATCAAGGAGGTGCACGGCAACTTGCTCTGGGTCGACTCGGCCAGAAGAGGCAATGGCTCTCGCCGTCGCCAAGGTCAGGATCGTGTCGTCCGTAAGACCGCCCGCCCTACGATCGAGGCGTCGGGACGCAAGAGGCGCTCCCTCGATCCCAGAACCGAGCCAATCCCCCAACGCTCCAAGAGCAAGACAGTTCTCGATCCGGTTGGCCAGATCTAGCGACGAACTCTCGCTCATGGGAACACGATATCTCTACTTCACGGGCCAATTTGGTGGCGGTGTCTTGGTGTCGAAACGGTTGTGATTCTGACACTCGGTGCTGGCGTTACCAGAGGTGACATGCGGCCGGCATTAGCAGAAACATCGGCAAACGACACCCCTGTACCCCGTGAACCCATTGTTTGGAGGCTTCAGTCGGGTCGCTGGTCGTCCACGTCGCCTGTTCGGCATTGGGCGCAATCTGACCTTTCGAACAAACGGTACCGGTATGCGGCAGACTGAGTTTCATGGCGGCCCAACGACCCTTTCCACTCTTGGACATCGATGGTGTGCTCAGCCCTTTCGGGGCCGGACCGCCCCCTGGTTTCGCCCGCGAGACATCGGCAACTAGGAGGTCGTGTGGTCAGCCAGTCACCGAGAATGGCTCGGCGAGTTGACCGAGTTCTACGAGCTCGTGTGGGCGACTACATGGGAACACTCGGCGAACGAGTCAATGGCGCCCATTCTCGGCTTGCCTGAACTGCCCGTGATTGAGTTCGAAAGAGGTTCCGGAGATACATGGAAGCTCGAAAGCGTTCGCTCCTTCGTTACTGACCGACCGTTCGCATGGATAGACGACGACCTCTTCCTCGACGCATTCTCATGGGCACGGAACAGAGACGC
>CAZSYL010000119.1:0-3045 GCA_964610745.1 uncultured Acidimicrobiales bacterium
CGACCAGGTCGCGATGCGGTATCAGGACGACTGGCAGGACCAGCTCGATATCTAAACCGCGTCGCCAAGGCAACCGATGGTCAGCAGACGATGAAGACCGCGGCCAAGCTCTCACAATCAGAACTCTCCGAGTTCTTGCTCGACGTTGCGGTGACGCGTCCGGTCTTCATTTGGGGGCCACCCGGCATTGGCAAGTCCGCGCTGGTCGAGAACTTTGCGGCGAGCGTCGGCTTAGAGTGCGTCTCGCTGCTCGGCAGTCAGCTCGCCCCCGAAGACTTGATGGGCGTGCCTCAGATCAAAGATGGTAAGACCAGGTTCTTTCCACCAGCGATGATCGCAAGAGATGAGCCCTACTGTCTTTTCCTTGACGAGTTGAACGCATGCTCACATGAAGTACAGAAAGCGTTCTACTCGCTAATTCTCGACCGTCGGGTCGGCGAGTACGAACTCCCTGAGCATTCGATCGTGATCGGTGCTGGCAATCGAGCCCAGGATTCCGCGATCGTTCGACCGATGTCATCTGCTCTTTTGAATCGCATGATTCACGTACAGCTGAACGCCGTGATCGATGACTGGCTGGGGTGGGCATACACCGCGGGCATTCATCCGTGGGTTATCGAATACCTCCAGCAGCGCCCAAATCAGCTCTGGACGAATCCTCCGAAGACCGAAGAACCGTTTTCCACTCCTCGGGCATGGCACATGCTCAGCGATGCGCTGCACCAGTTTGGAGACCCGCCGGACAGTGACAAGCTCAAGTCTGCCGCTCAGGGGTGCCTGAGCGCAACCCATGCTGGTCAGTTTGGAGCATTCGTACAGAAGGTCATGAACGAGTACGAGATCGAGTTGATCATCAGCGGTGACATGCGTTGGCCTGAAGGACCCGACGAACGAGACGTGCTCTATTTCATGGTGCAGTCCTTCCGGGACTACCTGTTGCTCAACTTGCCAGAGCGCAAGGAAAAACTGACGACAAAGAGTCAGAAGCTGACACACCAATCCAAGGCCCTATTGAAGCAGTTGGCCCGGATCAACGTAGAGCTCGCGCAGCTCGTCGTCGCCGACGAAGATGCCGACGGCGAGGCCAGCTCACTCCCTGACTGGTTCATGATCGAAGTCGCTCGCGATCTTCCTCGTATCGCAAGTCGCTAGCGTCGTGGCGCGGCGTAAACCGAACGAACAAGAGAATCGTGCGCAGAAGAATTTGCGCGCCGGTGTGGCCTTGGCGACGGATCTTCCGATTCCACTAGGAAACGTCGTGAGTGACTCTGGGAACCTTTGTCCAACGGGTGGTTGGGCGGTGGTCTCGAACACCGGGCAAATACACGTCAACGCGACCCGCGTCGCCGAGCCCGCCGAATGGCAGTACGTCCTTGCGCACTGTTCGCTCCACTTGTGCTTTGAACACATCCGTTTCACGGGTGACCCGGTCCATGACAACAGGTGGAACATCGCTTGTGATCTGTTCGTCGCCCGCTTTCTTAGCGATTTCGGACTCGTCGCGCCGGCCACCTTGGGTGGTCCAGGTGATCTGCCGACCGGTGACGAAGCTAGCCTTCTGTCCCGCATCGAGACGCATCTGCCCGAAGAGTGGTTGGGTTGGGGGACAGCGGGAACGTTCGAACACGACATGGTCGTCGTCGGGCGAAATTCTCCTCGCTACTACAACCAGCCGGTCGATTGGCCCGCGGCGTTTGCCGAGAAGATAGCTCGGTCGGTTCGGACTGCGGTCGCAGGGGTAAACGATGGTTCGCCCAAGAAGAGCCGGGCTCAAGAAGCTATGAGCTGGATCGTTTCGAGCTACCCGCTACTGGGAGCGATGGCAGCATCGTTTGAGATCGTCGAAGACTTGGAGGCCTGTCAGAACCTGGGCATACAGATTGCGGCAGTGTGGGTCGAGCGCAAGGAGATCTTCCTAAACCCGGCGGTGCAACTGGCTAAGCCCGAGCTCATCTTTGTGATGGCCCACGAGCTCCTCCACGTTGGCTTGCGCCACGACGTTCGCTCTCAAGGCCGAGATAGCTTTTTGTGGAACATCGCGTGTGACTACGTGATTAACCTATGGCTGGTCGAGATGGGTGTTGGATCACCGCCCGACGGCGTCATGATCGACCAATCGCTCGCCGGGATGTCGGCCGAAGAGATCTACGACCAGATCGTCGCCGACCTCAAGTCGATTCGTCGGACCGGGCGATTGGCCACGTTCGCCGGGCGCGACAAGGGAGATATCTTCAGTGAACGCTCCCCGGCATGGTGGCGAAGTCATGCGGGTGTTGCATTGGACGACTTCTACCGTGATGCGCTCCAGCGCGGGCTCGAACTGCATACACGCCAAGACCGCGGGTTCTTACCCGCCGGATTGGTCGAGGACATTCGAGCGCTCAAACAGCCACCGATCCCATGGGACGTCCAGCTGGCCGACTGGTTCGACGAATACTTCAGACCCATCGAGAGACGTCGGACCTACTCGCGTGCGAACCGGCGCCAGTCCGCAACCCCCGATATTCCGAGACCGGCCTGGTACCTCCCCGAGGAACTCCACCAGGGACGTACGTTCGCTGTCGTACTCGATACCTCAGGCTCCATGGATAGAGAACTGCTGGGCAAAGGGCTCGGCGCCATTGCGTCCTATGCGGCGTCCCGAGATGTTGAGGCGGTACGGCTGATCTCGTGCGACGCGAGCTATCACGACCACGGATACGTGAGTCCGGCCGACATTGGCGACCGGGCTCGGGTCGTAGGCCGGGGCGGCACGATTTTGCAGCCCGCGGTGAACTTCCTCGAGAAGACGAGCGACTTTCCTGACGCCGGTCCGATCCTGGTCATCACCGATGGCCTGATCGACGTACTTCGATTCGGAGGAAGTCGCCCTCACGCCTACCTGGTTCCAGCGGGTGCACGCCTGCCGTTCAAACCGCGTGGTGAAGTCTTTGCGATGAGTTGAGTCTTCGCCGTGGCTCGTGGATCTGCGTTTCTTCGGTAGCCTTCGAGCCGTGACTACACGAGTTCGTTTCGCACCCGCTCCAACCGGATTTCTCCACGTCG
>CAZSYL010000120.1:0-3024 GCA_964610745.1 uncultured Acidimicrobiales bacterium
TCTATCCAGGTGAGAAACAGGGTTCGGGAGAGTCGCCGAGGTTGGCTGCGCCGCTGATGGCTGAGAGGTCACCGTTGGTGTCGAGCTGAATCGTGTACTCGAGTGTCCAGAAGCTGCAGTCCTGTCCATCGGGACCAAACTCGGCATCCTGCACACTGGTAAAGGTCACCGTGCCAACCGTGACCGAATCGTTCGCTTGGCTGACCTCCCACAAGCCGACTCCGAAGTTGAAGCTGGTTGAGGTATCTCGAGCGAAGTCCTCGAGTGGAAAGTTCTCCTGCAGGTTTGGAGCGAGCAGACCCCATGCCGTTTCTGGGTCACCATCGTTGATTGCTGCCATGTATGTAGACATGAATTCGGCGATCTCGGTCGCTCCAGGATCTTCGGTCCGAACCTCGACTATGCCCACGAGTTCGATGGTGTCGGCGGTTGGTGTATCGATTGCACATTCGGCCAATGGAACCGAAGCTGGTTTCTGTATCCATCCGGTGAGTGTTGGTTCGGCAGCCTCCATGGTTGCGCCGAAGCCGGCCCCGGTTCCGACGAACGCCGATTCCCATAGTTGGGCCATGGCCACGACCTCACCGTCGGGAGTGAGCAGCGGCCCACCGCTGTTGCCACTCGTGATCTGAGTGTCGGTCTGTACCAGTTCGATCGGGAGGAGTCCGTCGGTCGTGTAACCACTGACCAGCCCGCTCACGATGGTCTTTGCGCCACGACCAACGCCGGGGAATCCAATCGCGATGAGTTGTGAGCCAATGGCTGGCCGGTCCGCATCTGCAAGATCGAAGATGTGGCCGTCGACGGAGTTTTGAACTTCGAGGAGAGCGAGATCGGTCGTTTGATCGATGCCGACGATGCTCGCGGGAACCTCGATGCCGTCGATCTCGATCTCGACCGATTGCGAACCTGCAACCACATGAGCAGCCGTGGCGATGTGTCGGTCGGAGATGAGGAAGCCCGTGCCCGTTCCTCCGGACTCGCACGTTGTCGACAAGACGCGAAGCACGCCGCTCTCGACCTCATCGAAGAGGCTTACGAGGCTGCCGGCGGGAATCGTGGAAGTGGTTTCGAGCGGCACGCCAGGCGCGGCGGTCGTGGTCGTTGTCGTGACCGAGAGTCTTGCGCAGGCATCAGCTGCTGCTTCCTCATCTTGGTACCTCTCGTTCTCGCCAAAGGTCAGCTGGAAGACCTCTCCATTCAGCGTGCACGAAAGGGCTGAAGTCTCTGGATCGGTGGTTGTCTCGCGAGTATCGGTTGACGTGGATGCGTCACCGGTTTCTGCGGTGTTTTGCGAGCTCGAACAGCTTGCAGCGATCAGCGCGATCATGAGCAGACCAACCACGCTTCGGACCGTCTTCTGTTTCACGCGCACCGCCTGCTCTCAGTTGGACAACACGACCCTGCTCGAGTCGCTTCCATCAATCTTATGGGCCGAGCGGGTATTGGTCCTACGGGTCTCACTCCCCAGACGGTCGGGCAGGAATGGGGCTGCAGACATTCTTATTCAAGCGTCGAGTTACCTAGCGACGGGTTTCCGTTGCCGAGGTAGAAGATGCCGGGAAGGCCTTGTGTCTCAAATCCATTGCTTGGGTTGTTGCTAAGTGTCGAGCCGTTCATATCGAGCGTTCCGGTGCGGTTGTTGCTCACAAAGAAGATGGCGCCACCACCCTCGTTTGCCGTGTTGCTGATTATCTGAGTGTTTCTCAGCACGAGCGTGAAGAAGTTGCCATCGAGGTAAATGGCGCCGCCACTGCCACCACCTGGGGTTCCAGCTTGGGCAGGGTTGGCGCCGTTGCCAATCGCTCGATTACCAGTGAAGACCGAATCGAGGATGAGCCAGGAAACCCCGATACTGCTGATGGCACCGCCGTTCGAGCACACGCCGTTGCGGAAGGTCGAGCCCCTGATTTCGACGGGTTGATCGTTGAACTGGTCAAAGACTCGAAGTGCGGCTCCACCAACATCGGGCCCGGTGCTGTCGCACCGGTTGTTGTCAAAGGTCGAATTGGTGACCGTCAGCCGACCGCCGCGAGAGAAGATGGCTCCGCCGCCTCCTCCGTCTTCATGCTGGCCCGTCGCGTTTCCGTTGATGAAGGTCATGTTCTGAACAGTGAGACGTGGATGGTCCTGATTGTCGCAATGAGGGGTGGTCCACACTTGGGCCTGATCGCAGGTGTTCATGTAGAGGATGCGTGTACTGTTCTGCCCGTCGAGCGTGACGAGGCCTCCACCGTCGATGACGATCTCGGGGCCATTCGAGTTGATGACCTTCGCGGTTTGTGTCATTGGGATGGTGATCGGGTTCGGGCCGCAGTCAAAGGTGATCACTCCTCCCGCCGCCACCGCTGCGACAACGGCCGCGCCGGTACAGCTGGCCGGGCTTCCGTTACCGATCACGCGATCGGCGCCAGGGGTGGGAGCCGGTGTGCTCGCCGTCGTCGGTGGAGCAGCCGTAGTGGAAGGGACTGTCGAGCGAGGTGCTGTCGTGGGCGGCACTGTTGGAGGAGCTGTGATGGTTTGAGGAGCGTTGGAAGTTGTTGTGCTTTCGGCGACCCCGGTTGTCGTGGTTGATTCTTCTGGGACGTTCGAAGTGGTGGTGGCTTGGCTTTCTCGATCGTCGGAGTCGTTGTCTTCGTCGCTGTTCTCATCGTCGGTGGCTGATGATGAATCGTCTGCCGTTTCTTGGTCGCTGAAAGAGAGACTGTCAGGCATCGTGGTAGTCGTCGTCTCTACGATGTCTTGGGCAAAGTCTTCGTCATCTTGTGTTTGGAGATCTGCGCTTCCGCACGCCGCGAGGACAAACGCGGCCGCGATGACACCTAGGGCAAACCGAAGCAGGATGTGGTTTCTCTCGAATCCAGGACGCTCGTCAGATGACGCTGCTGCAGTGATGTGCCCAACGATGTGATCGTCTGTGTTCCCGCTCATCTCTGAGACATCGGCGCGTGGGGCCCCCAGATTTAATGGCGTAGTTCATTCGGTTCCGCGTTCGAGGATGCGGGTGGCGATCGTTTCGGCTCT
>CAZSYL010000121.1:0-2483 GCA_964610745.1 uncultured Acidimicrobiales bacterium
CACACCGGTCACCGACAATGCGGTGTGTCAGCGTCTCGGTGAGTCTTTTGTTCGGTTGTTGCTGCACGACATCGACGGCCGGCCGATCGATGCGTCTAATCGTCGTCGTCACCCCACGACACGCCAGAAACGTGTTGTTCTCGAGGCCCACAACCATGAGTGTGTTGATTGCCAGAGCCCAGACCTGCTCGAACTCGACCACAACCCTCCGTACCAGCAAACAAAGCACACCGTCACCACCGAACTCGAACCCCGCTGCGCCCCCTGTCACCGAGCCCGCCACCACAGAGAAGCACTAGCCAACGTGTGAGTCTCGCGGGCGATCAACCGGTGTAGGTGCCCGACAGTGATCCGTCGATGTCGACGGCGACCGACCATCCGTTGCCGAGGTTCAACAACGCTGCGTTCGCCAGACCGTCATCAGCTGCGACCGCCTTGGCAGCTGTAACGGCTCCGAGCTCGGAGTCGCACAGAGCTGGGTGGGATGCGGCTCGGTAGGTGACCGGCTCGTCTGCCCAGAAGACCTCGATGCCTTGCCAAGGTTGCGCAAAGCCGCAGAGCTGAAGGTCGCTCGCTGGTACGTCCTCTCCGGTTTCGATGTCCAGCGCAACATAGCCATCAGGCCCGTCAATAACGACGAACTTGCCTAGCGCGTTAGCCCAGACGAAGTCGTCTACGTCACCCGTCCTGCGAGTCCACGCTGGGGTACCGGTCGTGACGTCGATTCTGGAGATGTTCTGAGAGCTCTCGTCAGCGGTGCACACGACGATGTCATCGGGACCGTAATCGCTGAAGATGCATCCCTGTTCGTCGATCAGCGTCCAGAGAATCCGGCCTGTGGTGATATCGATGCCCATGTACGCGCCTGCGTAGTTCGGGTCGTCGCTGCCCACGAATAGCGCGATAACGCCTTCTTCTTGGAAGATCGAGGCGCCCCACCCAAAGTTCGGGTGAGCGCCTATACCTGAGCGGGCACCGAGCTCGAGCATGGATACCCTCCAGAACTCCTCGCCCGTTTCGACATGGTGGAGGCCGAGCCACTCGGTGGCTGCATCGTCTGTTCGCGGACTCGCCCCAAACGCGTACGTCTCGGTGGTGACGAAGATGGTGTTGAGCGGCGAGACATCGTCGACGACCGTTGACATACCTGTGACGGCTTCGAATCGGGTCAACGTGGTCTCGAATCGCGTGCACACGTCGTCCCCGCAACGGAAAGCAGGAACAGCATTGAACTCGACGGTTTCCGACCAGAGTTCTTCGCCGGTCGACGCATCGAATGCGGTGAGCTTGTCGAAGAAGCGGCTGGACTCCGTCTCGACCACGATCGCAAGTTCAGCGATGGCGAGCGGGGGTGGTGAAGTCCCGCGGAGCTGTCCGACGGGATCAATCTCATGACGCCAAAGCTCCCTTCCGGAGCTCGCGGCAACGGCGACCAAGTAG
Source organism: uncultured Acidimicrobiales bacterium (assembly GCA_964610745.1). GTDB lineage: Bacteria > Actinomycetota > Acidimicrobiia > Acidimicrobiales > SHLQ01 > SHLQ01. The sequence goes on from CAZSYL010000121.1 coordinate 1,441, forward strand.
AGCGTCTGATCCTCGACCGTTCGGTACAGGACGTTTCCGCCAGCGCTAGTGAGCGGAGAGAAGGGCACCGGCAGATTCGCATTCGACCATTCGGTGACTTGTGGGGCATCAACTTGGGCGTTCAACTGAGAGGCGAGTTCAGCGCGCTCCTGTCTTATCGCCGCAATCTGCTGGGGCGACTGCGAGCAGCTAGCGAGAACGAGAACAGCCGCAGCCGCAAGAATTCGATACGTCATCGCCCGACTCATGTGTCTCCAATCGGCAGAAATCGCGTCGCAAGTAGCGGTTGCGGCTCGACTGTCTGACGCGACGCCTACGCGGCGACCTCCGACGAGAAATGAACACTTGAGACGCTCGGAATTCCAATGGGATAGGCGTCGTTTTCGCTGTCATAGCACTTCCTCAGAAAGGCCTCATGTGAACTTCCTCCAACGGATGTCGCGACGGAAGATGATCACCCGTTCAACCGGGCTCGCTGGCGCGGCATTGGTCGTCGCCGCGTGTTCGTCAGACGCAGAATCAAGCACCGCATCATCAAGCACCGCATCGACCGCTGATAGCCCCACATCTAGTGACGCGATCGATACCAGCGGTCTCGGCGACGGACCTCTCGCAGTCGTCGACCCGGCGACCATTCCTCGAGGCCAAGAGATCGACTTTGGGCCAGCGCCCGACTTTCCCGAAGGCGCACTCAGTGCGGAAGCCGCAGCTGCGGTCGCCCTGGTGTACGGCCGGCCTCTCACGTCGCGGTTGACCCCCGACGCGCTCGAAGCCATCACAACCATCGGCGCCTCCGGCGATGCTCGTCTGGCTTGGCTGCTCAGCGATCACATTCGAGTGAACCTTCGACTAGCCCAATCGCAGGGATGGACCGAAGACGAATTCTTCGCGGTTAACGGCGCACTTGAAGCCGCGGCGGGTCAGCTCACTGGCCAGCAATTCCCAGAGCTGATGTCGTGGAACCCGCTCACCAACGCGCTGATTGGATGGGACATCCCCGCACCTCCCGACTATCTCACGGGCAAGCGGAACATCTACGTACC
>CAZSYL010000122.1:0-2429 GCA_964610745.1 uncultured Acidimicrobiales bacterium
AATAGGTGGCCTTGTTCGTTCTGGTGACGCTGCTCGCTTTCCGGGACGGGGGACCCTCAGACGAGCGCCCAACCTTCGCTCTTGGGGCCTGACCTCAAAAGCGAGGCTCGCGTTATTAACCTGCGGGCATGGCCGACGCTTCAGTGCTACCCGCTCTTCTCGACCCGACCCGCCTGCGCGTCGCCGGGCTCGTGAGCGGTCGTCCGTTGAGCACCGAACATCTGCAAACAGAGCTCGGTTTGCCCAAGCGTGAAGTCCTCGAAGCGCTTGTCGTCCTCCAGCAAGCAAAGCTCGTCGAATCGACTGATGATGGCTGGATTATCCCTGCTGCCAACCTGCGTTCGTTGGCAGCCTCCGCCGCAGAAGCTGCGCTACCGATGGACCCGTACATCGGCTTTGGAATGCGCGATGAAGAGCGCGAAGTTCTGAGTCGATTCTTCGAAGGTCGGGTACTCGTCGAGATCCCAGCGAGCCGAGCAAAGCGCATGATCATCCTCGAACGTCTGGCGCTCGAGCTCGACGTGGGCAAGCGCTATGACGAGGACGCCGTCAACGAACTGCTCCATGCATTTCACGAAGACTACGCAACACTGCGTCGTTACCTCATCGATGAGGGGTTCCTTGATCGAGACGCTGGCGAGTATTGGCGCAGCGGCGGCCGCGTCGACGTCTAACGGATAGCTAGAGACTGAGTCACCTTCGAAGCAGGTCGTTCGTGCGGTGCGGTTCGAAGCCTGTGCTCCGGTAGAGATGCCCCGCTGCAAGATTGCCAGGGTCGTACCCAAGCGAGATCCGTGTTGCCCCAGCTCGGGCTAGGAGCTCGATTCCGGAGGTGAGAATGTGGCGAGCTAAGCCTCGCTGCTGGTGATCGTCCATGGTGCGCATCGGCTCGACAACACCAACACCGGTGGCAGGGTCATTCCAGAACAACCCGCATGCTGCAACCTCATCGGAATCATCCACCACGACGAGGTCGAGGTCTTGCCGGTAGAGCGAACCTTGGCGAAGTCGAGCTTCAGGGTCGGGGCCACCGGGCCGCGTCAGGTGATGCGGGCGGTTGAGCATCTCGCCACGGTTGAGGAGACGATACCCATCGCCGAGTTCGCTGATCGTCGGACGATCATCCGCGGACAGCCATGCTTGTGCCATCACGCCCTCTTCTTTGAGGGCGAACGCGTGATCGAACAGGACAGGGCGCAACGTTTCGTCGCTCGGATCACTCTCGGCTTCCATGCTCGAAATGCCATGTTCGCCGAGGTGCTCGAGAGCTCGAGCGACGGCTCGTGACATGAAGTCGGGAGACGTATCGGGCATGAATGCAAAGACAGAAGTCGGTTCGCTGTAGAGGAGCGAAGTAGTGCCGCCGCCGAAGTCGATCGTGGCAGCCCCGGCGACTGGCAGGTCGTCATCGTCGAGCCAGAAGATTTGTGGAAGCTCGTCTGTCGATCGGGGTCGCGCCCACCAGAAGTGGAGCTCGGCCGCTTGGTACAGGCCCGTCGACGGGTGAGCGTTGTGCATCCGCTGCAGGAGCGTCGTCATCGTGTTGAGGTAGTCAATTCCCGACCGCAGCACTTCACGCATGACCAGACGCTACAACCAGCCATCGGTGACCGCAGGGCGCTCGTGGAATCGGCCCTCAGTCGATGACGAGATCAAATCGGTGCGGCGCCATGACCTCACCGAAGTAGAGGTCTTCAGCTTCTGACCATCGAGCTTCCCATTCGTCTCGGTACAAATCACCCTCACGGCCGAGGAGCTGCTGGCGACGCACCGAACTCGGTGGATCCAGCAGAACCAACACGTCGAGCAACTCGTGTAGCTCAGGTCGTGCGCTGTAGGCCCCCTCGAGTAGCACCACGTCGGTCGATGAAATGGACAGTGACTGCGAATCAGCTTCGAGCGGAGGCGGGTGCGCATCCCAATCGGGAGCGTCCCATGCAAATGAGCGCCACGAAGCATGACCGCTTTCCCTCAGGTTCGACAGGAGGGCGTGTTGACGTCGCCAGTCCATCGCCATTGCCACCTTGTCCTCGGCGCTGCGCCCGTCCCAAGTCTCCCCGCTGCCACCGGCGTAAAACTGATCGCCCTCGATCACCGCGACCCGCAGCCCATCGTCGCCAAGCGCTGTTCTCACATACTCGGCCAGCGTGCTCTTGCCCGCTCCACTACGACCGTCGAGGGCGACGTACACGGCTCTATCGCTCGCAGTCGCGGAGCTTCTCAGCAGGTGAAGCAAAGGCTCCGCAGCTTCGTCAACGGTGGCCATGGCGCAATCATAGCCCGGAGGGTTTGTCAGGATTGATGCCGTTTCGCTTCACGGGGTGTTCTGTCGGATGGGACGCTCATATGCCCGTTAGCGATCTCCGGAGGATTGAGACGGTGAGTCGGCCTATAGGCGGGGTTCTGTCCAAGCCGGCCGAAACCGGCCC
>CAZSYL010000123.1:0-1942 GCA_964610745.1 uncultured Acidimicrobiales bacterium
TTCGCCAGAAGCTCGATATCTTCGCTACCTGCATTCTCGGCCCAAACCTCAGCACACAGCCCCGGGCGTCGTGACTCGACTTCATCGATGGCCCCAAGTGCCTCTTGAAGTTCGGCTGCCACATCGGAGACTGGCTCGTCGCTCACCGCACTACCGCCGGGACTCTCGATCATCTGCGGTTCGCCGAACTCGCTGAATACCGTGGTCACTGTGGCATCGGTGAACCCAACCGGGGTGTCACCAATGACGTCGATAGCGATCGACAGGAGTCGGTCGTCGGCCACGGTTGCGGTGATGCCGAGTGTGTCCGGTAGATCCTCGGTGTTCTCGCCGGTGAAGAGCCCGAGACCCGGAGGCAGGTCCGAAACGTCAAGGTCTTGCAACACCGATACCGGGACGGAGCCTCGGAGCACCGTCGAGTCGCCGTTCGACTCGACTTCAGCAAAATCGCTCGACTGTTCGATCAACGGGATCACAGATTCGGGTGTGATCGTTTCGGGGTCGATACCGAAGGTCGAACTCTCAGCGAACGGACCTTGCTCGTCAGAGATCGTCGTCTGCGTGAACTCCGCGTCGTTGCCAATCTGGCTGTACAACACATCGCCCACCTTGATGACGACCTGCTCAAGCCCGCCTGAGGCATCGCTTTCCAGGTTGCTCACGAAGGCGGTCGAATAGTTGCCACCCTCGTAGCGGTGATCGATCGAGACCGACCCCGATTCTTGGTCGGGCAACTCTCGGAGTTCGATCTGGATTTCGACCCGGCCCGAGTCAAAGCCAGCCGAGGTTTGCGCTGCGTCGTTGACCAGAGCGAGCGCCGATGGAGCGGTTGCGACATTGAGGAGCAATCCCCCACCGAGCAACGCCAAGACAGCGAACACCGCCAGTGGTGTCGCAAGCCTCGGCTGACGCCACCACGAAGTGTTGGTCGTTGTGGTGCGCCGAGGCGCTGTGGTTGGGACTTGGGTCTGCATGGTGATCTCCTCGAAACGTGCGCTCTTGCGCATCGTCGTGTTGGGGGTTGTGCCCTCATCCGCGAACGGGTTAGCCGTTCGAAGTTGCTCCAACAGATCGTCGTTCTCTGCTGAGTTCATCTCAGGCTTCCTTTCGTGTGGTTGAGCTTGTGTCCCCTACATGCGTGGAGGTCTCCGGAGCTTTCACAATTTCTCGATTCGATCGATTTTCCGCTGATCGATCCCGCTTTGCGATGGCCTTCTCGAGGCGGTTGCGGGCTCGGTGTACGCGAATAGCGACGGCGTTTTCACTGCACCCCAGGACGATCGCGATTTGGGCGTGGGAGAGTTCTTCCCAGGCCACGAGGCGAAGGATCTCTTGGTCCTTTTCTCGGAGGGTCGATAACGAAGTGAGCAGGTCCGACGGTGTGTCGACAATCGCGTCGGCCGGGTCGGGCGCGTGGTTCTCGGTGTGAGCAGCGATGAGCCGCTTGCCGAGTTCCGTAGTTCGTTTGTTTTTGCGCCAGCCGTTGCGCAGCTGATTGCGTGCAACGCCGAAGAGCCATGGCCGGGCATCGTCTCCGTTTGGAACGGCATCTAGTCGCCGCCAGGCGATCAGCAGGGTTTCGGCGAGTACTTCTTCGGCATCGGCGGTGCTGTTTGCGCGTCGCAGGCAATAGCGCCACAGGTCGTCGTGGTTTGCCTCATAGAGCAGGCGAAACCGATGCCGTTCCCAGGCATGGTCGGAGGTTTCTTCGCTCTGTAGGTTCCTGGTTGATGGGGCCGGTTGGACGTCGTGCGAGGGTTCGCTTCCAGAGCCGCCGTTCCCGTCATCGGCGTTTGAATACACAGTGGTCACACGTCGTACATGTCGCGAACGTTCCCAACCTTTCACTTTTTCTTTTTGGAACCATCCAGCGAACCTACCGGGCTTGCCGGGACGTCGGCCAGAGTGACCACAGCTGCTCTCAAACCTCGCGCGTTGTGTG